>JBILBU010000024.1:0-34086 GCA_044353505.1 Chitinophagaceae bacterium | reverse complement strand
TGCCCATGCGTGCAATTACCCTTTTTCCTGAAACAGCATCATGTCCGAGCTCTCGTTCACCGCTTATTCTTTCGGCTTTCTCCATGGTATGATCTACATCCTTTTTGAAAGGCTCGTAGAAATCTTTGAGCATTTTGCTCCAGTTTTCTTCTCCATCTGCGATGTTGTCAAACTGACTTTCAATCTTTGCCGTGAAGCCGTAATCCATTACATGAACAAAATGTTGCAACAGAAAATCGGTAACCACTGATCCCAAATCTGTTGGAAATAGTTTTGATTTTTCTGCACCAGTATTTTCCTGTTCGGTTGCCTTGCTGATTGTATTGCCGACTAATTTTATAACCCGATAGTCTCTTTTAGTACCCTCCTTATCCCTTTTCTCAACATAGCCACGTTTAAGTACGGTAGATATGGTTGGGGCATAAGTAGAAGGGCGACCAATTCCAAGCTCTTCCAGTTTCTTTACCAAAGAGGCTTCAGTATATCTGGCTTGAGCTCTGGTGAATCTTTCGGTTGCTTTTAGCTCATTTAATTCAAGCTTTTGTCCTTTTTCAAGCGGTGGAAGCATTCCTTCTGTAGATTCTTCTTCATCATCTACTTCATCATCATCTTTGCTTTCATTGTATACCTTCAGGAAACCTTCAAACTTCATCACTTCACCCTCAGCCTTTAAAATTTCTTTTTGAGTTGAAATGGATATCTCTGCAATTGTTTTTTCAAGTTCCGCATCGGCCATTTGAGAAGCCATGGTTCTTTTCCAAATCAAGTCGTATAAACGCTGTCCATCAGCAATATCGATATGCTGCTTTTCCATGTAGGTTGGTCTGATAGCCTCATGCGCTTCTTGAGCAGACTCATTTTTATTCTTGAATTTACGCAACTGAAGATACTCCTTGCCATAACTATCTGTAACCTGGCGTGAGATGTCGGTTCGCGCGGTTTCACTTAGGCTCACACTATCCGTTCTCATATAAGTAATATGACCAGCTTCATAGAGCTTTTGCGCAAGAAGCATGGTTTTGCTTACACCATAGCCAAGTTTTCTACTGGCTTCCTGCTGAAGGGTAGAGGTCGTAAAAGGAGCTGCTGGCGTTTTTTTGGCTGGTTTTTTCTGTATGTCAATGACGTTGTATTGGGCACTTTTGCAACCTTCCAGAAATGATTCTGCATCATCGTGGGTATTCTTCTTTGAACCTTCAGCTTTAAAGACAACCTGTTTGCCATTGATATCTTTAGCTTTGAAAAAACCCTCAATTTTGAAACTTGCGGTTGAAGCAAAAGCGTTAATCGCTCTCTCTCTCTCTACAATCAACCTCACCGCAACGCTCTGCACCCTACCTGCACTGAGGTTATTCCTCATGCTCATCTTTCTCCATAAAATAGGAGATATCTCAAACCCCACAATCCTGTCGAGTATTCTTCTTGCCTGTTGGGCATTTACCAGGTTCATGTTTACTGTTCTTGGTTTTAGAACGGCAGACTGTATCGCTGGTTTGGTAATTTCATGGAAAACAATCCTTTTTGTGGTGGCTGGGTCAAGTCCAAGCACTTCACACAAATGCCAGCTGATGGCCTCACCCTCACGATCCTCATCCGTTGCTAGCCATACTTCTTCAGATTTTTTGGCAAGCTGCTTAAGCTCCTTAACCACTTTCTCTTTATCTTCAGAAACGATGTATTTGGGCTTAAAACCTTTGTTTATATCTATTCCCATCGCATCCTTGGCCAGGTCACGGATATGACCATAGCAGCTTTTCACTTCAAAATCAGATCCTAAGATCTTTTCTATCGTTTTTGCCTTCGCTGGTGACTCAACTATCAGTAGGTTTTTCGCCATTTTCTTTTCTCTTATTGGGAGTTATTTTCCATTTTTACCTTAAATCCTAGGGTTATTCCCAGTAAAACAGATGCAATAATAAGGTAAAGCGAATGATTTTTTACACTTGCCATAGTAAAGGAAAATCTTTTAGAGGAAAAAAAAAAGCTGGAAACACCGTAAAACATGGTGATTTAAAACCCTCTAGCGTAGAAAAAATAGTTCTAAACATTGGTTAGCTGATGAAATCGACTACTTTTTTAACTACTTGATTATCCTTATATATCTTCCTGTGACCCATGCCGCTGGTGATCATAAACTCAATATTTGGCAAATTTGTTTCAATAATTGGTTTTACGTCATCCAGGGGGGTGATATCATCGTCTTTGTCATGAATCCATAAAATGGGATTAGGAAGCAAAGGGGCTATTCTTTTGATTGAATAAAAGGATACTTTGTTTCCTGATTTGTTTTCAATCAGTTTAAAAATGGCTTCTTTTAAATTGTTGCCAAGAGAAAAGAATTTGCAAAAGCGCGCCACAGCACTTGATGTTTCAGTTGCAGGTGCAATAAGGACCAGTTTTGCTTCAGGGTTGTTATGCTTTTCTTGAAAAAGGGATAAAGCAATTCCACCAAAAGAATGGGATACGAAGCCATCAAATCGCCCATAGGTTCTTTCAAGCACTTCAATCATGCTGGTATACTCAGGTACAATGATTGTTTTCCCCTGACTTTTTCCATGGGCCTTTGCATCCATAGCGTATACACCAAACCCTTTTTCTAAAAGCGGGTTAACATACCTGTAGAAATTGTAAGCTCTTGATTCAAACCCATGCAAGATTAAGATCTTCTTTGGAGATTGATGATTCCATCGATATCCAGCAATTGCAAGGTCATTCACGATGATATTAAACTCATCGGCCTCCGTAAAAATTGGGGGAGGTACTGATCGTGGTCTCCGAAATGGTGTTGAAAAAATACCAAAAGCAACTCTTGCTCCCCATTTCAGGGATATTGATGAAGAGACCTGTAGTTTTAATTTTAGTAAAGCAATTGCCAGCTTTTGTGCTGTTTTCATTTCTTTTTTAATATTGATGCGCAAAGATACGCGTAATATGCCTCCATGGCTGTTTGTTATTGTATTGAAACAATTAACTTTGAAAATATATCAATATGCAACTTCTCGATAAATTTCTTCAGGTCCGCTTGCTCATCTTTGACATGGATGGGGTACTTACCAATGGAAAGCTATTGCTTATGCCAAATAATGAATGGGTAAGGGAAATGGACATCAAAGATGGCTTTGCGCTGCAACTCGCTGTTAAATCTGGTTTAGTGATTGCGGTAATGACTGGCTCTTTTTGCGAACCTGTAAAAAACAGGTTATCTATTCTAGGCGTTGATCGGTTTTATGATAAAGTAAGCTCTAAGGCTGAGATGATCAAACAACTCATGAATGAATTTTCTTTTCAAAAAGAGGAGGTCTTATTTATGGGGGATGATATTCCAGATCTTGAAGCGTTTGAAATTGCTGGAGTTCGAACATGTCCTGCTGATGCGGTGATTGAAGTGAGGGCGTCGGCCGACTATATATCTACCCAATCAGGCGGCAATGGTTGTGTACGGGATGTGATTGAAAAAGTATTGCGTGTTCAAGGTAAATGGACACACATTAGTGATGTCCAAAGCATTTAGTAAACTTCACATGAAAATCATTTATAGTTTTTTTCGACTTATTAGGTATCTCAACCTGCTGTTCATCATCCTTACACAGTCACTTTTTTATTTTTGTATTGTGCGCCCCGCTTATGCTAAGTATGGTAGTCAAACTCCCGAATTAACAATCAACAATCTGATTCTTCTTGTAACTGCTTCGGTACTCATCGCTGCGGCAGGGTATATTATCAATGATTACTTTGATTTAAACATCGACAGGTTAAATAAGCCCTCAAAAATTGTAATTGATCGGTATATCAATAGGAGGTGGGCCATGTTTTTTCATTCCCTTTTTTCTTTTTTAGGGCTCGTTTTAACTGGGGTCGTTGCCTTGAATATCAGAAACCCGCTGCTGCTGGTTGCTAACATCTTTTGTGTGTTGCTCTTGTGGTTTTATTCCACCACGTTTAAAAAGAAATTTCTTACTGGAAATATTATTATTTCTCTGCTCACCGCTTGGGTGGTTTTTGTACTTTTTGTTGCGGAGGTTCAATGGTTATCTGGAGATTTACTTCCATCAAGCAATGCTGCAATCATTGCCATATACAAGGGAGCTGTACTTTACTCTGGATTTGCCTTTATCGTTTCTTTGATTCGTGAGGTTGTAAAAGACAGTGAAGATGAATTGGGCGATAGAAAAAACGGAGCGAAGACAATGCCCATCGTTTGGGGAATGATGCCTACAAAAGTTTTTGTTTCGGTTTGGGTAATAGTACTGATTTGGTCGCTTGCTGCGATAATGGTCTACGCCCTTATGCAACAATGGATACTGATTTTTATCTTTATTGTTTTTTTATTGCTAAAGTATTTACTTGGCTTTATTTCTAAGTTGAGCAAGGCCTCTAGCAATAATCAATATAGTGCCATAAGCCGAGACCTTAAATGGCTCATGTTGTTTGGTATACTGTCGATGATTCTATATTACTACCATCTAGGATGAAAAAAATAATTCTCGCTTCCGGTTCTCCCCGCAGAAAAAATCTATTTGAATGGGCAGAACTACCCTTTGAGGTCATCGTCTCTGATACTGATGAATCCTTTGATGAAGCTGATGCACCTGCCGATGTGGCCTTGCATATCGCAAAAAAGAAGAATCAGGCTGTTGCTAAAATGATTGAAGATAGGCGGTCTTCTTCAGTGGTAATTTCTGCAGATACCATTGTAGTACTCGAAAATAAAGTAATCGGTAAACCCAAAGACCGCAGTGATGCCATTGATATCTTAAAGCGGCTTTCTGGTCAAACCCATAGCGTAATTACAGCAGTTTGTATCACTGATGATAAAATTGAACATTCTTTTTATGATACTACCTATGTATCTTTTTATGACCTTTCTGAAGAGCAAATTGTTCATTACGTGGATCACTATAAGCCATATGATAAGGCGGGAGCTTATGCTATTCAAGAGTGGATTGGTGTCGTTGGTATTCGATCTATCCAAGGTGATTTTTATAATGTAATGGGCCTTCCCATCAGTAGGGTGGTAAACATCCTGAATAAGGAGTTTTTCATTTTCTAATTCCTGTTATTTTCTTTTTTTATTCCTGTTCTATTCTCATGTTTGGATTTCAGCATCGAATTATTTTGCTGCGATGAAGGAATATCAATTGCAGTTGATCTGGGAACAACAAGACTTTCCTAAACATCCCCTTTTTACAACCTGTGGAAAGCCTTTAGTTGTATTCACTCAAGGTAAACTCAATAAAGACCAAGGGCCTGATTTTAGCTTGGCACGCATCATGATAGATCAACATGAATGGGTTGGTCATGTTGAATTGCATGTTCGTACCTCTGATTGGTATCTGCATGGGCATCATCATGACAGTAAGTATCGCAATGTTATATTGCACGTTGTATGGATACATGATAGCAGCATTTTCGATCATGCACCCGTATTGGAGCTTAGTAGTATAATCGGTATATCTCCTAAGTCAGATTCAATTTTAATGCCTTTTGCCAAAAGCAAAATCAGGTGTAGCGGTCTTACAACTTCGCCTCCTTCCCAGAATGTGTATTCATGGTTATCAATGCTTGGGAATAAAAGAATAGAACATAAAGCGAATCAAGTTCTTGAATGTCTTGATCTGTATAAAGGCGACTGGGATTCTGCAACTTGGTTGTTGATGGTGAAGGGATTTGGGTATCGGGTTAATGCCGATTCATTTTATGCGCTGGCAAGATCAATTCCCTTTTATTTAGTTCGCACGTATAAGTATGATCTGCACATGTTGGAGGCATTGTTGTTTGGGCAATCGGGCTTACTTGATCAACCATGGCGAGATCAATATCCCCAGCGGCTCAGTGCGTCTTACAAATTGATAAAACATAAATTCGGTTTAGTGGGTATTGCCAACCCACTAAATTTTCTTCGCATGAGACCCAATAATTTTCCAACCATTCGTATTTCTCAGCTTGCCTCTTTATATCACCACCGGCAACATATATTTAGATATTTTATTGATGCCCAACATCATTCAGATCTTCATGCTTTTTTACGAGCAGGGATCAGTTGCTACTGGGAAAATCATTCAACATTTGATGCCCTGGGGCCACGGCAAAACAAGTTGCCTGGTACCACTTTAATGAATAGTTTAATTATCAATGTGGTTGTACCAATCTTAGTAGCTTATTCAAGGTCTATCGGAAACCAGCTCTATAGGGAAAGGGCTATGGGTTGGATGCAATCCATAAACGCAGAGTCCAACTCAATTCTTGACCAATTTTCTGATGCAGGATTTCTTTCCACCACGGCATTTGAATCTCAGTCTTTACTTGAGCTGCATCAATGTTTTTGTAGTCAAGGGCTTTGCCAACAATGTGTACGCGGCCAAGAGATCAATTGGGCCAATTGAAATCTACATGAAGTTGGATGGAAGGATGAATGCTTTCTTTCACTGGGCACGACCATGCAATATCTTCAAGCCGCTTTTTTTCTTCATCCGTAAATTTCACTCCGGCTGTCCAGTTGAACTGTATGTTTATCCCACCTATTTTTCTTGGCAAGGAGGTCATGATCTTTTCTGTGCTGGCTTCTGCCCCCTTGAGCCTACCCTCTAGGTCTTTGGCCTTAATTGCCATTGTGGTCAACATACAGGCAGCCAATGAGGTGCCAATGAGGTCTGTGGGAGAAAACCGCTCTCCTTTACCTTGGTTGTCTGTCGGGGCATCTGTCTCGAATGTAGATCCTGATTGCAAATGGGTTGCTAAAGTTCTAAGTTCGCCGCAATAAGATACAGTGGATGTCATTTTTTTTTATATAAATTTACATAACATATACGTACTATGTTTAAACATATCGCATTTCTATTTTTATCTTCCTTTCTATTTCAGATTGCCATGGCTCAGCGTATCCCCGACCCGAGGATGGAAAGAAAATTCAAGGAAAAAACGGATAAGCGCATTCGCATCAACGACATGATCCGACAGGAAGAAGAGGGTATTGCTTCATTTTCAAAGCATACCATCGTTGGACTAAAAATGAATCATGATGGGTATGGCATCATGTTTGAAAGGGGAAAAGTGAAGTCGGCATACAAAACAAATATTTTTCAGTTTGAGCTGGGCGAGAAACAACATGTAAAGGAGCAAAAGCAAACCACTGCTGAATCCAACTTTGGATTTACCTTTTTTAGCAAACCTTTTGTTTTTGCCAAACAAAATATTTTTTATCAGTCAAGGCTGGGGGTAGGGCAACAGATTATGATTGGAGGAAAAGGAAACAAGAATGGCGTTGGTGTATATGGTGTTTTCATTGGTGGATTTTCTGCTGGGCTTGCCAGGCCCTATTACATGCAATTCAATACCAATGAAGGCATTGTAACAATAAAATATTCAGAGGCTAACCATGATCAGTTTCTTGACCCTACTGCTATTGTTGGTGGAACCGGATTGAAAAATGGGTGGAATGAAATAAAGTTCATTCCGGGGGGCTATGCAAAGGCAGGACTCCGATTTGATTGGGGAAGATTTAACCATACGGTTTCTGCCATTGAGTTTGGTTTTGGATTTGATTATTATTCACAGAAAGTTGTACAAATGGTTGATGTAGAGGGAAGATCTTTCTTTCCAACAGGGTATATAGGATTGGTTTTTGGTAACAGGAAGTGATGTAACTTTACTCTTTATTTTTCTCATGAGTGATCAAGCTGCAGTAGGGTGCGTCCCTAGTTTAGTACAAAAAAAACCCGACTGGCTCCGTGTACGGCTGCCAATTGGAGAGGGTTACCGTCAAGTTCGCTCCCTTGTAGATACACATAAGCTGCATACCATTTGTGAGAGTGGGAATTGTCCAAATATGGGAGAATGTTGGGGTGCAGGCACTGCAACGTTCATGATTCTTGGGAATATTTGTACAAGAAGCTGTGGCTTTTGTGCAGTTGCCACAGGAAGGCCAGAAGCCGTTGATTGGGATGAGCCTCAGCGTGTAGCTGAAGCCATTCATCTGATGAAGGTAAAGCATGCTGTAATTACCTCAGTGGATCGTGATGAACTTGCTGATGGAGGTAGTATTATTTGGAGCAACACCATCAAGGCAGTTAAATCATTGAATCCTGATACAACTCTAGAAACGCTTATCCCTGATTTTAGGGGCATTGATGATCAGATACAAAGAATCATCGATGCAGCACCTGAAGTGGTGTCGCATAATATAGAAACGGTAGAACAGCTTACCAGAAAAGTTAGAATCCAAGCAAAGTATTGGAGGAGCATGGAGGTATTGAGGAAACTAAAGACCGGAGGGATGAGAACCAAATCGGGCATCATGCTCGGTCTAGGGGAGAAAAAAGAAGAGGTTATTCAAACATTGCGCAACCTTGCTGATAATGGAATTGATGTAGTTACAATAGGGCAATATCTTCAGCCCACCCGAAAGCATCTCCCCGTTCATCGATTCGTTCATCCAGACGAATTCATGGAGTACAAGGAAATTGGCTACAATCTAGGAATTGATTATGTTGAAAGTGGACCTTTAGTCAGGTCGTCATACCACAGTGAAAAGCATGTTTTCCCTGGCTATGGTAGAAAACTTTGGGAAACAGAACGAAAGGCTTTATCTCTTTAGTTTTTTCCTTAATCTCCATTAATCCTTACTGATAAGAAGTGTTGCTTCTTAATTCTTTTCCCACACCAGAGCACTCGCACCCAGGATGGCGGCATCTGATTCCTTCAAATGGCTGATTAGAATTTTTACTTTATTTTGGAATACCTGAATAAGGTTGTCTTCCATGTGTTTTTTGGTAGGCTTGAGAATGAGGTCTCCCGCTTTGGTGAGTCCTCCAAATAATATGATTGCTTCAGGACTGCTAAACATGACAGCATTAGCAAGGGCCAATCCAAGCATCTTGCCTGTGAATTCGAATATGTCCAGCGCCAGTTTATCTCCCTTAATTGCTGCATCATATACTGCCTTTGAATCGACTGATCCTTTATCAATATTTCTTAATAAGCTATCTTCTTTGCTATTTTCCAGAAACTCAATCGCAGTGAGCGTAACACCGGTTGCTGAAGCGTAGCTCTCTAAGGAACCGCGCTTACCAGTTCCTGCATGTAACCTTCCATCTGGTATAATGATCATGTGACCAAGCTCACCTGCAAATCCATCATGACCATAAATGACCTGGCCATTTGCAACAATACCACTTCCAACACCAGTTCCAAGCGTAATCATAATGAAATCGCGCATGCCTTTTGCTGCACCATACATCATCTCTCCGATTGCTGCGGCATTGGCATCGTTGGTGAGGGTAACCGGCATGTTAAACTTATCCTGCATGAGTTTGGCAATTGGAATGATGCCTTGCCAAGGAAGATTGGCTGCATATTCAATTGTTCCTGTGTAGAAGTTTCCGTTGGGTGCGCCCATTCCGATACCACTGAACCGACCAATTCCGCCAGCCTTTTCTATAAGTACTGAAAGATTTTTATACAGGTCGTTGATGAAAGACTCAATATCCTTGTGTTGCTTGGTTGATATTTCACCAGAAAACAGCACATTTCCATTTCTGTCGACAATCCCAAATTTTGTTCCAGTACCGCCAATGTCAATTCCTATAGCCAGTGGAGCGTTTGCACTCATGAGTTTTTCATTTATTTAATGTTAGCAGCCACTGAAGAAGTGGCTGCTAAAGTTACAATTTAATTGAGTTTTTTTAGTGATTTGCTTCTACCTGTGCGTCAACATCTAAACCCTGTTTGGCCAAAACTGATTTTGTTTGGAGGGCATGCCACGCTAGGTATGCAAAACAAACCAGGGGCACGACATACGATAGCTGTGTAAAAGTATGAATTGAAGGATCTCTGCTGATTTCCATATCAATAATTGCTCCTTGCATCGGGGGGATGATAGCTCCTCCAAGAATCATCATAATCAAGAAAGCTGATCCTTGGCTTGTGTATTTTCCAATGCCGTTAATAGCTAGTGAAAATATACATGGCCACATCACCGAACAACAGATACCACAACTGATGATGGCAAAGTTTGCAACCATTCCAGTAGCGGTAATTGCAATAATCATCGCAATTGTACCAAGCACAGAAACGGTAAGCAACAATTTAACAGGCTTCTCTTGTGCAAATAGAAAGGCAACTACTGCGATTGCAATACAAATTGGATACATCAGAAATTCATCTACGGCATTTCCTTTGATGATGTTAACCAGAAGGATTACACCAAAGGCAACAAAAGGAACAACCATGACAAGAATCCTCTTTACACTTTTACTGAAGTTAAAAACACTCACAGCCCCTGTCCATCTTCCAATCATTAACGAGCCCCAATACAAAGAAATCAAGTGTGAAATTTCAGAATCTTCCTTACCCCCAAAGGCGGTTTTTTTGAGCAGTGCCCCAAAGTTATTATCAATGGTTACCTCAACGCCAACATAAATAAAGATGGCAATCATGCCCAGTACCAATTGAGGATAAGCCATTGCTCCCCATCCATCTGGATTTTTCTTTGCAGCAAACATCGAGATGAATAAAATAGCGAGAATAACGATTAACGAACTGGCAATGATGACACTCTTGTTCATGCCAGTGATTTCTTTTACAAGATCAGAGAATAAAACAGGAAGGAATGCGATACCAATAATCACTAGGATATTCATTGCTTTCGGACTCTTCTCTAGTTTTTCGTCAGAGGTTGTTTTTGGAAGCTTTGCATAGGCAAAAATTACTGCAGCCAAAATAAACAAACCAGCAAGGAAGAAATATAAGGTCTGGATATTTTCGATAGATGCACCCGTTGCACTGGCTATGGTTCCAAACAAAAGAAAACTCACCACCAACGGACCAAGTAGTGTTCCAAAGGAATTTACACTGCCTGCCATATTCAGCCTGTGAGATCCAGTCTGTGGACTTCCCAAAGCGATGGCAAAGGGTTGGGCTGCAGTTTGTTGAAGTGAAAATCCAAGGGCAATGATAAAGAAAGAAACAAGAACTAGTCCAAAGGTTGCATCTCCCGAACCACTAATGAAGGCAAGTGAAACAGCACCTACAACCGATATCAATAAGCCGTATATGATGCCTTTCTTATATCCAATTTTATTCAACAAATCGGTGCCAGTAAGCGCAGAGAATATATAGAGGAGGAGGGAACCATAAAAATATGCTCCATAGTAGGCAGAACCTATTAATTGAGATTGGATCTGATCCAGATTAAAGAAGGTTTTACAGAAGGGAATAAATATGCTATTTGATGCGGCAACGAAGCCCCAAAAGAAAAATACGATGATCAATACACCGAACTGAGACCACTTAGTTTGCTGATTCATGTCAAGGGTTGTTTTATGAGTTCCCAAAATAGATATATTTCTTTAGTTTGAAATTTTTTTTGTTCACATACAATGAAGGCTTATTATGCATAAATTGTATCACAAGTTTGTTTTAAATGGAGATTTTACATGTAAGCGCTGAGTGCTATCCAATAGCAAAAGCAGGAGGGTTGGGGGATGTGGTCGGTTCACTGCCTCGTTTCTTAAATAAAATGGGGCATGTTTCCAAAGTTGTTATGCCCATGTACCGCACCAAATATTTATATGCTCATGAGTGGCAGGTGGTTCATAAGGGGTACACGAACATGGGTAGTAGGGGGTTCGACTACACCGTTATTAAAGAAAAGTCTGATGCGCAAGGTTTTGAACTCTATCTCCTCGATATCAATGGGCTTCTAGACCGTGAGCAAGTATATGGATATGACGATGATACTGAACGTTTCTGTGCCTTTCAACTGGCTGTACTACATTGGCTTAACCAATGGGAAACATTACCGGGGGTTGTTCACGTTCATGATCATCATACGGCCTTGATCCCCTTTATGATGATGCATACCTACCTCTTCAAGCGTCTTCAACATGTTCCAACCGTGCTGACCATCCACAATGCACAATACCAAGGCATATTTGGCTGGGATAAAGTTGCCTATTTGCCTCAGTGGGATAGCTGGAAAAGGGGCTTGTTGGAATGGCAGGGGAATATCAATCCCTTGGCATCAGGTATTAAATGCGCCTGGAAAGTGACAACGGTAAGTCAGACCTACCTGAGTGAGTTGAGAAGCATGAGCAATGGACTAGAATCACTTTTTGAATATGAAAAGGGAAAATGCACGGGTATTGTTAATGGCATAGATGTTGAGGTCTGGAATCCCTCTAACGACAAGTATCTCACTGAACATTTTTCAATTACCTCCTTTGAAGCCGGAAAAGCCAAGAATAAAAAAATACTCTGTGACATTTTCGGATTGGATGAGGAAAAGCCTTTATTCATTTTTATAGGAAGATTGGTTCATGAGAAGGGTGCCGATTTGCTGCCCCAAGTTATACTTGATAGTTTTAATCATATTGGCAGAAAAATGAATTTTCTGATTTTAGGAAGCGGGGATAACGATACAGAATCAAAGCTTACAATGTTAAAGTCTTTCTCTAAAGGCGATTATGATGTCTACATCGGGTATAATGAAACACTTAGTCACCAAATGTATGCTGGAGCCGATTTTCTACTCATGCCATCAAGGGTTGAACCATGCGGATTGAATCAACTCTATGCAATGCGTTATGGAACTATTCCTTTGGTTAGAAAGACTGGCGGATTGAAAGATACGGTGATTGATTTAGCAGACAAACAGGGATACGGCATTAGTTTTGACAATGCTGCTGTCGGAGACATAACTAACGCAGTGTATAGAGCACTTGAACTCCACCAGGAAAAAAAGGTATTTCGCAGTTTACGTAAAAAGATCATGGAGCTCGATTTTACTTGGCATAGAAGCGCTGAGGAATATAGTACACTGTATCAAAGTTTTCAGTAAATTCGAGATAATTCAATGGTATGAATAAAAATGTTGTAGCGATTGTTTTAGGTGGTGGATCTGGTACCAGGTTGTCTCCCCTTACATCAACAAGAAGTAAGCCCGCAGTTCCTATCGCTGGAAAATATAGGCTCGTTGATATTCCCATATCCAACTGCCTGAATTCTAACATTGGACGTATCTATGTGTTGACTCAATTTAACTCTGCTTCCTTAAATAAACACATCAAAAACACCTATCATTTTAGTGCCTTCAGTTCTGCTTTTGTAGATATCATTGCAGCAGAACAAACTCCCGACAATCCAGCCTGGTTCCAAGGCACAGCAGATGCAGTTCGTCAATCTCTTCGCCACGTCAATCAACAAGACTTTAGCCATGTACTCATTCTTTCCGGGGATCAGTTGTATCAAATGGATTTTCAGGAAATGATTGATAACCACGTCAATTGTAATGCGGATATTTCAATTGCAACCATTCCTGTGAATGCCAAAGAGGCAACAGAGTTTGGCATCTTGAAAAAAACTGAGGGCAATATCATCAGCTCTTTCATTGAGAAGCCCAAAGGGGATGTGCTTGCAGACTGGACAAGCGATACCGGTGATGCCATGAAAGCCCAAGGCAGAAACTATCTCGCCAGTATGGGTATTTATATCTTTGGCCGAAACGTACTCTTTGATCTTCTTCAGGAAGAATTTAGTGATGCTACCGATTTTGGAAAAGAAATTATTCCTTTTTCAATCTCCAAGCATCAGGTTGTAAGTTTTCAATATGAGGGTTACTGGACAGACATTGGAAATATTCATTCCTTTTTTGAGGCCAACCTTGCCTTGACGCAAGATGTTCCTGCATTCAATCTCTTTGATAATAAAAAAGCAGTGTATACCAGGGCTCGTATGTTGCCTCCTGCTAAAATCAGTGGTACAACGCTCGAAAAAACAATCGTTGCAGAAGGCTGTATCATCAACGCATCACGTGTTGAAAATTCGGTGCTTGGAATTAGAACAAGGATAGGCTATGGTACAACCATCGTCAGCTGTTACATCATGGGTACAGATTTTTACGAAACACTAGAGGAAATGAATGCCTCAGTAACGAATGGACTTCCAAAACTTGGCATAGGGGAGCGTTGCTATATAAAGAATGCAATCATAGATAAAAACTGCCGTATAGGAAATGATGTTAGAATCAATGGGGGGGCACATTTGCAAGATTCCGACCATCTTCTGTATACCATCAAAGACGGTATTGTCGTGGTAAAAAAAGGATCAGTTATTCCAGATGGCTTTGTGATT
This sequence comes from Chitinophagaceae bacterium, assembly GCA_044353505.1. GTDB lineage: Bacteria > Bacteroidota > Bacteroidia > Chitinophagales > Chitinophagaceae > Pollutibacter. The sequence continues at coordinate 19,959 of JBILBU010000024.1, read as the reverse complement.
TAGTCATACCCCCCACATGCCAAAACAATCCGGAAAATCATCAACACCTCAAGAAGCCAACAAGCCTTACGAAGAGGTTCACTTCATACATACCACTTTAGCTGTCTGGAATTACTCTCTTTTTTCTGATGAGGTAATTAGTAACTTTCAACAAGGAACGCTGTATAACGCCTACAATTACTTCGGAAATAAACAAATCAATGTTCTTGGTAGAGCGGGAACCTACTTTGCTGTTTGGGCCCCAAATGCAACTGCGGTGAGTGTTGTTGGAAACTTCAATAATTGGACCGACGGAACCCACCGCTTATTTGTACGTACTGATAACAGTGGTGTATGGGAAGGCTTTATTCCTGATTGCAAACGGGGTGAGATCTATAAATATTTTATTCATGGCAATGGTCAGGTTCACACCCAGAAGGGAGACCCCTATGCACATTACTGGGAAAAAAAGCCATTGACCGCAACCATCACTTGGAATTTTGAATATCAATGGCAGGACGCGGATTGGATGGATTCCAGAGCGCAACACAATTCTCTCGACTCACCTTATTCTGTATATGAGGTTCACCTTGCAAGTTGGATGCGCCCTAATCCTTATGATGAAGAATCCTATTTTAGTTATTCGCAAATTGCTGAACGCCTAGTTCCTTATGTCAAGGATATGGGTTTCACACATGTTGAGTTGATGCCCATTATGGAGTTTCCCTTTGATGGCAGTTGGGGTTATCAAGGCACTGGATTTTTTGCACCGACATCAAGATTTGGTTGCCCCGAAGAATTCATGGCCATGGTTGATTCCTTTCATAAAGAAGGGATTGGTGTTATCCTTGATTGGGTTCCTTCCCATTTTCCTTATGACAGCCATGGGTTATTCATGTTCGATGGCGCGCATACTTATGAGTATGCCGACATGCGGAAGGGATACCATCCTGATTGGAACAGTTATATTTTTAATTATAAGCGGGGTGAGGTGAGGTCGTTTTTAATTAGCAATGCAAGATTTTGGTTTGATAAATTTCATATCGATGGTATTCGGGTTGATGCAGTTTCTTCCATGCTCAAACTTGATTACTCACGCAATGAGGGAGAGTGGGAACCCAATGAATTTGGGGGCAACGGAAATCTGGAAGCAATCGGTTTTCTAAAGGATATGAATGCAATGGTGTACCGCGACTTTAAAGGCGTTCAGACCATTGCAGAAGAAGCAACCAATTGGCCTGGGGTGTCTAGACCAATAGATCAAGGTGGACTAGGATTTGGAATGAAATGGATGATGGGATGGATGCATGATACGCTTCGTTACTTCAAACAAGATCCTGTATTCCGAAAACATCAACAAGATCAGCTCACCTTCAGCATGGCTTATTTCTATGATGAAAACTTCATGCTCCCACTTAGTCATGATGAAGTAGTGCATGGAAAATCTCCAATGATCTATAAAATGCCAGGAGATGATTGGCAGAAATTTGCCAACCTGAGACTTTTATACGCGTATATGTTTACACACCCGGGAGCAAAATTGCTGTTCATGGGAAATGAATTCGGACAAACGGATGAGTGGAACTATACTACGGCCTTGCGCTGGGATCTGCTGCAACATGCTTCTCATGCCGGATTGAAGTTGTGTGTAAAGGATCTGGCTCATTTGATGAAAGAAGAGCCTGCACTGTTTCAGCAGCAATTCGCCTATGACGGGTTTAAGTGGCATGACCTTAATCACCGGGAAGAATCAGTGGTTTCTTACATTAGAAAGGGGACGAAACAAGAAGAGATCTTGGTTATTTTAAACATGACTCCTCAAGAGCGGTTGTCATGGGTTGTTTATGTAGATGAAAAAAGCACCTGGAAAGAAATTTTTAATAGCGACCAAACATCATACTGGGGTACAGGAAATTATATCAATGCAGTGCCATTGGTTGCAGTCCATGACGCTAAACATCACACCAATACCATACAAGTTTCACTTCCTCCACTTGGCGCCACAGTGTTTAAAAGGGTTAATTAGTCGACACATTATTTTACTTTCGACCTTACATTTTTACAGGAACTGAAATTCCCAACAAATCCATCCCAGAGCAAAGTACAGTGGCTACCATGGATGAAATCTTTAGTCGCAATTGTTTCTTTTCTTCACTCTCTGCGCTTGCAATCGATAGGGCTGCATAGAACGAGTTGAACGATTGGGCAAGTTGAAATAAATAGGTGGCAAGTGTTGACGGATCGAGCGATTCTGATGACTGCAACAATACAGTTTCAAACTGCTCTGACAAGAGCAGCAGTTCTTTTTCTGGTTCAAGTAGTGCTGTCTTATATTCTTTGAAATCTTTATCAATGCTTGACTTCCTTAAAACAGATTTTATCCTTGCATGGGTATATTGAATAAACGGACCAGTTGAGCCATGAAAATCGATGGATTCCTCTGGGTTAAATATCATTTTCTTTTTGGGGTCTACACGCAATAGAAAATATTTGAGTGCACCGAGTCCAATCATGTCGTACAATGCAACAAGTTCTTCCGGAGAAAAATCTTTCACCTTGCCAAGGTTTTCAGTGTGTTCACGTGCAATAGAAACCATTTCATCTATGAGGTCATCTGCATCAACAACTGTTCCCTCTCGGCTCTTCATTTTTCCAGTTGGAAGTTCAACCATGCCATAGGATAGGTGGTGAATATCATCTGCGTAGGGGAGTCCTAGTTTTTTGCAAATCAACTGCAAGACTTTCATGTGGTAGTTCTGCTCATCGCCAATTACATAAATACTCTTATCCATCTTAAACTCCTCGTACTTCCGCTGTGCCAGTCCAATATCTTGCGTAATATAAACGGATGTTCCATCTTTTCGCAACACCAGTTTTTCATCAAGTCCTTCATCAGTAAGATCTATCCAAATGCTGCCATCAGCTTTTTTATTGAACACATGTTTATCCAATCCCAATTCAATAATATCCTTGCCGAGCAGATAGGTTTCACTTTCGTAGTAGGTTTTTGCAAAATCAGATCCAATTCTTTTATAAGTAACCTCGAAGCCTTCATATACCCAATGGTTCATGTTGCGCCAAAGTTCAATGACGGAGGCCACACCTTTTTCCCAATCTACCAGCATCTGTTGTGCCTCGAGCATGATGGGTGCTTCTTTTTCAGCTGTGGCTTTATCCTTACCCTGATGGATGAGTTGCTCAACTTCAATTTTATATGCGTCATTGAATTTTACATAATATTCTCCAACAAAATGGTCGCCCTTCATTCCCGTTGATGAAGGCGTAGCACCATTTGCATACCTTATCCATGCAATCATGCTCTTGCAGATATGGATGCCCCTGTCATTGACAATACAAGTTTTAATCACTTCGTATCCGCTCGCTTCTAATATTTTTGCAATGCTTCTCCCAAGAAAGTTATTGCGAAGATGACCAAGGTGCAATGGCTTATTGGTGTTTGGTGAAGAGTACTCTACCATAATCTTCTTTCCATTCAGAGGTGCCTTTCCAAAACATGGATCTTGATAGTGGTTGTTCAACATCTCAGTAAGGAGCTCGTTGTTGATTGTTAGATTCAAAAAACCCTTAATGATGTTGTAGTCAATAAAAAAAGTTGGGTGCTTTTCTAAAAGATATCCTCCGAGTGCATTTCCAAGTTGATCTGGACTCGTTTTCAATGTTTTGATCAGCGAAAAAAGAACAATCGTGTAATCTCCCGTGAACTCTGGCTTGGTGGGGTTAACTTGAAAATCCTTTTCGGAGAATATAACATCAAATAGTTCATTTAGTCCCTCATTGGCTTTTTCCCTTATTAACGTACTCAGCATAATAGTTAGATTGTTGCAAATGTACGATTCCCCCTTATTTTATACTCCTTTCCAGTTTGGTCATGTTTTTTATGGCTTATTCTGAATTTTGAGACTTTTAATGTCAACCTTTACCTGCCAATTGGTAATTTTGCACTTTAGCAACTGTCAATGAGAATAATCGAAGTAGTCGGCAAAAGTTTAGAACGTCAATTTCTTGAGCTGCCTTTCAGCATCTACAAGAACGATCCCAATTGGATTTGTCCATTGCTGAATGATATTGATGCTGTGTTCGATCCATCAAAAAACAATTTTTTTAGTTTTGGAAAATGCAACCGTTGGTTATTAGTGGACGACAATCAACATCCAGTGGGCAGAATTGCAGCATTCATCAATGAAAAAAAGGCATTTAAAGAAGATCTTCCCACAGGCGGTTGTGGCTTTTTTGAGTGCATCGATGATCAATTAGCTGCAAAAATGTTGTTTGACCAGGCCAAGTCTTGGCTTATTGGAATGGGAATGGAGGCGATGAACGGGCCCATTAATTTTGGGGAGAATGATATGTGGTGGGGACTTCTCATTGAGGGCTTTCAAGAGCCTTTTTACGGAATGAATTATAATCCCCCGTACTACAAAGTACTTTTTGAACAATACGGCTTCAAAGTAAGGTATGAGCAGATTTCGAATAGCATTGATGTTCGAAAGGGGCTCCCTGAGAAAGTGATAAAAATATCCAAGTGGGTGGCCAAACGCAATGGGTACACATTTCGGCATCTTGAAACTTCCGACATACCAAAATATTCAAGAGATTTTAAAGAGGTGTATAATGATGCTTGGAAGGACTTTGAGCATTTCACTGCAGTTACCGATGCCACCATTGAGGAAACGATCAGGAAGATAAAGCCAGTGATGGATCCGAATTTGATATGGTTCGCATATACCAACGAGAACGAGCCAGTTGCTTTCATTATGATTTTACCCGATACTAATGAGTTGATTAAAGGGCTGAATGGTAAACTTGATCTATTGGGTAAGCTTAGGTTCCTGTGGAATAAAATGACGGTTAAGCATACCCGTATGCGGGCGGTAATCATGGGCACAAAAGAACTCTATCGTAACCAAGGGCTTGAATCAGCACTTTTTATGAAACTGCAGGAATATGCCCACTCATTGGGCCACTACCGAGAGCTTGAGCTATCATGGGTGGGTGACTTCAACGCAAAGATGATTGCTGTTCATCATGCAATTGGCGCAACTTTTTCAAAAAAACATGCCACGTATTTTATAACGTTTAATGACAACAATTCTTTGGTTTAAATCATACAAATTGAAGACACGAATTGAATACTGTTTAGATTTCTTTTATCCTCTGTTTAAGAGGTTCTTTGATCGTACTACCTTCCGTTATGCGGCATGTGGAGGAATCAATACCATCTTCGATATTCTTTTGTTTTTTCTGATCTATAATTTTTTGCTCAAGAAGGAAATGTTGGTGCTGCCTTTTGTGGTGATTAGTCCACATATTGCAGCCTTTTTATTGGCTTTTATAGTCAGTTTCCCAACAGGCTTCCTGCTCATGCGTTTTATCGTATTTCAAGAGTCGGCTCTACGCGGAAGGGTTCAGTTGTTCAGGTATTTCTTGGCTGTATGTTTCAGCCTGTTGCTCAATTATGTTTTTCTCAAACTTCTGGTAGAATATTTTCATCTTTATCCCACCGTTTCAAAATTGATTACCACAGTGTTTGTCGTTGCGTTCAGCTATATCTCCCAAAGACATTTCAGTTTCAAATCAACCAAGGCTTCAACATGATGAAAGATGCACCCCCACTTGACGTCTTGATTATTGGTGCAGGCCCCATCGGATTAGCCTGTGGTATTTCTTGCACAGAGAATCGTTTGTCCTACTTGATTGTTGAAAAAGGCTCCCTTGTCAATTCCCTTTACAACTATCCACTTAACATGACCTTTTTTTCCACGGCCGATAAACTGGAAATTGGTAATGTTCCTTTCGTTTCACACAATCCCAAGCCCACCAGATCGGAATCGCTGGAATACTATCGAAGGGTGTCTATGCACTGGAAGCTTAACCTGGCTTTATACGAAACAGTTGAATCCGTTACACCATCATCCAATGTTTTTACAGTCAAAACATCCAAATCCCTTTATCAGGCCAAAAATATCATCATTTCAACAGGCTTTTATGATATTCCTAACCTATTGAATGTTATAGGAGAAAATCTGCCCAAGGTGCACCACTATTACAAGGAACCCCATATTTATTATGGTCAGAAAATTGTTGTGGTGGGTGCTGCCAATTCTGCAGTGGATGTAGCCATGGAAACATGGCGGAAGGGAGCTGAAGTGACCATGGTCATTCGGGATGAACAAATCAGAGATTCAGTAAAATACTGGACTCGGCCTGACATAGAAAATAGGATCAGCGAAGGCTCAATAAAAGTATTTTACAATTCATCTATTGCGGCCATAAGGGAAACTGACATCGATATCTCAACAAATAATGGCATTGAAACGATTGCAAATGATTTTGTGCTTGCCATGACAGGGTACCTCCCTGATTTTAATTTTTTGTCATCTATCGGCATTGCCACAGGATCCGATCCGGATCAAACACCATTGCACGATCCAAATACCATGATGACCAATATAGAAGGTATTTACTTGGCTGGAGTGATATGTGGTGGGCTTAAAACCAACAAATGGTTCATTGAAAACTCACGAATTCATGCTGATCTGATTTCCCGTCACATCCTACAAAAAAGCTAATCGCAATCATTTTTTCCTTTTTTATGCCATTTTGATCCTAAAATAGCGCTATAAGTTTCTGTTTGTCATGCTGTTGTGCCAATAACTGACAAGATTTCCTGATTTTACAACCGGCACATCAATTGTACTTCATAGTTATCTAAATTATCAATTATGGCAAAGATTATAGGAATTGACCTAGGAACGACCAACAGTTGTGTTTCCGTAATGGAAGGAAATGAGCCAGTTGTTATCGCCAACGATGAAGGTAGAAGGACAACCCCCAGTGTGGTTGCTTTCCTAAAAAATGGAGAAAGAAAGGTGGGCGATCCTGCCAAACGTCAGGCGATTACCAACCCAATTAACACCATTACCAGTGTTAAAAGATTTATGGGGCGTCGTTTTGATGAGGTTACTGAGGAAATTAAACACTGGAGTTATAAAGTTGCCCAAGGCGATAACAATACTGTACGAATTGATATTGATGGGCGTCTCTACACCCCACAAGAAATAAGTGCAATGGTGCTACAGAAAATGAAAAAAATTGCTGAGGATTATCTCGGTCATGAAGTCAACGAAGCTGTGGTAACCGTTCCTGCTTACTTTAATGATGCTCAACGCCAGGCTACAAAAGAGGCAGGAGAGATTGCGGGGTTAAACATCAGAAGAATAATCAACGAGCCAACAGCAGCAGCCTTGGCTTATGGGTTAGATAAGAAAAATGTAGACAGCAAGATTGCAGTTTTTGATCTTGGTGGTGGAACCTTTGATGTATCGGTTTTGGAACTTGGGGATGGTGTATTTGAGGTTAAATCAACAAATGGAGATACGCACCTTGGGGGTGACGACTTCGACAAGGTGATTATGGATTGGATTGCTGAAGAGTTTCAGAAAGATGAGCATGTTGACCTTAGAAAAGATCCAATGGCTTTGCAGAGGCTGAAAGAGGCTGCTGAAAAAGCAAAAATTGAACTATCAGGATCAACAGAAACAGAAATTAATCTTCCTTATGTTACAGCAATTGATGGTGTTCCTAAACACCTTGTAAAAAAGTTAACAAAGGCGAAATTCGAGCAGATTGCGGATAAACTTTTTGAGCGTTGCCTAACTCCATGTGAGAAGGCACTTAAAGATGCAGGAATGTCTGCATCCGAAATTGATGAAGTTATTCTTGTTGGTGGATCCACAAGGATTCCTAAGGTGCAAGAAATTGTAGAAAAATTCTTCGGAAAAAAAGCAAATAGAAGTGTAAATCCTGATGAAGCTGTTGCAATCGGTGCAGGTGTTCAGGGTGCAGTACTTACGGGTGAGGTAAAAGATGTGTTGTTGCTTGATGTAACTCCATTAAGTCTTGGTATTGAAACGTTGGGCGGTGTAATGACGGTCTTGATTCCATCCAACACAACAATTCCTACCAAGAAATCCGAAACCTTCTCTACTGCAGCAGACAATCAGCCCGGTGTTCAGATTCAGGTACTTCAGGGCGAAAGGCCAATGGCTACCCACAATAAAACATTGGGGATTTTCAATCTTGAAAACATCCCTCCTGCACCAAGAGGGGTGCCTCAAATTGAAGTAACTTTTGATATTGATGCTAACGGATTGATTAATGTGAGTGCAAAAGACAAGGGAACTGGAAAAGAGCAAAAGATCCGCATAGAGGCTGGCAGTGGTTTGACGAAAGAAGAGATTGAAACAATGAAAGCCGAAGCAAAAGCCAATGAGGCAACAGATAAAATTGAAAAAGAACGCATCGAAAAGTTAAATGCTGCAGATGGTCTTGTTTTCCAAACCGAAAAACAACTTAAAGAATTTGGCGAAAAGATTCCTGCAGAAAAAAGAGCTGTGATTGATTCATCACTTGCTAAACTAAAAGACGCACACAAGTTGCAAGACTTGGACTCCATCGAAACAGCTACCAAAGAACTCAACGACGCGTGGATGGCGGCAAGTCAGGATATGTACAATGCTACCCAAGGTGCAGATCAAGCCGGCGCACAGTCTGATGGTCCTGAAACTGCAGCTGCTTCCGGATCTGAAAATGTTACAGATGCAGAGTTCGAAGAGGTGAAATAAGTTTTTCAAAATATTAAAAAGGCCTTCATTGCTGAAGGCCTTTTTTGTGTTTGCACAACACATCTTTTATATGCAATAAACCTTGTTCGATAATGACTGATTTGTGGATTATGGTATCAACATAACCTTTATCTCATTTACGGTGAAGTCAACCTTTCTTTTAATGCATCCTTTTTTTGTAAGAGAACTAAGGTCACAAGACAATGCAATCAAAAAACTACAGGCAGAATCCCAATAGGAATCCAATTGAAAAAATAAAATTATCCGCTAAACAATTTCCATCCAAGTATGATCGGCCAGAAGCTTTACCGATGCTACCGCTTTTTTAAATGGACCAGAAGCGCCCCATTCCTTTGGACTTACTAACGATAGGAAATTGTTGCCATCCTTTTTTTCATAGAGATAGTAAACCTGTCCGATTACAGGCGTGAAATTTAATTTAGCACTGTATATGAGTACAGACAATTCTTTTCGCCTTTGAATTTCTTGGGCCTGTAAGGCGAGCAGCTCTATTTGTTGACGGATCTGCGCCAGTTGCATGTTTGTTTGCTCCTCCATGGCGGTTAGGGCCTTATGTCGGATTACACCCTCTTCCGTTGGTTTTATCAGAGCTCCGGAAACATTAGATGCATAAGGCAGAACGCTCATCTGTTTGTGGTAATAAGAAATGTTTTTGTAGGCCGTTGTATCTTCTCTGAATCCTTCCTCAGTTAACCTTAAATAGCCATTTGGCATGATGTGGTGAAGAATTTTGAGGGTTTGTTCTTCTTTTGTGATCAATAGTATTTCAAAGTTGATGCTGTCTTGAAAGCTGACTTTTGACCGCTCGGCAATCAGTTCGTCTTGAAACTCGTGAATATCCCCATCTGCATCTATGGCGTAAGCAGATGAAAATGCCTGATTTTCAAAAGTCACCCAATTCATCTCAACATTGAGTTGATTTCGCTGATCTGTAGCGGATATCTTGTAAGTGCCGGATTTTGGTCTTTCTCCTTTTTCATACAGGCCTTTTTCAGGAAACAATTGCCAGGAATAGAGAAAATTGTACGCTTGGATCATAAAAAGGTAAACAAAATAAATGCCTATTGGTTCTATGCGATAAATTATTTTGATTTGGCATTGATACTTTTCATTTAAATTTGTGAAGTATGACTATTGAGCAAATTAAAAGTATGAGAGACCGCCTATCCGTCTTGAGGAGGTTTCTTTGACGTCGCTAACCGACAATATAAAATAAGCGAAGACAAACAAACGTCACTTTCTCCTGGTTTCTGGGATGAAAATAAGCGCGCAACAGAGATTCTAAAAACCATTAAGCTCAATGAATATTGGCTTAATCTATATATTTCCACTGAGGCCTTGGTAGAGGATTTCGCAATTTTGTTTGAGTTTTGGAAGCAGGGCGAATGCGCTGAAGATGAAGTTAAAACAGCTTTTGAGAAAGCATTGACTGCCTTAGATGAGGCTGAATTCAAAAGCACCTTAAACCAGCCCGAGGATGAATTGCCTGCCGTATTGCAAGTAAACAGTGGCGCAGGTGGAACAGAGAGCCAGGATTGGGCTGAAATGCTTGTTAGGATGTATAGAATGTATGGAGAGAAACAGGGATGGACGGTCACAGAGCTTGATTGGCAGGATGGCGATGGTGCAGGAATCAAATCAGCAGTATTGCAATTTGAAGGCCCCTTTGCCTATGGTTTTTTGAAAGCTGAAAATGGCGTTCACCGCTTGGTGAGAATTTCTCCTTTCGATAGCAATGCAAGAAGGCATACTTCTTTTGCTTCAGTATACGTTTATCCTTTGGTTGATGATTCTATAGAAATTGAGATAGGGCCTGCAGACCTTCATTGGGAGTTTTATCGCTCCGGTGGTAAAGGAGGGCAGAACGTGAATAAAGTAGAAACTGCTGTAAGGCTTAAGCACATACCCAGCGGTATTATTGTTGAATGTCAGCAAGCAAGAACCCAGGGAGAGAACAGGGAAAAGGCGCTCAAGATGCTAAAGAGTAAGTTGTATGAAGAGGAATTGAGAAAACGGCAAGAGCTTAAAAATGCAAACAATGCCTCCAAGAAAAAAATAGAGTGGGGCAGTCAGATTAGAAGCTATGTTTTCCATCCCTATAAAATGATCAAAGACCATCGGACAGATCATGAGGTTGGAAATGTGCAGCCAGTGATGGATGGAGATCTCGATGGTTTTATCAAAGCCTATTTGATGATGGAAAAAGAACCTGTCTAACTTATAAAAAGTATACCCATGAATAATGGTCATTACAGCCTACCCCTTCCTGCAAATGAAGCGATTCTGTCTTATGCACCTGGCACTGCTGAGCGAACCAAACTCAAGGAAGTTTTAAAGGAGTTGAAGTTCACATCTCTTGATGTTCCAATGTATATTGGTTCAAAGGAGATTCGGACCAACAAAAAAGTGGCCATGCGTCCACCTCATCAACATAAACACATTCTTGGATATTTCAATTATGGTGAAGCCAAGCATGTTAAGATGGCCATCAATGCAGCATTAGAAGCCAAGGATGCATGGGAAGCAATGCCTTGGGAAAGTAGGGCAGCTATTTTTTTAAAGGCAGCTGACTTGATCGCTAACAGATATCGACCATACATGAATGCCACCACCATGCTGGGGCAGAGTAAAAATGTGTATCAGGCAGAGATTGATAGTGCTTGTGAACTCATTGATTTTCTTAGGTTCAATGTTTATTTTCTTAGTGAAATTTACAAGCAGCAACCGATTAGCTCACCCGGAATACACAACCAATTAACATACCGACCACTTGAGGGATTTGTGTTGGCCATTACACCCTTTAATTTTACTGCAATTGGTGCAAACCTTCCCGCCTCGGCTGCACTGTGTGGAAATACGGTTGTGTGGAAGCCTGCCGATACGCAAGTCTATTCCGCTCAAATGTTTATGCGCATCATGAAGGAAGCGGGATTACCGGATGGGGTTATCAATTTGATTTATGTAGATGGCTCAACATTAGGTGAGGTTTGTTTTTCGCATCATCAATTTGCCGGTATTCATTTTACTGGCTCAACCGCAGTGTTCAACCAAATTTGGAAAACCATTGGCGAAAATCTAAGCAAGTACCGTTCTTATCCTCGTATAGTAGGGGAGACTGGCGGAAAAGATTTCGTTATGGTTCACCCTTCTGCAGATGCTGATGTTACTGCAACAGCATTGCTCAGAGGGGCATTTGAATTTCAAGGGCAAAAATGTTCTGCTGCTTCAAGGGCGTATATTCCTTCCAACCTCGCATCTCAGGTGAGAAAGAAACTTATTGCTGGTGTCAAGAGTTTTAACATGGGATCTTCTGAAGATTTCAGCAATTTTATTACTGCAGTAATTGATGAAAAATCTTTCAATAAGATCAAAGTATATATCGATAAGGCCAAGAGATCTGCGAGCGTTAAATTGCTTGCCGGAGGAAATTGCGATAAATCAGTTGGGTATTTTATAGAACCTACAATCTTGGAAACAACCGATCCTAACTACGTTACCATGCGAGAAGAGATCTTTGGTCCGGTGTTGACCATCTATGTTTATCCTGAAAAGAAATTTAGTGAAACCCTTCGCCTAGTTGATCAAACCTCACCTTATGCACTTACGGGTTCAATTATTTCTCAAGACCGTTCCGCGATAGTAGAAGCTACCCATGTACTGCGAAATGCCGCAGGTAACTTTTATGTGAACGATAAGCCAACAGGTGCAGTAGTTGGCCAACAGCCATTTGGCGGTGCTCGTGGTTCAGGAACAAATGACAAGGCAGGGTCAATGATTAATTTGTTGAGGTGGTTGAGTCCACGTACAATTAAAGAGACCTATGATGCCCCCAAAGACTACCGTTACCCTTTCCTTGAACCCGAACAATAGCACTTGCGCTGAAATCAATACATTTGTACCAGATAATTTTGCAATGAAGGGAATTAAAACCATAATGGAAGAGGATCAACTCAAGCTTACCCTAAAAAGGTTGGCCCATGAACTGATCGAAAAACACTATCCTTTTACAGATACCTGTATTATTGGCATCCAACCCAGAGGAATTCCAGTGAGTGATTTTATTACTCATTATATCAAGGAAGTTCATCCAGAGGTGGAAATCAACTATGGTAAACTTGATATTACCTTTTATCGGGATGATTTCAGGGGTGAGATTAGAATTCCTAACATCACTGAATTGCCTTTTTCTATAGAAAATAAAAAGATTGTGCTGATAGATGACGTGTTGTATACTGGCCGTACCATCAGGTCTGCCATGGATGCCTTACTTGATCACGGACGAGCTAAAAAGGTTGAATTGTGCATTTTGGTTGACCGCAAGTTCAGCAGAGAACTACCCATTCAGCCTGATTATGTGGGTAAATCGATCGATTCCATTGTTACCCAAAAAGTCAAGGTGATGTGGGGAGATGAGAAAAAAGTCATTCTTTACGACAGCATTTAACGAAAAATGAAAAATTATTTGTTTTTATTCCCAATACTTTAACTTCGCTCCCTAATGCACCTTAGTTCAAAACATCTGCTAGGCATTAGAGAACTCCTCCCGGGAGATATCAACCTTATTTTAGAAACAGCCCGACAATTTAAAGACGTCCTTCAAAGGCCAATAAAGAAAGTTCCTTCACTGCGTGATGTAACAATTGTCAATCTTTTTTACGAGAACTCCACAAGAACGAGAATTTCCTTTGAATTGGCTGAAAAGCGCCTGAGCGCAGATACCATTAACTTTTCCGCGAACGGATCATCTGTATCAAAAGGAGAAACACTTCTTGATACGGTTAACAATATCCTCTCCATGAAAGTGGACATGGTGGTGATGAGACATGGTGCAACTGGTGCTCCTCATTTTTTAGCAAAACATATACCTTCAGCCATCATCAACGCCGGGGATGGAATCAACGAACATCCAACGCAGGCGCTGCTTGATGCACTTTCGATTACTGAACGCCTAGGAGATTTGAAAGGCAAGAAGGTGGCAATTATTGGCGATATCATGCACTCTCGTGTGGCACTTAGCAACATTTATTTGCTCACCAAAATGGGAGCAGAGGTTACGCTAGCTGGTCCACCTACCTTAATTCCAAAGTATATACGCGAGTCTTTTAATGTGAACGTAACCTATAATGTAAAGGAAGCTCTTGAATGGTGTGATGTAGCAAATGTGTTGCGGATTCAGCTAGAGCGGCAAAATCAAGTATTGTTCTCTTCATTGCGCGAATACAACCAGGCTTATGGGATAACCAGGCGTCTTTTGCAGAGCCTCTCCAAGGAGGTAGTCATCATGCATCCTGGTCCAATAAACAGGGGTGTAGAGCTTGATAGCGATGTTGCTGACAGTGGACAATCCATCATATTAGATCAGGTAGAAAATGGTGTTGCCGTAAGAATGGCTGTGCTCTATCTCTTATCTGGAAGAAAAGACAGCTGACCCTAAACCCTTAATCATGCAAAGTATCTGCCTTTTCCCCGGAACATTTGATCCAATTACGTTGGGTCATGTGGACATTATTAATCGGGCAGTACCTTTATTTGACAAGATCATTGTTGCAGTAGGCATAAATGCTGGAAAAGCGCCAATGTTTACTCCGGAGCAACGCCAACATTGGATTGAGGAAATTTTTAAAGGTGAACCAAAGATAAGTGCTGCTGTTTATGAGGGCCTCACTGTTGATTATTGTAAAAAAGTTGGGGCAAATTATATTTTAAGGGGAATTCGATATGTTAGTGATTTTGAATATGAAAAGACGATTGCTGATGCCAATAGAACACTTGATCCAGCAATTGAAACCTTTTTTCTCACCTGCGAACCCAAATACACTTCTGTGGCATCAACAATTGTTCGTGACATCATAAGAAACAAAGGGAATGCTTCACTTTTCCTCCCTGAAATTGTTGCAAATTCCATCAAGGATCTTCAAAAAGCACATTTAACTTAGCTTATTTTCATTCAAGTAGAAAATGCTATTGCGTTAATTTTTTTTAGCCACCTAGATTTTTATATGTTGTATTTTCACCATACAATATCCTTTCTGTATTATGAATTTTGTAAACTTTTTGGTTTTACTAAGTAGTGTTTTTCAACTTCTTTTTTCTTGTCATCTATTTTTTGTGAAGAAGGGTAACCGGTTTCTGAACAGGCTACTTGCATTTTTTTTTATCTCGCGATTCTTTGACAACCTTGTTTATGTTCTTATTTTTTCTGGACAGCTCATTCATTTTCCTTTTTTATTAAATTTATTTATTTCCATATCTTTTGCTGGCCCAGCTTGCTTTTTTCTCTACATCAATGCATTTTTAAAAGATCAATATAAATTTAAGAAAAGTGATTTTCTTCATTTTATTCCTTTTTTACTTTTGTTAATTTTTGGAGTTATCTGGTTTTTTTATAATACCAATGAGTCTTCTACAATTGCCCAAAATATTGTGTCAAATAAATCTTTCATTTACAGCGAAAGGTTTGGACTGTTTACCGGAAAAGAAACTATTTTTTTAAGACAGTTTTTTTATCTTTTCTATTTTGTGTTCATTGGTAAATCCATCTATCATACCGGAATAATTCAGCGACGGGATTGGAAGCCAATTGAAAATCGTTGGATTGTTTTTGTTGCTGTCAGTTTTTTTTTATTGCAGATAAATAGGTTTGCAATTGCTTTTTTTGCTAATGAGGGTACCCCTGCTAATCTGCTTTTCTTGAATATTTCCGGTGGGTTTATTGCATTGCTGACCATTGGAATTATTCTTTTTTTGATGTTCAATCCAAAGGTGCTTTATGGATTTATTTTTATCACAAAAGACAGCTTGTTTAGGACTGTAGATTCACTTTCACTTGGAACAAATCCCCAGATTGTTTCTGCACAGCGAAAACCCAAATATTTTAATGCGGAACAAAAGCAGCTCCATATAGCAGCCATTTTAAAATTCATGTCTGATGAAAAACCTTTTCTATATCCGGATTTTAGAATTGTTCACATTGCTGAACATTTAGAAATCCCTGTGCATCATTGTTCATATATCTTGAATTATGAGCTCAATAAAAATTTTCGTGACTGGATTAATGGGTATAGAACACAATACTTTATCGAACAATTTATGTCTAAGTCTGACAGAATGACAATCGAAGCCATGGCTGCTGAATCTGGTTTTAGCACATCAGCTACTTTTTACAATGCATTTAAAAAGGAAAAAGGGGTATCTCCAACCACCTTTTTTAAAAAAATCACAAATTAGAAACTTTTAGTATCTGTTTTTTTTAAAAAAATCTTCTCATCGTTTAATAGTTGGAGAGATTCTTTTATAATTTCTTTTACCTTTTTTTTACTTTTTAATAATTTTAATATGTTTTTAAGATCATTTTTTGGTTTCATAAAAATCTTATATGCATTTAAAATCAAGACATCTTGTCATACTTCTGCTTTTTATCATTGGATGTTCCAAATCTAATCCACTAACAGATAAAAAGCTACTTATCTCTGGCTCCAAGGGTGGTCATAAAGTATGGCAGCTTAGCTCCTTAACCATCGATGGCCAATCTCAACGATTGGTATCATCCCAACTAGAATTCGAAAAGACCTATTATTTTGACGGCACCTATACCGATTCTGATGCTCATGATGGCATTTGGAAGCTGGATTCTCCAACTGATCTGCTTGAGGTGTACTATAACTTGCCTACCGGCTTGTTGTTTCAGCAATATTCCGACATGGTGGTGACACCTAATTTACTGACGCTTAATTACTTATTAGATGGACAACAGGTTACTGCAACGTATACTTCGGTTAAGTAACACGTTTTTTCTTCTATTTTTTTGCTTTTGCTCAAAGGCACAAATCACTTCTGCCTATAGCATCGGCAGCATTGGTAACGTTGGACAAACATCTGTTGTGTTCAGCGGACCTGTGTTGATTGATGCTGAGCAATGCTTTTTTCTCTCCAACGGAGTAAAAACAATGCAAACGGCTAACAAGGCCTTGTTCAACAGCACCTGCTTTATTGTTTCTGATCTCTTTAGCATTGAACTGATCGGTTATCCGAACCCGGTTGTGACAGATATCTTCATTCGTGCTGTTGATAAGGTAAAGGTTCTAGTGAACAGCAACCTTGGACTCAAGCTTTTTGATGCCACTGGAAGGGTAGTGGCTACCAAGGTGATTGATATCGGTATGCTCAATGCTGGGTTTTATCTGTCCATGCGAAATCTCACTACCGGAAGCTATACGCTTCAGGTGGTTTCTGGTGGCTCACCTGTGGGTCGACTTAATATTATTAAAATCAATTAATCCTATAATCTTAATTCCTATGCTTCGTAACATTTCAAGGGTAATCATTGTAGCAGGTTTAGTTCTCTCATCACTGGTTTCTGTAGGCCAGACACCATCAATTCCTGATGGTATCTTGTTTCAGGCGGTGGCAACAGATGCCAAGGGCAATCCTGCGAGCAATAGAACAATCTATGTCAAGGATGCAATCATCGAAGGCAGTGCGAACGGGTCTGTGGTGTACAGTGAAACCTTTGTGGTTACCGCCAATGCAGAAGGGGTGTTTACGATTGTTATCGGAAAGGGTCAGCGGTTAAGCGGACCATCATCGATCAAGGATTTAAGCATGAGCCAGGGGCCATACTACTTGAATCTAAAGGCTGCGGTGTCGCCATCGGTTCCACTAAGCAATTGGGATCCTGAAAAGCAGTATGTTGATATGGGAACATCACAGTTTTGGACAGTTCCATTTGCGCTTTATGCTACAAATGTTTCTGGCTTTGATCTGAAGATGAATATTGCAGATACATCAGCGATGTTGAAGTCGTATATGAGGTACATAGATACCGCCTCATTATCAAGCAGGATTGACTCGAAGCTATCTGATTTTGATACTGCTTCTTTATCAATCAGGATTGATTCAAAACTATCTGGGAGTGATACGGCTTCATTATCAAGTAGGATTGATCTGAAATTATCAGGAGCTGATACTGTTTCTTTATCAAATAGAATAAATACTAAACTGACTTCTAGTGATACTTCATTGATGTTGAGCAATCGTTTTTCGAGAGATACAGCTTCATTGTCTAGTAGAATTAATTCGAAATTATCAGGAGCTGATACTGTTTCTTTATCAAATAGAATAAATACTAAACTGACCTCTACTGATACAGCATCATTATCAAGTAGAATAGACACTAAACTCAACTCTGCTGATACAGCCTCATTGTCAAATAGAATAAACAATAGAGTCCGAACAGATACATCATCATTGTCGAATAGAATAAATACCAAACTAGCTTCTATTGATACAGCCTCACTATCAAATAGAATAGACACTAAACTCACATCGATTGATACATCTTTAATGTTGAGTAACCGTATTGCCAGAGATACCATGAGTTTGAGTGCACGTATAGATGCACTTGATAATGCAAGCTTAACAACAGTTGGTCCAGTTAGTCTTACTTCAACCGCAACAGGTGCATACGTAGATGTAGTGTCTAATACACTCGTGCTTTCTCCTGCTGATGCAACCAATCCGGGGATTGTGAGTACCGAAACGCAAACCTTTGCAGGTGCAAAAACTTTTAGTTCTGATTTAATCGTAAATGGAATAACTATTGGAAAAGGTGCTGGTAATGTTGATTACAATACAACTATAGGAATAGGGGCCCTGGCAAACAATTTACAACCTGATCAGTTTTCATTTCCTCCTTCAAACAATAGTACATCCAATACAGCCATAGGCGCTTACGCTTTGAATCGGAACACGCTGGGGTCACAAAATACTGCAGTTGGTGGAACCGCTATGTATAGTAACATAGACGGAACTGATAATACTGCAATTGGTGCTAGAGCTTTTGTAGAAAATACCTCTGGATCTGGAAATATTGCAATAGGTGTGGAATCAATGTATAATAACAATACAGGAAATGATAATACATCAGTTGGTTATCAGTCATTACATCAAAATAAAGCTAGCGGCAATACCGCGTTTGGCCGCTTGGCTATGTATGGCAATAGCACTGGGGTAAGAAACACAGCCATGGGTGGTTTTGCCTTACAAGATATAAATAGGACTGCAAATGCTACTTCTGACAATACTGCTCTAGGGTATGAGGCTGGATCTGTTAACCAAGGTGGTTCTAATACCTTCATTGGATCAAAAGCAGATCAAAATACAGCCTCTTCGTTAATAGTCAATGCAACTGCAATTGGTTATAACGCAAAAGTTAAGGCATCAAACACTATTAAACTGGGTAATAGCAGCATTGACTCTGTTGTTACTTCGGGTAAGTTGAAATTAGGAACAATCACTTACCCAAATAGGGATAGCACCGCAGGGTTGGTTCTAACAACTATAGGTGATGGAACTGCGAGGTGGTCTGTAGTACCTGGTGTAACAACAGTAGATCCTATTTCGCTTACAGGAGCCATCACCGGTTCAGGAACTGGAACATTTACAACTACGATTGCCGATGGTGCGGTTACGGCTGCAAAAATCTATAGCGCTGGTGTTACCCCTGGATATGTATTGACTGCTACAGTTTCAGGAACTACAGCTTGGGAGGCTGTTAACTCTTCAGGTTTAACGATTGGAGCAATCAGTGGAACTGCTACTTCAACTGGCGCTTCAATTGCATCAGGAGTTTTAAGTTTGGCTCCTGCAGATAGTTTAAATGGTGGTGTTTTAACAACAGATGAGCAATACATTTCTGGAAGAAAAATATTTAGGAGCACCGATGGTTTAATTGCTTCCGGTACATTTGGAGCGGGTAATCCCTCTATATTAGGTGCTGGAGTTCGGATGATGTGGATGCCTAGAAAGGGAGCATTTAGGGCAGGTGGAATGTCAGATGCTCAGTGGGATGATAGTACTGCAATCGGAAGATACTCAAGTGCCTTTGGCGAAAATACGCTAGCCAGTGGAGACCATAGTTTTGTCGCTGGTCATGCTGATACAGCAAGTGCGTTTGGTGCTGTTGCACTTGGACAGTATAGCAAAGCAAGTGGAAATCACGCTTCAGCGCTAGGATACTATTCTGTGGCAAGTGGTGAACAGTCTGTTGCTATGGGTAATACAGATACTGCCAGTGGCAACCACTCTGTTGCGATGGGTCTTAATACCCGTGCTGGTGGTGATCAATCATTTGCTGTTGGTCAATCTAGCAAGGCGCTCGGGACTCACTCAGTAGCGATGGGTTTAGATGCAACAGCGAGCGCAGATCAAGCTATTGCGATGGGGCAGGGTTCGCTAGCCAGTCAATATAATGCCACGGCAATGGGATTAAATACAACTGCCAGTGGTAGTCAGTCAACAGCGATGGGACAGGGTA
>JBILBU010000088.1:0-3536 GCA_044353505.1 Chitinophagaceae bacterium | reverse complement strand
TTGAATAAACATATAATCATTCGATAGATTATAGGTATTCTTGGCAATTGAACAACCCGAAAAAAATACAGACATCAATATTGCAATTACAGAACTTTCCCGTTTTAAAAAATGAACGATCATCGCTTGTAGTATATTTTGTATTAAAATTTATATGCCGTCGTCGTTAGTCAAACAGGTTAATCAATTATGGAAAGAGCCCGTAAGTGACTACAATCATCCACTCTAAACTAGAGTATCATATTGCATAGATAATTTGAAAGATACTTTTACTAATTCAAATAAAATAGAAATGAAATTCGTGTTTTATGAAGCCTATCCTCCGTTCATTAAATATATACCTCGCACTTTTTCTACTTCTAATATCTACCAGTTCCTTTGCAAAGAATTATTATGCTAATCCTTCCTCATCGTCCACTGTGACTGACGGGAGTTTTGAAAACCCGTGGAAAACAATTCTTCAAGTTAATCAGGGCACTCAGTTATTAATGCCTGGCGATAGCGTGTTTTTTAAAAGTGGCGAAAAGTTTAGTGGGACATTGAATATTGGTGGATCTGGAACATTAGAAAATCCGATTGTATATACAGCGTATGGAATTGGGACAAAACCCGAATTCACACACACGACCACAAACGTAATAGTGATAAGAAACAGACAATATGTTATCGTTGAGGGTTTAAAAATTATTGACTATACGATGGATCCAAAGAACCACTCTATAACAGCAAAGATTAGTTATGGGATAATACTTGATGTCTCACCAAACTGCCAGATTAGAAATTGCGACATCACACTTGTTGGTATTGGAATATCAGTTAATAATGGCTCTAATAAGACAACCATTTTCGGGAACTACATCCATAATCTGAGAATGGTCAGAAATACCGTTGGCGGGGATGATGACTATGGCGCCAACGCAATGGTTATAGGAAGTTCGGATAATAATATAATAAATAACCGGCTTGAAGATTGTTGGGCAAATAGCTACGACTATTCTTATGATGGTGGGGCGATAGAATTTTTTGGGCAGCAAATGAACGACAACAAGATCATGAATAATACAGCAATCAACTGCTCAGGTTTTATTGAGGCAGGAAGCAATGCCCAAGGAACTGCAACAAATAATCTAATTGCCTATAACAAGATTATAAACAATGGATACAGTGGAGTTTTTCATAATAGCTCTTCGTTTAAAGTGACGATAAGCAATATGAAATACTTTAACAATGTAATTGTGGAAACAAAGGTTCAATTCGCATACCCCAAAAAGTTGTTTTGGATGTCAGATACTTCTGCACTGAACTTAGTACAATTTCGAAATAATATAGTGTGGCTTCAAACAGGAATTGGTTTTGGCATCAATAGCATGCAAGCTGGCGCAATAAGTCACTCAAATAATATATTTAGGCTATCAAGTGGCAGTACTGTTGGAGTCAGCCTAGACCCAACAGAGTTAGTAACAAATTCGGTTGGCCTTTTTACAGATACAACTGGTTCTCCAGCAGACTGGGACTTTCACCTCCTCCCAGGGAGTAATGCAATTGATGCTGGCGTTGACGTGGGGATAGCCAATGACTTTGAAGGAAATAAAGTTATCGGCATACCCGATGCAGGAGTTTATGAATTTGACCCTTCAATACTGAGAGCATCAGCTAAATCTCAAAAAATAAGCTGCTTTGGCGGAAGCACATCAGTGATAGTATCTGCAAGTGGAGGTGTGCCTCCTTACATAGGTACAGAAACCTATACCGATGTCTTAGCGGGTAGTCATAGCTATATCTTAAGTGATGCTGAAGGCCAACTGGATACTGTGTATATTAATCTTAATCAACCAAGTAAATTGCTTCTGAGTTTGTCCGCTGGACTAATCACTTCAGCAACAAGACCAACAACAATTACAGCCTTAGCCACTGGAGGCACAAGTCCTTATTCATATAGCCTTAATGGCAGGCCATTTCAACTATCTGGTACATTCAGTAATATTTATGCCGGAACCTATACAGTAACAACTAAAGATGCAAACAGCTGTACTACCAGTCAAATGATTGTAACGATTCTAACAGAAACAACTCCAAAGCTAGATAAGCAACTGGCAATTAGGGTATACCCAAATCCGAGTTCAAGTTATTTTACTTTGATCCCTATCAAATATCGAGGACTCCCAGTAAGCATCAATATCAAAGTGATCAATCAATATGGGCTGATGGTGTATGCGGCCTCAGGATTAACCAATGTGAGTTATGAATTTGGGATAGACTTTGAACCTGGACAATACACCTTGGTTGCTGAAGTGGAAAGGACCATTCAGGCAGTGCAGTTAATTAGGCTATAGATTGAAATAAACGAATAACCGAGCCTAAAATCAAAATTTACCGCAATAGAATTTTTTAGCCTCTGTAGTTTTTTACTTTAAAAAAAACACTTGCTGCATGGGTGTCCAGATCTGGTGTTTAGCCAATGCCTCTTCTAAGGGGAGCTGGCATGGGTCTGTTTCCTTCCACCATCTTTGCATGGAGGTATCAGCTGCAATTTTTTTCATGTCTGCATCATAGTCTACTCCAGAATATTCAAAATAACTAAACAGATAATACTCTTCTTTTATTTTTTGTAAGAAAATTGAGTAATTGCCAATATTGCAAGCGGTTAATAAATTAGTAATTGAAGGCCATGGTTCTGCATGAAGCTTATTATAATATTCCATCTTCTCGGGCTTCAAACCAGTTACCATACCATAACGAACAATATTTTTTTCGATTGGCTTATCAACCTGTTTTTGATCAGCACAAGAGTTGAACAGGATGATGGCTAATAAAAGAATTAATCTCATAAATAAACTATTTAATGGATGTCATTATGAATGTATCACTAGGGTTGATTCAAAAATGATTTTGCGTAATTCACTTTTAACTGATCAAGAGCCGGCAGCTGTGCTTTTACCCTTTTTTTGAACTCAGGATAATTCTTTTGAGTCTTGGCAGACCATGCAACTTCTGATAATGCCAATGCTCGTGGGAATGTCATATACTCTGCATACGAAAAATTGTTCACGTATTCAGTCCACAAATTAGCCTGAACCCCAATAATATGCTTAGCTTGTTTTTCTGTAAGCTCAGGGAAATCAGGATCAAACGAATAGCATTTTTCTAGCGTAAGATACCCTCCAATCGCAAGAGGCTCATTTTTAGGATCATCCTGATAGTAATCAAGATAAAAATCACCATTGGGCGACATGACCACATCATGATCTTGCTTTGCGGCTTCAATACCTCCAGAAATACCTCTCCATGACATCACTGTAGCATTAGGCGACAATCCACCTTCGAGGATCTCATCCCATCCTAGCAATTTTCTGCCTTTTGAACTGATGAATTTATCAATCCGGCGAATGAAGTAACTCTGTAGTTCGTGCTCATCTTTAAGTCCAAGCTTTTTGATAAGGTCTTGACAAAAGCGACTTTCCTTCCACTGGGTCTTAGGACACTCATCTCCACCAATATGAATATACTGACCGGGGAATAATTCCATAACTTCTGTT
>JBILBU010000052.1:0-11275 GCA_044353505.1 Chitinophagaceae bacterium | reverse complement strand
AACCAAACAAAGGCAGCAACCATTGCCATAGCTGAATATGAGGGGCCGGTATACCTGCGCTTTGGCAGACCTGTCTGGCCAATCTTCACCAACCCAGATGAACCGTTTGTAGTTGGCAAAGCTCAACCACTTGCTGAAGGATCAGACGTAAGCATTTTTGCATGCGGACATATGGTTTGGAAATCCATTGAAGCAGCTAGAATACTTAAAGCAAAAGGAATTCACGCTGATGTAATTAATATCCACACGATCAAACCGTTAGATACCGCAGCAATAATTGCATCCATCAAAAAAACAGGATGTGCCGTAACTGCAGAAGAGCATAATGTACTTGGAGGATTGGGAGACAGCATTGCACAAACTGCTGCTAAATCATTCCCAATTCCGATTGAAATGATTGGAACACAAGATACTTTTGGTGAAAGTGGAACCCCAACACAACTATTAACTAAATACGGCCTGGATACAGAATTTATTGTTGCTGCCGCAGAAAAGTCAATCTCAAGAAAAAAATGATTTGCTTGAAGAATGGCTAATCGCCCACCAAAACCAATATGGCACAAGACATCGAAGACAATGCATTGGTTCGACTCTTCAAGGAAGATAAACAACGGGATCAGGCATTTACGGCGATAGTAAAAAAATACCAGGAACGAATTTATTGGCAAATAAGACGGATGGTTGTGAGTCACCAAGACGCAGACGACGTCATGCAAAATGTGTTTATAAAAGCGTGGAAGGGACTGGAAAGTTTTAGAGAAGATTCCCAATTGTTCACTTGGCTGTATCGAATAGCAGTAAATGAATCCCTCAG
This sequence comes from Chitinophagaceae bacterium, assembly GCA_044353505.1. Taxonomy (GTDB): domain Bacteria; phylum Bacteroidota; class Bacteroidia; order Chitinophagales; family Chitinophagaceae; genus Pollutibacter. The sequence continues at coordinate 10,461 of JBILBU010000052.1, read as the reverse complement.
CTTCCTTGAAAAACAAAAAAGAACTGCGTCTGTATCATTTGATGACCTGAGCGAATCCCTTGAAAATACATTATACAGTGAGAGTGGGTTTGATGAAAATAAGACCATGTGGAAGCTTCAGCTGGCCATTCAACAACTGCCTGATAAGCAAAAACTCGTGTTCAACTTGAGGTATTTCGAAGAGATGCCTTATGAGGAGATTAGTCAGATTCTTGATACTTCTGTAGGGGCCTTGAAGGCAAGCTATCATTACGCGGTGAAGAAAATAGAAGAATATATGCTTCACCATTAAACTTATGTGAAAAGCAGTAGTCTAACCACTATGACGAAAAGAAACGTCGATATCGCTAATGAATTATCCGCCATCAGCCCAGCCGTTGGTGACCTACCCAAAAACACCCCGTTTTTAGTCCCGACAGACTATTTCCAAACCTTTCCAGAAAAAATCAGGCTTCGTATTCATCAGGAATACACGAACCAACAGTCAGAGCTTGAATTGCTGTCTCCCCTGCTTCATTCAATAAAAAAGGAAAACCCCTATACCCTACCAAAGGGCTATTTCCAAGATTTTGAAGTGAATCACCCAACAACCCAGACCTTTAATACATTCAGCTTACGCCATATCGTTCGCTATGCAGCAGCTGCTTGTGTAATCGGGTTATTGGTATCGGTATTTTTCTTTTCAGATTGGACCGAAAGAGAGCAGATTAATCTTGGATCAAAAGAAATTCCTCAATCAGATTTCTCAATTGATGCAGTGGAATCCTATCTTAGCTATGATGAAGACCTGGGTATTGAATCCAATAAGGATGACCTGATAGAAACTGAGAGTAATGCGTTAGTTGACCTAGACAGTGAAACAATTGGGGAGATGCTTACTGAGCTTTCCGAAAACGGGATTGCTCAATACATGACCCTCAATGACATAAATGATCAGAAAAATTTACTTAACTAATTGAATTATAATTAGATAGATCCAATATGAAACAGTTGTACTTGTTTATCTTCATCATGCTCTCCACTTCATTGGTAGAAGCGCAGCCCTTGAAATCAGATCAAGAAAGGAAATTGGCTGATCTTAGAAAGATTCAGGCCATGGAAATGGCCTTTATCACCAAAGAGCTAAACTTAAGTCCGGATGAGGCTCAAAAATTTTGGCCTGTTTTCAACCAATACAGAAATGATATAAAAGGCGTGGCAAGGGACAAAACTGGCAATGATCAGCTTGAGAAACAGCAGCGAATGCTTGACCTCAGAAAGAAATATAGAGAGGATTTCACAAGGGTAATCAGCCAAGATCGGGCAAATAGGGTCTTTGGAGCAGAGGATGAGTTTAAAACGCTTGTGAGGAGGGAATTTCAAAAAAGACAGGTCGAAAAGCGCCAATTAGAGCCCAGGAAAAAAGGGTTTTGAATACAATTTTTTATAATGTAATTTCAACGCGGTGTTTTTCATAGGTTAGCAACGGCTGGCTCTTTTTAGAGCTAGCCTCTTTTTTTTAAGGCAACTAGTAGTAAGAAAACTACTACTCTTTATACACTCAATTCACTTTTCATCGTGAAGTAGGGAACCTTGATATCGTGATAAAATAGAAAGGTCCATTCCTCAGCCATTCCAATACTCCACCACTGCTGCCTTAACTCCATTGCCCTTTTGCCATCAAAATCATACTTCGCAATAAACTTGGTTTTCATTTGCTGAAGTTGAGGTGCTTCATCACCGCCAAAAAATAGAATTTGACTGCCTTCTAGAATTTTAATCACTTGATGAAAAGGAGAATGTCCACCGCTGAGTTCAAAAAATATATACTGATCAATATCTCCGCGATCATCCAATAGATGAACTTTTTCATGATTGGCCAAAAATGAAAGTTTGGAACTGTCATAGGAAGAGCTCTGTCCGCTCAGCGCATAATTTAACTCCTTGGCCTGAATATAATGATCTGCTTGCGGGAATGAAAGATAGTGAAGGCCAGAGAAAGGATCTGCAACGGAGAGTCCGCCAGCATGATCTCGATGTAAATGACTCATGATCACTTTGGTAACATCAGAAGGAGAAATCCCATGTTTGGCGAGGTTATTATAAAGCTGTAGAACACCCTCCTCGGAAAATCCAAGACCCGTATCGAGAAGGATTATATCATTCGTTGTGACTATAAGAAAGGGTTGAATTTCAACAAGTAAACTTCCTTTGGTTCTTTCCTGAAGCGTATCTCTTTGAGGGATATATGGTATAAACTTTTTGGTTTGATCTACTGTAAAGGAACCTTCAGACAGGGGGATTATTTTCATTTTTCCAATTAAAACTAATTAGCGCAATGTCATTTGTCGGTCGGCATCAAGGCGGATTAAAATAAACAGCAACACGGTAAAGGTAATTAATGATGTTCCGCCATAGCTCATAAACGGCAGCGGTATCCCAATCACTGGAACAATTCCAACTGTCATTCCAATATTAACGAAAATATGAAAGAACAAAACGGAGGCAACGCCATAGGCATACGACCTGGAAAATGTACTTCTTTGCCGCTCTGCAATATTGATAATCCTGAACAACATAAAAAGATAGAGTCCGAGCAGCACGATACTTCCCATAAAACCAAAGCCTTCTCCAATTGTACAGAAAATAAAATCCGTTCTTTGTTCTGGAACAAAGTCATAACGTGTCTGTGTTCCCTTCATCAGTCCTTTACCAAAAAATCCACCAGAGCCAATTGCAATCTTACTCTGTTTCACATTATAATTTCCTGCTCTCTTCTTATCCTCCATCTTCTTGAGCTCTTCTTCAGTCATGTTTTCTGTATCCACACTGATGTCCTTTCCAACTGTTGCGTATATTCTTTGAACCTGATAAGGCTTAAGAATATTGCTGAAGAAATAAGGCACCGCAAATCGTTGAATACCTACGGCAACAACCCAAATGGATACAACAAGATATACAATCGATTTATTGCGTTTAATTTGTCTCCTTGTGATGTACAAAAACAACAGGGCAGAGACTGTTAACAGAATGGCCAGTATATTCTGATCGATCAACAAGGTCAAGATCACCAATACCGCCACCGAAGCAGCAACTACCAAAATAGCAGAAGGCAGGCCTTCGCGGTACATCACAAGAAAAAAGGAAAGATATACAAGTGCTAACCCTGTTTCACTTTGAAAAACAGTAATTAGGGCCGGAACTAAAACCAACGAAGCTGCGATGAGTTGTGAACGAATTTTTTTGAAATTAATATCAACTGAGGAAAGGTATTTTGCGAGTGCTAAATTGACAAATACTTTACAGAGTTCTGCAGGCTGAAGCTGGAATCCAGAAAAACGAATAATTGATTCTGTTCCTTTCACTTCGGTATGGAAGGGAAATACAAGCAACAAGAGAATGAGACCGAAAAAATAAAATATATTGGCTGTGGCAGTAAAAAACTTACTGTCGGTCAGTAAAATAAATGTCGCCAGTACCGCACTGATTCCAAAATATAAAAGCTGTCGGCTATAATCTGTCTTGAATGATAAGAATCCTTGAATCACAGATTCATCCCGATAAGTTGTTGCAAAAATACTTGCAACACCCGCCAGCACAAGCATGATATAGACGATGATTAAAGTCCAGTCAATGCCTCTTGATATATCAAATGACTTGTTCTTCATTTCTTGGTTTGACAGCTTCCTTGTGAAGCTGTGTTATCGCTTTATTTTTTGTAGGTGCTGGCATTGGTTTCTTAACTGAAGGTGACTGTGCCTTGAGTTTAATTTTATTCAGTCGTTCTTTTTTTAGCAAATCTATTTTAGCACGCTTGAGCTTTACAATCGGGAGTATGATTTCCGTATTCTCTATTCGCTCAACTTCCTTTAACCTCAACTCAGACAATGTGTCTTTTAAATATTTCTCCATAATGAGTGATGCCATTGGTCCTGCCCAGGTGGCACCAAACCCTGCATTCTCTACAATAACGGCTACCGCAATCTTCGGATTTTCAATTGGGGCAAAACACACAAACCAAGAATGATCTTTCAACTTTTCACGTCGGCCAGCTATAATACCATAGTTCTCAGCAGTACCCGTTTTACCACCAATATTTATTCCTTCAATTCGTGCTACCCTTCCTGATCCGTTTTCAATTACATCTTGCAGCCCAAGTTGAACTGTTTTGTATACCGATGCTGGGATATTGGTAACCTTGTGTTTAACTCGGTAGCGACTAAGAATAGTATCTGTTGGCTGTTCCCCATCAATCGATGATATGAAATGGGGAGTATAATAATACCCGTTATTGGCAATTATACAAAGCATATTGGCCATTTGAAGCGGAGTGGCCTGCATTTCGCCTTGACCAATTCCCAGAAATACATTGGTGCATGAACTCCAGGAACGGTTATACAAACGGTTGTAAAAACTGGTGTCTGCAATCAATCCCTTGTCTTCGCTAGGAAGATCCACCCCAAGCTTCACACCAAAGCCAAATGAATTCATGTATTGCTTCCACTTGAGATACCCTTTTACAGTTCCTCCTAGTCTTGGGTTATCAACTGACAATCTATAGAGATGAGAAAAATAACTGTTGCAAGAATTTGCAAGTGCAAGTCGCAAATTGGCAGCATGCCCTGGATTTTTATGGGTGCACTTAATGGGCCTTCTGCAGCCATAATATGCTCCACTGCAGCCAAGTCCGAATGACTCTGTAATAACACCTTCATCCAACGCAATGAGTGCCCCCATGGGCTTCACCGTTGAACCAGGCGGATATTGCCCTTTAATGGCGCGATTGAACAAAGGGCGTGCAGTATCCCTCAACATCCAGGAGAAATTGGTTCTGCGATTGCTTCCGGTAAGTTCATTGGGATCATAGGTAGGGCCACTGGCCATGGCAATAATTCCGCCTGTCTTTGGATCAATCGCTACAATAGCACCCAGTTTATTTTTTAGCAGACGCTCTGCCAACACCTGCACATCGATATCAATTGAGCTGCGAAGATTTCTTCCTGCAATGGCAGTTGAATCAAACTTTCCATTCTCATACGATCCTACAATTCTGTTTTTATTGTCTTTGACTTGATAACGGACTCCACGCTGTCCCATCAAGACTGGCTCGTAAAAACGTTCCAACCCACTTAATCCCATATAATCCCCAATCTTGTAAAAATAATTCGTTCGTTTGAGTACAGCAGAATCTACTTCGCCAACATACCCAAGAATATGCGCAGCAGCCTTGTATGGGTAAGAGCGACTCGGACGTTCCTGCAAAAAGAACCCGGGTTCAAAGCGAAAGATATTTTCCTCTAACTGTACAAATATTTCTACAGGAAGAACTGACTCAAAAATAGAGGGGCGATATCGGCCATTTTTTATGATGGCCCCAATGATACGCTCCCTGAATTCTTCTTTATCTATTTTAAGAATGGTGCATATTCCAAGGGTATCAATTCCTTTGAGCAAGGTGGGAAGAACCATTAGGTCATAGGTCTGGGTATTTTCCAATATTGCCCTTCCCTTTCTATCGAATATGATTCCCCGATCGGGAAACATCACTTTTTTGCTCACTGCATTATCCATGGCGAGCGTATCATAGTTGGATGGCCCCAATTGAAGAAACAGCAAACGCAATGCCAGAACAATAAACGTGGTTACGAATATTATCCGGATAACATATTGTCGTGATTGATTGAATGCTGGCATTGGGTGTACAAATTACTATGCAAAATTACTGATTTGCTTTCTTACCGGCTCCTTGATTTTCTGTTCATAAAAAGATCGGCAACAATTATAAGCAACAAGCTGACCAATGTAGTCAATATCACCTTCCCGAGAAAATAGAGAAAGCTACCAAATTGCAGCCATTCGAGAAAGACGAGATAGAAATGATGCAAAAAAGTAAGCAGAATAATGTATGTAGCATAAGGCAAGGGGCCCATGGTATTCCTTGAAGGCTCTTCATTGCCCCATTCAGTCACTTCCTTTGGAAGCAAAAGTCCTATGACAAAAGGCCTAAGAAAACCTACCAACAGGCAAGCCGCAGCATGGAGTCCGGGTGTCTTGTAAAACATATCAACGAAAACGCCAAGAAAGAAGGCAGTAAACAATAGTGTTGTTCTGCTGATGTTAAAAGGCAACCAAAGCAAAAACACAAAATAAAAATAAGGAACGATGAACTGGTGCAACGGGGGTATGTTGTTCAGGATGAAGACCTGAATCAACACGATAACAATGAGTCTGATAATATTTTTTACAATTAAATTCATTCCTTGATCACCTTGCGTTTTAATTGATCCATTTCTTCAAGCAATAAGTTTTTTACTGCAAAAACATGTTGAATGCTATTGAAATCTATTGCTGTCTTGACACTTAGCAAATAGGTATTGGTTTCCTGATCTTGGCTAACGTTATCTACATATCCGATGACAACCCCAGGAGGAAATTTATCTGAGTAAGGACTGGTGACTACAGTATCCCCAATCTTTACTGTCACTGTCTTTGGAACCTTCGACAATTGGAGATGCCCTGGATCCTTCCCATTCCAGCTAACCTTTCCCAATCCGCTTCCCTTTTTGAGAACAGCAATTACCTTAGATTGTCGGTGCAACAAACTCATGACCATAGACATGTTATTGCTAACGCCAACCACAGTTCCTACCAAGCCAGCTGAACCAACCACTGCCATATTGGATTGAATTCCTTGATTGCTTCCCCGGTGGAGCACAAGATAATTTTGTTGCAGAAATACAGAGTTAGAAATAACCTTGGCTGGAAAGTATTGGTATTGAAGACGGGTTTTCAATGAGTCCAACAACAACGTATCCTTCACCAACATAAAAGAAGAATCTGGCAAGAGACTGCCTGATGGAATACTTGATAGCAATGCTGCATTTTGATTTCGAAGGATTTCATTCTGCTCCCTCAATGAGAAAAATTCCTCAACACCATTTACACGTTGATTGATCTTTCCGGAAAATTCACTGGAAAACATTCCGTACACCGTCTGATGAAAACCATTATAGCTAAAAAGCATTGAGAGTGACACTCCCTGCAAGAACAGAAAGGAAATGAATATTGAATACCTTTTGAGAAATAAAAAAACGTTACGCATGGGGAGAGCAGGCTCCTTCTGATTTTAAAGTGGTTTCCTTACCTCATGATGAAGGGAAAATGATGATAGTTTTTTAGTGCAAGGCCAGTGCCCCGCACAACACTCTTCAGCGGATCCTCTGCAACATGGACCGGTAGCTTAATTTTTTGAGCAAGTCTTTTGTCAAGCCCCTTCAGCAATGCACCGCCCCCGGTCAGGTAAAGTCCTCGCCTGTATATATCAGAAGCAAGCTCAGGTGGCGTAGTTTCCAAAGCCTTAAGAATTGCTTCTTCAATTTTAAAAATAGATTTATCAAGTGCCTCCGCAATTTCCTGATAACTCACCATAATCTGCTTAGGTATACCAGTAACCAAGTCTCTTCCATTAACAGGAATATCATCAGGTGGATTATCGAGTTCTTTCATGGCAGCGCCAATATGAATTTTAATCTGTTCAGCAGTTCTCTCTCCAATCAACAAGCTATGATATCTTCTAAGCGCCTCCATGATGTCTGCAGTAAATTCATCTCCGGCAATACGTATAGATTGATCACACACAATACCTGCAAGTGCTATCACTGTAATGCCAGTGGTTCCGCCGCCAATATCAATGATCATATTTCCAATTGGTTCTGTAACATCAATACCAATACCTAGCGCTGCAGCCATTGGCTCATGTATCAAATAAACTTCTTTTGCACCGGCTTGTTCTGCACTATCACGTACTGCCCTCTTCTCTACTTCGGTAATGCTTGATGGGATGCAGATCATCATTCTCCAGCTCGGTGGGAAAAGAGGTTTTTTGGGATAAATCAATTTGATCATCTCCCTAATCATGAGCTCAGCAGCGTTAAAATCCGCGATTACCCCATCTTTCAACGGACGAACAGTACGAATACTTTCATGCGTTTTTTCGTGCATTAGCAAGGCTTTTTTTCCTACTGCAAGCAAATGCTTTGGATTATTCCTCTCGAGGGCCACAATAGAAGGCTCGTTCACAACAATTTCATCATTGTGAATAATCAATGTATTTGCAGTGCCAAGGTCAATGGCAATATCCTGTGTAAACCATGTAAAAAGTCCCATGCTAGCCTATTTAAAAGAAGTTGCTCAAAGTTCAAATAAATAACGCAATAAACAATCAATAATTTAAATGAGTAGCAAAATGAAATTAGTCTAGAAACTCATACCCGATATCTTGCCTGAATGCCATGTTTTCAAAGCTGATATGTTGAATGATGTTGATCGATTTATCAACGGCCTCCTTGATAGAATCGCCATAGGAGGTAACTGCAGCAACGCGCCCCCCTGTAGTTAACAACTCTCCATTGCCGCTGCCAATTCCCGCATAAAATATCATGCTATCTGAAGATAGCAGCGTATCAATCCCTTTAACCACCTTACCTTTTTCAAATACCCCAGGATAACCCCCACTCACCAACACCAAAGTTGCTGCTGATCTTGGATCTACATCAATATGCACCTCAGAAAGTCTTCCCTCCGCCATCGCCAGAAACATGTCTACGATATCTGTTTTTAAGCGCGGCATGACCACTTCCGTTTCTGGGTCTCCCATCCTACAGTTATACTCGATCACATAAGGCTCGCCACCCACATTAATGAGTCCGAAAAATACAAATCCATGATACACCAAGCCCTCTTTAGAAAGTCCATCAATCGTGGGCTTAACCACCTGCTGAATCACCTTGTCCATAAAGGTTTTATTGGCGAATGGAACTGGACTAACCGCACCCATTCCGCCAGTATTTGGGCCTGTATCGCCTTTGCCAATTCGCTTATAATCCTTCGCCTCAGGAAGGAGTACATATTCCTTCCCATCGGTGAGGGCAAACATGCTCAGTTCAATGCCTGTGAGGAACTGCTCAATCACCACTTTCTCACCTGCCGCCCCAAAACAGGTAAATTGAATCATGTCCTCAAATGTGGAAAGGGCTTCTGCATGCGACTCTGCAATTACAACCCCTTTGCCTGCAGCCAAACCATCGGCCTTCAATACGATTGGCAAGGCATGTTGTTTGAGATATACGATCCCCTCCTCATAATTATCCTTGGTAAACTCCCTATATGATGCAGTTGGAATGCCATTTCTATCCATAAAGGCTTTTGCAAACGCCTTACTTCCTTCAAGCTTTGCTGCTTCTGCAGAAGGACCAACAACAATGATATGGGCATAGGCTGCGTTGGACGTAAAGAAATCATAGATTCCATTCACCAATGGATCTTCAGGTCCAACAACCAACAGCTTAACCTGATGTTGCAGACAAAACTGAGCAATGCCGTCAAAATCAGAAGTAGCGATATCGACATTCTCCCCGCAAGAATATGTTCCGGGATTGCCGGGTGCAATAAAGAGTTTGCTGCAATGGCTACTTTGCTTAATCTTCCAAGCGAGGGCATGTTCCCTACCGCCGGATCCTAAAAGAAGTATGTTCATGAGATAAATTGAAATGGAAAATAAAACTGCTTGAGGCGCAAAGATACAAATTGCTTATTTTAGGAACATCAACAAAAACAGATACATGTCATCAAGCCAGACATCAGCACACCCAAAGGGTCTATATGTTCTTTTTACAACCGAAATGTGGGAGCGATTTAACTACTACGGCATGCGGGCAATTCTGGTACTCTTCATGACCAAGGCCCTGATGTTTGACAAAACGATCGCATCAAGCCTATACGGCAGCTATACCAGCCTTGTTTATCTCACCCCGCTGATTGGAGGATTTATAGCCGACAGGTACTGGGGCAATAAAAGATCAATTATTGCAGGTGGACTTACCATGGCCTTGGGGGAATTTATCTTGTTTTTTTGCGCGACGATTTACCAGTCGAATCCTGAACTCTCCACTTTTCTCTTTTTCAGCGGATTGGGCTTTATGATTGCTGGCAATGGGTTCTTTAAGCCAAACATATCATCGATGGTCGGACAGCTGTATGCTCCTGGCGACAGAAAAATAGATCCCGCTTATACCATATTTTATATGGGCATCAATGTTGGTGGGGCGCTAGGCCCTTTTCTCTGTGGCGCCTTTGGAGATACCGGAAACCCTGCTGATTTTAAATGGGCGTTTTTAGTTGCAGGCATTGGAATGCTCTTAAGCGTGCTGGTTCAAGTGCTTTTTCAAGAAAAATACCTTGTCAATGCAGAAGGGAAACCTATTGGGAACGTTCCTCAGGGAGTAAACGCCAAATTGCTAAACCCTTTGTTTGGCGCACTTGGAATCGGCGTGTTTTCGTCTGTAATGATTGCCCTATTGTATATCGATGCTAAGATATTCAGCTATATTTTCTATCTGCTCATCGCAGCATTGCTCCTCATCCTGGTGGTGATCTTTGGCGATAAGTCGCTCTCTCCACTAGACAAGAAAAAAGTAGGCGTAA
>JBILBU010000051.1:0-11319 GCA_044353505.1 Chitinophagaceae bacterium | reverse complement strand
CTCAATGCCGAAAACGGACTCATTAATATTATCTTTTACCCATCGACAATCCATATATCAGTTTTCTTTGGGGAAGAACTAAAATTTACGCAGACTTATTTTTATGAAACAAAAGATGATATTATTTATTATCTTCTGTCAGTAATGGGTACCTATCAGCTTGATGCTGAAAACGCGATTGTACAGGTTAGTGGTTTTATTAAAGAGGAATCCACCTATATGGATGCAATAAAAGAATATGTTTTGAATACTCAATGTGTATTGCCATCTGTCAGCTTGAATGCGCTTGCTGATTCAAAAGTTCCCCTACATTATTTCACCCCATTATTTCTAACAAGACAATGCGTATAATCAGTGGTGAACTAGGAGGAAGGCGTTTCAATCCACCCAATAGTATGCCTTATACTAGGCCAACAACAGACAATGCCAAAGAAGGACTCTTTAACATCATTGAAAATAATATCTCTCTAAATGAGGTATCATCACTTGATCTTTTTGGGGGTACGGGGAGTATTAGCTATGAGTTATTTTCACGTGGGGTAAGGAATCTTACAATTGTTGAAAAGGATGCTGAAATGTATTCTTTCATTAAGAAAACATCAGCTGAAATGGGAATGGATGATGTTAAGATATTTCGATCTGATGTTTTTAAGTATTTAGACACCTGTCAGGAAACCTTTGATATTATCTTTGCTGGCCCACCTTATGCAATGGGCAATATTGAGGATCTCCCAGAAGTTATTTTTTCTCGCCAACTCCTAAATATCGAGGGATGGTTTATTCTAGAGCATACTCCCAGGAATAATTTCCAAAAACATCCTTTTTTTAAGACTGAGCGAAAATATGGAACTACACTTTTTTCCATTTTTATCAATCGTAATTAAACGCTCTGTTTACATGACCAAGGTTCAAGCAAGGCAAATTCATAGAAATAAACGAGCTGCGTTGTCGGTCAAGGACTATAATATTTTTCAGGATTTACTTCTTATCCGTTTTCAGGAATTAGTTCTTCCATATGCTAGTCTAGTTCATGCCTATCTTCCCATGTATGAAAATAAGGAGCCTGATCCCGGGCCTTTAATTGATTGGCTTAGGTTTACCGACCCAGGCTTGGGGATTACTTACCCAGCAATCAATCCCATTGATTTTTCGATGAAACACTTTCTTCGCCATAATAATATGTGCTTTAAACCAAATTTGTATGGTATACCTGAACCCATTTCTGGGCCAATTGTGAATGAAAAGGATATCGATATTGCCATTTTACCACTCTTGGCATTTGACCTATATGGGAATAGGGTTGGTTATGGAAAAGGATATTATGATCGGTTTATTTCAAAATGCCGAAAAGATATCATTAAAATTGGGCTTTCTTTCTTTCCGGCTGTTGAAAATATTGAAGATGTAGATTTCCTCGACAAAAAGCTCGACTTTTGCGTTACACCTGATTGTATTTATGCATTTTAAGAACATCTATCTAAGATCATTCAGACTTTTCCTTTTTCCTCTTGCAATTTTGTATGGGTTCATCATAAAACTGAGAAATTTCTTATACGAAAAGAGAGTGATTGAGGGAGTAACGTTTAATATTCCAATCATTGGCGTTGGAAATCTTTCTGTTGGTGGAACAGGGAAGTCTCCAATGGTAGAATACCTTGCCAATATGCTTAAGGACAAATATCCAATCGCAACACTAAGTAGGGGTTACAAGAGAAGAACCTCTGGCTATGTTCTGGCAAGTGACAAAACAACTGCAATTGAAATAGGGGATGAACCAATGCAGTTCCACCTAAAACATCCTGATATTGCTGTTTCTGTAGGCGAAAAAAGAATTGAAGCAATTCCTCAATTGCTATATGACAGGCCTGAAACAAAAATTGTTATTTTAGATGATGCTTTTCAGCACCGAGAAATTAATGCAGGATTAAATATACTCCTGACGGATTATGCAAACCTATATACCCGCGACTTCTTTCTGCCGACTGGCGATTTACGTGATCAGAAGTCAAGTGCGCAAAGAGCTGATATCATGGTTGTAACCAAATGCCCATCTCATATTTCTGAACATCACCATTTTTTAATAATGAAGGAGCTTAATCCACTCCATCATCAGCATGTTTTTTTCACTTCAATTAAATACAACATACCTTATCATATTGTAACTGGTAAAGCTAAGGAATTATCGAAAGAGGATGAAGTATTACTGGTTTGTGGAATTGCTAATCCTGAGCCATTGACCTCATATATACATGAGTCAACCGCCACCTACGATGCACTTTTCTTTAGTGATCATCATATTTTTAGTATTGATGATCTTGATGTTATTGTAAGTCGGTTTAATAATATTACAAATAAACAAACCATCATCCTCACTACAGAAAAAGATGCAGTCCGCTTGGTAAAATTTATTGATAAGCTTGCTGAGCTGCCTTTCTACGTACTACCAATAAGCTTTACATTTTTGTTTGAACAAGAAAAAGAATTTAACGACATTATTAACCAATATCCATCAGATTTTTATACCGATAACAATCAATCTGATCCCTTTTCCAATACCCAGAGCTTCGTTTAATTACTTATATCATGAAGAAGAAAAAGAATAGCAACAAATCGAAACCAGGTAAAAGAAAATTATCTCAAGATAAGAGTGTGGATCTTCATAAAGGTCGATTTGAAATTACAAGGTCGGGAATGGGATTTGTAGTGGTTCAAGGGATGGAGAAAGATATTATCATTAAACCCAATGATTTTTATAAGGCTTTTCATGGTGATCTTGTTCGGGTTCAGGTTACAAAAGGGGAAGATAGGGGTGGTCGCTTGCAAGGTAAGATTGTACAGGTTGTCGAAAGAAAACAGAAAGAATTTATCGGAAAAATAGAAGTCAATCGCGACTTTGCCTTTTTTATTGCAGAATCTGAAAAGGCAATTCCAGATTTTTTTGTTGCAATTCAATCACTTCATGGTGCAAAAGATGGCGATAAGGTTATTGCTAAAATCATATCATGGGATGATGACGATAAGCGACCCCGTGGTGAAATCATTGAAGTAGTTACAGAGGAAATGGAGGGTGACCTGGCAATGAAAGAAATATTGATCAAACAAGGCTTTTCAGTACAGTTTTCTGATGATGTATTGGAAGAGTCAGCAAGAATATCCGAGCACATAACTATTGAAGATATAGCCAATCGAAAGGATATGAGGGAGATTCTAACCTTCACAATTGATCCAGAAGATGCAAAAGATTTCGACGATGCATTGAGTTTTCATAGATTAGAAGATGGTTGGTATGAAATAGGTGTACACATTGCCGATGTTAGTCATTATATCGAATCTGATTCTGCCCTAGATCAATCTGCGTATGAACGGGCTACCTCTGTTTATTTACCTGATAGGGTAGTGCCTATGTTGCCTGAACGACTGTCTAATGAATTGTGCTCCTTGAGGCCCAATGAAGACAAACTTACATATTCTTGTATTTTCAAGATAAATGTCAAGGGTGAAGTAAAAGAACATTGGATAGGGAGAACTGTCATTCATTCAAATCACAGGTTTTCTTATGAAAATGTTCAAGAAGTGGTTGAAAAAGGAATTGGTCTGTACGACAAAGAATTGTTACTGCTTAATGAAATTGCCCAATTGCTTCGTAAGAAGAGAATGAAAGATGGAGCAATTAATTTTTCTTCTCAAGAGGTGCGTTTTAAATTGGATGAAAAAGGAAAGCCTATCGGAATAGTACTTAAAGAAAGCAAGGAGTCTCACCAACTTATAGAAGAATTTATGCTTTTGGCAAATAGAACAGTTGCTGAAAAAATTGGCAAATTAAAAGTAGCCAACAAGCCCCTTCCTTTTCCATATCGTGTTCATGATGAGCCTGATGCCGCCAAATTGGTTCCCTTTGTCGAATTTGCTAAAAAACACGGATATACGTTTAACACCAATACCCCGTCTGATATTGCAAAGTCTTTTAATGAAATGCTTACAAATGTAAAAGGACTTCCAGAGCAAAGGGTATTGGAGCAAATGGGCATCAGAACCATGGCAAAAGCAATCTATACGACCAATAACGTTGGTCACTACGGACTTGGTTTTGAGTTTTATTGTCATTTTACCTCACCAATCCGAAGGTATCCAGATATCATGGTACATCGTGTGCTTACTTCAGTACTAAGCAGCCAACCTGAAATCGATAAGAAAATGGAGCAACGATGTATTCACTCTAGTGAGCGTGAAAGGGCTGCAATGGAGTCTGAAAGGGCAGCAAACAAATACAAGCAAGTTGAATTTATGAAAGATTATCTGGGTGATCAATTTAATGCTGTCATTTCCGGGGTATCGAGTTTCGGTTTTTGGGCAGAAACTGTTGACCATAAATGCGAGGGCTTAGTTTCTGCCACCTCACTGTTGGATTATGACGAATTTGTTTATCATGAGTCAGAATATGCACTTGTTGGCAAAAGAAGCGCTTGGGCCTTTAGAATTGGAGATCCGGTTAAAATCAAGGTTATTGCCGCAAATTTAACCAAAAGGCAACTCGACTATGAGTGGATGCTTGACGTAGATTTTAAGCCAAATGTGGGTACAAAGAAAAAGAAAAAATAACAGTAAGCCGAGTTCATTTCCTATCTTAGAGCACCTGTATAATCAGGTTATTTATGTCTGGAATCGAAAAATTACAACAGTCGTTTGATGCTTATTTTACCCATAGGCATTTTCCAACATTTCCTGCAACACTCTATGATCCCTTAGAAGAATTTCTCGTAAATAGTGGTAAAAGGATTCGTCCCGTTCTTTGTTTAATGGGAAATGAACTGTTTGATGAAATTCACCAGGATGCTTATCACCTCGCAGCAGCTGTTGAGCTATTTCATAATTTCACCCTGGTTCATGATGATATCATGGATAAGGCTCCTTTAAGAAGAGGTAAGCCAACTGTGCATTCCGTTCATGGAGAATCTACTGCTTTACTAGGAGGAGATGTTATGATGGTGGTTTCCTATGACTACATCAACAAGATCCAATCACCTCATATCAAAAAAATAATACACCTTTTTAATAAAACTGCTAAAGAAGTTTGTGAAGGGCAGCAGCTCGATATGGATTTTGAAAAATGTGATCATGTTTCTTTGGAAGAGTATTTGACAATGATTCAACTCAAAACCTCAGTATTACTTGCTTCAAGCTTACAATTGGGCTCAATTGTTGGAGGGGCGAGCGAATTTAATCAACAACACATTTACGAGTTTGGCCGAAACCTCGGCATTGCATTTCAAATTCAAGACGACTACCTCGATGCTTTTGGTGATCCTGCAAAATTCGGAAAACAAGTGGGAGGCGATATTCAGAGTAATAAGAAAACCTTTCTTATGATTCACGCACTTGAAACTGCAGAAGGGGAAATGGCCGCATCTCTAAGAACATCATTGCTCCATAATGATGATAATAAAGTAGAAACCGTTTTGGGTATTTATAAAGCTTGTGGGATAGACAAATGGGCCAATAAATTGAAGGAGCAGTATCTCAATAAGGCATTAAGTCATTTAGAAGAAATTGCGGTGACAAAAGATAGAAAAGAATCATTAATTGGACTAGCACATTACTTAATTACTCGTGATAAATAATTAAACTGAATAATTTGAATACCTTTTTTAGAAAAAAGAATATAGAAGATCTTAATAATGCTGTTAGAAAACAAGAACAGGAACATGGAGGAACTGGCTTAAATAAAGTGCTCACTGTTCGCGATCTTACTCTAATGGGCGTAGCTGCAGTGATTGGAGCTGGCATATTTTCCACCATTGGATCAGCAGCCTTTAATGGAGGGCCAGGAGTTATTCTTCTATTTATCATTACGGCTATAACATGCGGATTCACTGCTTTATGCTACGCTGAATTTGCCTCTCGTACGCCTGTCGCAGGAAGTGCTTACACCTATTCTTATATTAGTTTTGGTGAAGTTGTAGCATGGATTATTGGGTGGGCTTTAATTTTAGAATATGCAATTGGAAATATTGTCGTTGCAATATCGTGGAGCGCATATTTCAATAATATTCTATCTGCTATGGGTATCAATTTACCTGAATGGCTAACAATTGGATACCAGACTGCACATTTTTCTTATACTGCAGCAATTGAAAAAGGCCTCGATACCTCCGGACTTATTTACAGTAATGCACCAAGAATATTTGGGATTCCTTTTATCATCAATCTTCCAGCCTTTATTATAGTAGTACTCATTACTTGGCTTGTATATGTTGGTATAAAAGAAAGCAAAAAGACTGCCAATGCAATGGTGATATTAAAAATTACTGTTCTTGTCTTCATCGCAATCATTGGGCTCTGGTATATTTTTTCAAATGGTACATCCAGTAACTGGACTCCCTTTCTTCCCAACGGAATGGGGGGTGTTTTAAAGGGCGTATCAGCTGTTTTTTTCGCATATATTGGATTTGATGCAATATCAACAACTGCTGAAGAGTGTGCAAATCCGCAAAGAGATCTTCCTAAAGGCATGATCTACTCTCTCATTATTTGCACAATAATTTATATTGTAATTGCACTTGTAATTACCGGTATGGTTAACTACACCGAATTTGAAAATATTACAGACCCTTTAGCCTTTGTGTTTGAAAAAATAAATCTTAAGAAAATTGGCTTTGTAGTTTCGGTTAGCGCCGTTGTTGCAGCAACGAGTGTGCTTTTAGTATTTCAGCTTGGCCAACCTAGAATTTGGATGGCCATGAGCAGGGATGGTCTACTTCCAAAATCATTTTCAAAAATCACAAAGAAATATCAAACCCCAGGCTTTTCTACAATTATTTCAGGTTTGTTGGTTGGGGGCTTGGTTTTATTTATAGACGATAAATTGATGACTGATTTATCGAGCATTGGAACTCTTTTTGCTTTTGTATTGGTCAGTGGGGGAGTTCTACTACTTCCTAAAATCAAACCTGAAAAAGGTAAGTTTTCAATTCCTTATATCAACTCACAGCTGATTTTCCCAGCCTTATACTTGATCATGCTTGTTATTTTTTTTGACAGAATCGTTGGTGCATTTTCAAATATTCTACATGAAGGTTATCAAGAAATTCTCTTTCTTATTTTCATCATCCTCACTGGTATTTTGTCTGTAATTACGTTCTCCAAAAAGTTCTCTCTCATTCCAGTTCTTGGCGTAGCATGTTGTCTTTACCTGATGGTTGAAATACCTGCTAAAAGCTGGGTGGT
Source organism: Chitinophagaceae bacterium (assembly GCA_044353505.1). GTDB lineage: Bacteria > Bacteroidota > Bacteroidia > Chitinophagales > Chitinophagaceae > Pollutibacter. Next base: position 4,095 of record JBILBU010000051.1, on the reverse strand, counting down.
ATTTTTCGGATGGATGGCACTGGGGTTGGTTATTTATATGTTATACGGGAAAAGACACAGTAAGCTCAATACATAAAATGAAATTTCAGGAAAACGACAGTATTATAGTTACTGCTACAGGAGAGAGAGGAAAAGTAATTGAGTGGATTGATAAATCAATGGTTTTGATCGAAGTTGACAGTGTGCAATTTCCCGTTTACGCTGATCAAATTGACTTCCCATATTTTCAAGACTTTACATCTAAAAAAGATCAGCCTACACCTGTAAATAAAACAATAACAATACCAAGGTCAGAAAAAAACATTAAGAAATTACCAGAACTTGATGGTGTATGGCTTTCTTTTTTTCCAATCCTGGATAAGGATGTATTTGATGATGATATCATCTCTCATTTTCGTATTTATCTATTGAACCATACGGAAGATGACATGATATTTGAACTCTCCATCTTTTATGGTACTACAAAAGAAATTGATCTCAAACACACTATCAAATCACTTGATGAAATGTATTTATTTGATCTCCCTTTTGAACATCTCAATGATCAACCAAAAATACAATTTGACTTTTCTTTATCCTTCAATGATCTAAAGAGGGTAGAACATTATGAAGTAGTGTATAAGCCAAAACCAAAACAGATTTTCAAAATGGCTGAAGACGTTTTGAAGGCTCAACAGGCTTCCTTTAGAGTTAATCTATTTAACATTTATCCTGCAAGGGCAGAAAAAGACAGATTTGATATGACTAAACTGAATGCTGCAGGTTTCAAAATATATGCAGCCGATAAAATACGGTCAAATCTTCCTCCTCAAAGAACTCTGATTGACCTCCATGCCGATAAGCTAAGCCAGGTTCCCCGAAATGCTAATCCTGCTGAAATTTTGGATATTCAAATGAAAGTTTTTGACAACTTCTATGAACAGGCCTTGGTTCATCAGCTTGAACAGATTATTGTAATTCATGGAATTGGAACAGGAAGATTAAAAGATGAAATTCACGCTTTCTTGCGAACTAAGCGTGAAGTAAAATCGTTTGTTAACCGACTCCATCCCCTTTATGGTTTTGGAGCAACTGAGATTTGGTTCAACCAAATCAAATAAACTTACCTAATTTTGTACTTGCCGTAAATGTTGCTATCGCGTTGTTTATCAACGAGGAAAGTCCGGACAGCACAGAGCATCGCACCGGTGAATAGCCGGGTCTCGAGTAATCGGGAACAGAAAGTGCCACAGAAAATAACCGTCCCTACGGGATAAGGGTGAAAACGGGTGGTAAGAGCTCCCGGTAGCATATAGTAATGTATGCTAGGGGTAAACCTTGCGTGCTGAAATGCCACATAGGTTTCGGTATCTTCGGATGGCAGGTGACTCGCCTGCTCTTTATTAAGGCCGAAATGGGTAGGCAGCTTGATCTCTAAGGGTAACTTTAGCGACAGATAAATGATAGCTTAAAACAGAATCCGGCTTACGGTTTGCGGCAACTTATTAGAAAGGCCTTCTTTTAACAGAAGGCCTTTCTTTATTGTAAAGCTTTAAAGAATAAACATTTATGGATTCTCAGCATGAAAAGTATTGGTAATAATCAAATCAGCTTCAATTATTTTATAGAAATTGTTGTTGGTATACATAGCACTTTTGAACATATAGTCGATACTAGAATCACTCCCTAAAAATGGCTTCGTATCAATTAATCTTATGTTTTCAGCATGGAAAAGCATATTTAAAACATTTTCATCGTCTGCATCAGCAAAGGTCAAACAAAGAAAAAACGATGCTAAAAAGTTTTTGCTTATCTGTTTATCGCCTTCAAAAGGATTTAATTGTGGAATTTTTAAATGATTGATCATTCGAATCCATTCGTTCATGTTCTTATTAATTTCTATATCAGCCCTACGGATCATATTTCGTGTAGGTATTGAAATTTTTAAACCCTGTTTGTCATTTAATGCTAATGATTCTTCGGTTAGTGATATTTTCGCACTATCAATCACTTGGCTGTAGGTAACCAGCGTAAACGAGCTGTTGCCAATAAGCAGCATCAATGCAACTGTGGCATTTAAAAAAATTCTGAATAGTCCTTTTGTTGCACCGCTAATGCTTCCATGAAGATGGAAACGGTAATTAAAGGGTTTTGAAAATTCCCTGTTTTCTGTTGTATTATTTTTTTTCATATATTAAGTACTGTGCAATGCAAGGAACTTGATATTCCTTTAGGCCGTTAATTGTAGTGAGTTTGGAGTTGTTTGGGCCTTATTACGATATTGCAAAGGTATACTTTTGAAGAGTAGAAACAAAAATATTAAGTTAATGAAATTTAAAATTTTCTAAAATTAGGTTGATTTTATGTAAATAAGTATAAAATAACTAATGTATGAATAGATGTATTAGATAATAATTAAAAAGAATAAGCGATACGGCTATAAATAGGGTAGTGAGTCAACGGGTGTTTGACCATCACTAAATAAACCTTTCAATGATATTTAAACGAGATCGAGTGCTTTAGCAAATGTGCATACAATCGGCACTATAGTCACAGATACAAGTGCTGGTAGAAAAAAATAAACTGCTACAGCGAGTGCTAAAGAGAGGAAAAATAAGATCCAGTAGGTATTTTTTTGACTTTTAGTCATCAGTTAGATTTTTGGCAAATATACAATGAAAAGGACATTATTAAAAATAGAGACAAGATTGTTTTACCAATTCAATTTTAGTGCTTAAGTCGGCCCTTTACATTTAAATAAGTATAGTTTTACGCTATTAAAAAGCCTAACCATGACAATCAGCATTTATCTGCGATTTTCAAGCAGTTCTGGACAGCAATTAAGGATCTATGGCAATATTGCACAACTTGGTAACGGACAGGTTGAACAGGCTTTACTCATGACATATGTTAATAACAACTATTGGCAGATTGATATACCCCTAGACTCAACAAGTACTAAATCGCTTAACAATTTTAGCTATTCTTTTCTTTTACTACAAAATGATTGTATCGTTAAAATCGATAATGGTACCCACCGAAGTTTCAATATTAAAAAAATAAAAAATGACCTTGTCATCGTCGATAGCTGGAATGATATAGGCAGAATCGAAAATATTTATCATACTGCCCCGTTTACCAATGTAATTCTGAAAAATAGAATGTCTTTCACAAAGGCTCATTTTCATAAAGGATTGCATTTTTCAGTTGAAGCCCCATTCCTTAAAAAAGGACAACAATTGATCATCACAGGTAACAATAAAGTGATGGGAAATTGGCTCACCGAAGGCTATATTCCTATGCAGTTCAACGGAAAGAAGTGGATTGCAGAAATAGATTTTATACCCTCTACTTCGCTGATTGAATACAAATACTGTGTTCTGGAAGGTGATCAAGAAGAAATAACATACGAAGAGGGAGAAAACAGAGTTTTTAGTCAACTTAATTACGCATCAAAACAGATTTTCATTGAAGACGCTTATGCACGGATTAATCATATCCGATGGAGAGGTACAGGAATAGCCATTCCAGTTTTTAGTTTAAGAACAAGAAAAAGCCTTGGCGTAGGAGAGTTTAATGACATCAAAAAACTTGTTGATTGGGCTGCATCAGTCACAATCAAAATGATTCAACTGCTTCCCGTTAATGACACCACCTTAACCCATTCTAATCTAGACTCTTATCCCTATGCATCGATTTCAGCATTTGCCTTACATCCAATCTATTTGTCAATTGAAAAAATTGCTGGAAATCAATGGAAACATTTAATAAAGCCATTTTTACAACAAAGAAAACGGCTGAATGCATCAAAAGATTTAGCCTATGAAACCGTAATGAACCTTAAATGGGATGCGCTAAAAGTATTACATCAAGCAATGGCTGAAGAACTAGCCAAAATAATTGACTATAAAAAATTTATAGATGAACAGAAAGACTGGCTCTTTCCATACGCAGCATTTTCTTATTTGAGGGATAAATTTAAAACAAGCGATACAAATCAATGGAAAGGATATAAAATATATGGAGATGGGATTAAAGAGACAATGTATAATCCCGACTCAATTCATCACAAGGAATTAAGTTTTTTCTTTTTTATTCAATATCACGCACACAAAC
>JBILBU010000101.1:0-3178 GCA_044353505.1 Chitinophagaceae bacterium | reverse complement strand
GAACGCGAGGCGATGACGAAAGAAGAGTTGATTTCAATTTCAGCATCAAAATATATTACTATCGGCAGCCACTCAGTAACACATCCTATTTTGCCCCGATGTTCCGAGGAAGTTGCTTTTTATGAAATTACTGAGTCTAAAAAGAAACTTGAACAGTGGCTGAGGAAACGTGTTACAAGTTTTTCATACCCCAATGGGGATTATTCCGAACGAGAGCTTGATCTCATCAAGCAATCAAATTTCGATTTCGCTTTTACCGGCTCTCCAGGCTATCTGACAAAAGAGACTTTGAGCCACATGTACGAAATACCCAGATTTGAAATGCTTGAATCTGCTTCATTCATTGAGAATATATGTAGAATGACAGGGGTCTGGTTTGTAAATAAACATCCAAATTAGTATCTCATGGGCTCAATGCTTTATATTTTACTTGCTCTTGCTGTACTGTCTGCATTTTTCATTTTAATGATATTTATTGCAGGAAACCCCAATCGAATTTATCTTAAATATATTTTACTTGCTTATCCTTTGTTGGCTATAGATTTACTGCCAAGTATGTTAAGCACTAATATATTTTGTTTTACAACAATTGTCTTTCTTATTTTCTTTTATAAACGACCAGCATTAGTGAGCACTAAAAGAAAAAGCACCTACCCAATATTTTTTATTTTGTTATCAATTATTGTGGCAGGTGGACTTATCAATGCTGAAAGTTTAACCCTAGCATCTGCCACTTATCTCATGGAGTATACCTCAATTTTTATTTTTGCTCGGATATTAATTGATGAATGTACGGCAGATCGTAAATTTATTTACCAGGTGATTGACTGTTTAAAAATCACTCTTTTTATATCACTATCTTTTATGCTTGGGCAGATCATCCTTGGGCCCTCTTTTACGATAGCCAAGTCGCCTAACATTAATGTCCTCAGCGGCTTAAATATCAGGTATACCAGCTTTTTTCAAGATCCTCAGAAATATGGACAATTTCTTTCTGCTTGCAGTTTCTTTTTTTTCATAAAGACAAGTGACTCTAAATTTGGACAAGTGGTCAATTATAGCCTACTTATTCTTTCTGTACTATCAATTTTTCTGACTGGCGGAAGAGCTGCCTTAGGTGGATGGTTAGCAGCTATTTTGTTTTTGCTTTTTTTGGGAAATGCCAAGTATAGGGCAGTGCTTTTTTTATCTGTTAGCTTGCTTGCAATTGTGGCCTTCAATTTTTCCAACTCATTTGCTATTTTTCAACGTGGTGCAGATCTTGCCGAATCCTATAATTTTCGTTATACTATCTGGCAGGATGCCTTTCGTATTTTTTCAGATAATCCAATCTGGGGAATTGGCATAGGGAATTATGCAAACTATGTTTCTATCCATAACCCTGATCAATATTGGATTGATGATAATGTGATTACCTTTTTTGACCATCCTGAAAGTGGCTATCTGAAACTGTTGACTGAATATGGTGCCTTTGGATTCTTGATAATACTACTGATGATTATTGTTCCTCTGTTTAAAGGTGTTCTCCTATATTTTAAAGCAGAGCGAAACCTTCATTTACTTCTCTCAGCTTCCTTGATAACATGGCTTGTTGGCTTTTATACGGTTTATTCCTTTGGTGATATTCGTATATTTATTCTGATTTCGACTATTATTGGTTTGATGATCGCTGACTATAAATTAACTACTGATGAAGTTGTTTAGTAAGCTTACTCATTTAGTTTCTTATGGGAAAAGGTCTTCTTTAATTAAGAATAGTCTTTGGGGGATTTCTTCAAATATTGGCCAAAATATTCTTTTTAGTCTCTTCTTTATCATCCTTGCTCGGGCATATTCTCGTGCAGACTTTGCGAACTACATTATAGCCAATTCCCTTTATGGCATGGTGGTCTCCCTATCTAGTCTTGGACTCGGCCAATGGTTTATTCGAGAAGTAATATCAATATCTGATAAAAGAACATTTATTAGCCAGTATTTTAAGCTACAATTCCTGGTTGGCGCTACTTTTTATTTTCTACATATACTTCTTGCCTATTCTTTATACGAAGACCACCTTATTAGAAGTCTATCCCTGCTATTGGGTATTAATATTGTTTTCGACAATATAATTTATGTTATAAAGCATGTAAATGTTGCAGAGGAAAATCAGCGAAAAACATTTTATATTCTTACCATTGAAGCAATCTTAAAATTTATAGCGGGCTGTTTTTTATTCATAGCCCCAATGTCAATATTTTATTTGTCAATCTTGCTCATTGGGCTGAGACTCATTACTTTAAATCTATTTATGCATTATGGATCATCTGGATTACTCTCCTTTTCCTCGTTATTTACTGTCAAAATTGAGTGGCGTTCTGCGTTTCAGATTGTTAGGGCCAATTGGTCATTTATCATCATTGGGAGTCTTTCAGTTATCTACTGGCGCCTAGGAAATATTTTTGTCTCGAAGTTTCTTGAAGTTACTGATGTTGCTGACTATGAAGTTTCTTTCAAACTATTTTCGATTGCTGAAATTCTTCCTTTTATAGTTTCAACATCGCTGTTCCCTATTATGGTAAAAGCTTTTCAGCAAGGGCCTCATGCTTTGAGGACTGTATATAGGCAAGCATTTCTTTTGTATTCATTATATGGCTTGTTGGCTTATACTTTTGTTGTTTCATATTCTGATCTTATTATTCCTCGCCTATTTGGTGCCAGCTACCAAAATACATTCGTTTATTGTAATCAAATGTTTCTAACAATCTTGGTTTTCCCAACAGCCCTACTTCAAGCAAATATTATGGTATCAATGAAATTAGAAAAAATTGATATGTGGCTAAATTTGATTAGCCTTACGCTGCATGTTTTTATTTCATTATTTGGACTTTATTACCTCAATTCACTTTCTGTAATCAGTTATTCTATCTTTTTTTCATTTATAGTTTTTCATCTTTTGCAAGACTTTTATTTAATCAGAAAAGGGATTATTTCTTTTTATCATGTTGTCTTATTCTATCTTATAAGTACAATACTTTTAGTTTTATATTTCCTTTCTTCTTTATTGATTAATATTCATTTTCTTTTTCCTATTTATTGGTCTGTTATTTTGTTTTCATCGGCCTTGTTCTTTATTTATTTAGATCGCCGAGGGCTGTATAAGTTTAAGCTTGTTTATTCCGCTTAGTTTTTCTTTTTTTAA
>JBILBU010000002.1:0-142287 GCA_044353505.1 Chitinophagaceae bacterium | reverse complement strand
TTACAAGGAAGGAGATCAAACATGTTCAGAAACTCTTGAATGAGAGGCCAAGAAAAACATTGGACTGGCAAACTCCTAAAGAGCGATTTAAGGAACTACTGTTGCGTTGAAAAGTTGAATCTGCCTAGATAAAATCGGACACCTTCTTTTTTGGATATTTCTAATGTCTAATCTATTGATTTTAGATTACTTATATATTAAACTGATTCACAATGAATTTAGAGCTCAATTGATGTATTCAACCATTCCGGATCGAAGGAAGCCCCGTATTTCTTATAAAATGCTATGGCTGGTTCGTTCCAGTCGAGCACCTGCCAAGAGATCCGCTTGAAACCCTTCTCCCTGGCCTCTTCAATCAGCCTGTCCATCAACATCGTTCCAACCCCCTTTCCGCGCATTGATTCTGTAACCAGGATATCCTCCAAATACATGACTTGACCTTTCCAGGTGGAATAGCGGATGTAGTAGAGGGCGAAGGCGATGAGGGAGGTTGAGGAGGTTGAGGAGGTTGAAGGGGTTGAAGGGGTTGAGGAGGTTGAAGAGGTTGAGGAGGTTGAAGGGGTTGAAGCTTCAACTTCCTCTACAACATATGCCCACCAAACAGGATTTGGCCCGAAGCCGCTTTGTTCAAAATGAATAGGGTCAACGGTTACCTCATCAGGTGCTTTTTCAAAAACTGCAAGTTCTCTGATCAACTCAAGCATGGCCGGACAATCTTCTGCAGTTGCTCTTCTAACCCTCATCATATTGTGTTGAATTTTTATTTTGCTAAACTACAAGTTCCTGTTCTGATTTGTACTCTTCACCATCAATCTTGTTTAAAATAACAAAACAGTTTGATGGATTTACCTTTTTTACAGATGGGGGCAATAAGAGATTTGCATAAAAAAAATATGCAGATCATCTCAACCACATCAGACCTTGGATTTAAAACAGTATTCGGAGAACGACCGCATCTGTTGATGAATCTTCTAAATAATTTCCTGCCCTTGCCACATCCGATTGTTGAAATCCATTATCTAAATTCTGAAATGATTCCGGAAAAAAACGATGGAAAAAATGGCATAGTCGATGTGCGTTGCAAAGACAGCGACGGAAGGCATTTTATTGTGGAAATGCAGATTGGCAAACAGGCGAGCTTTATCTAGCGGGCACTTTTTAATACATCAAAAGTCTACTCCAGACAGCTTACAAACGAGCAACATTAACTCCTGGCCCAGCCCGTCTATTCCTTGAATTTACTGGACCATAGCATTGATGAGAATGAGACCATCTGGTACCATCACTACGCCCTCACCAACCAGCACGATTTCGCCAAAACAATTGATCAAATGCACATCTTGCTGATTGAACTCCCCAAATGGAAAAAATTAAATAAATTTGATATAGAGTTGCCGCTGGACAGGTGGCTGATTTATTTCACAGAACCCAAACATTTCACTATGCTGACTAAAGAAGAACTGAAGCGCTTCAATGAGATCAGTGAAGCCGTTGAATTGCTCGAGCCCACAAACTTTTCGCCTGAACAGCTTAGGGCCTATGATCTGTACTTGGATAACATACGCACTTATGAAAGTAATATGTTTGAGGCAAAATTGGAGGCCTATACAGAGGGAGAAGCGAATGGAGAAGCAAATGGAATTTTAAAGGGAAGTAATCTAACCCTTTCAATCATGAAGGACCTCAAAGATCAGTCAAACACCATAGAATCCATTTCTGAAAAATATGTGGTCTCTGTTGAATTTGTTAGAGAAGTGCAGTCTAATATGGGATGAGTGAATCAGGCATCGTTGCATCAACCAGCCAAGGCCTGTTCAAAATCTTCCAAGATATCCTCAATATTTTCCATTCCCACACTGAGTCGGATCAATCCATCCGTAATACCATACTCGAGTCTTTGTTCGCGGGGTATGCTGGAATGCGACATGGATGCGGGGTGAGATAACAAAGTATCGCAGGTGCCAAGAGATACAGTTCTGGTGCACAGTTGCAGCTTATTCATGAACATCACACCTGCATCAAAACCATTCTTCAATTCAACACTCATCATGGCTCCAGGATGAGTCATCTGCTTTTTAGAAACGAGATAATCGGGATGAGACGACAAGCCATTATAATTCACTTTTTCAATTGCAGGATGCGCATTCAGATATTCAGCCACCTTCATCGCATTTTCACAATGTCTTTGCATCCTCACTTCTAAAGTCTTCATTCCATTAATCAACAAAAATGCCTCAAAGGCATTGCTGTTACCACCAAGTAAACGATGTGTTTTTGTTGCCTTGGTTTTCATGAACTCAATATCAGTGCCCAACAACACACCACCAATCGCGGTGCCATGTCCATTTAAAAACTTCGTTGTTGAATGCACAATAAAATCTATGCCAAACTTAAAAGGTTGTTGTAAATAAGGAGTTGCAAAGGTATTGTCGCATGCCGTTAATTTTCCGTACTGCTTTGCAAGCTTGGCCAACTCTGCAAGATCAACACACTGAAGCGTAGGATTAGCAGGGGTTTCAAGATAGATCATCTTGATCTTGGCATCTTCTTTCAAATATTTTTCTGCCAATGAAAGATCCCTGAGGTCAACAATAATGGCTTCCACTTCCAACGGATCGAGAAGCGTTTTCATCAGATCCTGTGTGCCACTGTATAAAGAATAATGGGTTAATATTTTGTCGCCCTTCTTCAGTGTAGCAATAAACAGGGAACTGATGGCAGCCATCCCCGAAGCATGCAAAAGCGACTTCGCCTGAAGTTGAACACCGTTTTTTTCCAATCTGAATGTTTCCATTGCGGCAATCTTTTCTTCCGCTTCATTCATGGTTGGATTGCCCCAACGGGAATAGATATATCCTTCTTCTTGTCCGGAAAACCTTCTTGCCCCCTGCTCAGCCTCATCATACACATAGGTAGAAGAAGCATAGATGGGTGTAATGTGTGCGTACATGGGATCAGGATGCTGACCAGCATGAATAGCGAGAGAGGAAAATCCTTTAAACTTTTTTTTATTGACAGACATATCTAGAAATTTAAATTTACCCTCAACCCCTTCAACCTCCTCAACTGCTTCAACCTCTTCAACTCCCTCAACCCATAAACCATTTCACCCAAGTTGCTCCCCAGGTAAATCCTCCACCAAATGCCGCAAGCACAATATTATCGCCCTTCTTCATCTTATCCTGAAAATCCCACAAGCACAGTGGAATGGTTGCTGCCGTTGTGTTCCCATAGCGCTGGATATTCATCAACACCTTTTCATCCGGCAATCCCATCCGTCTTGCTGTGGCGTCGATTATCCTTTTGTTGGCTTGGTGTGGCACAAGCCAGGCAACGTCATCAGCCGTCAGGTTATTGCGCTGGATGAGTTCGTAACTCACATCAGCCATCCCTGTAACAGCAAATTTAAAAACAGGTTGTCCGTCTTGAAAAAGAAAATGCTCTTTGTTGGCTAGGGTTTCCGCCGAGGAAGGCTGCAAAGACCCTCCTGCCTTCATATACAGGTACTTGCCTCCGCTTCCATCACTTTTTAAAATACTATCCAGCACCCCATATCCTTCAAGATTGGGCTCTAGCAATACTGCACCGGCACCATCACCAAAAAGAATACAGGTGGTTCTGTCTGTATAATCAACAATCGAGCTCATTTTATCTGCACCAACAACCACTACTTTTTTATACCTCCCACTTTCTATAAGGGCAGCGCCCGTGGTTAAGCCATATAAAAAACCGGAGCAAGCCGCAAGCATGTCAAAACCCCAGGCGTTTTTAATCCCCAGCTTATCGCAACTCACATTGGCGGTGCTTGGGAAAAACATATCAGGTGTTATTGTTGCTACGATCAAGCAATCAATCTCGTTGGGGTCGATTCCCCTCTTCTCACACAATGCCCTAACAGCAGGAACAACAAGATCAGAAGTAGCCTTGCCCTCCCCCTTTAAAATCCGCCGCTCATCAATTCCTGTGCGAGATTTTATCCATTCATCATTGGTGTCAACCAACTTTTCAAGATCGGCGTTGGTCAGCTTATCCTCAGGAACAAAGCCACCTATTGCTGTGATGGCTGCAGTTATTTTATGCATATCAATTCTTTGGGGTGTAAAGATAGGGAAAGGCAGGTTTAGAGAAGTTTAAGGGGTTTAAGCGGTTTAAGCAGATGAAGTCGAAGATCCCGAGAGTGCGAAGCACGAATCGGGAGGGTTGAAGGGAATACAGGTTTAAGGGGTTTAAGCGGTTTAAGCAGATGAAGTCGAAGATCCCGAGAGTGCGAAGCACGAATCGGGAGGGTTGAAGGGAATACAGGTTGAAGCAGTTTAAGCGGTTTAAGCAGATGAAGTCGAAGATCCCGAGAGTGCGAAGCACTAATCGGGAGGGTTGAAGGGAATACAGGTTGAAGCAGTTTAAGCGGTTTAAGCGGTTTAAGTCGAAGATCCCGAGAGTGCGAAGCACGAATCGGGAGGGTTGAAGGGAATACAGGTTGAAGCAGTTTAAGCAGTTGAAGTCGAAGATCCCGAGAGTGCGAAGCACGAATCGGGAGGGTTGAAGGGAATACAGGTTGAAGCAGTTTAAGCAGTTTAAGCAGTTGAAATGATATCAAAAAATAGTTCCCCCCTCACCTGAACGCGTTAGCAGTTCAGCATTTCATCACCACCACTCCCTAAACTTTATTTAGTATCTTTGCCAGAGAATTTAAAGCCCATGATAGCTAGTCTGACAGGCAACTTCACCATAAAAACACCCTCATACATGCACATTGATGTACAAGGTGTTGGCTATGAAGTGCAGATCAGTCTGAATACCTTCACCAGGATACAGGATTTGAAGCAGGGCACGCTGCTTACTCACTTACAAATTAAAGAAGACGGTCATACCCTCTTTGGCTTCGCAGAACAAGCAGAAAAAGAACTATTTGTACAGCTCATTAATGTAAATGGCGTTGGTGCATCCACTGCCAGAATGATGCTTTCTTCCATGCAACCACAGGAGCTTCGAAATGCTATTGCATCGGGCAATGCAGTGGCACTTGAAAAAATAAAAGGAATCGGTAGAAAATCTGCAGAAAGAATCATCCTAGAGCTTCGCGATAAAATGGTTAAATCAGGTCACGAAATAATTACTGGCGGATTTTCACAACACAGCATTGATCATGATGCACTCAATGCATTGATTGCATTGGGCATACAAAAAAATACTGCAGAGTCTGCCTTGAAAAAGGCACGCACTGCTGATCCTGAAGAGAGCACCCTAGAATCACTCATCAAAAAATCACTCCAGTTTATTTGATTAGAACTCTACTCCATCAAATTTTATCGACTTCTTGAAACAGTTATCATTTAAGATAACATTGCTCACCCTTTTGATTAGCGCATCTGCCAGGATGAATGCTAATGGCTTCTCACGTTGGTATACCAGCCAAATTCAACAAGACACTATTCCCGCAGTGGATACCCTGCCCTATCCACTGCAAGACAGGAGAGGAGATAAGTTTTCAATGAGATCAAAGAATCCATTTGATCTTAAAGACCCTGCCAATATAATAGACTCGATTAGCTACGATCCAAAAACGAAAGAGTACTACATCGTTGAAAAAATTGGAAACAGCTATTTCAGAAAACCCATCTCGCTGAGCTTTGATGAATTCATGCGCTTGCAAGCAAGAAAATCGGAAAGTGAATATTTTCAGAAACGCGCCAACACAAGCAGCTTAATCAACAGAAAATTGGTTAAGCCCAAGATGAATATGGGCGAAGACCTGTTTAACAGGTTGTTTGGCACTGGAAAGATTGATATCAAACCGCAGGGGGAAGTCAACATCACAGCAGGATACCAAGGACAGAACATCAAAAACCCCACCCTGCCTGAAAGGGCAAGAAGAAACGGGGGACTTGATTTTGACATGGCGGCCAACCTAAATGTGATTGGCAACATTGGAGACAAGATGAAGTTTCCAATCAGCTACAATACACTCTCCACATTCGACTTTGAAAATCAATTGAAACTGGACTATAGCGGAGGTGCAGAAGACATCTTCAAAAAGATAGAAGTGGGCAACACTTCATTTGCATCCAAGGGCACACTCATACCTGGCGCGCAACAACTCTTCGGAATAAAAACACAGCTGCAGTTTGGTAAGCTTTGGGTCTCTACTGTTTTTGCGAGTCAGCGTTCTCAAAGACAATCTGCCGGATTCAATGGTGGGTCGAGCAGCACTCCGTTTGAAATCAAAGCGGACGAATATGAAGAGAACAGACACTTTCTTCTTGCGCAACATTTCAGACGGGATTATAACAAGGCAATGAAAAATCTGCCCATCATCAACTCCCAAGTACAACTCTTAAGGCTTGAAGTTTGGGTAACCAACAGGATGGGATCTACCACCAACGCACGTGATGTAGTTGGATTGATGGACCTCGCAGAAGATCAACCCTATCAACAACCACCAACCGTCAATCCAAGGCCGGGAATCACCCTGCCATCAAATGGAACAAATGATTTATACTCAAAAGTAATCAGCAATCCGAGCAGCAGAAACCCTGCTCAAATTGTAAATTACCTCAACAGCATCGGGCTACTGCCTGTCCGTGACTTTGAAAAAACGTTTGCAAGAAAACTCGACTCATCACAATATTACTTCAACAGGCAACTTGGTTTCATCTCCCTTAACGTTACCCTACAACCCGACGAAGTATTGGGTGTTGCTTATCAATACACGGTGAATGGAAGGGTTTACCAAGTGGGTGAGTTTGCACAAGACATTCCCGTTGACACTGCAAGCGGTGTTCAAAATGTACTCTTCCTGAAATTGCTCAAAGCAACATCACAACGTACTGCCTTGCCCATGTGGGACCTGATGATGAAAAATATCTACCCTGTTGGATATGGTCAGTTAGAGCGGCAAGATTTTCAATTCAACGTATTGTATCAAGAACCGGGCGGTGGAGAAAAAAGATATATCCCTGAGGGAGATCAAGCGGGCATTCCATTGATTACACTCTTGAACCTTGATCGACTCAACAACCAGAACGATCCCCAGCCAGATGGCGTATTTGATTTCGTTGAAGGATATACAGTAAACTCAAATCAAAGCAGGGTGATTTTTCCTGTGCTGGAACCATTCGGGCGCGACCTCGAATACGCATTTACCAGTGACCCCTCACTGCGAGAAAAATATCTTTTCTACCCCCTCTATGATACCATTAAAGCCATCGCACAAACCTATGCAAACCTAAATAGGTTTATCATGAGAGGAACTTCGAAGTCATCCGGTGGATCAACAGGAGAGATTTCTCTCAACGCCTTCAACATTCCACAAGGATCTGTAACGGTAACTGCAGGTGGACAAACACTGCAGGAAAATATCGACTATACCATTGACTACCTTTCTGGAACCCTGCGCATCATTAACAGTGCCATCACCCAATCGGGACTACCGGTGAACGTGCAGTTTGAGAACAATGCAACGTTTGGCGTTCAGCAACGCACCTACATGGGTCTTCGATGGGACTATCTCTTTAATGAAAAGTTTTCAATGGGGGGAAGCATGGTTAGGTTAAGTGAACGCCCATTCTTTACCAAAATGGAATACGGTTCTGATCCTATACGCAACAGCATGACAGGATTAGACCTTAGCTACAATACAGAACTTCCGAGGTTGAATAAATGGCTGAGCAAACTTCCTTTTTATGAACCAACCGGAACTTCAAGCATCAGCATTTCAGCAGAGGCTGCAAAAATGACGCCAGGCCATGCACCACAGATAGGCAAAGGCGGACAAGGCCTGATTTATCTGGATGATTTTGAAGGAACAAAGTCAAGCATTGATTTGCGATTCCCATTGGTCAGCTGGGCTTTGTCATCAACACCATTTGGAGCAACTGATCGGTCTGGCAACATCATGTTCCCAGAAGCCAACCTATTCGATAATATAGACTACGGGAGAAATAGGGCAAAGCTCGCTTGGTACAATATCGAGCCCGTCCTTCAAGAAAAAAGGAACCAGAATAATCCAATCAGAAATGATATCAGCCAACTGTCTGACCCACGTGTGAGAAGTGTTGGGCAACAAGAAATATTTCCAAGAAGAACACCAGACTTCGGACAAAGTCAGCTTGTAACATTTGACCTTGCCTATTATCCAAAAGAAAGAGGGCAGTACAATTACGACGCCGAGAATATTGAAACCGATGGAACACTAAAAAATCCAAGTCAGCGTTGGGGTGGTATCATGCGTGGGCTAGACCAAACAGATTTTGAAACTGCGAATATTGAATTTGTTGAATTTTGGATTTTGGATCCTTTCATAAAAAATACAAACCCTGTTGGAGGATCACTCTATCTTAATCTTGGAAATATTTCTGAAGACATCCTTAAAGATTCTCGAAGGTTTTATGAAAATGGATTGCCAACCCCAGGCATTCCTTCAATCACCGCTACATCCAACTGGGGTAATTCGCCGCTCAACCCTATACAAGTTACGCAGGGCTTCAGCAATACCCCTTCAGATAGGCCTTACCAGGATGTGGGACTAGACGGACTATCAGATTCAGCAGAAACAAGACTTAGAAGCGGTTACCTCAGCGACCTTGCATCAAGATATGGAAACAACTCTAAGGCCTACCAGACTGCAATCGCGGATCCATCGACTGATAACTTCAAGTATTATCGAGATGAAACTTATGATGCAGAGAATGCAGGTATTCTAGCCCGTTATAAAAACTTCAATAATCCAGAAGGAAATTCTCCAATAGCCAAAGCGGGTGCTCAATTTGCATCGGCATTCACATTATATCCAGACGGGGAAGACCTGAACAGAGACAATACACTCAATGAAGCGGAAGAATATTTTCAGTACCGCATTGACATCAAGCCCTCCACCAATCCAGTGATGCAGGTGGGTCAAAACTTTATTGCAGATAAGAAAGTAGTCAATGTAACACTCTCTGATGGCACAAAGCAAGATCAGATCTGGTATCAATTCAGAGTGCCCATTGCATCATACAACAAAAAAATCGGAGAGATTCCTGACTTTAAGTCGATTCGCTTTTTCAGGATGTTCCTGACTGATTTCGCAGACTCAACTGTACTCCGTTTTGCGAAGCTCGACCTTGTTCGAAATAACTGGAGAAGATTTGCATACGACATAGACACCAGCGGTCTTTACAAGCCAATCGATCTTGCCAATAGCAGCACAGGATTTAATGTATCGGCAGTCAATATCGAAGAAAATGACCGCAGGGATCCAGTTCCTTATAGAATCCCTCCTGGCATAGAGCGTGTTCAGACCCTGAGCAATGGTGGAATAAATATCCTGCAGAACGAACAGTCATTGAGCATGAACATCACAAACCTGCTGGAAGGAGATGGCAGGGCTGTATTCAAATCATTCAACCATGATCTTCGACAATACAACAGCATGTCAATGTTCTACCATGCAGAGAGCTTACCCGAATACACAAAGCTTAACGACGGCGAAGTATTTGCAGTGGTGCGAATTGGAAATGACTATATCAATAACTACTATGAAGTAAAATATCCACTTAAAATAACACCATTTGGAACAACAGACGAAAAAGTGATATGGCCCGAGGAGAATGAATTGAATATTGAGTTGCAGGAATTGGTGAAACTTAAAAATGAAAGAAATTTAAACAGCAACAACTTTACACTCATCTACCGAAAAACCATCAATGGAAAAATCTATTCCATCATGGGAAACCCAAACCTCGGGGAAGTTAGGGGCATACTCGCGGGCATTGAAAATGCAAAAGATCCTGGGGGAGGTAGAGCAGTTAACGTAGAAGCATGGATTAATGAATTAAGGCTATCTGGACTAAATGAAAAAGGTGGTTGGGCAGCAGTTGGTCAAATGAATCTTCAGCTTGCTGATCTGGGAAGTATTTCAATGTCTACCAATATCCACACGATTGGATTTGGGCAGCTCGAGCAAAGGGTAAATGACAGGTATCGAGACGACTACAAACAGTTCGATATATCCACGAACTTACAACTCGGCAAATTGTTGCCAAAGAAACTGGGATTGGAAGTGCCATTCTTTGCCAACATTTCTCAAATGATCAGTTCGCCTGAGTACGACCCTTATGACAAAGACATTACGCTAAAGGAGAAACTGAATTTATATAGAAACAAAAGAGATTCCATCAGACGTGATGCGGTTGATTTCACAGGCATCAAAACCTTCAATTTCACCAACGTTCGTTTTACTCCAAAATTTGATAAGAAGATCAGGCTTTGGAGTATTTCAAACTTCGACTTCAGCTATTCCGTCACTCAAACGAGTCAGCACAATCCACTCATCCAGAAAAATCAGGTAAAGAAATCACAAGGGGGTATTGGCTACAACTACAATGCACAGCCTAAATACATTGAGCCATTTAAAAAAATCATCAAGACGAAAACTCCTTGGCTTGATTTTATTCGGAACGTAAACTTTAATCCAGTGCCATCACTCATAGGCGTTCGAATGGATACCCGAAGACAATTCGGTGCCATTAGACCACGTAATATTGGTGGAGGAAAATTTTCGATTCCAGAGACCTACGATAAGTATTTTATCATTGACAGAAACTACAATATGCGCTGGGATCTAACCCGTTCATTGAATGTAGATTTTAAAGCCTTAAATAATTCGAGAGTGGATGAGCCATTTGGCAGGATTGACACAAGAGATAAGATAGATTCAATCAGGAAAAATTTTCTGAAAGGCGGACGAAACACGATGTATACCCAGAGCGCGGACATTACCTACAATGTTCCTACCTCAGGCATTCCAATATTGGATTGGACTACCGTTAATCTTGCATACAGAACTACCTACAATTGGGTGGGGGCATCAAGGCTTGCGGTCAATCTTGGGAACACGATACAAAATAGCAATCAAATTGGTGGCACGGCGGAATTCAACCTAACACAGCTATATAACAAATCAAGGTTGCTTAGGGCTGCAGACCAAATTGTACCAAGGGAAGAAATTGTTAAAGAGAAAAAGATAAAGCAGAAAAAAGACAAAAAAGGAGAACCCGAGGAAGATCTTGAAATAACAACTGTTGCACCGCCAAAAGTCAAGAGAGCCTCTTTAAATATTGATCCGTCTGGAGACAAGATTACCATGATCAATCCGACTGCTGTTATGCCAGGCACTATGGATTACAGCCCCAGAAAAACAAGTTTCTCTGCTGCACAGGTTCCTGCAGAAAAGAAGGAAGAACCTTTAACGAAAAAAGAGAAACTAGAAAAAAAGAAAAAAGAAGATGTTGCGAAAGGCGATAAAGACAAGAAGAAAAAACCAGCGGCAGTTGAAAGGCAAGTAAAACAAAGGGAAGCGGTTGAATTATCAAAAATTGAAAAGGCAGTATTCAAAACACTTACTGCAGTAAAAAGGATTGGGGCAACCTACAACGAAGGAGGATCAACTTTTCTTCCGGGGTATACAGACAGTACTAAATTTTTGGGGCAGAACTGGAGAAGCATGGCTCCTGGCATTGATTTTATCATGGGCAAACAACCCAATCAAGCCTGGCTCCAAGACATCGCCAAAAAAGGATTGGTTACCAAAGATCCAATGCTCAACAACCTGTTTCTACAGAACTATGATCAGAAGCTGAGCTTGACTGCACAGGTTGAGCCACTAAGAGATTTCTTGGTAGACCTAAACCTCGACAAGAGCATCAGCAAAAATTATTCTACCTTATTCAAAGACACCGTAGGCACTGGAAATTTCAATGCGCTTAGTGCATACGGCGGCGGCGGATTCAGCATCAGCTTCATTTCTTTTCAAACCCTGTTTGGCAAATTTGATCCAAATGTTACCAGCGAGACCTTTAAAAAGTTTGAAGCCAACAGAAAAGTATTATCAAAGCGACTGGGAGAGAAAAATCCGTACAGCAGTGGTGTAGGATCAGATGGTTATTACAAAGGCTATGGCCGATATGCCCAAGATGTTTTAGTTCCGGCATTCATAGCAGCTTATACCAACAAAGACCCGAATGGAATTTCACTGATTGGCTCAGGAGAAACAGGTTCCGTGAAAACAAATCCATTCAAGGGCTATCTCCCAAAACCAAATTGGAGGGTTACTTATAGTGGACTCAGCAGGATTGAAGCGCTACAGCCCTATTTGTCTAATTTCACATTGACTCATGGATACAATTCAACCTTGAGTATGAATAGCTTTAACACTGCGCTTCTTTTTCAAGATACCTTGATGATTGGATTCCCTTCCTTCTTAGATACGGTTTCCGGAAACTTCATTCCTTATTTCCTGGTTCCAAACTTGTTGATATCAGAACAGTTTGCTCCATTAATTGGTATTGATTTCACAACCCCAGGTCAATGGTCAGGAAGAATAGAATTCAGAAAATCCAGACAGCTTAGCATGAGTTTGATTGACTTTCAGCTCAGTGAAATAAGATCAACTGAAATTACTTTTGGGATGCGCTGGAGAAAAAGAGGATTCCCACTTCCATTCAGGTTAAATATTGGAAAAGAAAAAACTGGCAGCAAGGTCAATAATGACATCACCTTCGCATTTGATTTTAGCATACGCGATGACATCAACTCAAACTCTCGACTAGATCAATCAAATGCATTTGCTACTGGTGGACAACAAGTGATTAGTATACGTCCAACCATTGATTATGTATTGAGCAATCGGGTGAATCTGCAACTGTATTTTGACCAACGCAGAATGAACCCTTACATTTCAAATGCAGCGCCATCTGTAAACACAAGAGGAGGCGTTCAGGTTAGGATATCACTGGCTCAATAAATCAATCGCCCTGGTAAAAGCTAAGATTGAGATATAAATGACTCTATGATGCGTTTATCAATTCAGGCACTTCTGATACTCGCCTTACTTATTTAAATAAAATGAATTGGCCTGTGCGGTACAGGTCATGACTACGCTGTTGATGCATACATGGTCTGGCAAACTTGCACAATAGTAAACGGTATCAGCAATGTCTTCAGCCTGCAGCGGTTCATATCCCTCATAAACTGACTTTGCTGTTTTTTCATCTCCCTTAAATCGAATGGTAGAGAATGCGGTTTCTGCAGCTCCTGGATGAAGCACCGTTACTTTAATCTTATGCCTAAGTAAATCTATACGGAGGGCTTGGCTGATTGCGTCTACAGAAGTTTTTGTAGCGCAATAAATATTTCCCTTTTCATATACCTCTTTACCTGCGGTAGAACCAATGTTGATAATATGTCCCTTGCCCCTTGCGATCATAGAAGGAATTACTGCTTTCGTTACATAAAGCAGCCCCTTGACGTTCGTATCAATCATCGTTTCCCAATCATCTAAATCAGCATCCTCAAATAAATCCCTTCCCAATGCTAGTCCCGCGTTATTGACAAGAACATCAACATCTTCCAAATCAGCGTCGTTTTGAAGCGCATCAAACACTTGCTTCCTGTCTTGCACGTCAAATACCTTGACAGAAACAGAAACCTGAAATGCATTGTGTAATTCCGCGGCAAGGCTTTCGAGCAGATCCCTGCGTCTGCCGGTAATGATCAGACTGTAGCCTTGTGATGCGAACTTTTCTGCAATTGCTTTTCCAAACCCAGAGCTTGCTCCGGTAATAAGAACTTTTTTCATCGTTGCGTTTTAGAATAATAAGTTACGCGGTGTATATAATTATCCGCATCTACCTGATCAATGTAGTCTGTCCTTTTCGTATTACCTCATTACCCAAGTAGTCGATTCCTTTGGCTTGCCAAACAAAAGATTCATTGCCCTGGTCACGTCCCTTGTAAACCCCATCCCAGCCTTTTCCGATTTCTGTGGTGCTAAATACCAATTCACCGAAGCGGTTGTAGACCTTAAAATAAACAAGAGATGCAATGCCCACTGGGATTGGCTTCAACCTATCATTGAGTCCATCTTCATTTGGCGTAAATGCAGTTGGTATAAATATTTCGGGCGGGGTCTTGTACACTTTTACCCTAACAGTGTCAAAGGCAAAACATCCTTCGATTGTTGAAACCCTAACTACATAAGTGATGTCATCATTGAGCCTGGCGATAGGGTTTGCAAGCACCGGACTGCTTAAAAATGCTGTTGGTTTCCAACTGTAATGGAGTGCTCCAGAAGCTTGCAATTGCAATGGCTGACCAATGACCGCAACCGTATCATTTCCCGCAAAAGCAACAACATGTGGAACTACGGTAACAACAACTGTATCATAAGCAGGCTTTGGACATGCCCCATCTCCATAAACTGCAACTACATAGTTGGTTGTTTGATAAGGCCTCGCAACAGGATTTTTTAAGGTTTGATCATCCAAGGTATTGCCAGGATACCAAAAATATTGTGCCCCCCCAAAAGCATCAAGCTGTGCTATTCCTTCTATGCATATTGATGTGTCATTACTCACCATGGCATCAGGATAAGGTGCAACATCAACCACAAACCCATCGTTTGCCTGACACTTTCCAATGGTAGAAAAAAGAGCATAGCGAACAGTTTCAGTAGGTTTAACCCAAGGGTTTTTTATAAAAGGATTACTCACGGTAGCAGCGGGAGACCAACTGAAAGTGAGACCGTCGGTAACGGGACTTAATAAAATACTATCGCCCAAACAAATTGTTGTATCACTTCCTGCATCCAAACTGACAAAAGATTTTACATCTATAAAAACAGAATCTGTATTAACGCAACCCGGGGCCTGAGTAAGGGTTACATAATAGGTAGTTGGGATATCTGGACTTACCAAAGGACTTGAAGCAGATTGAGCACTAATCATGTAATCAGGCGTCCAACTGAAGGTGCCCGTTCCGGTGGAGTTCAACTGAAGCGTATCAACATTACAAATGAGGGTGTCATTTGTAATGTTTAAAATAGGCTTATCGCTTACATTAATTTGAGTGCTGATTGTATCACGACAACCCACACTTGTTGATACAATCAAGGAGACATCATAGGCCCGGTTTTCCAAATAGATATATGAGGCTATAGACGTATTTGCAGTATCATCTGATTTAGCAGGATCCCCAAAATTCCATCTCCAGCTATCTGCCACCCCAAATGCAGCTCTTGAAGTATCTGTAAATACGTAAGGAATACCCTTGCAGGTTTCAAAGACCTTAAACCCACTAGTAAATCCAGGGTACAACTTGGCAATTGTATAGACAGTATCGGTACATTGTTCGTTTTTATTTGTAATAAGCCTAACCTGATATGAGCCTGGGCTATCATATGTAAAAGATGGAGTTGGCGATGTTGACACATCATCTGATGCAGAAAGTACACCAAAATCCCAATCATAGGTTTTAACAAGGGGGCTTGTTGTTAGGCTTATGAAATCTAAAGAAAGACCATCACAATTAATATAGTCCGACTTGAGTGCAGAAGTTGCAAGCACACAATTTGCGACTTTAATGTGAAGGTCTTTTCGATGCCGATTGATTTCAATACCATCACGTTTTTCTAATACAGCAACAGTAACAACATATATGCCAGCCACCGGTGCTTTTCCTGAAATCATTCCAGTATTGCGATCAATGGAAACGTCGGACCCAAGTGGACGCTGTGCAGAAAAACCGAAATTATACCTTACTGGATCATAAGCAGGAGGTTGGGCGATGGTATCTGCGGGGTTATCTTGAGTCAATCCAGAAAAGGCTGCTTCAAATACATACTCTAATTCATCACCGTCATCATCATTTGCACCAAAGTCGTACTGAAAATAATTCTTAGCGCATACTATAGTTGTGTCATTGGTCTCAAATGTCGGAGTATTGTTTTTAGGAGCTGATGCCCCAAGTTCGGTTCCTGGAATATTGGCCACATAGGTAACGCCGGTTTCGCTTGAGTTAATCATATTAAAAATACCACCAATCCTACAGCAGCGCTGAAAGGCAAGGACATAGCCCTTTTGGGTGTAGGGCAATGTAACGTCAAAAGAATAATAACCGATATTGTAACAAATTCGCGGTGGACTACCAATACAAGGATCAGGATTTTGCAAGGATATGATATCAGTACTTCCCAATGATACTGCCCTATTGATATAAAAAATGCCACTGCCACTAGGGTAAATCGTAATGGCTACGGTAGGGTCAAGAGGAGCTCCATCGGAGTCGCAATCCCTATATAACTTGAGCGTAATCCTGTATCGCCCTGCATTTGGCGTGCTTGCGTTCCCTAAAAAAGTATAGCTTACCTCACCCCCAGCGATATGATCTGCATAAGCCACATCGGTGCTGAACAAAATAACTAAAAATATAAAAAGGGCTCTTTTCAATCCTTGAATTTACTCGCTCGACTTTAGAAAAATATTGCCATAAAGTTACCCCTTTGTTTGGTCATTTGCCATTATCGGTAATGGCAAATGCTGGAGAACTGACATTAAATACCCCGATTACTACCCAGAATCCAGCAACGGAATGATATTGCTGTAATCAGAGGATAGAGAGAAATATTGATATAGCCAGGTAAAAAAGAAGCGATCACCAACATTAATAAAATCGATAGGCTATACACTTTAAAATATTTTTTGAGTAGCGGATTTGTGGAAGGCAAAAGAAACCCGATCACAAGATGTGTTGGCATTGCCCACAATATATTAAGGTTATTGCTAAAACTTTGATGGTCTGTACCAAACCACATAAACAGCAATAGCGAACCAAGCAACCCTGATGAGATAAAAAGAGTTCGATCCATGACAAGTTGAAATCCGGTCAGTGTTAACCCCGAAAAAAAGACTGGAAAAACACACAGGAGTGCAAACAATGAAAAAAAGAAAACTGGTGTTTGCCAGAATAAAAGCTTTTCAGGAGAGGGCTGTGCATCAGGCAAGGGAACAATCTCCTCTTTCATGATGGTCTTATTTCCCCGAATTGCAAGCCTCACTCCCGTTGCGAGATGGTCTGGGAGAAACATAGACTCTCGGTTAGTCATGATCTGATCAGCACCAACACCCAACAACAAATCAATGCCGAGTGTAGTCCATTGCATCTCCGCCCTATTTAAATAACCATGCAAATGATCCCTGAATGTTTTTCTTCCAATATTTAATTGAGGAGGTTGAACTGGGTTGTCTGCTCTTGATTTGAAAATAATATCTCTGAGTCTTGTGGTGCAATTATCAAAAAGAAAATCATACTTATAATATCTGTTCTCTTCGCTAATATTTTCAAAAAGCTCTCGCTGGATTTCTTTTTTCTCTTCTTCTTTCAAATCGAGTACTTGCTCAGTAATGCCTCTGCTGAAGTACTTATAAGAAAAAACAAAATCCGGATAGTATTCCTGGCTGAGAAAATACATCAACTTGCCTAAAACAAATTTGCTGTAGAAGTTAGGATCATCAAAATTAAAGGTGCCAAAATTATACACAACATCAGTACCCGCTGCTGAGTCCACCACACGCAGTGCATTGTGTCCAAAAACTGAATAAAGCTCAGATCCGGGAGTGCAGGTAAGTAGACTAATTCTCAGCTTACTGCTATCTTCTTGAGAAGATGCCGCAATAAAGAACAGAAGAAATGCCAGAGCAGAAAAGATTTTTTTCATTCAGTTCACAGAAATGATTTATCGGCTATAATTAGGAGCCTCTTTGGTTATTGCCACATCATGTGCATGGCTTTCCCTAATTCCTGCAGGAGTTATTTTGATAAACTGGGCTTCTTGCAATGAAAGAACATTTCCAGCTCCACAATATCCCATCCCTGCTCTCAATCCGCCAACAAACTGAGTAATCACTTCACTCAGGTTTCCTTTGAATGGAACCCTTCCCTCAATGCCTTCCGGTACGAGTTTTTTTATTCCATCCTCTACATCTTGAAAATACCTGTCGCTGCTGCCCAATTGCATTGCACCGATAGAACCCATTCCGCGGTATTGCTTGAATTTTCTTCCTTCATATATAATGGTTTCTCCAGGGCTTTCTTCAACACCTGCAAACACACTGCCCATCATTACGGTAGAGGCGCCAGCAGCAATTGCTTTTACGAAATCTCCTGTATAACGAATTCCTCCATCAGCAATGATAGGAACATTCATTTTTTTCAAAGCAGCAGCAGCTTCCAAAATGGCAGTAATCTGAGGGATGCCAGCTCCTGCAACAATACGTGTAGTACAAATTGAACCCGGACCAATACCAACCTTAACGCAATCAGCACCAGCTTCCGCTAGGGCTTTTGCGCCAGCACCGGTTGCAACATTTCCAGCAATGATTCGAAGGTTCTTGAAATTTTTTCTAAGCATCTTTAATGAATCAACAACCCCTTTGGTATGTCCATGTGCACTATCTAGACAAACTACATCAACCCCAATCTGCTGAAGCGCTGAAGTGCGATCCAACAAATCTTTGGTAATACCTAATGCAGCACCAACGCGTAAGCGTCCAAATTCATCTTTCACTGCATTTGGAAAACTGTGCAATTGAAGAATATCCCTGTAGGTGATCAACCCCATTAGTTTTCCACTTTTGGATACAACAGGTAGCTTTTCTATTTTATAGTTCTCAAGAATTTTTTCAGCCTTTTTTAAGTCCGTCCCTTCTGGGGCTGTAACAAGATGTTCACTTGTCATCACCTCACTTACCTTCTTTTTCTTGTTGGTTTCGAAACGAAGATCTCTGTTCGTGAGTATGCCTACTAACTTATTAGCGGCATTAACAATTGGAATTCCGCCAATCCTGTTTTCCCTCATCAGGCGAAGGGCGTCTGCAATGGTGGCATCTTCCAACAGGGTGATGGGATCGATAATCATTCCGCTTTCGCTTCTTTTCACACGCCGAACCTGTTCAACTTGTTGCTCGATAGACATATTCTTATGCAAGATTCCGATGCCGCCTTCCCTTGCCAAAGCAATAGCAAGTGTTGCTTCGGTGACGGTGTCCATTGCAGCAGAGAGCAGTGGGATATTAAGGGTAATGTCTTTTGTAAGTCTGGTAGAGATGTCAACTTCTCTTGGTAAGACATCAGAATAAGCAGGTACCAGCAGTACGTCGTCGAAGGTTAGTCCTTCGCCAAAAAATTTAGGAGCATTTCCTGTTCTTGTAGCCATGTGCGAAGATAGGAAAATTTTAAAAAAACCCTTATCTCCCTACCAAGACATATAATTTCCCCGGAATTGCGCTTATAAGACCATGCATCTCCAGCGAAAACAGCAAAGAGGACACCATTGGCGGCCTGAACCCGGAAAGTCCAATTAATTCATCAATAGAAATTGAACCGGCAGATGAAATCAGTGCTATTATTCTCTGTTCATCTTCGGATAGAGAGGGGAACAGCTCAGCCTGAATGGGCTTTGTCAATCCCTTTTTAGGAACCCAGTTCATGTATTCCACTAGCTCTTCCCCCGAAGTAATTAGCCCTGCACGATGGGTGCGTATGAGCATATTACACCCTTTGCTAAGGGGGTCTAATGCCCGGCCGGGATATGCCAGCACATCAACATTGTAACTATTTGCAATTCCAGCGGTGATTAGACTTCCCCCTTTTTCACCGCTCTCAAGGACCACAACAGCATCTGCCATACCTGCAACAATGCGGTTGCGCCTGGGGAAATTTTGTTTATCCGGTGCAGTTCCCTGTACAAACTCGGTGAGCAAGCCCCCGCCGGCTCTCATTTCTGTGGCAAGCGATTTATTGGCAAAGGGGTAAATGGTATGCAGCCCATGCCCGAGGACTCCAATTGTTTCTAGTCCCTGTTTAACAGCCTCACTGTGCGCCAGGGTGTCAATGCCATAAGCCATACCACTCACCACCAATACATGATGGGCCGCCAACACCGAGATCAATTCTGCTACCCTCTCCTTTCCATAGGCCGTTGGAGCCCTAGTACCGATGATACTCAACACTTTCTTATTGTTCATGGTTGCATTGCCCTGGTAATACAGCACATGAGGAGCATCAACACATTGCTCCAATTTTTCAGGGTATTCCCCATTCCCTTTAACTAAAATCTGAATCTTATTTTTTCCCGCATAGCTAATCTCAGCATCAGCCCTTCCGAAATCTGAAAAACTCCTAATGGCATTGGCCCTTATCGATCCGATACCCTGAACGGCTTCAAGATCTTTTCTGCTAGCCCGAAAAATTTCTTCAGCATCAGAAAAATGCGCAAGCAACAACCCAATGTGGATGTCGCCAACATGAGGAATCATGGTTAGGGCAAGATGATGCTGGAGTTGATTGTCGTTCATGCAATGAAACTATTGCACGCAAAATAATCATCCCATCAAAATAGAAAAGGGTTAAGCAACAGCGAAGGGCTGTTTTAAGAACAGATCAAAAGAGAATAAAGCATTAGTTATTAGAGACAATCATCATTTCTGTTCTTCGGTTCAATGCACGACCTTCCTCAGTGGTATTGTCAGCAACTGGTGTTGATGCGCCAAGTCCCTTGAAGGTGAGGCGGGCAACTACAACACCCTTAGAAACCAAATATTCTACAACCGATTTTGCCCGGGATGTTGATAGCACCATGTTATCACTATCCTTTCCAACATTGTCGGTGTGCCCCCTGATCTCGATATGCAAACTAGGATTATCGCGCATGAGTGTAACTACCTTATCTAATTCCGTAATCGATTCAGGTAGAAGATCAAACTTTGCGGTTGGGAAAAAGATATTTCTTAAAATAATATTTGCACCCTTGGTGATAGGCTGTAATGGGATGTTCACTTTGAATGCTGTTTCAACTTTATTTTCAGCCAGCATAAAATTTCCAGAGTGGAACAGATATCCTTTTTTATTTATTGAAATTGAATAATTACGGCCCACTGGCAAAGTTGCCAGGTAGTTTCCATCTTGATCAGACTCCGTAACAAAAATAACCCTACCCGTTTTTATGTCAACCACTTCAACCGTGGCTTGAAGTCCATTGCCAGAGCCTGTGTCAGCAATACGGCCTTGCACCCAAGAGGTAGGAAGTGGCCGAAGATCTTCTCGCAAATCAAAAGAATAGATATCCAGTCCCCCTTTAGAGTCAGCCCTATCACTTGCATAGAATGCTTTTACACCCCCCGAACTTACAACAAGGCTACCTTCATTATCAATGGTATTGATTGGATAGCCGGCATTGATTGGCTTTGAAAATCCCTGTACTCCTTTTTTCGTAATAAAAATATCCGTGCCCCCATAACCCTGCAACCCGGAAGAAGAGAAGTACATGGTTTCATTATCGGCGTGCATATATGGACTGCTCTCATCACCAGCGGTGTTGATTACAGCACCCAGATTTTCAGGTGAGGCCCACCGGCCATTGGCAAGACGCTTTGACACATAAATATCGCTGCCTCCATAACCACCTGGACGATTGGATGAAAAATAGAGTTCGTTTTTATCTGGAGAAATGCATGGTGTTGACTCCCAAGATTCAGTGTTTATTGTTTGTCCAAGATTTTGTCTTGCTCCCCAGCCACTTGATGTGAGATAGGAAATATAAAGATCACAGCTTCCAAAGCCATCAGGAAAATTACACCCAGTATACACCAACCACTTGCCGTCTTGTGTAATTTGTTGTCCGCCTTCATTCAGCGGCGTATTGATTTCACCAGGCAACGGCTTTGCCGTTTTCCACTCGCTGTTTTGAAGCTCGGTAGAAAAGAAATCTTCGTTGAGGCCACCATCTACCCTTCTTGTAAAGACCAGTCGGCTTCCATCTATAGTGAGAGAAGGAAAATATTCTGAATTGCTTGTATTTACACCATCACCAGCATTCACAGGATTAAACACATAAGAAGGGTTCGTACTTTTTTTGTAATTGATGGCGAACTCAATATTTTTTTTCCTGAATTGGCCTGCCTTCAAAGAAGATTCATTCAATCCGGGAACAGCCAGAAATTTATTGATAGCAACAAGGGCTTTGTCAAACTCTCCATTACCTGCAAGGTTGATAGCATAGGGTAAATAAAATTCTGCAGTATACTCTGGATCTGCACTAAAGGTTCTTTCATATGCAGCAATGGCTTCAGGATATTTTTTCATCTCGCCAAAAATACCTGCACGTGAAAGCATGGCATCAACAAAAGCCGGACTGCTTTCTAGTGCCTGATAGAGTAGATCAAGCGCGTCGCGCAGCTTGCCATCATCCGCTTTTTGAATGGCCTGGTCATACAGATTTCTGGCCTTTTTTGAAACCTTTGCCGGATCGTATTGTTGGGCGTAGGTTGACAAAACAAGGATAAGGCACACCAATAAACTGATTGCGTATTTCATACACGATAAAATTAATCTTTTTTTACCCTCTGTATTCAGCAGGATGTTAATGCTACCACAAAAGAAAAGCCCTAAGGAATTGAAATATATTTATGTGTTTGCAAAGAAAGAATCCATCGTGGATTTTCTTTGATATAGTCAACGATCAGCGGTGTCATTGCCGAAGACATACTCCACTCAGGCTGAAGATACAGGAGGCAGTCGTCTGAAACCATAAGCGCATGTTCTTCTGCCCATTTAAAATCAGACTTGTTGTATACAACAACTTTCAATTCATCTGCTGCATCGAGTACCTCTTTCAATGGAGCTTTGAATTTCTTTGGCGACAAACAGATCCAGTCCCAAGATCCAGACAACGGATGAGCGCCAGATGTTTCAATATGTGTTCGAATTCCTTGTTCGTGAAGTTGCGTTGTAAGAACACCAAGGTCATGCATTAAGGGTTCACCGCCGGTAATGACGGCAATCTTAACGCCGGAAGAAACAACCGCCTCAGCCATTACTTCGGTTGATACCAAAGGATGCTTTGATGCATCCCAACTATCCTTCACATCACACCATACGCAACCAACATCGCATCCTCCAAGTCTAATGAAATAGGCAGCGTGCCCAGTATACCTTCCTTCACCTTGAAGCGTACAAAAATATTCCATCAAAGGCAATGAAGTAGCGGTAGGTATTTCCATGTATTAGTCTTTGGCCTTACAGGCCTTGAATGTATTCATCATGAGTGCGGCAATGGTCATTGGACCAACACCACCAGGAACGGGAGTGATATAACTGCACTTCGGGGAAACTGCATCAAAATCAACATCTCCCTTTATTGCAAAACCTGATTTTTTTGTAGCATCAGATACGCGTGTGATGCCCACATCAACAACAACAGCACCCTCTTTGACCATATCTGCCTTCAGAAATTCTGGTCTGCCAAGTGCTGCAATGATGATATCGCCTTGAAGGCAAATTTCTTTTAACCCAGTTGTATGAGAATGGCAGACGGTAACAGTGCAGTTGCCCGGATATTCATTCTTGCTCAACATGATGCTGATTGGGCGGCCAACAATATTGCTTCTACCAATCACCACTGCATGTTTTCCTTTTGTTTCTACTCCATAGTGTTCGAGCAAAAGCAAAATCCCGTAAGGCGTCGCGGGATAAAATGTAGGCAACCCTTGTACCATACGACCAACACTTTCCGGATGAAAACCATCAACATCTTTTGAGGCATATATTGATTCAATCACTTTTTCTTCGGAGATATGCTTAGGCAGAGGAAGTTGAACCAGAATGCCGTCGATATCAAAATCTTCATTGAGCTCAGCCAATTTGAACAGAAGATCCTGCTCAGTGACTGATCCATCAAGCCTAATGAGTGTTGACTTAAACCCAACCTCTGCACATGACTTCACCTTAGAAGCAACATAGGTTTCACTGGCCCCATTGTTGCCAATTAAAATAGCAGCAAGATGAGGCAGTTTCTTTCCCTGAATAATGCGTTCTTCAGTTTGAGTCTTGAGTCTGTCTTTTACTGCCTGAGATACTACCCTTCCGTCTAGCAACTTCATTGAACAAAGGTACATAGGGGAAAAATGACACCCAAATATGATGTTTCCACCTTGGACGGACCATAGGTCATGGCTGATATTTGAATGATGAAATTGAGAAAATGCAGCATTTGCAGGGCAATCGGTATTATGGCAGTTCTAGTTT
The DNA here is from genome assembly GCA_044353505.1 of Chitinophagaceae bacterium. GTDB lineage: Bacteria > Bacteroidota > Bacteroidia > Chitinophagales > Chitinophagaceae > Pollutibacter. The sequence goes on along the minus strand of JBILBU010000002.1, from coordinate 118,389 downwards.
TCATAGTAATTGAAATGTTGAAAGCCCAAACAATTCAACAAAGAAACCAGATTATACCCCTTGGCATTGGGTCATATAGAAAGGAAACTGCTTCGCCATTCGCTGCCGCGCTAATGCCCGCCGCCGGGCCTTTTATGCCTAAGAAAACTATTGGCTTGTATGCAGAAAATCGTTTTATGCTAAGAGGACTGGCAGACCTCCAGGGAGCAATGACCATTCCAATTGATGCTGCCCTTTTTTCGGTTTCTGGTCACTACCATGGAACCCGATTTTTTTCTACGCAATCCATAGCAACTGGAATGGGGATACGACTTTCCAACAGACTAAGCACTGGAATAAAAATAGGGAGCCAGTGGATGAGGATCAGCGCTGCTCCTGGCATTACGACCATTACTGCAGATGGAGGTCTGATGTATGCAATCAATGAACGGGTCCTTTGGGGCATTCATGTCAGGAGAGGGATAGCCACCAGAAAGACAGCTGAGAAAACAGGCGTTTACCATGAGTGGATTGCAGGTATAGGATATACAATAAATAAACAATTATATCTCGCCTATGAGATATCGACTGCCTCAGGAAATCAGCTGAGGTCAACTGTTGGCCTTGAGTGGAAGGCATCTGACAACATTCTATTTCGTGGGGGAATAAATACTCCCATGAGCAACTTTTTTTTCAATGCTGGCAGGAAGGGTAAGCACGAAATGATTTCTGTTGGATTTTCGTCACATGCTGTACTGGGCTATTCAGGAGCCCTTCTAATGGAATATGAATTGGAGTAAGAAACTAAGTTCGGCGATCCTGCTCTATATGTTCATTTGCCCAGCGGCAAAATCCCAGGAAGTGGAAGAACAACTCTATGAAAGCAATATTGCGGAATCGGAAGATATTATACGCAATCCCAATGAGTCGATTGGATTCTTTCAACGCAAACAGGTAAACATCAACCACGCAACAGCACAGGAATTAAATGATATTCAAGTGCTCACTCCAGAGCAGATTAAACAGTTCATTTTGTTTAGAAATACCTTCGGCAATTTCGTTAGCCTGGCGGAACTTCAAGCCATCCCTTATTGGGATGTATTCACAATCAAAAAAATACTCCCGTTTTTATTAATTGAAAACACAACGCATTTTTTTCCCTCATTCAAAGAATTCATCAACAAGTCGGCATACAGTCTGCTTTATAGAACTGGTGGAAAAATTATGGATACCCTTGGGAAGCCTGCATCAAATCAGGAAAAGTCAACCAACAATAAAAACAATTATGCCCAATTGATTAGCTATAGACATAAGACAAAAGATCTACTTCAGTGGGGATTCACTACAGAAAAAGATGCAGGAGAAAAAAATGTATTGGACCACACCAGTGCATTTATTGCGATTGAAAACAAGAAGATACTCAAACAGCTTATTGCAGGCGACTTTATTGTAAACTTAGGTCAGGGACTTATTCATTGGCAGGGTCATGCGTTTGGCAAAAGCAGCAACCTTATTCAAGGATATAGGCAGTCTCAAACCTACAAACCCCACACAGGCACAGATGAAAATATCTTTCATCGTGGCATTGCAATTGCTTTAGATAAAAACAACATCGAACTATCCTCATTTATTAGCTTGCTCCCGATTGATGCAAACATTGTTACTGATAATATCAGTGGGCGCCGCACAGTGAGCAGTATACTAACATCCGGACTTCACAGAACCGAATTTGAATTGGAAGATAAAGACGCATTAAAACAAACAACTTGGGGTGGACGAATGGCATGGAATTCATCAAAAGGGAAAATCGCAATCAATCATGTGAATTTCCATCATGATATCCCCATTAGCAAAAGACCATTGCCATATAACCAATTTGCAATATCAGGAACCGATTGGAGAAACACAAGCATGGATTATGGCTGGAGTTTGCCGATTGGATTTCTATTTGGAGAAATTGCAATGGATAAGCATTCAAATACTGCACTCACTGCAGGAGTTATTAAAAGTTTGGATTCAAAATTTGATTTGTCCTTGATTCTCAGAAGCATGTCATCTCGATATAAAGCAATCCAATCCAACACCTTGACCCAACAAGGAGAAGCGGGAAACGAGAAGGGATTTTTTATTTGCTTCAATTTCACCCCAACCCCAAAAACTCGGATTGAAGGATTTGCTGATCACTTCATGAACAGTTGGCCCTTGTATTACAATGATGGAATCAGAAGAGGACAGTCCTATGCAATCCAATATGTGTGGCATCCAGATAAAAAAAACGAACTGTATCTCCGCTGGCAGCAGAATCAAATAACAAACAACCAAGAAGCTGAACAGAGTAGAACAAATTATCTAAACAACAACTTTTCCAATCGCATCAGGTTTCATTTATCCTCCATGATTGGGGAGTCTTTAACGTTGAGATACCGTACCGAAATTATTTGGATACGCAAGGATGGTGGAGAACCAGAAAAAGGGGCCTTAACATATACTGAAATGATTATGAAAACACCAAGAAGTCCGTTTTCAATCAGCATCAGGTTTACATGGCATGAAACAAACAGTTATGCATCCAGGCTATATGCTTATGAAAGAGATGTACTCTCCTATCATGCCGTTCCGGCTCACTACGACAATGGAAATCGAAGCTACTTGCTTCTGCAATACAAGCTTAGCCGATCAGTGCAGCTCTCCAGCAAATGCATCCTGCAGCATAGGCAAGTGGAACCTCAGGTTGACAATATCGCTAAATACCATACAATCAGACAAGTTGAATGGAGGGTGCAATTGATTTGGAAAATCAGATCGCAGACTGAAAGAATTTGAAAACGTATATTTGATGCATAAATTTATATATATGAGTGAGCAACCACCCAACCAACTTAATATTGAAATATCAGAAGAGGTCGCCGAAGGCCAATATGCCAACTTGGTTATCATCACACATAGCCATGCTGAGTTTGTATTGGACTTCGTCAATGTAATGCCAGGAACTCCGAAAAGCAAGGTAAAGTCGAGGATTGTACTAACACCTCAACATGCAAAAAGGCTCTTAAATGCACTATCCGACAACCTCAATAAATTTGAAGATGAGCATGGACAAGTGAAAGATTATGAAGAAGTTCAAATACCATTTCAGTTCGGTGGGCCACCAGCCCAAGCTTAGTGCAAGGCTTTGAAGCACGATTAATCCAATCCGTTTGATCAGTTAATAGATACTGCTGGTATTTCCTTATTGATTTTTGCAATAAGCCCTTGCAATACTTTTCCTGGTCCTACTTCCGTAAAACTGGTTGCTCCATCATGAATCATTGCATTGATGGTTTGGGTCCACCTGACAGGCCCAGTAAGCTGTTCAATTAAATTCTGTTTGATTTCTTCCTGATCGGTAACCGCTTTGGCAACAACATTTTGATAAATTGGACAATTGGGTCGGTGGAATGTGGTTGACATGATGGCTTGGGCAAGCTCTTCTTTTGCAGGCTCCATGAATGGAGAGTGGAAGGCCCCGCCTACGGGAAGCTTTAATGCTCTTTTTGCTCCTGCAGCCTTCATTCTTTCACAGGCAATGTCAATTCCTGCAATAGAACCGCTGATAACAAGCTGGCCTGGACAATTATAATTGGCAGGAACAACGATTTCACCCGTTTCCTTCCTGATTTCATCACAAATATTTTCTGCTACCTTATCATCTAGTGCCAAGATCGCTGCCATAGCAGACGGATTGGCCTCACAGGCCTTTTGCATTGCAGAAGCCCTGATGCTAACCAGCCTTAGTGCCTCCTCAAAAGGAAGTGTGCCATTGATTACCAGTGCAGTAAACTCCCCAAGGGAGTGACCTGCGACCATATGTGGCATTGCCCCTTCAATCATTTTGAAGGCTACAAATGAATGTAAAAATATCGCTGGCTGCGTAACCTTTGTTTGCTTTAGGTCTTCCTCAGAACCGTCAAACATCACATCAGAGATTTTAAAGCCCAGTATATCATTAGCCTGTTCGAAAAACCTTCTGGCAAATGCATTGCCCTCATAATGAACTCTCCCCATTCCTGGAAATTGAGAGCCCTGCCCCGGAAAAACATATGCATGTATCATGTCACAAATTGAGGTTGCAATTTAAAAAAAACCAATGAGGAAACCGATAAAAACAACCCCTAATTGGCGTATAGTTTTACACATATATAAATGTTATAAATATGTAAATGCGTATAAACAAATGCCTGACATAAAGCCAGGCATTTTCAATGGGATAAAAAATTTAATTTAATGAAGCTTTGACCCAATGAGCCTAATAAATTCGCTTCTTGACTCATTTCTTTCAAATTCACCCCAAAAGGCTGAAGTTGTGGTAACCGAGTTTTGCTTCTGCACGCCCCTCATCATCATGCACAGATGTGAAGCTTCGATAACAACAGCTACACCCAGCGGATCAAGGGTTTCTTTGATGGCTTCTAAAATTTGGGTAGTCAAGCGCTCCTGAACCTGAAGACGCCTACTGTAGGTGTCAACCACCCTGGCTATTTTGCTGAGTCCGGTAATCCATTTGTTTGGGATATAGGCCACATGTGCTTTCCCAAAAAAAGGCAACATGTGGTGCTCGCATAAACTATATATCTCGATGTCCTTGACGATGATCATTTCACTTACATCCTCATGAAACTTCGCAGAATTTAAAATAGCCTTAGGATCAACCTGGTAACCTTGAGTGAGAAACTGCATAGCCTTAGCAACTCTTTCCGGTGTTTTTTGCAACCCTTCCCTCTCCGGATCTTCCCCCAACAAGGATATCGATTGCTTGTAGGAATCAATTAAACCGGATGTAATCTTTTCGTCGTAATGCTCAACCTTGTGATAGGCCATGGTAAATTTTTATTATGAAGAGGCAGGATAATCCACATAGTTACGTGGTGTTTCATATAAACGTATCTGAAGAGCCAAATGTTCATCAATAGCAGGCCTTAAAATCTTAAAGATAACCACAGCAATATTTTCAGCAGTTGGATTAAGCTCCTTAAATTCAGGAACATCCTCATTCAAATTTCTGTGATCAAATCGCTCAAGCACTTGCTCAGAGATGATATCCGAGAGCACTTTCATGTCCATCACATATCCAGTAGCAGGATCAATCTCTCCGGTAACCTTTACAATTAACTCATAGTTATGGCCATGATAATTGGGGAAATTGCATTTGCCAAATACCTCTTTATTTCTTTCAGGAGTCCACTTAGAATTATTAAGCCTGTGGGCTGAGTTAAAATGCTCTTTTCGATATACGGATACTGTTTCAGGCATTAATTAATATTAAATCTATTTGTTAAACTTACTAACAGGGAAACAACCCGATTGTTTCGGTCTATTAATTATTCTCCAAAGTACTCAACATATATTCTTGGAGTTTCTACGAGTTTGATGCAATGCAGGGTTACCCCCAAAGGCATTCTCTTATCCAGTTGCCCCCATATTTCAAAAACAAGATTTTCAATGGAGCAGATCTTATCTTTCATAAAAGGTACATCAATATTTAGGTTTCGGTGGTCTAGCACATCTACAACATGCTCCTTAATTAGCCTGCTAAGCAATTTGGCATCCACTATAAACCCAGTATCAGGATCTGGCGAGCCTTTTACGGTGACAAAAAGTTCAAAATTATGACCGTGCCAGTTTTCGTTTGCGCATTTTCCAAACACCTCATCATTCTTCTCTTTTGTCCACAAAGGATTGTACAGCTTGTGTGCGGCATTAAAATGCTCCCTACGTGTTAGATAAAATGTTGGCATAATGTATGAACGGGCAGCAAAGTTACGGCGGATGAACAAAAAAACCTCCTAATTTAAACTGAAGGGCCGTCTTTTATCATATCATCTTAATTACAGACCTTTACAGGATGAATATTGTGATTGTCGCGGCCACCAATAAAGAGCTTGAGCTAATTAAGCGTGCCCAATTTACAATGCGCTCCAATCTGATTGACTTTGAAGCTACAGGGGTTGGCTCCATAGCCACATCATTTGCACTATCTGAGATCATCGCAAGTAAAAGCCCTGATCTAATTATTCAGATCGGAATTGGAGGATCATTTTCCACAGCACTTCAGCTTGGATCAGCAGTGGTGATAGGCAGGGAGGTGATTGCAGACTTGGGAGTAGTGGAGGCCGATGGATATAAGGATATTTTTGAGCTTGGACTTGCAAAAAATAATTCATTCCCCTATTCCAATGGAAGTTTAACAAACAGGAATGACAAGCTGCTGGAGATGACCAAACTGAAAACAGTTGCCGGACTAACAGTAAATGAAGTGAGCACCGATCCAACGAAGATTCTTTTATTCAAAAAAAAGTATGCTGCTGAAGTTGAAAGCATGGAAGGTGCAGCACTACACTATAACTGCATCATGAAAAATATTCCCTTTATACAGATCAGGGGAATTTCAAATCTTGTGGGAGAGCGAGACAAGTCTTGCTGGAAAATAAATGAAGCAATCGCATCAGCTTCAGAAAGCTGTATTCAACTTGTCAACAACCTGATTAACCCCTAATGAAACTTACCATAGGCATATCTCCTTGTCCGAATGACACATTCATCTTCGATGCAATGTTGAATGGGAAAATAGATACGGAGGGGTTAACATTTGACTACAGACTTGAAGACGTGGAGACCTTGAATACCCTTGCCAATTCAGGATCACTCGACATTTCAAAAGTAAGCTATGGCGCAGTACACAAATTTTTACACAACTATATTATACTCAACTCAGGAGGCGCACTAGGCAAAGGAGTTGGACCATTGTTTGTATCCAAGAAATTTAGCGAAGCTGCTACGCCACCATCTGAGATTCCTGTTGCATTGCCAGGAGCTAATACAACAGCACACCTTCTTTTTTCAATGATCTATCCGCTGCACACCAATAAGATCTTTATGCCTTTTGAATTGATAGAAGAATCCGTAATCAACGGCACTGTTGATGCAGGTGTAATCATCCATGAAAACAGATTCACCTATCATGAAAAAGGATTGAATAAAATTGCCGACCTCGGAGATGCATGGGAAAAGAATACCGGGCTCCCAATACCACTCGGAGGAATCGTAGCAAAAAGAGAGTTTGATAAATCAGTATTAAAAACGATTGATCGTGTAATTGGCAGAAGCTTAGACTATGCTTGGGCACAAGGGCAAACACTGCCATCATTTGTGATTGAGCATGCACAAGAGATGAGTGTTGCTGTAATGAGAAGTCATATCAACCTCTATGTCAATGAATATTCTTCAGCGCTGGGATTGTTGGGGAAATCTTCGGTACTAAAACTTATTGAAGCAAGCCTTGCACATCAAGAAGATGCAGTAAAGATGTCTGATTTTTTTGTTGATTAACCTCTAGAATAACCCATAAAGTTCTGCATCTACTTTTGCGATAATCTGACCAAGGTCTTCTTCGTTTTCAGCAAACTTATTGGTGTCGACATTAATTATTAATAAAGGGCCTTCCTTGTATCCATCTACCCATTTATTATAGTACTCATTTAGGCGTTTGAGGTAATCCAATCTGATGTTTTCTTCGTACTCCCTTCCTCTTTTTTGGATCTGGCCAACCAAGGTAGGAACAGAAGCCTGCAAGTAAATCATGAGGTCTGGGGGCTTGACCATCTGGCGAAGGTTCTGGAAAAAATCAAAGTAGTTATCAAAATCCCGCTTGCTCATCAACCCCATCTCATGCAAGTTGGGAGCAAAAATATAGGCATCTTCGTATATCGTTCTGTCTTGAATTACAGTTTCTGTTCCTTTACTTATTTCCAATAGTTGATTGAGGCGGCTATTCAAAAAATAGACCTGAAGATTGAAGCTCCACCTGGGCATGTCTTCGTAGAAATCATATAGGTATGGATTTTGATCAACGTCTTCAAACTGAGGAATCCATTTGTAATGCTTGCTTAAAAGTTCTGTCAGCGTTGTCTTTCCGGCACCAATATTGCCTGCAATCGCTACGTGCTTGGGTTTTCTGACTTTGGCCATAATCTAATTTAGTACCTTTTTCTATATTGAGGCTGGCTGACAAAGTACATATTCATTTTGACATAGACACATCAATATGAATATTTTTTTAACTCCGCTTATTCCTACCGAGCAAAAGCTAATAGTTAAGTCCCATCACCTCTCTAACCAACTCCATGGTTGCCCCTGCGCTTGCCCTTGCTTTTTCAGCGCCCTGATCCATTACCCTTTTAAGGTACCCGTGATCTGTCCGAATGAACTCGGCCTTTTCCCTGATTGGAGCAATAAATTGGACCATATCCTCTGCCAGCTGCTTTTTAAGGTCGCCGTAACGAATGGTGCAATCCTGGTATGCCCCCTCAAATGAGTCAACCACCTCAGAATCGCTAACCAGTTTCATCAATTGAAAAATATTTTCGATGTAATCCGGCTTTGGCATATTCGGCGTTGTTGGACCTGCGTCTGTCTTGGCTTTCATCACCTTTTTGCGAATAACTTCATCGCTATCCGCCAAATAAAGCGTAGCAAGCTGATTTTCACTCTTGCTCATCTTGCCAGTACCATCCAAGCTAGGCACCTTAACCAGGTCTTCCCCAAAATTATATGCCAGGGGTTCCGGGAACACCTCACCATATCTGTGGTTAAAGCGCTTGACAAAATTCCTCGACATTTCAAGATGCTGTTCCTGGTCTTTGCCAACCGGTACCCAGGTAGCCCGGTGTAGGATGATGTCTGCCGCCTGAAGCACCGGATAGGTGAGCAGGCCTGCGTTTATGTTATCGGGCTGAAGCCTCGCTTTATCCTTAAATGTGGTGGTCTTTTCCAGCTCACCCATATAGGCCAGCATGTTCAGGTATAAATACAACTCTGAAGTTTCCTTAATATGACTCTGGCAGTACAGGGCCGCTTTTTCCGGGTCTATTCCACAGGCAATATTTTCTGCAATAACCCTATGCACATTGTCTTTCAGCTCTTTGGTATCAGGGTGCGTGGTCAGTGCGTGAAGATCTGCCACCATAAAAAAACAAGTATACTCCTCCTGAAGCTTCACGTAATTGCGCATTGCACCAAAATAATTACCGAGGTGCAGAAATCCGGTCGGCCGAATCCCACTCATTACGATAGCTTTTTTGTTAGTCATGCTGCGAAGATAATAATTTAGGAATGCCCTAGCAAGGAAGCCAATATTGGCTTCTCGCATGATTGAACAATAAAATTAAGCCTGTGCCGGCAGAATGGTTAAATTTGCATAGAAATTACTCATCCATGGAACTCAATAGGGCAACAACGGAAAAGCTTGCTGAATTGTCGAAGCTGAAATTTAGTGACCAGGAACTCGATTCAATACAACAAGATCTTCAGCAGATGATTGGCTTCATAGAAAAACTTAATGAGGTAGACACAACAAACGTGGCTCCCCTTACCCATATTGGAACTGAAGGAAATTTACTAAGGGAAGATGAAGTAAAGGGCTCTGTCGATAATAAAACAGCACTTAAAAATGCACCTGCACCTGAAGGAGATTTTTTTACTGTACCTAAAGTGATCAAAAAATAATTACATGGCAGATACAGTTATCCACCTTGAGGAAATAAAGAAAAGTTACTTGATGGGCAAGCAAGACCTACAAGTACTAAAGGGAATTACACTGGACATCCTAAGGAACGAATACGTGGCCCTCATGGGACCATCAGGTTCGGGTAAGAGCACGCTGATGAATATACTTGGCTGCCTCGACTCCCCTACTTCAGGACTCTATATTTTAAACGGCCACGATGTCAGCCAAATGGAAGACAATGACTTGGCTGATATCCGCAACAAGGAAATTGGATTCGTGTTTCAGCAGTTCAACCTCCTACCCCGACTAAGTGCACTTGAAAATGTTGCACTACCACTTGTCTATGCCGGAATTCCCAAAAAAGAAAGAATGGAGATGGCGCATGAAGTACTTAGAAAAGTTGATCTTACCGATAGAAGTCATCATAAGCCCAATGAGCTTTCAGGCGGACAATGCCAGCGCGTGGCCATTGCAAGAGCGCTGGTCAACAACCCCTCAATTATACTGGCAGACGAACCAACAGGAAACCTCGACACAAAAACCTCCCATGAAATCATGAATATCTTCGCAAAAATTCATGATGAGGGCAATACGGTGGTGTTGGTAACGCATGAAGAGGATATTTCCAATTACGCCAAAAGGGTTATCCGGCTTAGAGACGGGGTGTTGGAAAGCGACAAAACAAAAGATGCCTCAAGCGTTATTTAAAAAATAACAGGATGAATTGAACAATTCATCTCCCATCACATTATCCTTATTGAAATAACTTTGCCCAATGTCAATGAAAATCTATACCAAGACAGGAGATAAGGGAACCACTTCTTTAATAGGCGGAACCAAAGTGCTAAAATCACATGAAAGGATTGAAGCCTATGGTACAGTTGATGAGCTGAATTCTTACATCGGACTTTGTCGCGATCTTGTTGAGCAACAAGAAATAAAAGATGTGCTTAAGGAAATACAGGACAGGCTATTCACCGTAGGTTCTTCACTTGCCTGTGACCCTGACAAAGAAACCAAAATGAAAATCCCTGATTTGAAAGAGCAGGATATTCTTTTTCTCGAGGAACAAATGGACAAAATGGATGAATCCTTGTTGCCCTTGCAGTACTTTATTCTGCCTGGCGGACATCCAACTGTTTCACACATTCACATTGCAAGATGCGTATGCAGAAGAACTGAAAGATTGATTGTTATGCTGATTCCCTCTAGCGAGGAGCATGATGGCCTGATCATCAAGTATATCAACAGATTAAGCGACTACCTTTTTGTATTATCCAGGTATGTTTCATCATCGCTAAATGCAGAAGAAATTCCTTGGAAGCCAAGAATCAGTTAATCGCTGGATCTGCCCATCGCCCATCTTTCATGTGCAATACCTGATCACTCATTGATGCCAGCTCTTCGTTGTGCGTGACAATCACAAAGGTTTGATTGAGCTCATCCCTTAGCTGTTGAAACAATTTATGGAGTGAATTTGCATTTTCAGAATCCAGGTTGCCGGTTGGTTCATCTGCAAAAATGATCCCCGGGTCATTAATCAATGCCCTTGCCACTGCTACACGCTGCTGTTCCCCACCTGAAAGTTCTCCGGGTTTGTGATCAGCTCGATGCCCAATGCCAAGTCTTTCTAATAATTCTGTAGCCTTTTTCTCTAGTGTCAACCTCGCCCTACCTGCAATCCATCCAGGAATACAAATATTTTCCAATGCCGAAAACTCAGGAAGCAGGTGGTGGAATTGAAAAATAAAGCCAATATGCCGATTTCTAAACGCTGCAAGTGCTTTACCTGCCAGGGCATCTACCCTGATTCCTTCAATATATAGCTCCCCCTGATCTGGATGATCCAAGGTGCCCAAAATATGCAAGAGCGTCGTTTTACCAGCACCTGAAGATCCTGCAATGCTCAGTATCTCTCCACGGCTAACTGACAAATCAATGCCCTTCAACACCTCTAATGTTCCATACCTTTTAACGATGCCCTTTGCCTGCAACATGCAGTTAATAATTTGAAATGAAGGTAGCTAATGTAGTTTTCCCTGTCAAAAGGAAAATTTGCATTTTACGGTTCGGCAATTCTGTTGATATCTTGGCATTTGGATATATCGAATTAACCATTACTTTTGCCGAAAATCTAAACATAGCACTATGTTCTGGACACTTGAACTTGCCTCATACCTAGAAGACGCTCCTTGGCCTGCGACAAAAGATGAACTCATCGATTTTAGCATCCGGAGTGGCGCGCCAATTGAAGTAATAGAAAACCTACAGGAGCTTGAAGACGAAGGTGATATCTACGAGGGGATAGATGATATCTGGCCAGATTACCCAAGCCAGGAAGACTTCTTCTTCAATGAAGATGAATACTAAAAAATTGTACATAAGAAAGCCACCAATTGGTGGCTTTCTTATTATTTCTTGAAAGTAAGTTTGAAGTAAAGCATCACAAACGCCAGCGCTAGAATGATCGAGTTGGCCAACTCCATAGCGAAATCATCTTTTACAATCCCGTACACCAACCAAATCGATACGTTAGAAATAAGAATAAGAACCGTCCAGATAGAAAGATCCCCCACAGACTTTGATATCCAAGCCTTGTAAACCTGGGGCACAAAAGTCAGTGACCCAGTGACAACGCCCAATAGCCCCAAGTAATCTATCCAGTTCATGTATATTATTTTTCCATTTGTTCAATAACCTCATTGGTAACCCCAGTGAAGGAGAACCCACCATCGTGAAACAGATTTTGCATGGTTACCATCTTGGTCATGTCAGAAAACATGGTCACGCAATAGTTCGCGCAATCTTCTCCAGAAGCATTACCAAGCGGACTCATCTTTTCAGCATAGGTTACAAAGCCGTCAAATCCCTTTACTCCGCTGCCTGCAGTTGTTCGGGTAGGCGATTGTGATATGGTATTGATCCTAACTTTTTTCTTAACGCCATAGTGGTAACCAAAGCTGCGCGTAACACTTTCCAACAGTGCCTTAGCATCAGCCATTTCGTTATAATCAGGGAATACACGCTGTGCAGCGATATAAGTAAGTGCAACAACACTACCCGATTCATTCAATGCGTCTAAGTCCCAAGCGGTTCTCAACACACGATGAAGCGACATTGCAGAAATATCAAGCGTCTTTTGATTGAATCCATAATCCATTTCAGTGTAATGCTTTCCTTTTCTAACATTCAAGCTCATGCCGATGGAGTGCAAAATAAAATCAATCCCACCACCAAAATGCTTCATGCTTTGCTCAAAAAGGTTCTTGAGGTCATCCATGTTTACTACATCTGCTCCAATTACTGGGGCATTTACCAACTCAGCAAGTTTATTGATTTCACCCATCCTTAGGGCAACTGGTGCGTTTGTTAAAACTAGCTGAGCGCCTTGTGCATGACACTCAAGGGCAGTCTTCCAGGCAATTGATTTTTCATCAAGGGCACCAAAGATGATTCCTTTCTTTCCTTTAAGCAGTTGATTGGACATGGGAGAATTAATTTGGGGGTAAAGATAATGAGAAATCAGACGTGAGGCGTCTTGTTATCCTCTTCTCATTTCATCATCTCCCTTGCAGTTGTCAAAGCGGATTCGCCAGGCTTTTCGCCAGACAGCATCTTGGCAATAGCCATGACACGCTCTTCGGCTTCCAATACCTTTATACCAGTTGTTATTGTATGATTATTCTCGTGTTTGAACACATAAAGATGTTGATCTGCTCTTGCAGCAATCTGAGGTTGGTGGGTAATGGCAATAAGTTGATGAGCATCAGAAAGCTCATCCATAAGCACCCCAACCTGCTTGGCTGCTTCCCCACTGATACCACTATCAATCTCATCAAATATAAGTGTTGGCGTTTCCAAAGAACCAGCAACAAGCGATTTAAGCACCAACATCAGCCTACTCAATTCACCGCCACTCGCAACCTTCTGAAGCGGCTCAAACTGTCCACTTTTATTGGCATCAAACAAGAACGAAACTTCATCGATTCCTGCAGCAGATAATCCCACTTGCTTTAAATCAATCTTTAATACTGCATTGGGCATCCCAACCCTGGTTAAAAGTTCTTTGGTAGACTTCTCTAAAACAGGAACCTGCTTTTTTCTTTTTTCATGTAGCTGCTGAGCTAAGTTATTAGCAGCCTCCTGTACTGATTCTATTTCTTTCTCAAGTGCGATCAGCTCATCCCTACTTCCCTCAAATTGATCAATCACAACCCTCAGAGATTCTCTTGTTTCCACCAATTGATCAAGATTCAACAAGCCATGTTTTTTTGAAATGCGTTGGGCCAGTGCAATTCGTTCATTCAACTGCTCAATTTTCTTTTCATCCACAGTGATTCCATCAAGCAATGATGCAAGCTCACTATGAATATCTTTTATTTCTACATAGGAAGATTCAAGTCGGCCAATCAACGATGGCAGCAGTGGATGATATGGCGCAACTGTTTGCAACTGGGCCACAAGCGATTTGAATTGGGGTATTAACGGAAGGTCGCCTTCGCCCAAGGAAAAAGAAACCTTGCCTATGCCTGACTTAATCTGCTCTGCATGCGAAAGCACATTCAATTCATCCTCCAACAACTTACCCTCACCTACCGACCAATTGAGTTCTTCCAGTTCGGTTAAGAGAAACAACTTGTACTCTTTTTCCTCATGTGCCTTGAGAAGAAGTTGGGTCAGCGCTTGTATTTTCTTTTGCAATCCACTATAACGGGAATACAACACTCCATATTGATCCATCAGTGTAAGCGCATCTGCCCTGGCATCCAGCAACAACCTTTGGAAATTTTTATTGCCCAATTCCAGGGTATCAAACTGCTGATGAAGATCAACCAACAATGAAGCTACCGCTTGCACTTGGGAAAGACTAGCAGGTGTATCGTTAATGAAAGCCCTTGACTTTCCACCTGATTGTATTTCTCTTCTAATAATTACTTCGTCGTCGAGATCAATATCTGCTTCGGAAAAAATTTGTTTGAGCGAATCCGATGGTGCCAACTTAAATGTGGCTTCGATAATTGTTTTCTTCTCCTTGTCACGCATCTGTGCCAAATCTGCCCTGTCGCCAAGTGCTAACCCAAGTGCACCCATCAGTATACTCTTGCCTGCACCCGTTTCTCCAGTGATGATAACCAACCCATCTGCAAAAAAGATTTCAAGCTGTGAAATGATGGCGTAGTTCTGTATGAAAAGCCGATGCAACATATCCCCAAAAGTAATATGATTGAAGCTAGAATGAACAAATCATTTTAAAGAAAAAAACACCTGTTCTGTGCTTTTTTGCCCCACTAATTGACACAGTATGCTTGATTTTTTTTTAAAATCATTAACTTCCGACCAGAACTCAGCCTTATGTCACCCATCCTACTTTTTACCTTCGTCATTGGATATTTTTTACTGCTGCTGGGCGTAGCTTATTACACCTCCCGGAACGCCACAAATGAATCGTTTTTCATCGGAAACCGTAGCTCAAATTGGATGCTGGTTGCTTTTGGGATGATTGGCACCTCTCTCTCCGGAGTAACTTTTGTTTCGGTACCAGGAACTGTCGGAAACCTTAATGGAACCGGATATCAAGGATTTGGTTATTTCCAGGTAGTCTTGGGCTACATATTTGGCTATGCCGCAATCGCCTTTATCCTGATTCCCATCTACTATAAACTGAGACTGACCTCCATCTATCATTATCTAGAACAGCGCTTTGGAAAGGAGGCCTACAAGACTGGAGCACTGTTTTTTATTATATCCCGAACGGCAGGTGCTACCGCCAGGTTGTTTCTTGTGATTAATGTGCTGCAGATTTTTATCCTCGATCAAATGGGTGTGCCTTTCATTGCCACAACAGCGGTGATATTACTCATGATCCTGCTCTATACTTTCGAGGGTGGTGTAAAAACAATCGTTTATACAGATATGCTTCAAACAAGCTTTATGCTGATTGGACTGGTCATCTGCCTTGTTTATATTTTGTCAACGATGGATCTTTCCATGACCAGTGCCTTTTCGATAATGAATGAAAAGGGACTGACCAGCATCTTTAATTATGACATCAACAGCAAATCATATTTCCTTAAAAATCTTCTTGGCGGGGCAGTGATTGCAATTGCAATGACCGGATTGGACCAAGAAATGATGCAGAAGAATATCAGTGTGAGCAACATGAAAGATTCACAGAAGAACATCATGACCTTCACCATAACCATGGTGATTGTGAATTTGCTCTTTCTTTTCCTAGGTGGGCTCCTATATTTATACCTGTTTGACAAAGGCGCCATGTATGATGGAAAGCAACTGCTGTTTCAGGGCAAGAACGTCATAGGAGATGACTTATTCCCAACCATTGCCCTTTTTCACCTGCCACCAGCAATTGGTATAATATTTATCATTGCACTCATATCTGCATTATTTCCAAGTGCGGATGGGGCACTTACCGCACTAACCTCTTCGTTCTGCATTGACATCCTAGGCATAAGAAGAAAAGAAGGGCTCTCAGAAGCAGCACAAAAGAAAACCAGAATTTCTGTGCACCTTAGTTTTGCAATTATTTTTCTGCTGTGCATCATGATCTTCAAGTGGATTGACAATAAATCCATTATTGGGATTATCCTTGATCTGGCTGGATATACGTATGGTCCGCTACTTGGCCTATTTGGCTTCGGGATATTGACAAAGAGAAAATTGGCTAGCGGGTACGGTGTAACAGCAATTTGTCTCATTGCACCCGCCTTATGCTATATACTTTCGAAAAATGCTGCCACTTGGTTTAATGGGTATCACATAGGATTTGAAATGCTGCTGATTAATGGGCTGGTCACGTTTTTAGGGCTATTTATGATCTCCACAAAAAAATCATAACGGAAATTTTGTCTTTTTGACAACAAAACCGTTTTGCCTCTACGGGATGAAGGGCTTAATTTTACAATATTCTTATGGACTTCATTCTTCAATCCGCCAATGACTATGCACTCAGACACAGCCCCAATAAAGATGAGCTGCTGAATGAGATCCATGCTGCCACCTTGCTGGCACACCCCGAAGCGCATATGCTAAGCGGTCCGCTTCAAGGAAACTTATTGAGCATGCTCAGTAAAATGATCAAGCCGAGAAGAATTCTGGAAATTGGAACATTTGTCGGGTATAGTGCAATCTGCCTTGCCAAAGGACTTACTGAGGATGGCGTACTCCACACCATTGAGAAAAGGGAGGAAGATGCTGCAGAAGCCAAACAGTATATTGAACGAAGTGATTATCAAAAAAAAATCATCCTGCATATTGGAGAAGCCTCAACAATACTTGAAACGCTAAACGAAGAATGGGATCTTATTTTTATAGATGCCGATAAAACCGGATACTTAAATTACTACCAAAGTTTAATCGAAAAAGTGCGTCCAGGAACATGGTTCATTATTGATAACGTACTTTTCCACGGAGAGGTATTAAAAGAAAATATTACCGGTAAAAATGCAAGGGCGATCACGGCATTCAATGAATTCATTACAGAAGATAATCGAGTTGATAAGGTCATGCTCACCGTTAGAGACGGCCTTACCATTTTATATAAAAATTAAAAGAAATGAACACCAAGAGAATAACAATAAAATTTATCCAAATAGCCATCTTATGGCTGAGCATGTTATCAGGAAAAATAACTTTTGCTCAACCGGAGGCATCTGATGCCATTGTTAATTACATCAAAACATATGCCCCTCTGGCAGCAAAAGAAATGAACAGAACAGGAGTTCCTGTGTCAATCAAGCTAGCCCAAGGGCTTCTGGAAACAGGCGCTGGATTGAGTGATCTTGTTTCAAGATCAAATAATCATTTTGGAATTAAATGCAAAAGCAGTTGGACTGGCGAGAAGGTATATCATGATGATGATGCCGAAGGTGAATGTTTTAGGAAATACGACAATGCAGAAGCATCCTATCTTGATCACTCGAATTATTTGAAGTCGCAACCCCGCTATGCATTCCTTTTTGAATATGACCAAGATGACTACAAGGCTTGGGCTTGGGGATTGAAAAAAGCTGGCTATGCAACCAGCCCTACCTATCCACAACAACTCATCAAGTATATTGAGAATTACTCACTCGACGCAATCAATAGGATTGCTGAAGAAAACGACGAGGAAAAACTTAGCGAATATCTTTCAACGCTCAGCACCCATACTACGCCTTCGCTTTCCAAGAACAGCGAGGAAGAGCCTGCTTCTGTTGATGAAGATTATGCCAGCAAAAACATCCTGAGCAAGTTGCATTTCAAACGGAATCAACGCCACAAAGTGCATGTTGTAAAAAAGGGAGACTCCCTCTCTTCTATTTCAAGAAAGTATCACGTGAGCATCCCCAAGATAAAAAAAGCAAATTCGATGAGAAGCGATCGCTTACAAGTTGGACAAAAAATAAAGATCACAAAATAAGATCATGAATCATTCGATCCTTGATAAGAATTTTGCACCCTATATTTCCAGAGAAGAGATCAGCAAAAGAGTGAGTGCAATAGCAGCATCAATCAATGAAGATTACTGCAACAAGCAACCCCTTTTCATCGCAATATTAAATGGATCTTTTATTTTTGCATCAGACCTATTCAAACAGATTGCCGTTCCTGCTGAAATCAGCTTCATAAAACTGTCGTCATACAACGGCACCTCTTCAACAGGAAAAGTAACTACAGTGATCGGGCTAGAGAATAACCTTCAGCACAGGGATATTATTGTTATTGAAGACATTATTGATACTGGTGAAACCATGCACAATCTCTTGCCTGAACTGCTTTTACAGAGTCCGAACTCGATAAAAATATGCGCCTTACTCCACAAGAAAGAAGTTACCCGGTATCCTATACGGATCGATTACCTTGGATTTGAAATACCCGACCTTTTTGTAGTTGGGTATGGGCTGGATTACAATGGATTGGGCAGAAATATCAACGAGATCCTACAGATTACAGCATAAGCTCAACAGGCTTTCGCCTATCCAAACATCTCTTTCATCTTGGTGAAAAAGCTCTTTTCGTTTTTTTCTGGATGTGGTTGGAAATTCTTTGAATCCTTCATCTTCTCAACCACAACTTTTTCATCTGCAGACAGCTCTTGGGGAGTCCATACATTCACATGAATCAACTGATCTCCTTTTTCATAAGAATTAATTGAAGGAAACCCTTTGCCCTTTAGTCTAAATATTTTTCCACTCTGCGTCCCTGGAGGAATTTTAATTTTAGCCCTGCCGTCAATGGTTGGCACTTCAAGATTTGCCCCAAAAACGGCATCAGGGAAACTGATGTGCATATCAAAAATAACATTGAGATTATCGCGTTGCAATTCTGCGTGTGGCTCCTCCTCAATCAGAACGATTAAGTCGCCAGGAGCCCCCCCACGTTCGCCTGTGTTTCCCTTGCCACTTAAACTGAGCTGCATTCCATCTTGAACACCTGCAGGAATATCGATTGAAATGGTCTCTTCCGTATACACCCTTCCCTCGCCTTTACAGCCGGTACACTTGCTGGTGATGGTTGACCCTTCTCCGTTGCAAGTTGGGCATGTTCCCACTGTTTGCATTTGACCAAGAAAGGTGTTGGTCACTTTTCTTACCTGACCACTTCCGCCACAAGTTCCGCATGTCTGCACAGAACCTTTATCCTTAGCTCCTGAACCACCACAAGTGGTGCATCCTGTATATTTTTTCACTTTGACCGTCTTGCTTGCACCCTTTGCAATCTCCTCATAATTCATTTTGAGTTTGATGCGCAGGTTGCTGCCCCTTGTTCCTCTAGATTTACCGCCACCACTGCGCTGACGGCCACCACCGCCTCCGCCACCGAAGAAACTTCCAAAAATATCATCGCCAAAAATATCTCCAAAATTGCTGAAGATATCGTCCATGTTCATGCCCTGACCCTGACCGCCACCAAATCCTCCACGCGAGTTTACTCCGGCATGGCCGTAGCGATCATACTGTGCTTTTTTTTCTTGGTCGCTTAGTACCTCATAGGCCTCAGCAGCTTCTTTAAATTTGTCCTCTGCAGACTTATCCCCCGGATTTCTATCAGGGTGAAACTGCATTGCCACTTTGCGGTAAGCCTTTTTTATTTCGTCTGCGGAAGCAGATTTAGCAACACCAAGTATCTCGTAATAATCTCTTTTAGCCATAGCCTATCTTTTTTGCTCCAAGGGAGTCTATTTTCCAACGACCACTTTCGCGAAGCGAATTATTTTATCATTCAATGTATATCCTTTTTCAACTTGGTCAACAACCTTGCCTTTCATGGATTCATCCTGTACAGGAATTTCAGTGATGGCCTCGTGAAAATCGGGGTTAAATTCCTCTCCAATTGATTTCATTTCCTTCAGCCCTTTTGAGTGCATGATGTTTCTAAATTTAGTAAAAACAAGTTGAACGCCCTCCCTGATTTGGGTAAGGTCCTCTGTTTTTTGGAGTTGGCTTTCAGCCCTTTCGCTGTCATCCAATACCTCCAAAAGAGACTGGAGCACCTCACGCCCGGCAGTTTGAATAAGCTCAACCCGCTCTTTAGCACTTCGCCTCTTGTAGTTATCAAATTCAGCATAGATTCTGATAAACTTCTCTTTTTGCTCTTGCAGCTCTTTTTTTAACTGATCAATTTCAGTACCGGCTTCTGGGGGAACTACTGTTTCTTCTGCTTGAGAATCTGACAATTGTTCCTCCATGTTAAGGTTTTCTTGTTCGTCCATAATCTAAGAATTTGCAAGTTTGTTAGTTCAAATGGCCTGCCATCCTATGAGAACAAGCCAAATTGTCGGGTTTTTTCACTCGAGAAATGCAAATCTCCGGCTTTTAAACGAAAGTTTATCTTTGCAGCATGAAGAAAGTGGTATTGAAAAGAAAGATCAGCACAAGGGTAGCCTATGGACATCCCTGGATTTATTCAAATGAGATAGATCTAATGGACGATGAATTGAAAGCAGGGGAGATTGCGGAGGTGCTGGGATACGATAGGAAATTTATCGGCAAGGGCTATGTGAATCCTGTTTCGAGGATTCCGGTCAGGCTGCTCACTAGGGATAAAAACGAGGAAATAAACAAGGACTTTTTTTATAGAAAAATCCTTGGCGCCTGGGAGTATAGGAAAAAAATTGGCTATACTGAAAACTGCAGGTTGGTATTTGGAGAGGCCGACGGACTCTCTCAACTAATTATTGATAAGTTCAACGACTACTTTGTTATACAAACATTGGCGCTAGGAATTGATGTTTGGAAAACAGAAATATGTGAGGCCATTGAAAAAATATTTTCGCCAAAAGGAATCTATGAGCGCAACGACGTTCCAATTAGGGAGCTGGAAGGAATGGAGCAAAAGAAAGGTTTTCTCTCAGCACCATTTGACACCAAGGTTCCTATTGTTGAAAATGGATTGAAGTTTATTGTAGACATTGAAAATGGACAAAAAACGGGGTATTTCCTAGACCAACGAGACAACCGAAAAGCCCTTGAACATATTGTAAAAGGAGCAGACGTTCTGGGCGCCTTTTGCTACACAGGAACATTTGAAATCCATGCAGCACACTACGGCGCCAAACAAGTACTTGGACTCGATATTTCGGAAAAAGCAGTGGTGCAGGCAAGGCAAAATGCGGAATTGAACAACCTCACAAATATTAGCTTTCAAGCTATCAATGCTTTTGATGCACTGAAACAATGGAGCAAAGAAGGAAAACAATGGGATGTGGTCATGCTAGACCCGCCCTCCTTCACCAAGACAAGAGAAAATATCCAAAATGCAATCAGCGGATATAAGGAGATTAATCTCAGAGGCATGAAACTTATAAAACCAGGAGGTTTTCTTGTAACTTCTTCATGCACCAATTTGGTTACACCCGATATGTTTTATGAAGTCATTGAGATGGCAGCAAGAGATGCAAGAAGAACGCTGAGGCAAGTGGTTTATCATTCACAATCTGCAGATCATCCGATAATGCGCAATTTGGAAAACACCAACTACCTAAAATTTTTGATTGTTCAGGTTTTGTAGAAGTTACTTCTCAACCTGAAATTTCCCAGAATCGATGATGCGACCATTGCTGTCGCGAAATTGGAAAATATAAATCCCGCGTCTAAATTCGGCCAGATCAACATACACATTGTTTGTAGGCTTGGAGATCTCTAACTGCTTTTTCCCTAAAAAGTTATAGACTACCAGAACATAAGGTAAGTCAGTTGATGGCCTATATTGTATCTGCAAAAACGAACGGGCAGGATTGGGATAAATGCTTGTTCTTCGAGTATGATCATCGAAGTTTACCTGCTTGATTTGGGATTTCCCCTCAAGCACAAACAAGATGAATAATATGGAAACGACAAGCCTCATATAAATTATAATATAACGAAGTTATGGTTTTTTAAAAAAAGAAAGCCGTACTGGACAGCACGGCTTTCACTAAACTATATTTAAGCATCAACTCAAGTCAGCCAATACCGCTTTAATTGCCTCGAAATTTGGCAGATCTCCAGCACTTTCAAGCACTTCAGCATACTGAACAACCCCTTGCTTGTCAACCACAAAGGCAGCCCTACGAGAAACTCCTTTCATGTCAAACACGAAATCATCATAAAAGGCGCCATATGCCTGTGAGATATCCTTGTTAAAATCAGATAGCAAAGGGAAGTTGAGCTGCTGCTCTTCTTTGAATTTAGCCAGTGTAAATAAAGAATCTACAGATATCCCAACTACGTCAGCATGTAGGTTGGCATAGATATCAAGTGAATCGCGAACGGCACACAGTTCGGTAGTGCATACTCCGGTGAAGGCCTGAGGAAAAAATAAAACTAAAAGGTTTTTACCTTTGTAATCAGCTAAACTCACCTTTGTTTTTTCGGTGTTGTATAGGCTAAAATCTGGAGCCGCTTGTCCTTGTTGTACTTTCATAATAATAATATTAGAATTTAAATGTTAAACTGAATAAGTAATTTGATTCACGAAAGTAAGAACAAAAAACTACATCATTGGTTCAATGGGCCCCAATAAACACAACTGGCAATAGAAGGGTATGCGTACTTTTAAAATGTTGGACAATGAATGGTCGCTGCCCGACGGGGCCTTGAAGTGATATAGGACAATGAGAGCTCAAAGCCACCCCTGTTTTTGCTCGCTGTAGCGAGTGAAGATGTATTGATATCATAGGAGAGCCCGACAGAGATTTTCTGGACATCAAATTTTATCATGGGAATAAGGGCATCGTTGTATCGATAAAACACCCCTGCGTGCACTGTATAAAAAGATTCAGCAGGATCGCCGATTCGCTTTGAAAAAATTCCGCCTCCGACTTCCTCCTTAAAAGGACCCTGACTACTCAGGTCGCCGTGGAATGTAAAGTAACTGTAGTCATCAATATTGATTTTCAAGCCGCCAGACAACACATATTTTGGGAGATGTGTTACATTTTTATAAAAAGAACTTACCGGCTTATTCAGGTGATGATAGGCAATGCCTACAAAGAAATTATGTTGATCGTCTGCACCCAAGCTGCTGTTAAAGCTCATCCCAACAGACATATCAGTGTATGAATAGTTGCCTACAAATGTTTCGCCATCTGGCAAAGCGCCATTAAAATAAAATCCATCATACTGACTATTTGTAGTAACCCTTGAGCGGTCTAGGCCGCGGCTAACCAATCCTCCCATAAACCCAATTGACAGATAGGTATTTCGGCGTTGGCTGAGCGACTTGTGGAAGGTTACTGCTGGAAGTGTATGCACCGTTTTCAATTGCACAGTACCCGCTTTATCATACATAATCTGTCCACCAATGGTCATAAAATCCTCACCGCTACCCAAATGAAACTTATACTCAGCATTGATTGAGCTGGTTTGAAATGGATAAGAGATGCTGTTCCATTGGCTCCTATGCACTCCCTGCACCCTAACATCACCTTCAAACAAACCTGCCAACGCAGGATTCCGAAGCAATGGCGCTTCAAAAAATTGAGAGAAATGAAGGTCTTGCGCATGAAGCTCATGAGCAAAAAAGAAGACACTCCCCATGAGAGCGATCTTTAAATACCTGATATGTTTAACACCTGTCCTCATCTTACTAATGCAATATCTCCTTTTAATGTGATGATATTTCCATTTTCACATACCAAGTCAATCATATAAACATATACATCAGTTGAAGCATCAACTCCTGAACGCTTTCCATTCCAACCCGCACCTTGGTCATTGGCAAAAAAGTTTTCTTTGCTATAAACCATCTGCCCCCATCTGCTAAATATCTTTAACGACTTTATTTTTTCTATGCCTCGTCCTCTTGGAAAGAACACCTCATTTACGCCATCACCATTGGGAGAAAAAGTATTGGGGATGAAAAGATTCTCTCTGGTACATGTTGCAAACACATTGATTACATCTTTTGAGACACACCCGAAATCATTGTAGGCAAAGAGGGTATACGTTGCAGAGTAAGAAGGATTGGAAATCGGAGTCCTGCAATCGGAGCAATTCAAAAAAGTTGAAGGCTCCCACTGAACCTTTGTTACATCTGGAGAAAAAGCAGGCCGAAGTTGAACTGGATACCCTGCCATCATGGTGGTATCTGCTCCTGCATATACTTGCGGAATCGGATTGACCCTGACTTCCACTTCATCTGTTGTTACAAAACAACGATAAGGATCAGAGCCAGTAACCGTATAGGTAGTATTTTGAAGGGGCCTAGCTTTAGGGTTGGCAATATCGGTTGCACTCAAACCATCTGCTGGCGACCAACTATAAGTAGCTGTTCCAGATGCCCGAAGTTGCAACTCATCTCCAAAACATACTGTGGTGTCTGTAATTGCAGAGACTGTAGAAGGACCTACCACTTCAACGTATATCGAATCGTAACTAACACATCCATCAACTGAAGTTCCCTTAACATAGAACTTTGCATCCTCTGTAGGATTGATCAAGGGATTTTCACAATCAATACAACTTAGCGTTGGTCCAGCATACCACTGATACAATTGGGCACCAGACGGATTCAATTGCTGAGGCGTACCCAAGCATAATTGCATGTCGGGCCCTGCCTCTAATTCGGGTAATGCATTGACGATAAAGTCAACCAACGCGGTGTCAGAACATCCCCTTTGATCAGTTACATATAAACGAACAGGATACACCCCTTGCTTCCTAAATGACTCTGGGGAAGGCGCTTGAAGGCTAGAACTGTTGCCATTAGTAAAATCCCAAAACCAATTAACAATTGGACTGGCAGAGGATATTTCTGTTGCGGTAAATTCAACTGTTTCATCTTCACAAATAATTGGTCTTGAAACACGTATTGACACCTCAGGATTTTCCTTGATCTCAATGAGTCCAACACGCACGACGCTGTCGACACAACCCAACTGTGTTTTAACAACTAATTTTACATCATAGATGCCAGGCATCGTATATAAGTGAGAAACATTTTTCCCTGCTGCTGTAGCCCCATCCCCCATTGTCCAATCCCATGAAATAAATTGGTCGTTAGAAAGGGAAAGGTCTGAAAAATTAACATTGCCATTAAAGCAGAAAATATTGTTATCAGGCTTGAAGACGGGTTGCACATCAACGGTCTTGATCCCATTGGGCACAGGAAGGCGAACAAGACATCCTTCATTGTTTGATAAAAAAACTTTAGGTTGATAGAAGCCTGTATCAGCATACCTGTGTGAGAACTGCGGCTGATAGGGCATGCGATCGGTTACCTGGCCATCGCCATAGTCAACAATTACAAATTGATCCGGAGTGGAGGTAACCTTGACTAAAGCATCAAAGGGCTCACAAGAGAATGCATCAAAGGTGGCGGTTCCAATTGGCCCGCTTATGTCAATTTCATATGGCGTGGAGATCACTTGGCAACCACCTGGACTCATCACTTTAAGTGTAACAAAATATTTTCCTGCGGTGGTATAGAGGTGACTGGGGTTGGGGGTAGTTGACTTGGATCCATCGCCAAAGACCCACTCAAAACGCTCTGCATATTTACCCTCAAAATTAAATTGTGCATCAAAAGGTGGACAGTCTGCCGTGTTCTGTACAGCAGAAAAAGTAGCTTCGGGCATATCGATTTCAACATATGCGGGCTTGAATGCTATAGCCTCGCATCCATACCCATCTCTTACCGTAAGCCTTACAGATTTTTTTCCTGAAGTTGAATACGCAATTCTGGGAGTAGGCGAGGAAGATACCAATCCATCGCCAAATTCCCACTGGTATGACACCAAAGGTGATGTACTTATTGTTTGAAACTGAATATTCCTAGCAATACAACTTATAGTTTGCCCTGCATTGAAATCTAAATCCACCCTCGAGGTATTCACTTCAATCATGGTGCTCGTAGAAGTACATCCATATTCATCAGTAACTGTTAAACGAACAGGCGAAGTGCCCAGGTTGGAAAAAACATGGGAAATCGGACCTGATAAAATATTCTCGCTAGTCCCATCTCCAAAGTCCCAAACACGACTTTGTATTTGCGCGTTGGGATCAACATCGGAATTGTCTTGAAACTTAACCGTTAAGTTTTCGCAGCCTGTAACAGCAGTGAGTGCAGTAATCTCAGCACTTGGTCCACCGATATAAATATCTTTTTCCAGACTCTTGTATTCACAGCCATTGACATCGACAACCCTGATCCACATGGGATAACTGCCCCTGCTGTAGGGCGCCCCATTACAGGTATTTGCAAACATAATCTGAAACATGCCATCATCAGCCAGCCTTTCACCACAGCCTAAATTCCAATAATATTTTTTTATAAAGCTTGGGTTATTGATATCAGCCTTCAACGTTGTTGATCCATCTGAAAGACAAACTGGCGCCAGAGGGTTGAAGTCTATCCCCGTCTCGTTGGTGACAATGATGTTTGTTGAATCAGTGTATATACAACCATCACCAATGACAGTAAGTTTTATTTTGTACTTATCAGGATTAGCGAACGAATGGATGAAGGGAGGTTCAGCCACTATATAATTCTTGTCTGGAGACCCATCGCCAAATGTCCATTGCCAAGTTTCAATATTCCCTAGAGACTTGTCTTCAAACTGCGGATCCAAAGGATTGGCACAATCGTTGTTAACTCTAAAATCGCCAACAACTCCTTTGACATTAATCATACCAATTTCGGTAACCGACAAAGGGCAACCGTTGTCAAATACAGTTAATGTTACATCTTTTGGACCGAGCTCCTTAAATATTCTTGACGGATTTTTTTCAAAAGAAGAGTCTGATGATGAAAATTTCCATTTAAAGGTTGTGGGCTCTGGGGCAGTGCCATTATAAAAAAATTTGAAAGAAGAATTTGCACAATCTTCTATTTTGTCAGGATAGATGGTGAAAGGTTGGGGCTGAATACCCACTTTAACGGGCCAACTGTAGGACTTCTCACAGAATTTGGAGGCCTTGATTGTCAAATTAACTGTATAAATACCCCTGTCATCAAAACGAAATGAACCTGGACTAGCTCCTGTTGCAGTATATACATCCGTACCGCTTTCATCCACCACTTTCCAGATCCATTCAGTTATATCATTCTGAATGTTAAATGTAATATTGGGGGTGATTTCAATTCCAACACATCCACTATCCGGAAGATTGCTACTGATAATTTTAGGTAGTTGAATTAAAATTGGTGTGAAATACATTATTTTTACTCGACAAAGCTTGTCATTAATCACAGTTAACACAGGATAGAATGATCCAGTTTTGTAATAGGTATGTGGTATCTCATTTGATGTTGTTCTATATGGTGTAATCTCATCTCCAAATTCCCAAATCCTTTCAACAATGTTTCCTGGAGTTAAGTCCTTAAACTTCACTACTAGTGGAGTATTACAACCTGTATAGATATCCGCTTCGAAATCAGGAACTAGCACCGGATAGATTTCAATGTCTTTTTCGAGGGTATACTGACAAGAACCGATTAAGGATTCAAGACGGACCTTATTAATGCCATCACTATTGAAGAACTGGTAGGTTAAATTTTTTGAACTAGCAACCAATACATCATTTACATACCACGCATTGGTAATCGTTGGAGAAGAGGATGTATTGATAAATGCCACGTTGGTGTTTGGACAAGCGGAAGATGGACTGCTAAATTGAGCTGAAGATGGACTCGGGGAAACAACATAATCAAGTTCATATACATCAACACAATTATTTGATCCTGTTGCTTCCAACTGCACTTTGTAGGTTCCCGGTTGCGAAAAACTAATCTCAGGCTCAGCAAACCCATCATCAGATAAATTGGCCAACCCCGGTCCAGTCACATTCCACTTATAGGAAATTGCCCCTTCCGACAGATTGGAGGCATTTACGTTGACAGGAAATTTACAGATGTCGGGTACTGGCAAGTAAAAGTTAGCCTTGACTTTTTCTTCCACTTTTATAAAATCAGGGGCAGATGCACCAAATGCCTTGCACCCGCCTTCAGTTTCAATGAATAACCTCACCCTAAAATCACCAGAGTTTGTGTAGGTATGTGAAACAGTATTGGTCAGCACATTGGTTTGAATACCATCACCAAAATCCCAGGTCCAACTATTTATTTTATTAATATAAGAAGTACCAGTTGCGCCATCTACCAAGGATTCAGGAGCAGATAAATCAGACATAACCACAGTAAGTGGATTGCATCCCTCATTGATATTGGAACTGAAGTTTACGATCACAGGAGGATAAACCAGGATCAGTTGAGTAATGAACCCAGGCTGGTCATTGGCAAGATTTCTTACAGTGAGCGTGACACGATATACTCCAGGATTATCGTATGTCCATTCCGGTGATGGGTCTTTTTTGTTAGGCAAATCAGGACTTCCATCGCCCTTATTCCATACCCATTCAACTATTGGAGAGCCATTTAGAGAATAAGATTCATCCTTGAATTTGACGATTACCCCTGCCCCTTCAGTGAAACATACTGGTTTTTCATAAGAGAAGTTAGCCACTACCTGTGCTGATGCATATTGCGTGCAGAGCAACAATAATATTGGAATGAGCCTGAACAGAGTACGTTTCACAGGCTTGATAAGCTGCTTAATATGGGGGTAGTTGATCAACAAAAAAATAACCTGATATGAGCCCCAAATTTAAGGCCGTTTTCGCACCTATATTACATAAAATCAAACAATTAAGAGGAAATTATACTAAATCACCTTGACGTGAAATCCCAGCCCTGATAAGTGCCCCCTGATTTAAGCGCTGCCGTGAATAAAGGGATAAGGCTATTTTCAATCCAGTCATAAGCGGGTTTCTCCATTTTTCTCAGCACCAGGCTATACCTTCCCGTTTTGGCATCTCCCTGTAAAGGCATCGATACAAGGTTGGATCCTGAGGCAAGTGGGCCCATGAGAAACTTCTTTCGAGACTCCTGATCAGAAAAAATAAAATAGTGAAAAACATCTACTAAGCCAGCACCCAATGTGCCTGCTCTGGCCATTTCACCCAACCTTCTACGGCTGTCAATTCGGAGCTTGTCAGGGTTGGAAGGATATAAAACCGTGAGATAGTTCTCCCATTGCTGATCATTTTTAGCGAGACAAAGAAATTCAAAATCAGGAAATTCAATCATTGATTCATTAATTGCTTTCAAATAACCCAATGTGTCTGGTCCATAAAAATAAAATTCTCTCAACCCCCTTTGGGTAAACCGACCAGCGAACAACGTGCCATTCTGCCGGGCTAGCATTTCAACCAGCTTTTCTTCTAGCGTGATTAATTGCTCAAGGTCCCCTCCTTGAGGCATGCCATCTGCATTGGGATTGTTCAATTTTAACCTGAGCATGATTACATAGGGGTTGTCCTTCATAGGAGCTAGCTTCTTCAATCCAAGGTCAACATTAATTGATACAGGGCGCCCTTTCAGGGAAACAACATAGTTTTCCCAATCGCTAGTCACCTGTTGCGCATTGGCAAAACCAGTTAGGGAAAGAAGAAGAAGGAACAAATATCTTTGCATCAGTATTAGGCTGTTAAGAAAGTAAAGTAATTTCAATTAACAGAAATAAAGAAATAAATGCAAAGCATAAGAGACATTATTAACGTTTTAGAAACAGAAGCCCCGCTATCCTTGCAGGAACTGTATGACAATTCCGGACTGGTATGTGGTGATGCAAATGCCCCTTGTTCAGGCGCTACCACCGCACTAGACCTTACTGAAGCGGTCATAGACGAAGCGATAGCACGTAAACATAATCTCATTGTCGTTCACCACCCCCCCATATTTACCCCACTCAAAAGAATAAGCAAAGGCGAACTCGTTTCAGACCTATTGATTAAGGCAATTGTAAACAACATCAGCATCTATGCTTGTCACACCAATCTCGACAATGTGCTTTGGGGGGTAAACGGAGAGATAGCAAACCGTTTAGGCATTACCCAAGCAAGGGTATTGGTGCCAGCCGCAGATACCCATAAAAAGATCATCACCTTCGTTCCAACCTCCCATCTCGAAACGGTAAGAGCTGCACTTTTTGCCGCAGGGGCTGGAAAAATTGGAAAATACGAAGCCTGTAGCTTCAGTACTAGCGGATCCGGAAATTTTAAGCCCCTCGCTGGTGCAGACCCATTTATTGGAGAAATTGGAAAAATACACAGTGAACCTGAGGAAAGAATAGAAGTTATTTTTCCTTCCCACCTGGAATCGGCAATAACCAAAGCCCTTTTCTCGAGTCATCCTTATGAAACGCCAGCTTATGATATCCTAGGCCTTGATAACAATTTTCATGAGTTTGGAGGAGGATTAATTGGTAACCTGACGAGCCCAATGAACCAATCGGATTTTCTTTCACTGGTGAAGTCCACCTTCGCAACCGGCATTATTAGGCACAGTCCACTTACCAATAACCCCATCAAAACCGTTGCAGTTTGTGGAGGATCAGGTAAATCAATGATTTCCAGTGCATTAAGAAATAATGCAGATGTTTTTCTAACCGGGGATCTTGGATATCACGACTTTTTCACTCCCAATGGGAGGATGCTGCTGGCTGATATTGGGCATTTTGAGAGCGAGCAATACACATCAGACCTACTGGCAAGGATGATAAAAGAAAAATTCCCTACCTTCGCCATCCTAAAAACAGGCATTAATACCAATCCAGTCAACTACTTTTTATAACTCATTATGGCAACAGTAAAAGAATATTCCGTAGAAGAAAAACTCACTTCCCTTCTTACTCTGCAAAAAGTAGAAAGCAAGTTAGATGAGATAGCAATCCTCAAAGGAGAACTTCCAATTGAAGTACGTGATTTGGAAGATGAAATTGAAGGACTTCATGCCAGGGAAACCAGGCTAGAGGAAGAAGTTAATGGCATCAACGAATTTATCAAACAGAAAAAAGAAGCCATCGCTCATTCTGAAGACTTGATAAAAAAGTATGAAAAGCAAAGCGATAATGTAAAAAACAATAGGGAATTCGAAGCCATAAACAAAGAGCTTGAAATGCAAACCCTAGATGTGAAACTTTGCGAGCGTCATATTAAAGATGCTAGTGAAGAAATTACTGAAAAGGCAAGAGTCCTTGAAGCAGCAAAAAAGAATATCGCTGCAAAAGAGGCAAACTTGAAAGTTAAAAAAGGCGAGCTTGATAAAATAGTTGCTGAAACCGAGAAAGAAGAAAAAGAATACAGGGCAATAGCTGACAAAGCACGTGTTGCAGTTGATCCTAGATTGCTAGCTTCTTTTGACAGAATCAGAAAGAATTTCCATAACGGACTTGCTGTAGTGCCTGTAGTTCGTGATGCTTGCGGAGGATGTTTTAACTCCATCCCTCCACAACGTCAGAGTGAAATTCGTCAGCACAAGAAAATCATTGTTTGCGAAAACTGCGGACGTGTTCTTGTTGATGAAGAAGTGACTCCTGCGAAATAAATTCTTCAACGCATAAAAAAAGCGATTCTGCATCAAGCTGAGTCGCTTTTCTTTTTTAGGCTACACCCTTTGATGTCTGACAAAAGCCTAAGGCAATCCATCTCATTAATTTTCGGGACCCCAATTTCGTATATGCAAAACAGTTGCATCTCCTGCTTAATGATGCTGCAGTTGAATCTTTTGATTGTCTTTATCACATCATTTACTACGGTGTAATCGAACTGAAGTTCATAAGAAACTTCGACGGCTTTTCTAATCGCTGGAGTCAGTTGTAAAGCCATGGATGCAGCGCTTTTATACGCATTTATTAAACCAGGAACGCCAAGTAGTGTTCCACCAAAATAACGCACAACGATCACACAGAGATTGGTTAAGCCCTTGCTATCAATTTGCCCAAGTATCGGCCGCCCGGCCGTTCCAGAGGGCTCGCCGGCATCAGTAACCCGAAACGTCATGCCCTCTGTACCAATACGGTATGCAAAACAATGATGCGAAGCCTTGGGATGCTCTTTTTTCACATCATTCAATATCTGCTTGAAGGAATCAATTGACAATACCGGGAATGCAAGTGCAACAAATCGGCTTCCCCTATCCGAAAACTCGGCTACAGAAGGGCTCTCTATTGATTGATAATAATTGGGGTCATGAATCATTGGTTGCTGTTGTAATAAATATGTAGCAACTCATCTCCGATCTGTTGGTGATCTGTTTTGCCGATATTGGTTGGTAATGTTGGTGCAGGAATGCCGCTGATGATATTTTTTATTGGATTTGTAAGTACACGGATTTCATCCCAATACCCCGCTTCAATCATTGAAGATATTAATTGTGCTCCGCCCTCTACCATCAACCCTTGAATGTTTAGTTCATGCAGAAAAATGAAAAGGTGTTTCCAATAATTCATGTCTTTTTCAATTTTCTTATAGCGCAGGTTTCCGTCTTGTAGATCTTTATGACGATTGATGATAACTACAGGATTCCCATCATTGAACATGCTCAGTGTTCTTGGCAGGCTGTTGTTGCTATCCAATACAATGCGAAGAGGTGAAGGCCCCTCAGTATGCCTATTGGTGAGTAAGGGGTCATCCAGCAAAGCAGTTCGACTGCCAATCATGATCGCATCCTCCTCCGCTCTCCATTGATGAACAAGCATATCAGTTTTGTGCGAGGTAATTTTCAATCGCTCAGCAGTACCTGAGGAAATAAAACCATCTCCAGTCTGCGCCCACTTCAAAAGGATATAGGGTCTGCCCTTTTGACAAGAAGTAAAAAATCTGCGGTTCTGAAATTGTACTGCCTCCTCCAATATGCCAACCCTAACTTCAATACCGGCCTTTTTTAAAATTGCAATACCCTTTCCATTCACCAAAGGATTTGGATCGGATGTGGCAATCACAACAGTTTTCAATCCCTCCCTGACCAATCGATCTGCACAGGGAGGTGTTTTGCCGTGATGAGCACATGGCTCCAAGGTAACGTACATGGTTGATGCAGGAATAAGATGCCTTAATTGATCCTTAACCGCATCTAAACAATTTATCTCTGCATGTGACTGTCCAAATTGCTCATGATACCCTTCCCCAATAATTTCTCCATCATGAACTAGCAGAGCTCCCACCATTGGATTTGGCGAAACAAGACCAGCCCCCTTGGCCGCAAGGTCTAGCGCACGTTTCATGAAAAATTTATCGGTTGAGATCATATTGGGGTAAACATTCCAAATAAAAGGATTTATCACTTTTTAAATGACCACTCCCCGTTGGCTTGCTACCACAAAGTTAATTGTTTTACATTTGACCATGCGCATCAAAGAAGCCTATCAGCTATTGAAATCAAGCATTGCCAATTACTATGACAATAGAGAAAGTGCAAATATTGCCGACTTGGTGATGGAGGAATTAACTGGATGGGAAAGGTCAAAAAGAATTATCTACCATGACCAAGAAATGAGCCAAGATCAACACGAACGCTTTGATACTTTTAAAACTGCACTGGACGCAGGAAAGCCGGTACAATATGTATTGGGAACTACATGGTTCAGTGGGATGTGCTTTCAAGTTGATGAGCGAGTGCTCATACCAAGGCCCGAAACAGAGGAGCTGGTTGAGGAAGCAAGGAAAACCATAGCCGATTTACCACAGAAGGATGAACATATATTTAAAGTTATTGATATTGGTACTGGCAGTGGCTGCATTGCTATTGCACTAAAAAAATATTTCCCTTCCTGGGAAGTATGGGGAATCGATAACAGTATAGGAGCCCTTGAGCTTGCAGAAAAAAATGCAGAAGCAAATCAAGTAGATGTGATTTACAAAAAACTTGATATCCTAAAGGAGAGCAAAGACGATCATCTTCCTGCGTTTGATATAATCATCAGCAACCCACCATATATCCCCCATGCTGACAAGTTGGATATGGCACCTAACGTACTAGAACATGAACCGCACGAAGCATTGTTTATTACCAACAACGATCCGATGCAATTCTATAAATCAATCATTGAATTCTCTGCCCACCATCTATTGAGGGGCGGTAAGATATTTTTTGAGACGCATGCTGAATTCAGCAATGAAGTTGCGGCTTTGTTAGAGGAAAATGAGTTTGAAGATGTTCAAGTAAAATCAGACTTACAAGGCAAGGAAAGAATGGTGATTGGCAGAAAAATTGGCGCCTCGCTCTAGGCCTGCTATTGCTTCTCAACAGAAAGTACTGTTTTTGCACCAAGTTCTTTTGCAATACGCATGACTGCAACAACTGCATCAATGTCTACGGTCTTGTCAGCATTGATCACAATCGTAGGCACCTCCGTTTTTTCTTTGGCAATCACCGGAACCAACATGGTCTTGAGTGAATCGATGCCAACCGGAGTTGTGCCTATATAAAACTGTTTATTGGCATCAATGGATACAACTACATTTTGCTTTGCCTTTGTGTCACCTTGTGACTTTGGCTGAGAAAGCTTGATCACATTGGGATTGGCCAATGTAGACACGATGAGAAAAAACATCAAGAGGATGAAAAGAATATCATTTAGGGCTTCTGTGAAGACCTCTGCATCAGCTCGGTATGTTTTTCTTATTCGCATTTCTACTTATTCTACTTTGTCGGCTCTTGAAGGATATCTAAAAAGTCTGCAGCAGCAACTTCCATCTTATTGGCAGTTTTATCAATTTGTGTATGCAAGAAACTAAAAGACAGAAACGACACCAGTCCAATCAATAACCCTGAAATTGAAGTAACCAGCTTAACATATAACCCACCTGCAATGGTATTCAACACAAATTCACCGGTTGTGTTGATATCAAAAAACAGTTGCATCAATCCGGCCAGTGTTCCTACGAAACCGAAAATCGGAGCTGCGCGGGAGATTACACTCAACACACTCAGGTTTCTTTCGAGGTTGTACATTTCCAATCGGGCAATATTTTCCATGCTGCGTTCAATTGCATCGATAGGTTTTCCAATACGTTGAATGCCCTTATCAATAATACGTGCAACAGGATTATCGGTATTCTTGGTCATTGCTCTAGCGGCTGTAATATTTCCGTTAACGATATGATCACGGATGATGCGCATGAAATTATCATCAATTTTTCCAGCCTTTCGTATTGCGATAAATCTTTCAAAGAAAAAGAATATTGCAAGTACAAACAATACCCCAAGTGGTATCATCAAGGTTCCACCAGACTGCAAAATATCCCAAAGCTGCATTGGCTTTGATGCTTGAGCAACCGCAGAAGTATCTTGTAATGCTCCGGCTGAATTGATCTGAAGAAAACTTGCTATCATGTTCGTTTATTTGTACAAATGTAAAATATTTT
The DNA here is from genome assembly GCA_044353505.1 of Chitinophagaceae bacterium. Lineage (GTDB taxonomy): Bacteria > Bacteroidota > Bacteroidia > Chitinophagales > Chitinophagaceae > Pollutibacter. Next base: position 83,184 of record JBILBU010000002.1, on the reverse strand, counting down.
TCTGCTGGGCAATGCCATGAAGTTGCAACATTATTTACTAACAACATGATAAAGTTCCAGGCCTAAACCGAAGCTTCCCAGTTTTGAAGAAGCTTAACCAGCACCTCTACTGACTTCTCCATATCTTGAACGCTTACAAACTCATGCTTGGAGTGCAAGGCCATTTCGCCAGTGAAGATATTTGGACAAGGAAGGCCCATAAAAGAAAGTCTTGAGCCATCTGTACCCCCTCGAACTGGCTCGGTCTTTGGAATCAATCCACACTGCTCAATTGCTTTTAGCGCATGGTGATTAACTTCAGGGTAAAGATCCAACACTTCCCTCATGTTGCGATACTGCTCCTTTATCTTAAACTCATATGATGCCAGTGGATATGCTTGCATTACATCTCGAAGTATAGACTCTAATTTCAACTCGTGTTCAGCTAGCTTGGCTGTATCGAAATCCCTGATGATGAATTTAATGCTTGCAGTCTCTGCTCCCCCCTTAATATCAGTGGGATGAAAAAAACCCTCTCTACCTTCAGTCACTTCAGGCGCCATTTCATCTTTGGGCAGCGCGGCAATAAATGCTGATGCAATTTTTATTGCATTGACCATCTTCCCCTTTGCTGTTCCAGGATGCGCACTCACACCGTGTATAATTACCTCAACACCATCGGCAGAAAATGTTTCAAACTCAAACGAACCCAATTCGCCACCATCAAGCGTATATCCAACATCAGCAGCTAACTTACCCATATCAACATGCTCAACACCCCTTCCCACTTCTTCATCAGGCGTAAACAGAATTCTGACATCACCATGCAGAAGGGCTGGGTTATTCATTAACCGCTTTGCCAGCTCCATGATAACCGATACCCCAGCTTTATCATCTGCGCCAAGAAGGGTTAAGCCACTAGCAGTGATAATGTCATCTCCAATTTTCTCGAGTAAGTAAGGATGCTCCGCAGTGGTAATGACCTGAGTTGGATCATCTGGAAGCACAATATCTTGTCCTAGATAATTTGGATGAAATATCGGCCTGACATTGTTGCCGCTGCAATCAGGTGCAGTATCAACATGAGAGCAAAAGCAAATTACAGGTATTCGTTTGATTGAATTTGAAGGGATAGTAGCATACACATAGCCCCATTCATCGATATGCGCATCGGAGACACCCATCTGCAAAAGCTCTGCCACCAGCAACTTTGAGAGGTCCTTCTGTTTCTCAGTTGACGGAAAAGATTCACTTTCAGGATCACTCTGTGTATCAATACGTACATAGCGCATTAAACGCTCAGCAATTGGACTCATCATTCTGTTTTTTTTATTACCCTATACACTGATCAACTGAACTAGCTATTTGAATCTATGACCACGAAGAAAATCCTCCACTTTCATTCTTTTTTTTCCTTCAAGCTGTATTTCCTTTAGATACACCCACCCATCGCTGGCAGCAAAACGAAGAAATGTTTTCTGATCTGTGTCGTATGCCCCAACAGCAATATGTGGAGCCGCAGCTTCAAAAGAGGAAGAATACACTTTAAGCATTTTTCCGTCAAGTATTGTAAACGCACCTGGATAAGGTGAAAGTGCCCTTATTAAATCAACCACTTGCTTAGCAGATAAAAGCCAGTTGATTCTGCATGTATCGGTATTGATTTTTGGCGCAGTTGGAATTGATGCCTCATCGTGTATTGCAGACTGAGGAATAGGATCAATCGTTCCCTCACAATATTTTTTCAGCGTCTTAAATATAAGTTCCGCACCAAGCATTTTCATTTCATCATGCAACTCGCCCGCCGTTTGATCTTCACGGATAGCTATCGGCTGCTGCATCAATACATCGCCAGTATCAATGGCATGCTGCAGCTTAAATGTGGTGATGCCTGTTTCTGTCTCCCCATTTATGATCGCCCAATTGATGGGTGCAGCGCCTCTGTATTTTGGCAGCAATGATGCATGAAGATTAATGGTGCCCATGGGTGGCATATTCCACACCAGTTCAGGAAGCATTCGAAATGCGACCACTACCTGAACATCTGCATGCAGGGCCTCCAATTGCGTTATGAATGCTGGATCTTTTAATTTGACGGGCTGAAGAATATGCAATCCTTTCTCCACAGCATATTTTTTTACAGCACTCTGTGAAAGTTCCATGCCCCTTCCAGCAGGCTTATCGGGAGCAGTAACAACCCCAACAACAGCACAACCCTCCTGCACAAGTTTATCGAGTATGGCTACAGCAAATTCTGGTGTGCCCATGAAAACAATACGGCAATCTTTAAGGTTTGGCATAGCGCAAAAGTAATCAATATAAGTGCTTGGAGGCTTTGTCTATTTATAGATGAGGTATTTTGCTCTAACGCGTTTAAAGGCCTTCAGACCGGGCTTCCAGCTTTCTCTTATCTCCTCTTCTTTCATCCCCTTTTTGATTTGATCCATCAACACTTCATTGCCCGCAAGTTTATTAAAAAACGCATCGCGTGTAGTGCCAGACTTTGGGAGGATGAAGAATTCATCCTTCATCGGGAAGAGCTTGTAGGCATTTAGCAAATATGAAAGCTGTATCCTTCCGCCCACTCTAGCCCTAACCTCCATATCGTCTCCTGAAAGATCCCATCCATAACACAACTTATTTTTCAGTTTTGGATTATTGGCCCCGGGTATTGATGCCGGCGTAAAAGAATACATCGTATCTGGAAGGGATGGATGCCCAACCAACTGAAAAGGTTTATCAGTACCTCTTCCTTCACTCAACACGGTGCCCTCAAAAAAACAGATAGAAGGATACCAATATACAGCACTCATGGATGGCAGATTGGGAGATGGTTTTACTGGGAGATTGTATATACTCTCCCTTGAATAATTCCCACATCGGATTACCTGCAATGGTTTGTCACCCACTTTTTTCATTTCGGCAAAGGCATTGTTTGCTTGCATTGACAACCACTTTTCACCAACAAGCATTTGGGCATATTCTCCGATAGTCATTCCATATACAACCGGAATAGGTTGCATGCCCACAAAAGATCGAAAGGCAGTATCAAGAACAGGACCATCAACATAATGAATATTGGGATTGGGACGATCAAGAATAATTAGTTGTTTTTTATTGATGAATGCTGCTTCCATATACTCCTCAAGTGAAGAGATATAGGTATAAAAACGAACACCCACATCCTGGATATCAAACAACAAGACATCAATCTCATTCAGGTCTTCATGCGAAGGCCGATGTTTGGTGCCATATAACGAAACAACTGCTATGCCGGTTTTTAGATCAATATAGTTTCCAATTTTTTCACCGGCATCTGCATTGCCACGAAATCCGTGTTCGGGACCAAAGATCACGCTAACCTTTACCCCATTGCGCATCAACACGTCAACCAAGTGTTCATTGCCAACCATAGAAGTCTGGTTCGCAAATACGCCTACCCGCTTGCCCTTCAACAATGGCATGTATTGATCAAGTTGCTCTGCCCCAGTAAGGATAGATTGAGACCAGGATATTTGGCTAGCGATGAGCAAAAACAGCATTAGAAAGTGGACTTTTCGCATGGCTTTTAACTGATTATTTCAATAAAAATAAAAGAATAAAGGTAGTTTTGCGCATACTTTACTGTTTCATCTTCCATAAAATGGCATTGAGTCCATTTCAGGCGGGTTCACCAGTGAGCAATAATCATTAAAAAAAACATTATGCAAGTTAAAAAAGGAGATGTAGTAAAAGTTCACTACACAGGCACATTGCTGGATGGCGAGCAATTTGACAGTTCAGTGGGTCGTGCACCATTGGAATTCACTGTTGGCGCAGGACAAATGATCGCAGGATTTGATGCCGGCGTTGTTGGAATGGCAGTTGGTGATAAGAAAAAAATTGACATCACCCCTGATCAGGGATACGGACTTAAAAATCCAGAAGCGATCATAGAATTTCCAGCTTCAAACATTCCTGAAGGAATGAAAATTGAACCAGGAATGAAATTGAACCTTCAAAATGAACACGGCCACCCAGTACCAGTTGAAGTTGTAGAAGTGAAAGAAGATGTTATCATCATGGATGCCAATCATTTCTTGGCAGGCAAGGACCTTGTATTTGACGTTGAAATCGTTGAAATTATAGGTGCTTAAACTTTTCAGTTAGCCTTTATCTCATAACACCACCGCAGCAGCTTCCCTTTGAAATCAAATGGAACGGTTGCGGTGGTTATTTCTTTTACCGCACCATTGATTCGGTCGGTATCCAATTCGAATTTCCTTGCATTGGTGCTAAAATAGAGTACTCCGCCACTGTTAAGTTTGCTCATGCATGTATTGATCATACTTACATGATCTTGCTGAACATCAAATATATCTTTCATCGCCTTGCTGTTGCTAAACGTAGGAGGATCCAACACAATGATATCAAAACTAGCCTCAGGAATGGTTGGCAAATACTGTAATACATCAGCCCGCTCGTAGGTATATTGGTCTGCTAAAAAACCATTCAACTCCATATTCTCCTTAGCCCATGACAAATATGTATTGGATAAATCTACCGACAACACTTCTTTTGCTCCACCAGCAGCAGCATAAACTGAAAATGATCCCGTATAACAAAACAGGTTTAATAAGCGTTTGCCGGCAGCTTCCTGACGAACCAAACTACGGGTAATTCGATGATCAAGAAACAAACCCGTATCCAAATAATCGGTCAGGTTAACTAAAAATTTCAGTCCACCCTCCTCCACTTGTAAAAACTCTTTCTCCTCGCCAGTTTTTTGGTATTGATCAGACCGATCTTCTTTTCTTTTTCTTTCCTTCAAGTGAAGTTGCTCTGGCTGACGACCCAAGACATGCTGAATAACTTCCATGCTATCCTTTAGCCAATCTTCGTACTCCTCAGGAGAAAGATGATGATTACTTCGGTATTCGGTCACCAAAATTTCCTCACCATAAACATCGACAATTAACGGGAATTCAGGAATATCCCTGTCGTATAGCCTATAACATGAAATTGATTGCTGCTTAGCCTGTTTGCCAAGAATACGGTAGACCTTTTTTAGGCGGTTATCAAACATCACTAGTTTACCATCAGACATGGCAGCAAGATAAGTCAGAAACCCTCAATGAGGTGCGATAGAAGTGCTAAAAGGTTATCGGCTGAGATGACCAATCAACAGATGCTGATGTTGGCGTTGACAACAGAGAATAAAATCTTTGTAGTAAATTTGTACAAATACCTGGCAAGATGAAATTCTTATTTACTTTCCTGATCTCGTTACTCGCAGCATGCAGCATGAATGGCCAACAAGCAGACACTGCAGGTACTGAAGAGTTTGAAAAATTAATTGCAGATCCAAATGTACAAGTGCTGGACGTGCGAACAGCGGAAGAATATAAAAGTGGGCACATTGAAAATGCCCTTCAAGCCAATTGGCTCAATAAGTCAGAGTTTTTTGACAGAACCGCGCATCTTGACAAATCCAAGCCGGTCTATATTTATTGTTTGAGTGGAGGAAGAAGTGCTGCAGCGGCAGACGCATTAAGGGAAAAGGGATACAATGTTACCAACCTCGAAGGTGGAATAACTGCTTGGAAAAAATCAAATAACCCGCTTAAGGGTATTGACCCCAATGCAAAACAAACAAGCATTGCATCGTATGAAGGCCAGGTGCAAAGTACGCCTTGGGTATTGGTTGATTTTGGTGCAGCATGGTGCCCACCGTGCATTAAAATGGAACCAGTGATTCAGGCATTTATGAAAGAAAACACAAACAAGCTAACCCTTATAAAAATGGATGGTGGAATTGAAACCGAGCTCATGAAATCCTTGAATGTAGAAGCCCTGCCAACTTTTATCCTCTATCAAAACGGGAAAGAGGTTAAAAGAAAACAGGGCTTGGTGAGCAAGGAAGAATTCAATTCCTGGCTTACACGCTAATTATTTTTTTGCTTTTTGCATTGCATTACCTCCACCCGCTGCGCCTCGTGGGGAATTCAATCCGCTTCTATACAATTGAAACTTGGTTGGCATCTCCTTAAGTGGCCACATGCCATTTGACTCATTGATGTCAGCAGTTTCTCTCATTGGATCCAGCTTAATCGATGCCACTTCCTTGTCTTTCAAGAAAAGCTTGGTCACGTTTTTCTCATTCGATCGCCAGATGGAGACAGGTATTTTTTCTACCTCTTTGCTACCATCTTTGAACGTCCACTCCACAATAATCGGCATCACCATGCCACCAAGATTACTAAACTTGAGTTCGTACAAATTTTTATCCGCCCAGGTTGCATAATTATCCTTGTCTTTTTGTGCATCCAATTGCACCTGCGCCATATCCTGATTCATTTTCACATCAGCACCTCTGTTGTAATAATAAAAATCTCTCAGGGTAGTATCCCGATCGGTATAGAAATTTATTTTTTTGGACTCCCGATTTCTAACCTTACTGATGTTTTCAAAATCAGGCGACTTCATTGCTGCTATATTCTTTTCAGCATCGAGCTTGAACCACTTTACGGAATCAAGAGAAATATCTACAGGCTCCGTGCCATAGTACCAACCCCTCCAAAACCAATCCAGGTCCATTGCACTAGCATCCTCCATGGTCCTGAACAAATCAGAAGGCGTAGGATGTTTGAATGCCCATCTCCTTGCATACTCTCCAAAAGCATAATCAAATAACTCTCTTCCCATGATAGTTTCACGGAGAATATTTAGACCTGTTGCAGCTTTTGCATACGCATTGGCCCCGACGTTAACTACATTGTCGCCTTTGGTCATGATGGGCTCTAAAAGGTCTTTAGGCAGCTTCATGTAGTCGGCAATAAGATGAGCCGGACCTCTTCTTGATGGATAATTATTATCAAACTCCTGCTCTGTTAGATATTGGCAAAACGTATTCAACCCCTCATCCATCCACCAATATTGTCTTTCATCAGAATTAATAATCATGGGGAAGAAATTGTGTCCCACTTCATGAATAATCACACCGATTGCTCCATACTTAACGCCTTCGCTATACGTGCCGTCTTTTTCAGCCCTGCCATAATTCATGGCCAGCATTGGATACTCCATTCCTATTGCTGCCTCAACTGAGATGGCAACAGGGTAAGGATATGGAACAGTATATCTTGAATACACATCGATAGTATGCGCAACAGCTTTTGTTGAATATTTGCGATAGATTGGATATGCTTCTTTACCGTAATAGCTCATGCACATTACCTTATTGCCATTTACAGCAACTGCCATTGCATCCCACACCAATCTTCTTGAGGAGTTAAAAGCAAAATCACGAACATTCTGTGCTTCGTAGATCCATGTCCTTTTCCCCTTGGATTTATCTTTTGCGTTTTCAATTGCTTCATCCAAGGTTACAATTTCAATTGGATCTTTTGCTGTTTGTGCTTGCTGCCAGCGAGACAATTGCAAGGGTGTTAGTAAAGTGCTAAGGTTTTTGCATTCTCCAGTTGCTGCAACGATATGGTCTTCCGGAACGGTAATCTTTACCTTGAAATTTCCAAACGTAAGGGCAAATTCTGCACCGCCCGTAAACTGCATATTCTGCCAACCTTGAAAATCACTGTAAACAGCGAGTCTTGGATGCCATTGTGCTATGCTATAAAGATTATTTCCGTCTTCAGCAAAGTACTCATATCCACCCCTTCCATTTCTGGTAAGCTTATCAGGAATCTTGTAATTCCAATTGGCCTTAAAAACAAATTTTTGTCCGGGCCTCAATGGCAAAGGCATTTCCACCCTCATCATTGTTTGATTAACAGTGTAGGAAAGCGGTCGGCCTGCTGCATCAGTAAGTGCAGTAACATTTACCCCATATCCCTTCAAGTGTTCTTTTGGGTCCATCTGCAACAACTGATCGTGGGTCATTCGATTTCCCATTGAGGATGGGTCATCGTAATTGTTATCGCTGTTGGGATGATGAAAATTCTCATCTATCTGTAGCCAGATATAGGTAAGTACATCAGGGGAATTGTTATAATAAGTAACCACTTCTGTTCCGGTCAACACATTGTTCACTTCATCAATCTCTACATTGATATCGTAGTCGGCACGCTGTTGCCAATATTTTGAACCAGGAGCCCCGCTTGCTGTCCTGTATTCATTAGGGTCTTGAAGCAAATAATCCAATTGTTCAAAACGGTTTCCATGGTTTGAGCCCGGATTTCTTAGCAGTTGAGAAAATGCTTGGCTAGATAGCAAGAATACAAGAGAAAACAAGGAAAGCAGCTTTTGCATAGTATAGTTATTTATTGTATAAATGGATTTCTTTCAATTGCGATTTGAAGGGCCAGTCCGAGTATAAATGAAGAGTAGATTAATACCCATTCTCTACGCGTTAGTGCTGTGGTAACTGAAACCAACAAACCTATAGAAAGCATTAACAATACTACGAAAATTTGGCCTATTTCAAGCCCTACGTTGAAACTTAACAAGCTCCAAACCACCTGCTGATCTGATGAGAGCATAAATCGGATGGTATTCGCATAGCCCATCCCATGGACCAGGCCAAAAAACAGTGCTGTTGCATATTGAATCCTATCTGCATGACCTGATTTCGCCCCTTTTCTAAAATTGAGGATAGCCGAAAGCATGATGGTACAAGGAATGGCAAATTCGACTGTTTGATCCGGCAATCTAAAGAGGTCCATGGCGCTCAAAAACAACGTGAGTGCATGACCAATCGTAAATGCAGTAACCAATATCAGCACTTGTTTCCACTCCCGAAATTGATACACTACAGCCAAAACAGAAATGAAGTAGAGATGATCCAATGCATTGGCACTGATGATATGATCCCAGCCCAATCTGAAATAAAACATAAAATTGCTCATAGAAGATAAAGGTGAGAAAATAAATCAGACTTTTGTGCTTTATGAAAAAGTCTGTTTACTTCATATTGTTAGCTGCAATGCCTTTTTTAACGGGGGCAAATCACCCTTTTTATTTCTCAGTAACTGAGTTGGAATACAGCAGCAGCAGAAAAGAAGTAGGCATTTCGTGTAAGGTATTCCCAGACGATATGGAAGAGACGCTCAGACTCTTTACACAGAAGAAATTTGATTTGAGCGTTGAGAACAATCAGGAAATTAGTGCTGCGCTGACATCATATTTCAAAAAACATCTTGGAGTAAAAGTCAATGGCAAACCTAAAGACATAATTTTTCTTGGCTACCAAAATAACAAAGAGGCTACGTGGATATATTTCAATATTCCCAAGGTTGCTGGTGTAACATCCATTGAATTGTCTACGGACCTTATGTACGAATACCGAGAAGAGCAAACCAACATCATCCATCTTAATATTGATCAAAAGAGAGAGAGTTTCAAATTAACATCTCCAAACACTACGGTTAGCATAGCCAAATAACTCGCGGAACTAAAATGAAAGCGCCAAGGCAATACCCTTGGCGCTTTGTAATGATATAATCTGTTTCGCTTATGCCTTCTCTGCTCCGCTAGAAGCATTTGCAACAGCAATCGCCCTGATTGTCTCAGCAGCAAATAGAGAAAAAGCTTCTTTGGTGAGGCTATCGTCAGATACCATTGCCGGCAACCCCGCGTCGCCACCCTCTCTTATGCTTTGCACAAGTGGAATCTGGCCAAGAAAATTAAGATCGAGTTGATCTGCAAGACGCTTTCCTCCATCTTTTCCAAAAATATAATACTTATTATCTGGCAACTCAGCTGGGGTAAACCAGGCCATGTTCTCTACCAAGCCAATAATGGGCACCCGTATTTGCGCCTGAGCAAACATCGCAATTGCCTTTTTCGCGTCCGCTAGTGCCACTTCTTGGGGTGTGGTGACCACTACAGCACCAGTAACCGGTATGGTCTGTACAAGTGTAAGATGGATATCACCTGTTCCCGGCGGCATGTCAATCACCAGGTAATCCAATTCACCCCAATGAACATCTGTGACAAACTGCCTGATGGCACTGCTTGCCATAGGTCCTCTCCACACTACAGCACTTTTTTCGTCTACCAACAGGCCGATGCTAATAAGTTTAATGCCGTGCTGCTCTAAGGGAACAATTTTGTCCTTGCCATCAACACTTTCCATCAATGGCCGTTGACCCCTAACGCCAAACATGATGGGAACACTTGGACCATAGATATCGGCGTCCATTAGTCCGACTTTTGCTCCCTGCTGAGACAAGGCCAGTGCCAGGTTGGCTGATACTGTTGACTTTCCAACGCCACCCTTGCCACTCACTACAGCAATAATATTCTTTACGCCAGGAAGAACAGCATGAAGATCTACCCTCATGGTGCTGGTATTTGACGTGAAATTGACGATCACTTCTAAGCCCTCATCCACGTACTGATGAATAGCCTTTTCGCAGTCGCGACGGATCTTTTCTTTCAGTGGACAAGCCGGTGTAGTGAGTACAATTGAGAATTCCACCGACTTTTCTCCGATAATAATGTCTGTTACCATATTTAAAGAGACCAAATCCTTCTTCAAGTCAGGTTCTTCAACATTTGCCAAGGCTTTTAAAATCTCTTCCTTCCCCATATTTTACGAATTGTTAAAAATTAATTAGATCTGTAAAAATAACCAATCATATGCTACTTTGTTTATCCAAAAGATGGACTTAATTTGTGCAAGAATGAATGTGATGAAAAAAAACCTGAAACAACTCCTTGTTCTGGTGGCTTTTATGCCATTTTCGGCCAAAGCCCAGTTTGAAACCTTCAAGGATTCTGTTGTTCAACTTTATGGAGTTGTTATGACGGCAGACAGTCTGCGTGGGCTTCCTGCAGTGAGTATTGTAGTAAAAGGAACTGGGAGAGGAACCCTGAGTAACGGCCAAGGGGTGTTTTCCATAGTTGTTTTAAAGGGCGATGATATTGAGTTCACCTGTGTTGGATTTAAAGATAGAATCACAAAAATTCCTGCCCAACTTGAAGGAAACCAATACAGTATTATTCAACTCATGGTAAATGATACTGCCTTTCTGCCTGCTGCTATTATTAAGCCAAGGCCAACCAGGGAGCAATTTGAGCGAGATTTTGTTTCCGCTGATGTGCCAGACGATAACATAGAAATAGCAAGGAAAAATACTGATGCAGCAACCAGGAGAATCCTTATGCGAAGCCTACCAACCGACGGAAAGGAATCGGTCAATATGAGCCTCGCCAAGAGTGCACAGCGGTATTACTATACAGGACAAGCACCTCCCATGAATATTTTCAACCCAATGGCCTGGGGAGAATTCATACGCTCCTGGAAGCGGGGTGATTATAAAAAGAAATAACCCCCCGTCGCCCCATTTAATCATGTTAGGGGGCTGAATATTATTTAGATATCAAAAATCTTTCCTGCGTTAAGGATATTGTTGGGGTCAAATATCTTTTTAATTTCTTTCATCAAACGAAGCTGGGTTTGGTCAAAAACAATATCCAGAAAATCTTTTTGCACAAGCCCGATGCCATGCTCTCCACTGATTGTACCTCCAAGATCTTTTACAATCACAAACAAAGCACGTAGAATCTGTTTCATCTCTGGATTTCCGTGACTATTGGGTATGCCCTCTTTTTTTATCCTTACGTGCAGATTCCCATCTCCTGCATGACCATAACAAACCACTTGAAAATCTTTTTCAATGCCCAGCTGCTTTACTCCGCGGATGAGCGCAGGAAGCGCAGCGCGGGGAACAACTGTATCTTCTTCAATCGTGTAACCGGCTATATTAACTGCTTCTGCAACTCTTCTACGCAGCTTCCACAATTCATTCTTTTGTTGGGCATCATCTGCAAAATATAGTTCACCGCAATCAAAATTCAACAACACCTCTCCAATCGCTTCCATCTCCGCCATCAACGTGTCCATATGATTGCCATCAACTTCAATAATGAGATGGGCTGCAGTACCTTCAGTTACGGGAACAGCTGAAGAATCAACAAATTTGCTCACAATCTCTAAAGCTTCGATCTCAACCAGTTCCAATGCAGAAGGAGTGAACCCCGCACGAAAAATAGCACTTACTGCTTCCCCAGCCTTTTCCAGAGAGTTAAAAGGTGCGAGCATGAGCAAATCAAACTTTGGAAAGGGTATTAACTTTAGAACAATTTTTGTAACGATACCCAACGTGCCTTCACTTCCTACAAGCAGATGGGTTAAGCTATAGCCAGTAGAATTTTTTAGCACATTGCTACCAGTCCAAATCACCTCGCCAGTTGGGAGCACCACTTCAAGATTTAAAACGTAGTCTCTGACTACACCATATTTAACAGCCTTCGGGCCACCGCTGTTCTCTGCAATATTTCCACCTATAAAACAAGAACCCTTGCTCGAAGGATCGGGGGGATAAAAAAGTCCTTTTTCTTTTACTGCCAGCTGTAGCACTTCGGTGATAACCCCTGGCTCAGTGGTAACTTGAAGATTCTGTTCATCAATCTGGAGTATTTCATTCATCCGATCTGTAGAAAGCAATACACCGCCCAAATGTGGAAGCGCGCCACCACTCAAGCCAGTTCCCGCACCCCGTGGAGTTACATGAATTTTTTCCTCATTACAAATACGCATGATCTGGCTAATCTCTTCGGTAGTTCTTGGTCGAAGTACAACATGGGGAAGAAAAAGCAACCGCTCCGTCTCGTCATGTCCATACGCATTTAATGACTCCTCATCAGTCATCACATACTGATTTCCAACAATTTTCCTAAACTGCTCATATACATGCACCGGAATAGAAGTATCTGCCATTATCGTTTTATTTCACACGAAATTCGGCATTCAAACTGAGCAATTGAAATTTAAATATTGGATCTGCTGTTAGTTAGAGAAACTCGGACAATAGCTTTGACGTCTATTGCCGTAAACCGTGTTGTAAATGCCATCATACTGCAGGAAGAGTTCGCTGGCGCCACGGCTTCCATTATTGAATTTGAGAGGGGAATTTGTCACATCAAAACTGAACATAAATTTGAAGCTCTTCCATTGATAGCCTACCATGGGAATATATGCATCTCCGGGCCTATAGAAAATTCCAGCAATCAGCTGCTGTTCTCCATTTCCAGATAAGTTATAATTGATATGCAACCCACCAACAAATTCTGAAGCAGCTGCTTGTCTTGAGTAGTAAATTCCCGGAGAAATGATCACCTGATTGTTAACTTTTATCATTGCATCGGCAAAAAATATGGAGCGGGGTTTAATCCGATTATCGTATCCTGGAATGAGTGCAAAAAAAGTTTCTTTTGGTTTGTTTAGGTGATGTACGCTAAAGCCTCCATGCAGATAGAGGTTGTCTGAAGGAAAATAAGCGTAGTTGAGCCCGGCCTGAACATCAACATATCCGATAGAATTATTCTGAAACGTTTCGCCACTGGGGACCGCTCCATCAAAAAATCTCCCATTCCACTGATTATCAAATGTCAGCTTGGCGAGATTGATTTGCTTACCTGCGTATCCAAGATTGAATCCTGCAGACAATAGCCCAGTACTCCCCAACATTTGATGATAGGCTACGGAGGCATATACTTTTGTTGATCTCAGATTTCCGGAGCCTGCAACATCCTGAAGGATGAGTCCGCCGAGGCCCATCCATCCACTGGGAAAACGGTCGCGCAAAAATTGAAAGTCCCCGAAAATACTCGTGGTCTTATAAGGAACAGGCACACTTGACCATTGATCCCTGTGATGAGCTCCTACCCTATAATCCGATGAAGGAATAAATCCAGTATTGGCAGGATTGGTAGAGAGCGGAGAATTGAAAAATTGAGAAAAGTGAAGATCCTGTGCAGCCAATGGCAATTCTTGCAACAAAGCAAAAAAAACAGCTAGAGCAACAGTAAATGTAGCTCTCGCATGCCTGCCAAATACTATGTTATGTTTTCTTTTCACTGGTTTTAATCTTTCAGTTGTTGTATGCTTAATAAGACCAAGCATCTTAGACAAAACTATCTTATCAACGTAATATCTCCTTTCTTGTTCACTGTGGTATCATCGCCAAACAATATGTTCAGTGTATATGCATATGCATCCATGGGTTGAAGTACCCCCTTGAATTTTCCGTCCCAACCATAGTTCGGACTCGAAGACTCAAACACCAATTGTCCCAACCGATTATAAATTCTTAGTGCCATACTTTTTATTCCAAATCCCCTGACATACAAGACATCATTATTTCCATCGCCATTGGGCGTGAATGCATTGGGCAAATCTACCAGTGGAAATATGAGCGTCTCAATAACATCGCAAGTTGTGTCTGCGCAACCAAACTCATTGTAAGCGGTTAGGCATACGTTGTAAGTGCCGGTTTCTTGGTAAAGATGCGAAGTGTCTTTGTTGGTAGCATAAAAACCATCACCAAAATTCCATAGATAGGTTGTTGCGCCTGATGATTGATTGGTAAATTCCAAAGGTGTATTTTCTTGTGGGGGGTCAGGCCTAAATGAGAATGAGGCAACAGGATTTGGTTTAACAGAGATTGTATATTGAAAAGTATCCTTGATGTTACAGGTTCCTGAATCGGTTGCGATGAGCATCACATTATAATCGCCTACCGCAGATCCGTAAGAATGGGCAGGTGGCCTGAAGCCATTGAAGACTGGCGATCCATCGCCGAAAGACCACTGAAAGTCTGTTCCGGCGGTACTAGTATTGATGAATTCAGCGGTGTATGGTATGCAACCAATCTCCGGACTAATAAACTGCGCTTTGACAAGAGGCGAAACAAAAACATTGAATTCCAAGAAGTCTGACTGATTGCAATAATTATCATCAATGAGAAATAATTTCACTTTGTATGAACCATATGCAGGAAAGGAGTGATAGACGTCTTGGAGCCCTACCGTGTCAACTTGCCCATCATGACCAAAATCCCACACAAAAGATTGACCGGTAAATGGTGAACCCAATGGAGCAATAGATTCATTGACAAACTTAAAGAGCAAGCCATCGCATGGCAGCTGTTTTTGAGCATTCGCTGTGATGATGGCTTTATTTGTACTCACCTTAATATTCACATACGATGTATCCCTTGTAATGCACCTGCTCTCATCTATAGCAATAACCATTACACTGTAAAGGTTTGGCTGGGTAAAAATATGAGATGATTTAGCAGTGGTTAAAGTATCATTGGGTGTACCATCACCATAAACAAATATATACTGCTTGCCAAGGCCAATCGTATCAACAAATTCAACTTCCAAAGGAACGCACCCTGAGGTATCATATGAAATTCCATCAACAATAGACTTGACGCCTGCTTTAACCCCATCAAACTCAAAGTTAATCTTGAAGGCTGCCAAATTGCATTCTCCAGGAGTTCGAGAACCCAAGGCGCCATTCACTGGTGCCACCACACCCGGTGTAATGATCATTGGTTTTGTTATGGGGTCGGTTCTGCAAATTGAGCTGCCCCCACAATTGGCGCAGATGGCCTGGTAGATTGCTCCTTTATTGTCAAACCTTGATGTACCGCCATCCACATGATCACCTTCCCCACCCTGCTGGCCAAAAAATGAACCATAGAGCTGCTCAGTTCCATCTTTCTTTAACACAAAAAAATAAAAATCCTTATTGTCCGTGTAATTCTGAATTGGCGTTCCTGCAAGTGGAAGACCAGCAGTACCTGTGGTCTTTGCATCAAATGCACTGCTGTAGCACAAATTCAACCTGCCTCCCCAGCCAGATACATACACGTTTTCACAACGATCAACCAGAAAAGCAACAGGAGAAATATTTGGAACGGCTGCTGATTTTCCAAAAACAGTGGAATATACATACCCACTGAGATCTGGTAGCAACTTGGAAATAAACTGACGTGCCCCCTGATTGTTGAAAATACTAGGCTGTGCTTCAGCTTTTTGAACTACCCAATCTCCCAATGAAATACCCATTACATAAGGAAACCCCTTTTCATCAAATTGAATACCATAGATTATATCTAGCTTGTTTGTTCCTAAAAAAGTTGACTTTTTAATATCCCCATTATTATCGATAACGGAAACGAACCCGTCAATAGAACCGGCATACTCTTCGCCTATAGTTCCAGTTTTTTCACCAGGAAAGATACTGCTCGCAGTTGCACCAGCAACGTAAAGTTCATTTGCAAGAGGATTTAGTGCAATTACAAATGCTGCATCATCCAACGCTCCTCCAATCATGGTAATAAACAATGGAGTAGAAAGGTCAGGTGAAAACTTCATAACCACACCATCTTGTTGACCAGCAGGATTATTCCCAGCAGGGAAATTAGATGAAGAGGAGCTTGATGCGACGTAAACGTTGTTTGAATTGTCTAGGATAACCTCACTCCTTGCATTATCCCCGTAATTATATAACAGGGACCGAGGACCCTCTGGACTCATATTTTCATCGATGTTCACTCCGTCATTTCCGCTGCCACCGACCACTACACCGCCCAACATTGTTCTGCCGTCTGCAGACAGCTTGGTAACAAAAATATCAGTCTCTCCCAAAGCGCCAATACGGTTTTGACCAAGAACAGGAAAGTCTCTCAAGGATGTGGTTCTACCAAGAATAACAGGATTCCCAATTGGATCAACAAATATGCTATGTGGGAATTCATTGCCATTGCCCCCGAGGTAGGTGGAGAACAACCTTGCTTTTCCATCATTGCTAAATCGGGTTATTCCAACATCAATACCGCTACCATTATTGGAAGCGGTTCCACCCAAAAAATCTGTCTGGAAGGCCCCGATTGAAATTGGATAGCCCGTTCCAAATACTATTCCTCCAGCATAAAGGCTTCCGTCAGGACCGGGAGCGGCAGTAAATCCCCAATTGCTTGCTTTACTTCCGGTGTAAGTTGAAAAAACCAAGACCGGATCAATAACAAGTATTGAACTTTTGTCATACCCTCTTACCTTGAAATTTACCTGTCCATTTGTTAACGCATAACTACAAGAGACTTCAACCTTTTCCCCATTCACGATCTGATAAGCATAAGGCGCCAACTCTTTTGATTGTCCAACAGAAGTTTCAATAATTAATTGACCATCCCGAATTGATATTTTGTCAACCCCATCATAGCGCATGGATATGCGAGACAGGTCTGCGCCTGGTTGCACAACAAGATCATATTTAAGTTGATCGCCATTTGAATAATATTTTACATCCACACCGGGGTATACATCTTTGGCAATTACTGTTGCAAAACTTCCAACATCAGTTTTCCAGTTTTCAGGATTACCTCCTAAAAAATAATTTGACATTTCTCCTGTGGGCTTTTCAGGTATAAATTGGACCTGCCTCTTAGCCCCAATAAATCGAACAGTGTATGCATGCGAACGAATTGAAAGACGACGGGCATTGTTATTGCCTTCACCATCTTTAACTCCTGTTGTGATTTTTACAGGGGGCTTTATTTTTTCTATACTATGGCCATGCATAAATTCAAGAGCAGTGGCATGATCATCAGGATGATGTTTAACAATGGTATAGCCATCTGGGCCAATAAATAATGAGCCATCCCCAGCTGTAGTTTTATAGTTGAAGTCCCCTTCCCATTGCCCTTTGTTCTCAATAAAATCTAGGGCATAATACGATTGTGAAAATATGCTGGTTACATGAGATGTAAGAAGGAGAGCAAGAAATATGTGAATACGGGTTTTCATTGCTTTAGTTAAAACTAAAGTAGGAATTTAAAGTTATACAACTTGTTAATAATTCAAGATATCTTACCCCACGTTGTAATCCCCTTACCTACCTGCAAAAATTCCTTTAAAGATGAGTTTTCTTGTTTTTTGATATCAGGGTCTGCCTGAAAGATCTGCTCTGCATATTGCTTTGATTTCTCAAGCAACAACTTATCCTGAACAAGATCTGCCAACTTAAAATCAAGGGTTCCACTTTGTCTGGTACCTTGGATATCCCCGGGCCCTCTTAACTCAAGATCCTTTTCTGCAATTTTGAATCCATCATTGGTTGAACACATGACAGAAAGCCTGTCTTTCGCATCTCGTCCAACCTGACTTCCAGACAACAAAATGCAGTAACTTTTTTCACTGCCCCTGCCTACTCGTCCCCTCAATTGATGAAGCTGACTCAATCCAAATTTTTCTGCACTCTCAATAACCATCACTGTGGCATTGGGAACATTCACCCCCACCTCGATTACAGTAGTGCCTAACATAATTTGGGTTTCTTTGTTGATGAACCTACTCATATTTACATTTTTCTGTTCGGCAGTCATCCTACCATGCACCATGCTGATCCAATAGTTAGGCTCAGGAAACCAAGCCTTGACATTTTCAAATCCTTGCATGAGATCTTCATATTGAAGCTTTTCGCTTTCCTCGATGAGTGGAAAGATGAAATATATCTGACGGCCCAGGGCGATTTCTGACTTGATAAAATCCATTACCTGTGGGCGGGCATCATCAAGCCGGTGGACTGTAAGAATGGGAGTTCTGCCAGGGGGAAGCTCATCAATCACACTATAATCAAGATCCCCATAAGCAGTCATGGCAAGGGTTCTAGGAATCGGAGTTGCAGTCATTACCAACATATGAGGTGGTATGCTATTTTTTTGCCAGAGTTTGGCACGCTGTGCTACACCAAACTTATGTTGCTCATCAATAACAGCAAGTCCGAGATTTTGAAACTTTACGGTCTCTTCAATCAGTGCGTGTGTACCTACTACAATAGCTACTTTTCCGCTTTCAATAGATTGTAATATTTTCTTTTTTTCGGCAGACTTAACAGACCCTGTCAGCAGAACAACCTCCATCCCCATGGGAGCAAGCATGGCTGTGAAATTATCGGCATGTTGCTTTGCCAGAATTTCGGTGGGCGCCATGATACAGGCTTGAAAACCATTGTCAACTGCAATCAACATCAACATCAAAGCCACAATGGTTTTACCACTTCCAACATCCCCTTGCAAGAGCCTGTTCATCTGTTTTCCAGTGGAGGTGTCTTGTCGAATTTCTTTTAACACCCTTTTTTGTGCGCCCGTTAGGGGAAAAGCGAGATGCTGGTGAAAAAATGTATTGAAATTGTCGCCTACCTTAGAAAAAACATGCCCTTTTGAAAACCTGTGGCGAGCGGACCTGAGCAAACCCAACCTCAATTGGGCAATGAAAAATTCTTCAAACTTCAATCTTCTAATGGCCTCGTCTCGAAGCTGTTGTGAAGTAGGAAAATGAATGTATAAAAATGCCTGCCATCTTGAGATGAATTTTTCAGCCTGTATGATTTGCTGTGGTAATATCTCAGGTATTTCCTTTTCCCCAAGCACCATAAAAAGTTGCTGGGTTAGCTTACTCCATGCCCTTCCATTTAAGCCCCTGGCCTTCAGCTTTTCAGTAACAGAATATACTGGTTCAAGAAAAAGTTTTCCTACATTGGCATTGTCCTTGACCGACTCAATCTCGGGATGATTCAACTGAGGCTTGCCCAGAAAGAACCCAAGCTTTCCAAACACCAGGTACTCGTTGCCCAATGCCAAAGATTTTTGCACCCATTGAATTCCCTGAAACCATGTCAGCTCAATAATTCCAGTCCTGTCCCTCAACTGCGCCACCAATCTTCTTCCACGCCTTTCGCCCAGCACTTCCATGGAGATCAATATCCCTCTTACCTGAACATGATCCATCGCGGGATTAATCTGGCCAATCACCTGTATCTCTGTTCTATCCAAATGCCTAAACGGAAAATGATTAAGCAGGTCTCCAAATGTGAATATTTGCAATTCCTTCTTGAGCATATCAGCACGCAAAGGTCCCACCCCTTTAAGGTATTCAATTGGATTGGATAGTATGGAAGGATTAGTAGTTATAGATTTATCACAAATTTAAATATTTTAATAGCATATTAATCTTAAGTAAAGTTTCAATTGACTATTTTTGGCTCCTAATCTATTGACAATTCACGCCACCTTAACTTACCCTAACAATATTCTGACATCACCCAACTCAAGTGGAAGGAAAGATTAATTGGACAATCAAGCAATTCCATGAATTGTGTGCAGCTGAACTCTACGATATCCTCAGGCTAAGATCTGAGGTATTTGTGGTTGAGCAACAATGTATTTTTCAAGATATGGACAACCTTGATCAATCAGCACATCACTTGCAAGCAAAGATTGGGGAAGAGTTGGTAGCAACCGCAAGAATACTGAAACAGGGCATTGCCTTCGAAGTGCCGTCAATTGGAAGGGTGGTAAGTTCTCCCAGGTACAGAAAAAGAGGAATTGGCTTTGCCTTAATGGAAAAAGCTATTGAGGAGTGCATCAGATTAAACGGCGAATTGCCAATCAAAATTGGAGGGCAGCTCTACCTGAAAAAGTTTTATGAAAATCTTGGCTTTGAACAATGCAGCGATATGTACTTGGAAGATAATATTCCTCATATAAGCATGATTAGACTAAAATAACTAAATGATTTCAAGCCCAATCCATAATTCTTTAAGGACGATCTTATCATTAATCGCAATTAGCATACTCCATTTTTCTGCATCCGCCCAGCTGCCGAAAATGGAAATTGGTGTCACCTATGGATTATCAAATTTCCTGGGTGACCTTGGAGGCAACGCCGGAAAGGGTGGTGCATTCCTAAAAGACAATCAACTCTCTTTGACAAAATCACTGACAGGAGTATATGTGGCCTACCGCCCATCAGAACACTTGAACATTCAATTTGCAATCAATCTGGGGCGGGTTGGTGCTGCGGATAGCCTCACTAATGGAAGAGGTGGTATTGAAGAGGCCAGAAGAAACAGAAACCAACACTTCCGATCAAATATCAGGGAAGTATATCTCGCCTTGGAAATTTTTCCAACGGTATTTTTGGAATACGATCCAAACGAAGTATATCATCACATACACCCCTATTTCCTGATTGGTATCGGTGCATTTCAATTCAATCCCCAAGCCCAATATATTGACGATTCAGGAAATGCAACATGGGTTGATTTAAAGCCGTTGCGCACGGAGGGACAAGGCATGCCAAACCACCCTGATAGAAAAGAGTACAGTCTCACCAATTTTCATGTGCCCTATGGCTTTGGTTTAAAATATTTTGTCAACAGAAGCCTTGCCATCGGATTGGAAGTTGTCACACGCAAAACCTTTACAGATTATGTTGACGATGTCAGCACAACATACATAAGCAAAGATGATTTCGATAGCTACTTTGGGGCAGGTACTGAGGAAGCCAAGATTGCATTTCAAATGTCAAATAAGGCAGCTTACAAAAATGGAGGTACTTACCTGCTTGGATATGGCCCTGGTGCAAAAAGAGGAGAACCACGAAACAACGACTCATATTACTCAATCAACTTAAGAGTAAGCTTTAGAATTGGAGATCTTAAATACTTTGGTCGAAAGCAAGTCAAATCGATTCAATGTCCGTCGACATTTTAGCAACACGCGACTCGATCTTCCTTGATATCCTACTCAAGCTCCTGCTTTAAAAATCTGGCAGTATGACTTACCTTGATCTTAAGCAGCCCTTCAGGAGACCCTTCATATAAAATTATACCGCCTCCATCACCACCTTCGGGACCAAGATCAATAATATAATCTGCGACCTTGATAACATCCATGTTGTGCTCTATGACCAACACTGTATTTCCCCGATTAACCAATTTGTTCAATACGTTCAACAACAAATTGATATCTTGAAAATGGAGCCCCGTAGTGGGTTCATCAAGGATATAAAATGTTTTCCCAGTGTCTCTTTTAGACAATTCTGTGGAAAGCTTTATGCGCTGCGCCTCACCGCCACTAAGGGTTACAGCTGATTGTCCCAGCGTGATGTAACCCAATCCAACCTCTTGTAATACCTTGATTTTTCTGTACAGATAGGGAATCTGTTGAAAAAACTCTACCGCCTGATCCACCGTCATGTCTAACACATCACTAATCGATTTCCCCTTAAACCTAATCTCTAATGTCTCTCTATTGTATCTTTTCCCATTGCACTTTTCACAATGCACATACACATCAGGCAAGAAGCTCATCTCAATTACCCTAAGTCCACCCCCCTCACACATATCACACCTACCGGCTTTGACATTGAACGAGAACCTACCGGCATTGTACCCCCTTATTTTAGCTTCTGGAATTGAAGCAAATAACTGGCGTATATCGGTGAAAAAATTACAATAGGTTGCAGGATTGCTTCTGGGCGTTCGGCCAATTGGAGATTGATCAATTTCAATCACCTTGTCAATAAACTCTAAACCACTGATTTTTTTATATGGCATAGGAGCTTGCTTTGAATCAAAGCAGTGCTGGCTCAAAATAGGATATAAGGTTTCGTTGATAAGCGTAGACTTTCCACTGCCACTAACTCCCGTGACTAACACAAAGGTGCCCAATGGAATATGAACATCAACCTTCTTTAAATTATTTCCACTTGCGCCTATAAGCGACATCATATTGCCTGTACCTTTCCTCCGCTCCTGCGGCAGTTCTACTTTTTTCTTATTGTTTAAATAGAGGGCAGTATCTGAATTTGAATTGCATACTTCCTTGGGTGTGCCCTGCGCCACAATTCTCCCGCCATGAATACCTGCACGCGGACCAACATCAATGAGGTAGTCTGCTGCAAGCATAATATCCTTATCATGTTCTACCACCAATACACTATTCCCAATATCCCGAAGGTTCTGCAATGCACCAATCAACTGCTGGTTGTCTCGTTGATGCAATCCAATCGATGGCTCATCAAGAATGTAGGTAATACCTTGTAATTGCGAACCAATTTGGGTGGCAAGCCTAATCCGCTGAGACTCCCCACCACTTAATGAACGAGTAGGTCGGTTAAGTGATAAATAACCCAGTCCGACATCTAAAAGAAAACCAAGTCGACTTCTAATTTCTTTTAGAATATCTTTTGCGATTAGGTTTTGTCTAGACTCCAACCTTTCTTCAACCTTTGTAAACCATTCATTCAAGCGTGCAAGGTTCATTTCAGAAAGCTCGGATATATGCTTACCATCTACCCGAAACCATAAACTTTCAGTTTTTAGCCTAGCACCATTGCAGACAGAGCAGGTCTTGAGCATCATGAACTTTTCAGCCCACTCTCGCACTGAATCGCTCGATGAATCCGTAAACCATCGGTAAATCATACTCGCAATGCCTTCAAAAGATTCTTTGTTTTCTGCAGCGGGTGATTCATCTGAGATATCCTCTGTAACCAACCCCTCTTCGTTGCCAAACAGTATGAGGTTAAGGTGTTTTTCAGACAATTGACTGATTGGAGTCTTGAGGCTGAATTTATTTTTTTTCGAAAGCTGTTCTACCATTTTATAGTAGTGCCCATCCCTTGATTCACCTAGGGGAACAATTGCACCATCCACAATTGAAATTGTTTTGTCTGGCACAACCGCATCGATATCAATGGCATGTTGCTGACCCAGTCCTTTACATGCCGGGCAAGCCCCGTAAGGAGAATTGAAGGAAAACGTATTGGGGGATGGCTCTTCATACGACAATCCAGTTTCTGCACACATTAACTTTTTACTGTATTGAATAAGCCTATCGTTATCATTCTCCAAAATGAATATCAACCCCTTACCCAAAATCATCGATTGGTTAATGCTTTGGGAAATTCTAACCTTCATATCGGGCGTAACTGCCAACCTGTCGATTACAACCTCAATATCATGCACCTTATAGCGATCAACCTGCATTTTTGGAACGAGGTCTTTTAACTCACCATCTACACGCACCTTGACAAATCCTTTTTTTCTGGTCTCCTCAAAAAGTTCCCTATAATGCCCTTTTCTTCCTCTCACCAGCGGAGCAAGAATGGTTATTTTTTTTTCTTTAAGCTTTTTGAATACATCCGCTACGATTTCCTCATCAGTGAACTTGACCATCTTCTTGCCGGTATTCATAGAATATGCATCACCAGCCCTTGCAAAGAGCAAACGCAGAAAATCATATACTTCAGTAACTGTTCCCACTGTTGACCTGGGATTTCGATTGGTTGTTTTTTGCTCAATCGAAATAACAGGAGAAAGTCCAGTGATCTTATCTACATCCGGCCTCTCCATATCGCCCATAAATTGGCGGGCATAGGTGCCGAAAGTTTCCATATATCGCCTATGCCCTTCTGCGTAAATGGTATCAAATGCGAGGGATGATTTTCCGCTACCACTAATACCCGTAATTACAACCAATTTATTCTTTGGGATATTTATATCAATATTCTTCAAATTGTGTGCTCTGGCACCTACTACCTCGATAAAATCATCCTTTATCCCTAAATCGCTCATTCGTTCATTTTAATCTGGCTCAACTGCAAATTTAACCATCCCAAACCGCTTTGGTTCAATAATTTACCGAATAGTACTTGCCTGTTTTGTTATTTCTTTCAAATTGGTTAATTTTACACTAGTTCTTTATTTTTCTTATCCAGAAAGGCAGAGGGATCGGCCCAATGAAGCCTTGACAACCTGTTAGCCCAAAAGCAATAAGGTGTCAACTCCATCCATGCAACAGTGTGGACAGATAAGTCAGATATTTTCTATAAACAAGTTCAACACTTCATATTGAAAACCCATCCGACTTAAGATGGGTTTTTTTATGTCAGCCTGGATGGGTCATTTATCAATGAAATCAATATTATCAACATATCAGCATAGGTCTCCGCTTCAACTAGAATCGGGAAAGAGTATCCGAGATTTTCAACTCGCCTACACGACGATTGGTGAGCTGAATGAAAGCAAAAGCAACACCGTCTGGATATTTCATGCAATGACGGCCAATAGCAACCCCTCGGAATGGTGGCCTGGCATGGTGGGCGAGGGCAGGTTTTTTGACCCAAATAAATATTTCATCGTCTGCGTCAACATGCCGGGAAGCTGCTACGGAAGTTTTAGTCCGCTGGATCACAGCCCCGAGACAGGCAGGCCATACTATCACTCCTTCCCTTTTTTCACTCCACTAGACATGGCCAAGGCCTACGATAAACTCAGGTTAGAATTGGGTATTGAAAAAATATTTTTGGGCATCGGGGGCTCGATGGGGGGCCAACAACTGTTGGCATGGGCAACCGCTCAACCATCGCTCTTCCAATACATTGTACCCATTGCAACCAATGCATTCCATTCTCCATGGGGAAAAGCATTCAATGCTTCCCAAAGAATGTCAATTGAGGCAGACAGCACATGGCAAGAGGCAAATCCCAAAGCTGGCCTTGAGGGGATGAAAGTGGCGAGGTCGATTGCCCTAATCAGTTACAGGCACTACGAAACCTACGACCAGACCCAGCAAGACCTTGACAAGGAAATTGAAAATACAAGAAGTGAATCTTACCAACGCTATCAGGGAGAAAAACTTGCAAACCGATTCAACGCTTTTAGTTATTACATGTTAACAAAGAGCATGGACTCCCATCATATTGGAAGAGGGGTTATGGAGGCAGAAGAGAAACTACAGCAAATACAATCAGCTTGCCTTGTGATTGGGATATCTTCAGATATTCTTTATCCAACAAGCGAGCAACGATTTATTGCTGCCCATGTGCCGAATGCAAAACTAGAAATCATTGAATCAACCTATGGCCACGATGGATTTCTACTTGAGAATGATAGGCTGACAGAAGTACTTAAAGAATTTATTCATCCAAATAAATAAAATTGAGATGGCATCAGAGAAAAATCTAGTGATTGGAATGTTCGGATTTGGTGTGGTTGGTGAGGGCCTTTATAAAATTCTTAAACAAACTCCTTCACTAAAAGCGTCAATCAAAAAGGTATGCATTAAGGATACCAAAAAGAAAAGAAATGCTCCTGCAGAAATATTCACTTCAGAAAAAGATGATATTTTACTGGACCCCGAAATCAATGTGATTGTAGAAGTAATCAACGATAGTAAGGCTGGCTATGAAATTGTAACTACAGCACTCAAGAATGGCAAAGACGTAGTCAGCGCCAGCAAAAAAATGCTGTCTGAACATTTGGCTGAATTAATAGAACTGCAACAGTCGACCGGCAGGTCACTACTCTACGAAGCTTCCTCATGCGCTTCGATCCCTGTAATCAGAAATCTCGAGGAGTATTATGATAACGACTTGCTTCATTCCATCAAGGCAATCGTAAATGGTTCAACCAATTTTATCCTCACAAAAATGTTTGAGGAACATCTCAATTTCAAAGAGGCATTGTTGCTAGCACAACAGCTCGGCTTTGCAGAGTCTGATCCTAAGTTAGACATAGAAGGATATGACGCTGCACACAAATGGGTTCTTCTTCTTGCACACAGCTATGGCATCATCACTTCCATAGATAACATGCTCTTCAATGGCATTACACAAATCAATGAACTGGATGCAAAAGTTGCTCAGTCGCGCGGACTCTCCATCAAACTTGTTGGACAGGCAAAAAAACTCTACAACGGCAAAATCGCATCTTTCCTACTTCCACAGTTTGTTGAACAAACCGACCAGCTTTATTTTGTAAAGAATGAGTATAATGGTGTAGTAATCGAAAGCGGATTCTCAGATAAGCAATTCTTTTATGGTAAAGGTGCTGGCAGCTTTCCAACAGCATCTGCAGTATTGAGTGATATTGGGGCACTTCGCTACGGATACAGGTATGAATACAAGAAAAAAAATCAACCCACAGTTGCACAACTGAGCAACGACTTCCACTTACGCGTTTTCATCAGCTTTGAGGACTTAAGCAACATCCCCAAAGATGAATTCGAAAGCATTGAAGAGTGGCATTCTGGCAATGAAAGAAGTTACCTCATTGGTACAATCCCTGTTACAGCATTATACAAAAAAGATTGGTGGAAAACCAACAACACTTCACTGATTCTTATGCCCAACAATATTGTAGAGCACACAGAGTTGATTGAGCTGAAGAAGATGAGTCTCTCGCTAGCAGGATTGGAGATGTAACAGAACCCGCATCCAGAAATTATTTAGTCAGCTCACCTGGCCCTCGGCGTCCGGATCCAGGTATTTTCTGGAGATCATCGCCAAGTTCTTTTCTTGCTTCATCAGCAAGTACCTTGAGTGCTGATACAATTTCAGGGTGCTTTGCACGAACATCATTCGACTCTGTAGGATCCGTTTCAAGATTGTAGAGTGCTTCTGGAAAAAGCACATCCTCAGGGGCGTTGCCAGGAAAACCTCCAACACCGGGCTTCTGACCAACATAGGACCTTCCTTTATGTTCAAAAACCAATTTCCAATTGTCTCGTCTCACAGCCTCAAGTGAATTGCGCCTGTAATAGTAAAGAAATGTTTTTCTAGGAGTAACGTGTAAGTCGCCCTTGAGCACACTTGAAATATCAACACCATCAATCTTCCTTTCTGGCAAGGGAACTTCTACAAGAGCGGCAAGCGTAGGGAGAATATCGATTGTTGAGGTAAGCTGATTGGATATAATCCCTGCTGGAACAACTCCCTTCCAACGCACAATACAAGGTTCTCGTTGGCCGCCTTCAAATGAGGTTCCCTTGCCTTCTCTGAGGCCACCAGTACTGCCAGCGTGATCGCCAAAATTTAACCATGGTCCATTGTCACTCGTAAAAATAACGAGCGTATTTTCTTCAAGACCTTCGTCTTTCAGAGTTTTCATAATCCTTCCAACATGGTAATCCACCTCTTGAATCACATCGCCATAAAGTCCACGTTTACTCTTTCCTATAAATGCGGGAGATGCATTTATAGGCACATGGGGCATGGGGTGTGGGATATAAGCGAAAAAAGGTTTTCGCTTATTGCGCTTAATAAAACCAATTGCTTCGTCCGTTATCAATTCAGTGAGTTTCGCCTGATCGTCTAACGTATTAATTATCTTACTCACCCGATTATTTTTTATCAGTGGAAGTGGAGGATACTGAAGCTTATTGCTGCCTTTTCTAGCAGGCTCCCCAGCATAGTTCACAGGCCACATATCATTGGAATATGGAATTCCGAGGTACTCATCAAAACCCTGTTGCAATGGTAAAAATTGTTTTGCGTCGCCAAGGTGCCATTTTCCAAAAATTCCGGTAGCATAATTTTTCTGCTTCAACAATTCGGCAATCGTCATTTCTTCTGTGTCAAGACCAATTGTTGAATTGGGTCCCAATGCGCCAGAGATGCCTACCCTATTGGGATAAGAGCCTGTCATCAAAGCCGCTCTTGACGCACTACATACAGCTTGAGCAGACATAAAATTGGTCAATCTAATTCCTTCTGCTGCCAGTTTATCGATATTGGGAGTATGAATTCCTACTGCACCATAACAAGAAAGATCTCCATAGCCCAAATCATCCATAAAAATGAGGATGATATTTGGTGTTCTTTGTTCGGGTGGTGCATGCGACTGATTCAATACAAGCATGCAGGTCAGAACCAACACCAAAGGGATATTTTTTAAGTTGCGCTTCATCTGATTTTTATTTTATTGAGTTGGGGAATAAGAAAAATATTAGTCAAGAAATAATACATGGTCTACCAACAATGACTTGCATAAGACATTGAATGAGACAAGGTCTTTTTGCAAGATTTCGTTCATCTCCTTCTTGTGCAACATCCACTCGGCATGCAATTCCTCGTATCGGGCTTCTTGTCCTTCTGTAAAATACGGCAGGTTGGTGTTGGCTTCGCCATGAATGAAAATAATATTTGCGCTTAGCTTATTTACAAAATTGATAACATCGTCATAAGACTGACTTTTAGGCTGGATGAGCTTCTCCTCCCAATGTGTAATCCGCTCACCGAGTGCTTGAGCAAGCTGTATAATAGGCTGACTGGCAGTATCTTTCTCTGCCAACTTAGCCATTGATTTAATCTGAGCAGAAAGGTTTCTCATGCGAATAACTGAAACATGGATATCCGTCACTTCATTTTCCAACTTTTTTAAAAAATCATCATGCATAGCATAATCAGTTACACTAGCATGTACACGAGGGTCGGGCTGAATTAAAAACTGGGCTGAACTCACCATGCTGTCAACGGTCAATGCAACGGTATACATTCCCGGGCTTACTTTTCCTGCTGTATAACTACCCTCAATATATACGCCATCAATCATGGGCATATCTTGTCTTCTCAAATCCCATACAAACCGATTCAGCCCCTTGCGCTTACTGAGTAAAGGGTCTCCCTCGGCAAGATTAATCAATGACTTTTTCTCAGCAGCAGTTCCCCTAAACATTCTAACAAGCTCACCCTGGGAGTTCTTGATTTCAATCTTTATTTCTTTAATGGAATCTGCACGGTCTGGCAAGTGATAGTACATGACAGCACCAGTACTTGGATTTGCACTTGTGGTATTTGCATAGAATTGCTCGGGATCTGTGTTTGCATCAAAGATGCTATAGCCAGACACTCGAAAAACTTCTGCAATCGGCATAAGTTTTATTTGCTGCGCTATCAATGGATCAAAACTTCTAATTGGCTGAAGATCGTCTAGAATCCATATCGCCCGACCTTGGGTAGAAGCAATAAGATTTCCCTTATGCACCCTTAAGTCTGTAATTGGCACAATGGGAAGATTCCCTTGATATCCAAACCAATGATCTCCATTATCGTAGGACAGATAAAGTCCTTGTTCTGTGCCTGCATACAAAAGACCTTTTCTCCTATCGTCTTCTCTGACCACCCTAAGAAAAGATCCATAGGGTATACCAGCAACAATTTTTATCCAGCTCTTGCCATAATCGACTGATCGATAAGCAATAGGTGTAAAATCATTAAACTTATATTTATTTGCAGCAATATAGACGGCTGCAGGATCATGCGGAGATACTTCTATTGCATTAACAAGAGCTTCGCCTAGATCAGGTGGCGTGATGTTGCTCCAGCTAGCTCCTCCATCTCTTGTGACATGAACCAATCCATCATCACTTCCTGTATACAAGACACCTTTTTCTGATCTTGACTCGGCTACGTAGCTAATGGTGCAATAGTTTTCGCCACCAGCACCTTCATTCGTATACGGATAACCGCTGACCCCCATTTTACTGGTGTCATGGGTTGTTAGGTCAGGCGAAATAATCTGCCACGACTTGCCCATGTCATAGGTTTTGAACAAGTGATTGCCGGCATGATAAAATACATTGTTCTCATGAGCAGAATAAAATATTGGCGCATTCCAGTTGAACCTGTATTTCATATCCTTAGGCTGCAAGGCTTGATACTGGACTGGATGAATCATAACGCCAACTCCTTCTCCAGTTTGTGAATCAAGCAACTCGATAGTTCCCTGATAACTTCCGCCCATTACATAACGTGGATTATTTGGATCAAAGCCGAGAAATGCAGATTCACTTCCTGCTGAATACGTCCACTCCCTTTCAGAAATCCTACCACCGGTTGTGCTTCTGCTGGCCATCTTGATAGAAGAATAATCCTGCTGACCTGAATAAATATTATATGGAAATAGATTATCAACATTGATGCGATAGAATTGTCCGGTAGGATGATTGTCTTGAGATGACCATATTTTACCAGCATTGAAAGTGATCGCAGCACCAGCATCGTTTGCAATGATCATATTTTTATTGTTGATTGGATTTAT
Organism: Chitinophagaceae bacterium; assembly: GCA_044353505.1. Taxonomy (GTDB): domain Bacteria; phylum Bacteroidota; class Bacteroidia; order Chitinophagales; family Chitinophagaceae; genus Pollutibacter. The sequence goes on along the minus strand of JBILBU010000002.1, from coordinate 52,742 downwards.
CCAAAGCTGATGAAAGTCTGAATGTATTCCCCGAATTTCAGTCCAGGTCCTTCCACCATCTTCCGATTTTAATCCAGCCGCACCAAGAACATAAATCGTATTCTCCTGTTGGGGATCAGCAGCTAACTCTATGTAATACCATGCCCTGCTCGTAAGCCGATGATCGCTGCTCACCTTATTCCAATTGTTCCCAGCATCTATCGAAACAAAAAGTCCACCTTTTTCTTTCTCAGTATTGCTCTCTACCAAACTGTAAACAATATTTGAATTGGCGGGAGATACTGCAACTGCCATCTTGCCAAGCTCATCAGGCAGACCTTGTTCAATCTTATTCCAGGTTTCTCCGCCATTCGTGCTCTTGTACAATCCACTTCCCTTCCCACCACTTTGAATTGCCCAGGGCAACCTGCGATGATCCCAGATGGCAGCATACAAAATACGGGGATTGTTGATGTCCATATTCAGGTCTGCACAACCCGAATTCTCATCAACATATAAAATTTGCTTCCATGATTTTCCTCCATCAACCGACTTATAAATTCCCCTTTCTTTGGAAGGTCCATACACAGCCCCTTGTGCGGCTACATAGATTAGGTCGGGATTGGCTGGATGTATTCTGATGCCTGAAATATGACGAGTCATTTCGAGGCCCATATGCTGCCAAGTCTTTCCAGCATCAGTTGAACGATAAACCCCATCTCCATAGGAAGTCATCACCCCCCGCGGAGCATGTTCTCCCATACCAACAAATATTACATTAGGATCTGATTCAGAGACTGCCACTGCACCAACAGAGCCGGTATTAAAATACCCATCTGAAATATTTTTCCAAGATTGCCCAGCATCTTCGGTCTTCCACAAACCACCTCCTGTTGTTCCCATATAATAGACCAGGGGATTACCTTTAACTCCCGAAGCTGCTACAGACCTTCCTCCCCGCGTTGGACCTATATTTCTCCAAACAAGCGGCTTAAAATATGCATTGAAATCAATTGATGGTGTTGCAGGGATTGGCTTTTTTGCACTCTTCTTTTGAGCAATTGTTGCATTCCCTAGGAGTACTATAATCAAGAACAATAACGAAATTGGTTTTATGCTAGTGATGAGTTGGCGCATGCTTTTAATTTTGAATCCCTAAGGTAAGGAATTCACGAGCAGCAACAGAAGGACTATTCAATCCAATATAATGAATGATCAAGCTGTCATAGTAGCAGTAAAAAACATCAAGATCCTAATCCTTTTTTGGTATGGTAAGAAATGCGGATCTTCTGGGACCAGGAAAAGGTATATCACCCTTAAGGGCAGACCACAGCACTTCATTGAATTCTATATCATTGATATTGTCTTCTTTTGAAAAGTCAAACTGATCAGACTTCTTTTGCCATTGGTTAATGGCAGTATTTTTTTCAAACAGACTTACCCCAGGAACAATTGCTTTAAAATCAAAACCTCGAGCTGTTGAATCGAAGCAACGCCACATGGGTGTGGCAGCAGCATCGTACTGAGTCATTGGAGGCATTCCAAGAATCAACTCGATGGTCCTGAGCATAGAACTTGTTGTATATGGCGTATGATCAACGAAACCTCTTTTCACAAAACCACCGGCAACATAAGCCGGGCTGCGGTGTGCATCTACATGGTCTGCACCATTCTGAGCATCATCTTCCAGAATGAACACTACGGTTTCATTCCAGATAGGGCTTTTTGATAAAGCTTCAATGAACATACCAACAGCAAGATCATTGTCTGCGACATGTGCATAGGGAGAAGGTCTTCCCAAACTGAGTCCTTCTGTATGATCATTGCTAAACCTTACGGTATTGAACTGAGGCACTTTATTTATACTCAGGAGTGAGTCGAAGTCGCGCTTCCACAGAGAAAACCTTGTGGTATCCATCACCGTCATATCATAATCTGGGTAATAGGTACAGTAGTGATCCTCAAGTGATTTTAAGTTCGGCTTAAAATCATTGGTAAACTCCCCATAGGTTCTATAGCTCACATTAGACCGGGCACAATTATCCCAAATAAATCCACCCTTGTTATTTGCAACCTCACGATCACCCTCGCCACCATAGGTGCCGCCCCTGCCGCCATAGCTACTAGGCCAGGTCTTTTCAAGATAGTCTGTTGCATAAGCGCCCATACTCCAATTGTGTCCGTCTGCACTTACTTCAGCATCAACATAAAAATTATCAAGCAACACAAAAGATTCTGCCAAGGCATGCTGATTGGGAGTTATTTTTCGTCCAAACAACAGAAGCGACGTATCCCCGTTGCCCCCTGTAAGATCCGCCAGCACCTGATCGTAAGTCCTGTTTTCCTTGATTACATAGAAAACATGTTTAATAGGCGACTGCTGACCGAGCTTCATAGGAATCGGAAATCCAGGAGCAAGTGAGTCTGCAAGTTTCGTCTTGGCAACTGAATAAGGAGAATTTGAATACACTGCCTTTGTATACAGATCAAGCTGCGCCTGTGCTGGAGATGAAATTACGCTCATGGTACCTTTGAAAAGTGAACCAATATACTCCACCTGAGAAGCATCTCGCACTTCGTAACCATGATGAATAACCTCCTGCTGCTTGCGAAGGGGTGAGGGACCAAACCGATTGCTTTTTGAAGTCATGCCCTTCCCATTGGCTACCCAAAGCTTTCCATCAACAAAACGAACTGAAGTGGGATACCATCCTACAGGAATAAATCCTTTTGGGGAACTTTTACCTTTGACAGAAACATCGAAAACTGCAATGCAGTTGTTATTTGCGTTGGCAATAAATAATCTATTTGTTGCCGGATCAAGTGCCAAACTATTGCTTGTTGAGCCACTAGGAGAGTTTGGATACATCGCCGCATCAAGTGTTTCAATTACGCGCTTGGTTTGCAGATCAATAACCGATACGGAGTTGTCATTGGAATTGCACACATACAAGAGCATTCCGTCAGGCGACAAAAGCATTTCGTTAGGATTATCCCCAACATTGATGGTAGTATTGAGCATGTTTTTTTCGAGATCAAAAACAACAATCTTATCACATCCCCAACAACTGATATAGAGTTCTTTGCCTCCTTTAGAAATCTTACAATCATAGGCCTCTGCATCGAGTTTTAACTTACTGACAACCGACTTTGCCTTGAGGTCAATAATATACAAACTCTTATCTTCCCGGGTAACTACATACATCCTGTTCCTCGCCTCATCAATCGCCAGGCCAGCAGGCCCAACACGCACAGGCCATGGCTTGTCCAATTTGATCACATCAACACGCTTCAACTTGCCGGAAGAGATCTCATATTTGATAATTCTGTTGTCGTGCCCACCGGATGCATAAAGAAAACGATCATCGGATGTAAAGGAGAGTCCGTACCATGACTTTTCAATCACCACAGAGTCTATTACTTTCTTCTTCCTTACATCAATCAATTGAATACTCTGTGTGCTTTGTCCATTATTTGTAACAGCAATATACTTTTCAGAATTGCTTACGGCAAGGTTCAATGGGAGATCCCCCAATCCGAAGGATTCTCCTGCAGGACTAAGCCTCCAACCATTGGGGAGTTGAATAGCCTCAGGAAGATTGACGATCTGTGCATGAATAGTTGACGATGTAATCAACAGACAAAAAAAGAGTAGCTTGTGCATGGGTAATAATTTTAGTGATTGAATTGCCAGATTAGCATCATGGAAAAAGCACGCCCCATCCCATTTATTCCTGAACCATGTGTGCGATAATCTTGGTTAAAGACATTATTAAGATAGGTTCTTATTGTTACACTTCGATATGTTCCGCTGGCATGTAGATTCAAAATATTAAATCCAGGGGTGCCGCCTACCGGAATACGGTTATCTGACTTATCGCCAGACTCCAATCTTCTTTGTGCAGATGCATGATCAAAAACAAAACCAAAAACACAATTGGATATATAGTGCTCGGCACCTAATCTTGCATTGAAAGGCGGTATTCTTCGAAGGGGCTGATCCTTTGTAATGCTTTGTCCAAATAAGCTCGTAGCAGAAGCATGCAACCTGATTTGTTTAAATGGCTGATACGCTGCTTGCATTTCCCATCCCCGAATAAACCCTTTATCAATATTAATTTTTTTATACACATCATAACCACTTACTACCTCCGATGTTTTCACTCTCGAGATCAGATCAAAAAGATTTGTTCTAAACACTGCGACAGTTCCACTGAACTTGCTTGCAAAATATTTGAGTCCAACTTCATGATTTACAGAACGCTCAGGCCTGAGGTCATAGGATGGAATTTCATACCTAAAATCAACAATTCCCAGCGTGCCAAGATCATCTATGTTTGGAGCCCTGAATCCATCACTCATGTTAGCATAGAGATGAATTCCTTTCATGAGCTGGTAATTTAACCCACCTTGAAAAACCAGTGCCATTGGGTTAAGACTAATTCTTCCAAGGGTAATATCATTAATCTTCGCTTGATGTATATTATAGCGTAGCCCACCTTCAATTTTTAGTCTGCCGAAATTCAAATGATGAAGAGAATAGATGGCAAGATTTGAGTAGGTTGCCCCATTGGGATATAAACCACGCATGCGGGTTACTGATCCTCCATCAATATTACTCTCACTTCTTGAACTCTCTACCTTATCGGCATACATCTCAATCCCGGAATTGGCTGTCCATGCAGAAAGTATTGTTGTTAATAGGTCCACCCCACCTGAGATAGTCGAAATATGATCAAACTCCGATTGCAATACTTGACTTGAATTTTTTCTAGTAAAGCGAGACTCCTCAATCGCTTGATTAGCAATAAAAATATCCAGCTCTTTAATAAATGACCGATTGAATTTCTTATTGAGCTTCAAGTACCCAAATCCCCTAGTTAAAGGATCTGAGGTATTGACCGCAAAGTTCTCCAGTTGATATTTATGATACACTGGAACTCCGCTCTGCCTCAACCATTGATAGGAAGAAGTGAATGTCCAGTCAGACCCCAAGTCGGCTATCAATTTAACATCAAATGATTTTTCACCATACCCTGAAGGCCGTTGAAATCCCGTTGTATCGCCTCCTCTAAGGTCGCCAAATTGCTTTTGACTTGCACCCATTACAAATGCAAATCGCTTGCCCTCGTATTTCAATTCTGGACGAACAGAAAGCTCCATACCAGATTCGGTGATCCTTGCTGTAGCTTTTTCCTTCCACAATGGTTTCTCCCTAAATTTCAATGAGTTGGTCTGAATATTGATAACACCAGTCATGGCATCACTACCATACTGAACAGAACCAGTCCCTTTAACCACTTCTATACGCTCAACAATAAATGGATCAACCAGTGTTAAGTATTGATTTGGTCCATAACGGAAAATAGAATTGTTCAAGCGAATACCATCAACTAAGATAAGCGACTGATTACCGGTAAGTCCGCGTACAAAAGGAGCTCCCCCCGCATGATTGGTCTTTTGAATAAATACACCGGGAATTCCAGCGAGCGACTCTGGCACTGTACGAGAAAGGTTTAGTATAGACTCTTCTCTTGTCAACAGCTCAACGGAATAGGGCAGTGCTGACTTATTCATTGATCGTTTGGTAGCAGTTATCGTAACCTCGTCCATGAGTGTTACTGTATCAACTGACTGCTGTGAAAAAACCCGAGTATTAATAACAAGCGCAGTCAGCGTAACACCAATCATATTGAGATAGAACCCCATCTTAATTACCCTTTTTGTAATGATTGGTTCTTTGATCCTCTTCATCATCCATATCAGGGCCCTGCATCACCTTTCTCCAATCAATATCCCTATTATACTTTTTCATGGCATTCGTTGGGTCAAATACCCGCTTATCAGGCATTTCCAGCGTATAGCGTGAGTAATTGGGCTTGCTTGAAAAAAAATCACCCAGATGAGAAGCCGTCACATCGTACTGATTGACATAGGGAACAGATAAAATATTATAGATCATTTTTAGTATTGACCCAAAATTTGCATGCGTATGTGAAACATAATTTCGTTTTACATAGGGGCCAGCCAGCATTAGAATACTTCTATGTGCATCAACATGATCAACTCCCCCTTGAGGATCGTCTTCGGTAATAACCACCAGCATATTTTTCCAGTAAGGTGTTCTGGAAAGAAAATGCAATATTCTTCCTACTGCAAGATCGTTGTCTGCCATATAACTGTGCGTGAATGGATATCCATCCTCAGGCCTTGGTGAAGCAGTATGGTCATTAGGGATTTGAACAGTTATCAATGAAGGCATTTTTTCTTTTCCAGCAAGCCACATATTGGTAAACTCAGATTCAAACTGATTCATCCTGAATTGATCAGGGATATTGGTATTGTATCCTGCATAATTATGACTAGTTCTACTGAACAAGGCCTTTTGCATTGGCACCATCACCCCATGTGCAGCACCAGTGGCTGTATCATTCCACTCTTCACGAACGTGCGCTGTTTCATTTGCTTCGCCGAAATTGTAAAACGATACACCTTTTCTTTCCATAGCCTCCCAAAGACCTCCTGTTTCTGCATAATCCTCAGGATCCATGCTACCAGTAGATCCAGGGAATCTTCTTCCAGCCGCTGGTGAAAAGTACTTTGCTGTTTTGCTGGTATTGGAATTTACCTCCACCCACTCATTCGGGATTACGCCCATCATCCAGTGATGGCCATGAATCGAAGCATCACTATCGCAATAAAAATTATCTGAATAGGCAAACTGACTGGATGCCTTGTGGTGATTGGGGGAAACATTGGCATTAGAAAAAAATGTACTGTCTACGCCACGCTTATTTTCATGAACCAGATTTACATTCAAACCAAACCTTGCGATTGAGGGATCTCCTCTTCCGGTTTTCATCTGCCCCATGACCTCATCGTAGGTCCTGTTCTCCTTGGTAATGTATACTATATGTTTTATTGGTGATTCTTTTTCACCTGGATAGTTCGGAACTGGGTTATTGCTTTTCTTAACAGGAACCTCCTCATAAGTATACGCCAGCACACTGCTGGTGTATAATGCCAATGCAGCAGCATCAGGAGTTTGCAAACGCTGGAAGGTAGCGAGTTGAATATCGCCGATATAGGTTCCCTGAACCGGCACCTTGAAATCTTTACCGCCATTCGGACCAGCACCAAGACCGCGACAACTGATGATATACATCTCTTTTTCATCAGGAGAGAATTTAACTCTTGATGCACCCCACCCGGCGGGAATTAAACCGATTGTTTTATCAGTCTTGGTATCAATCACTGCAACAGCATTAAACCCAAGCAGCGCAGCATACAGGGTTGAGCCATCTTTTGAAAGTGAAAGACCAAAAGGAAGCAAGCCTCTATATTGGTCAATCTTTGGATCGACTTTAATTGGGATATGCCGAAGGATCTTCCCTTGCTTGTAATCGATCACTGAGATATTATCGTTCGTAGCATTGCTGACATAAGCAAATGAATTGTCGATAGCAATGCTATTCGGACTGGCCCCGCCGGTTACTTCTGCATCTTCAAGCATATGCCCAACAAGGTATCCGGTCTTTAGCTTTGAGGTAACTTTATTGCTCAACAAATCTATTGTAAACACACTCATTGATTCAGGGTCATTCGGATCTCCAACCCCGGGTATTTTTTTTCCTTCTACGATAGAACCATTAATCGACTCAGGACTATTGTGAGCGTATGGATGATGAGTGATCAGCATGCTGTCATAGTTGTCTTGCGTGACCCCCTCGATTAATGGATAAGCATACATGCCAACATTGGCAACTAGTGCGGTAGATCCATCAGGACTAATCGCCAATCCGAATGGCAATCTGCCAGCAGGTATTGAAGCAGTGATAAACCTTGTTGTGCAATCAATGCGCACCAACCGATAATTGGCTTGATCCAATACCAACAATTCATTATTTTTCTCATTGTATATCAGGTCTGAAGTAAAGCTGTCTTGAAATGTTAAATCTCCAACCTTTCCATCAAGTGAATAGGTGTTAACGACTTTCAAATCAATACAATCATATGCGATAACTGTTCCATTGTCGCCTCCGCTTAGAAATACAACCCGACTGTCCTTATAGAAAGAAGCCCCAAGTAATGAGCCGTTTGTAAATGGAGAGGCGATCTTATTATCATAATCAGGCACCCGAATGGTTTCGCCCTTGTCTAGATACAAAATGGTCATTACCCCATTATGCAGCGTCACCGCTATCTTGCCATCTGGTGAAATAGTCAAGCCAAATGGATCATGGGTGATTCTGGTAATTTGACCTGCCGGCTGAACATACCGACCACTGGGCAATACAGAGAGCCCATTGAGATTCATGTGGGTATACTTGTCTCTTCCAGGAACCTGCAAGATTGTTTTTTGTTGAGCGAAAGCAGTGCCGATTAAAAAAAATGACATGACAGCGAAAATGAACTTAGGTTGCATGGTAAGGGGGGTTATTAAACATTCTCGTGAATTTACGTCAATAACATTAAGATACTGTTATCAAAAAAAGGCTATCTCATCCACCACAAAATTATACTTTCCAGATCCTAATTCTATTGAAGTCTCACCAGTCCGTTTATCGATTGATGCCGATAATAATGTCGACAACTTCTTTGAATTCATTCTAATTGCAGCAGGATTGGCTGAAGGTAGTATCACAGTAGCAGTCGCGTTCACAGGAATTTCAACATCCATAGAAAACATGCTTCCCGTCTTTTCCCAATCAATCGAAATTATCCCACTGATGGAATTGTAAGACCCCTTTGCCCATGTAATTGTTCCTCCCGGCTGAGGATGAATGATGATCTTCTTGAATCCAGGCTCTTGATCAGACGGATTGATTCCCAGCAACACCCTATACATCCACTCGCCTACCGAACCAATAGAATAATGGCAGAACGAATTCATACTAGGATCCTGAAATCCTCGGCCTTTCACATACCCATCCCAACGCTCCCAGATGGTTGTTGCCCCTTGATTGATCGAATATATCCATGACGGGAATCGCTCTGATTCAAGTAATCCATAGGCCAGATCGTTTCTACCGCGTTTTGTAAGTTCTTTCATCATCATTAAGGTGGTGACAAAACCAGTCGAGATGCGGTTGTCATATTCTTTCAAACATTCAATGAGATGCTGGAAGGCAAGGTCTTGTTTGGCTTCAGGCAATAAATCAAAATGCAGTGCAAGCGCATATGCCGATTGTGTGTTCCCTTTTATTCTGGCACTATCATCTACATAAGCATCATTAAACTTAGTATAAATACTGTCAAACAACTGACGATATTCTCTAGCATCTTTTTCATTTTCTAATACAGCAGCAATTTTCGAAAATAGCTTTACCGAATTGGCATAAAATGCAGTTGCAAAAACTTCTCTTGGAATCTCACCTCTCGTGTTGGAATATCCATCCGCAATAATCGTGTTGGCATTTAACCAATCGCCATATTGATTTCCAACATCATTTAACCAGAGAAATTTTGGATTCTGAGTCCTTATATTTTCTATATACCGCTTCATGGATGTGTAATGCTGTCTAAGCAATTCCTTATCTCCATAATTCTCATACATTCTCCAAGGAATAATTACCCCAGCGTCGGCCCAAGCAGGAGCATTGCTGAAACGAATATCTGGCTTGTTGGCATGTGGTGCAATATCAGGAAAGGTTCCTCTGGCCGATTGCGCATCCCTGATATCTTTGATCCATTTGCTATAAAATGCAGCCATGTCCATATTGAACATGCTGTTCTGACAAAATACTTGTGCATCTCCCATCCAACCCATGCGTTCATCGCGTTGCGGACAATCTGTAGGAACACTGGTCATGTTATTGCGCTGCGTCCAAATAATATTGCTCCACAACTGATTCAGCTTTGGGTTCGAGCAAGCGAAAGTTCCTGTAACCTCAGGATCGGATGACAATGCACATGCCTTAATCATTTCAGCAGTTGGCATGGAATTCAATCCAGAGATTTCAACAAACCTGAAGCCATGGTAGGTGAACGTTGGCTCAAATTCATCATTGTTACCAGAAAGAACATATCGATCTTCTTGAATGGCGGCAGCCAGATTTTTTGTGTAAAGAGATCCATCATCATCCAACATCTCACCATGACGAATCATGATGGTATCCCCCTTCTTTCCCTTTACTTTCATCCTTGTCCATCCCGTAAGATTTTGTCCAAAATCAACAATGTATTTATCACCCAGTTGTTTGATATCAATGGGCGAGAAATAATTATTAATCCGAACAGGTTCGTTCTTCTGAGCCTCCATATTCTTGCTAACTCCAAAATCGACAAATACATTGCCCCAATGCTGATCATCAAAACCAATATCCTTCCACCCTTGAGGAATATATTGTGCATCAATTTGCTGACCCAGAAAATTATCTGCGGATATGATAAACCCTTGTGAATTGATTCTCCAAGAATCATCCGTACAGATTAATGCTTGCTCTCCGTTTTCATAAGTAATCATGAGCTGTGCAATCAATCGTCTATCATTTCCATAAACTCCTCTGCGGGGATATTCAGACAACCATTTGGTTGGACCAATCATCCCAAGATACCATCCATCGCCAAGAACAGAAGAAAGTACATTATCTCCTTCCTTTAAAGTCTTTGTAAGGTCATAGGTTTGATACTGAAGGCGTTTATCATAGTCGGTCCATTCCGGCGCCAACTGGTGGTCACCAATTTTTTTTCCATTCAATCCTATTTCATAATACCCCAAGGCGGATACATAAAGCACGGCTTCTTTTACAGCAGGCTTCACATTGAAGGTCTTGCGCAACATGGGGGAGGGTGGACCGACAGGCCGACTATTAACAACAGGAATATTCTTGGCAGGATCGAAAGTATTTAAATAATCAGCATACACTTTTTGCGCCAGGTCAGGCTGATCTCCGATCCACTTTGCTTTCCAATCTGATTTATTTAAGAGTCCCATGCTCCAAAAAGCGACCTCACTCCAAGCGGTAACCTGATCATCGCTATTCCATATCCTAACTATCCAATAACATTTCTGTCCGCTGACCAATGCTTTACCATTATACACAACTTGAGCATGTTGATCAGAAAGAATTTTTCTGCTGTTCCAAAGATCTGCCGCAGACTCAGTGAGTTTGTCTGTTGAAGTGGCAACAAGTATTTGATATGCTTTTTGTTTTTGGTTGAAGACCTGCTGTGAGGCTGAAATTTTCCAGCCCAATCTAGGGGCCATTACATCTATCCCCAAAGGATTGATGAGATACTCGCATTTTGTTTGCTCAACTTTTAGCACATTCTTTTTTATAGGCAGAGAAAAAATATTTCCTGAATAGCAGACCAAGGAGAGCTGAAATAAAGAAAAAACAAAAAGGCGAATCACAAATAAAAGCTTCATGTGCAATGTATTAGTGGATAAATTATAATTGCCAATATGGATTGGGGGTCATCACAAATGTATAGGATTTGGGGTAAATTCTTTTTCATACTTGTACGCCACAAAAGACAACTTTAATAGTCCATCATGAAAAAGATTGAATAATTTAATGGTCACTAAACTTTTATGAAATTAGAACAACACAAGCAAAAGGTGGCTCCCATACCACACTTTATCAGGAGATTGGGGGAATACACCCTATTTGCCTTTTCCTTGATCATATTCTCGGTGCTGATTGGGACAGTAGGATATCATCAATTGGGAGAGATTCCCTTGATCGACAGCTTTCATATGGCGTGTATGATCTTAACAGGGATGGGGCCTGTTGCCGAAATGAAGACTGCTCCAGCTAAGATATTCTCCTCACTTTAACCTCTATATAGTGGCGTTGCATTTCTGACCATAACAGCCGTATTTTTTACGCCGATCATTCACAGGATATTACATATCCTTCAACTGGAAAAGGATGAAGGCGGAAACTGATCGAACTATAGGCTGGTCATTTTCCTGCTCAAGAAAAATGTGATCAAATGAGTGATTGAGTTTGATATGACTATTAGCATATATTTACCAATAGTTATTAGATAAAAGTCAAACCAATTAACATATGCCTATCATCAAGATCATTCAATCACTCCTCGCCAGTTATTTCGCAAGAAAAAATGGGAAACTGCCTTTTGGGTCATACAAAACAATTCATGGTTGGTTAACCCCTGTAGAAGCATTAGGACTAAGATACGTGGCATCACAATTGAATGAAAATGCAAGGGTACTTGAAATTGGAAGTTGGAAGGGCAAAAGTACGTTCTGCATCGCCCATGGGTTGAGTAACGGCACAATTGAATGCATCGATCCTTTTAATGCCGATGGAGAACTACAAAGCAAGTCGGCTTACGACAGCGAGAAGGGTGAAATGGATTTACTCATGCAATTCAACAATAACCTCATCCCATTCAACAATAAAATTCAAATAACTCCACACAAAGGATACTCAAATGAATTTGTTGGGAAAATGGCAGCAGTCGACTTTCTCTTCATTGACGGTGACCACAGCATTGAGGGCTGCACCTTTGATTTCCAGAACTTTGAAAACATCGTGAAGCTAGGAGGGTACCTTGCTTTTCACGACTACCATCCAAAAAGAAAAGAGGTAGGGCCTACTCATGTTATAGAACAGATCGTGAACAAGCACGAGAACTACAAACGTGTTTATCGCTTTGACTCACTGGTTGTATTCAAGAAGATTAAGGCATAAAAACATTTTTATAGTTTATCGAAGCTTAAAAGATCCGACTGAGATCATCCCGGATACTTTTATAAAAAAGTAGAAAAGAAAATACAGTCAAATATTTTAGTAATATAAATTTAGAGAGATGACGCCTATACTCATGATAATTGCCCCTGATCATTTTCGCGATGAAGAATTATTTGAAACAAGGGAAGAAATAGAAAAAGCGGGATTCAAGACCATAGTGGCTAGTACGCATGAGGGAGAGTGCATAGGAACGAAAGGTGAAAAAGCCATCGCAGAAATTGGGATTGATCAGGTTAAAAGCAACCACTATCAATCCGTTGTTTTCGTCGGAGGCAACGGCAGTAAAATATATTTTAAAAACGAAAGAGCTCATACGATTGCAAGAGAGATGTATCAACAGGGGAAAATAGTCAGCGCTATTTGTATTGGCCCAGTTATATTAGCTGAAGCAGGTTTGCTAAACAATAAAAACGCCACAGTATATGAAAGTGAGATCAATACGATCAAGCATCTCGGTGCAAACTATACAGGAGAGACGGTAACACAAGACGGACAAATAATCACTGGTAACGGTCCAGCCGCTTCAACCTTATTTGGCAAAACAATAGCTGAGGAAGTAAGAAAGCTTGCTAATTTGGCCACAGCGTAAAACCGCGCTGTGTTGTTCAGAAATATTTTCAAGCGACGGGCTTTTTATATGTTCGATTAGAAATCACTGGGGCTATGGCAACATCGGAGCCGATTGAATTCAGTCCATCATAACCAAGCTCTTCAGGCGACTTACCCACCCATTTACTAGAAGTGCCTTCAATCGCTACAGTAAGCTTTATAGGATCAATAGTTAGCATTGAAAATAATGCATCCTTATATGGACAAGTGTATGCTATCCACTCATGATCTTTGATCATTTCTTTCGGATAGCTATCATGAATATAATTACCTCCAACCCAAAAATAAGAGGCTGAATTAATATGCACGTAGTTGATGCCATTGATTTCGAAGGCTGCGTTGAGATGCGTGTGCCCATTTAAAGCCAACAGTATTTTATCACTGTGCCTACTCAACAATTGTTGTATCTCTGTTGCATTGTCAACTGCAGAAACACCAGCTAATGGCTGGTGTGATATGATTACTACAGGCGCATCAACTTCTTCAAGTTTGCTGCGAAGCCAATCAACTTGATCCTTATTGATATAGGAAGGATATCCGCTCTTATATATTGGTGAGCCTTTATCATTAGCATCAAGAACTATAAAACAAATTCCGCTAAACACTTGAGCATAATACCTTGATGGCATCCCCCAATATTGAACACATTGCTCACTTGTATACCCGTCATCAGTATCATGATTTCCTATGACATGCATTCGAAGTTGATGCGCGCTATTGAACAGATCAATCACCTCTTTGTTCTTATCTCCAGGATAGGCGAAATCGCCCATTTGAAGCAGCGCGTCAGGCCTCTGTGTTTTCATCTTATCCAGAAAGGCCTTCATCCTTACAGGACCATCATGCATGATATCCTGATGGAGATCGGTGATAACTCCAACTTTAACCAACCCCTTCAATTGTTTGATTGCATGAACAGCTTTCTCAGGAATGCTGATAACGATTCCAGACTGAATGGCAGTTCGTAAGAAGTGGCGACGAGTATGCAAGATCCAATGGTTTTATTATGAGTTGAAGATACAAATAAAGAAGACAGGATTGCCTTCGGCCATCCTTGAGTGGGTGGCTAATACAAATTAGCCTTGAAGGCTTCGCCTTCTTTGGCTTTTTTGCGCGCTCACTTTTTCAAGCGAGCATGTAACGCTCGCGCGCAAAAAAGCCCTGGCTATCGCCAAGGCTAATTTGTGTTGTCGGGAAGACAGGATTCGAACCTGCGACCCCCTGGTCCCAAACCAGGTGCGCTACCGGCCTGCGCTACTTCCCGAACTTTCTTTACCAGGTGTCTCGCCTAAGGAGAGACTACTTCCCGAACTTTCTTTACCAGGTGTCCCGCATCTGCGGGACTACTTCCCGAACTTTCTTTACCAGGTGTCCCGCATCTGCGGGACTACTTCCCGAACTAACTTTCAAACTGCGGTGGGGGCGGGATTCGAACCCGCGGTACAGTTTAACCCGTACGGCAGTTTAGCAAACTACTGATTTCAGCCACTCATCCACCCCACCTTCCAAGGTCCTATGTTTCAAGGAGGGCAAATTTACAAAAGACTCCGCAATCCCCAAAAGATTTATACAAGTAAGATGAAAGTAATTACATCGCAGCCAGCTGTACCTTCTGCTGCAACTCCATAACACTCTCCCGGAACATGTTATCGGTATCCATAAGATCCTTTACAGTCTGACAAGAATGGATGACAGTGGTATGGTCTCTTCCTCCAAAATGCTCCCCAATCGTCTTTAGAGAGTTTTTAGTGAAAATCTTAGATAAATACATGGTAATCTGACGGGCCTGAACAATCTCACGCTTACGGGTCTTTTGCAATAACCTCTCGTAAGGAAGATCAAAAAACTCACACACCATTTTCTGGATCGTATCAATGGTAATCTCTTTGGATGAAGTTTTGATGAAATTCCTGAGCACCTTCTTGGCTAAATCAAGATCAATCTCTCTCTTATTCAATGAAGACTGTGCCAAGAGTGAAATCAACGCACCTTCCAACTCTCTCACGTTATTCTGAATATTGTAAGCAATATATTTTACTACCTCTTTAGGTAAATCCAGCCCGTTGTTCTTCATCTTCTTCTCCAAAATCTCCACCCTTGTATCATAATCAGGTACCTGAAGATCGGCACTTAAACCCCACCTGAACCTGCTCAACAAACGCTCTTGCAATCCTTCAAGATCCTTTGGCGGCTTGTCGGAGCTCAAAATGAGCTGCTTGCCAGATTGATGAAGATGGTTAAAGATTGCAAAAAATGCATCCTGGGTTTTCTCAGCCCGGTTGAAGAACTGAACATCATCCAAAATCAACACATCAATCAACTGATAAAAATGTATAAAATCATTTATTGCACCATTCCTGCTGTGATCCTGGAACTGATTGATGAATTTTTCTGAACTAACATACAATACAACCTTATTCGGATGAAGTCTTTTTACTTCGTTTCCAATGGCCTGTACCAAATGTGTCTTACCCAAGCCAACACCACCATACACCACCAACGGATTGAAGGAAGTAGCACCTGGCTTTTCCGCAACTGTTTTACCAGCCCTGCGAGCTACCCTGTTGCAATCCCCTTCCACAAAAGCATCAAATGTATGAATCGCATTCAACTGAGAATCGATTTGCATTTTTTTCAAGCCAGGTATAACAAAGGGGTTCTTAACGTGGTTATTGACAACAAGAGGAAAGTCCATCTCATTGTTTGAGAAACTCTTGAAAGACTGACCACTGATGTCCATTGTCAATGGCTTTGATTTACCATTACCACTATCGACCATAATCCTGTACTCCAAACGGGCCTCTTTTCCAAGCTCCCTTTTTAAAGTCTTGGCCAAGAGGTTAACATAATGCTCTTCGATATACTCGTAAAAAAATTGACTCGGGACTTGAATCGTTAGCACGTTGTCTTTGATGCCCACTGGCTTGATTGGCTCAAACCAGGTTTTGAAATGTTGCCATTCCACGATGTCTTTAATAATTGCTAAACAATTGCTCCATACTTTATCAAAGGGCTTCTCCATCAGTTGTTAAGCAATTTAAAAGTTAAGGTTTAGGATAAATTTCACTCTTCACAAAAAGGCTGAACCATCCGTTGCAACTCTGTCATTTCACACCAGCTAATCCACACAAGTCAGTTATTTTCATTTGAGGTCTTTGCACTTAGGCAGATCGCTAAAAAAATTGATTTCTCCACAGAGAAGGTTTTTGTCGCGACAGCAGGACAGACGGCGAATATATATTCAGTTTTTAAATAAAAAAATTTTTTATTCCACAATATTTTAAACTAACAATTGGAATTTTTTTTCCTTCAATTTCCGCCAATAGTATCAAAAAAATCGTTATGCATATGCCCTTCAGGCTGCCTTGCCAATATCCAATTCAAACGGATAGATTTGGTGAAATCCCCTAGTAAACTTTGAAGAAAAAAGACAAAGCATTCAATGACTGACTGTTATGAACCATTAACCTTCCTTTGAAGATGAACAGCCTAAACAAGTTAGGTTTTTTTGGCTAGAAATTAGAACAAATTTAAACAGAAGAAACCTGCCTGATATCAGCAAAAGCGAAGGAAATAACAGCATGACAGACTGATCGAGTCCAATTCCAACCTTTAGAAAGAAGCAAAAATCTGGAAACCAGCCCCTTTGAGATGGGCATCCCCAGAATTCAGAAAACAATTTTCAATCCACCAATTAAATAATAACTTCGTTCAAACAGTAAATAACCATGGGATTCGATCTTACAGGCAAAATCGTTGCAAAATTCGAAACAATTCAGAGAAGCGCCACGTTCAAAACAAGAGAATTTGTGGTTGAAACCAACGAAGATATTAATGGCCGTACCATAACCAATTTCATTAAGTTTCAAACCGTGCAAGACAGGACCAGCATACTCGATCGCTTTAACGTCGGGGATACGGTGAAAGTCCATTTCAATATGAAAGGTTCCCGTTGGGAGAAAAACGGACAAGTTAATTACATCACCAACCTAGACGCCTGGAGAATCGAGCAAATGAGCATGGGCTCCTCAGGTGGTGGATCAATTGAAGCACCTCCTGCCTTCTCCCCAGACCCTGAAAGCCAGCATGGCATTTCAGACGACCTACCATTCTAACCACAGCCCTCAATGCAGCAACAGGTACTTTTGCAGCTTTCACCAAAAGATGCAGCTCAATCTGCTGCCATCATCAGTGAAATTGCAAATCAACTAGGCCTAAGCCAAGAAAAAATTACTGGCTTTCAGTTCATCAAAAAATCCATTGATGCCAGGAAGAGAAATGTGTTGATTAACCTCAAGGTAAATGCATTCATTGATGAGCCCTTCCATCCCACCCTTCCCAACGAGTTTAGATTTCCTGATGTACATGCGTCCACAAAAAAAACAGTAATTATTGGCGCAGGTCCTGCTGGACTATTTGCAGCACTGGAACTAATCCAACAAGGAATCAAACCAATTGTTATTGAAAGAGGTAAGGATGTACGGGAAAGAAGACGAGATCTTGCCATACTCAATAAAGAGGGTATTTTAAATGAGGAAAGCAATTACTGCTTCGGCGAGGGTGGTGCGGGCACATATAGCGACGGTAAACTGTATACCAGAAGTACCAAAAGAGGGAACGTTGAAAAAATACTACAACTCCTTGTTCAATTTGGGGCTACCCCAGAAATACTATACACAGCCCACCCGCATATTGGAACAAATAAACTTCCGGGAATCATTCAAGCCATAAGAGAGCGCATCATGATGGCAGGAGGAGAAGTTCATTTCAATGAGAAGATGACAGATTTGAAGATTGAGGATGGCCGCATAAAACAGATCACCTGTGCTTCAGGCAACACATTTGAAGCAACACATTACATTCTTGCCACTGGACACTCAGCCAAGGATATCTATCTGTTGCTGGATAGAAAAAAAATCTTAATTGAGCCAAAACCCTTTGCACTTGGCGTTCGGATAGAACATCCACAGTCGCTCATCGATGCGATACAATATCATTGTCCACTTGAACAGCATCGCGACAGCCTACTACCGCCTGCAGCCTATCAACTGGTGCAACAAGTCAATGGCCGAGGCGTATTCTCTTTTTGCATGTGCCCGGGAGGCATTATTGCAACAGCCTCTACCTCACAGAACGAATTGGTGGTAAATGGATGGAGCCCATCAAAACGAAATAACCCCTTTGCCAATTCCGGAATCGTTGCCCAAGTTAATATGGAAGACGCCCAAGCTTATCTCAAGACAACAACGCCAAGCCATTTAACATCCACAAAAGACACCCTGCTCTTTCACCACTTTCAGGAATCTGTTGAACAAAAAGCATACGCGGCAGGCGGAGGAAAATTTGTAGCCCCAGCTCAGCGCATGACAGATTTCGTAAATGGAAAGGTTTCCGCTACACTACCAGATAATTCATACCTAAGGGGCGTTAATTCGGTGAACATGAAGGATGTTCTTCCCCAATTTATCTCCACTTCCTTGCAACAAGCCTTTAAAGCATTTGGCAAAAAGATGAAAGGTTATTATACCGAAGAAGCCATCATCATTGCCCCCGAAAGCAGAACATCATCAGCCGTCAGAATTCCCCGAGATGGCCAAACACTTCAACATCCCCAAATCAGCAACCTCTACCCTTGCGCAGAAGGTGCTGGCTATGCTGGAGGCATTGTTAGTGCAGGGATGGATGGAGAGCGGGTGGCTGCAGCAATTGCTTCAAGGCCATAGTGATAGGGTTTTTAACGTCCAGCTGATCATAAAAAAATAAGCCTGAAACCGACGCCAATCAACAATTCAGCGTAATTTAGAGGCACGAAACATAACCATGAATACCGTACTTCAAGTCAGTAACCTAAAAAAATACTTCTCAGGACAAAAAGCAGTTGACGACATCAGCTTCTCCATTCAACAAGGATCTGTATTTGGCTTGCTCGGACCCAATGGCGCAGGAAAAACAACCCTCCTGCGCATGATTACCGGAATCTTTTTTCCTGATGAAGGTGCGATCACCCTAAATGGTAAGCCATTTGAACCAATGCGGGATACCCAACTCATTGGCTATATGCCAGAGGAACGCGGACTCTACAAAAAAATGAAAATTGGTGAACAGGCAGTTTACCTGGCACAATTAAAAGGGCTGTCAAAAAAAGAAGCGCTAGAAAATATCAAAACCTGGTTCATCAAGTTCCAAATGGAAAGTTGGTGGAACAAGAATGTAGAAGACCTTAGCAAGGGCATGAGCCAGAAGTTGCAGTTCGTTACTACTGTAGCACATAATCCTAAACTCATTATATTGGACGAGCCTTTCAGCGGACTCGACCCAGTAAATGCAAACCTCATCAAGGATGAAATATTCAGGCTTGCAAAAGAGGGCGCAACCATCATCTTCAGCACCCACAGAATGGAACAGGTAGAGGAGATCTGCGACCACATCGTGCTGGTAAACAAAGGCGGAAAACTACTTGATGGCACAGTAGATAAGATTAAGCAAGAATTTAAGGAAAATATTTTTGAGGTCCGGTTTGATGAACCCATCCTCGCAGAACACACTGCCATTCATCTATTTGACGTGAAACACCTTAACGGAAATACACTGAGCATACGCATTAATGAAGGCTTCTCAAATAACGATGTGATACAGTTTTTCATCAACAAAAACCTGACCATTCGCTCTTTCAATGAGGTACTGCCTTCCCTCAACGATATTTTCATTCGTCTTGTCAAGGGTAGCCCTGAAGCAAGACAATTTAATTCATGACGATAGCATACAACACGCAATTATGAACAAAGTTGGACTTATTATACAACGGGAATATATCACGAGGGTGAGCAACAAACGTTTCTTACTTACTACATTTCTGATTCCAGTAATTTTTATCCTATTCATTGCAGGCTCTGCTTATTTTGCCAATAGCTCGAAACAAGAAATTCGCATCGCCGTCATCAATGACCCAGGCTTTCTTGAACAACACATAAAGAGCGAAAAAGGCAATGTTGTATTTGACTTTACCAAGGATGCAGATAGCATCAATTACAAAAACAAAGCATTCGATGGAATCCTTTACCCACTGATGGAAGATGGAAAACTTACAGCAGAAATATACTCCTCTGAGCAACTGGGCCTAGAGTCATCCAATTACATAGAACACCAGCTCAATAAGGCATTAGAGAACAATCTTCTCCTGCAAAAAGGTATTCAAAAATCAACACTCGACTCCGTTGTGGAAGCATCAGAAAAAAATGTGGAGCTGAAGAACATGGTTGCTGATGAAGTGGGACAATCAAAAGAGGCAAATACCGGACTTGCTTATGCCATAGGCTTTGGAAGTGGCCTGTTGATTTACATGACCATGTTTGTTTTTGGAGCTATGGTTATGCGGGGCGTAGCTGAAGAAAAAACAAATCGAATTGCAGAAGTTATTGTATCCTCCTGCAAGCCATTTGAACTGATGCTGGGAAAGATCATTGGTATAGCTGGGGTCGGTCTAACACAACTTCTACTTTGGATTATCTTGATGGTTGCAATATCAAGTTCACTGACACTATTCATTCCAGCAGAGACCTACAGCCAATTGGATTCAATACAGCAAGGTCAGCAGACGATAGACATGGCAGGGGCCAACCCCGCAGCCCTAAAAATCCTTGAGGCGAAGACAACACTCATAGAAGGAGCAAACTGGCTATTGATTATCAGTTGCTTCTTATTTTATTTTCTTGGAGGATATTTATTTTATGCTTCCCTATTCGCTGCAATTGGCAGTGTAATCAATGAGGATCCACAAGAGGCACAGGCCCTCATGATTCCAATTACCATGCCCATTATTTTTTCTTTCGTCATCTTAAACTCCGTGCTGGGAAATCCGGGGAGTCCGCTTGCCATTTGGACCAGCATCATTCCGTTCACCTCTCCAATCATTATGATGGGTAGAATTCCCTTTGGGGTTCCCTCAACTGTGCCTTACTGGCAGTTGATCGCTTCCATGCTGAGCCTGGTTATCGGATTTATATTCACTACCTGGTTTGCAGGAAAAATCTATAGAACAGGCATCTTGATGTACGGGAAAAAGGTTACCTGGAAAGAAATGATACGCTGGAGTTTCAGGAAAAGCTAAATTCTTTTTTCAACGTTTAAACATTGGCATAAATTTTGATGTAATGTTGTCATATGAAATTACTTTACGGCTACCTCAGGCCCTACAAATGGCTAATTGGCCTAACCCTCCTGCTTGCAACAATCAACACGGTATTCTCCTTGATCGATCCCATTATCTTCGGGAAGATCATCAAGCTATCTCAAGAGATCAATAATCAACAAGATCAGGGACATCAGCCAGGCTGGGATGAGTTTTTTTCTTCGACCATGTTGTTGCTGCTGCTATCAATGGGTACAGCAATGGTCAGCAGAATTGCAAAAAACTTTCAAGATTATTTTGCCAACGTAGTAATCCAAAAATTTGGGGCCAGAATATTCACCGACGGATTGCAACATGCAATGAAACTGCCCTATCAGGAATTTGAAGACCAACGCAGCGGGGAAACATTGAGTATCCTAACCAAAGTAAGAACAGACACCGAGAAATTTATTAACTACTTTTTAAATGCCTTGTTCGCCATCCTGGTTGGTATTTCATTCGTCTTCATCTACTCCTCAATATACATTCATTGGAGTGTTCCAATAGCCTATGTAGTTGGCATTACCCTGCTGTCATTAGGAACCAATGCTTTGAGTAAAAAAGTCAAACAGATACAAAAGAATATTGTCAGCAGCACCACATCGCTTGCAGGCACTACAACAGAAAGCTTAAGAAACATTGAATTGGTAAAAAGTCTGGGACTTACACAACAGGAAGTAAAAAGACTAAATACGGATACATATAAAATATTAGGTCTTGAACTAACTAAAGTAAAGAGAATCAGAAGCATCAGTTTTCTTCAAGGAACTTTGGTAAATACGCTTCGTCAAGTAATTCTATTTCTTTTGATGTGGTTGATATTTAAAGACAGGATGCAACCACATGAAATGGTAACCATGCAATTCTTCTCCTTCTTTATTTTTGGACCACTCCAAGAGATTGGCAACATCATCCTTTCTTACAGAGAAGCGGAAGCATCAATAGCAAACTACCATAGCCTGATGGAGAAAAGTCCAGAAAAGGTTCCAGAAAATCCAGTTAGCTTAGGTGAAATTGAAACACTGAAGTTTCAGCAGGTTAGCTTCCAACATATCACAGCCAGACAAAAAGCAATTGAAAACATTAGCTTTTCTGTGAACCGTGGTGAGACCGTTGCCTTTGTAGGACCTTCAGGCTCAGGAAAAACAACCCTCATGAAACTACTTGTGGGCTTGTACAGGCCACAAGATGGCAAGATCCTATACAATGGGTTGGATGAAAATGAAATCAATTTTGAAGACCTTAGAAAACAAATAGGATTTGTAACGCAAGACACCCAGTTGTTTTCCGGTACCATCAAAGACAATTTGCTTTTTGTGAATCCTGGTGCAAGTGAAACAGAACTTCAAGAAGCATTGGAAAAAGCATCCTGTCAAAACCTGCTAAAAAGAGCAGACAAAGGAATTGACTCACTCATCGGTGAAGGTGGATTAAAATTGTCAGGAGGCGAAAAACAACGCATCTCAATTGCTAGAGCTTTGCTGCGCAAGCCTAGGGTATTGCTTTTCGATGAAGCAACCTCTGCGTTGGATTCAATAACAGAAGAAGAGATCACTGAAACCATTCGCAATATATCAAAAAGGAAAGAGCAGATTACCTTGTTGATAGCACATCGACTATCCACCATCATGCATGCTGATAGAATCTATGTGCTAGAAAAAGGGGAGATTGTTGAAACAGGTTCGCACGATGAGCTTCTTGTAGAAAAAGGACTGTATTACGCCATGTGGAGACAGCAAATTGGGGAGAGGAAGAAGGTATAGATGTGTTTAGGCGTTTAGGTGTTTAGGTGTTTAAAACTAAACAACTCAACAAATAAACAACTAAACTCATTTAGACAGCTCCTCCACTTCACTAAGCAGTACTTCAAGTGCAGTTGTACTTTGAAATATCTCAATGAGGGAGAATACCAATGAAATAAGCAAAGAGATGAGACTTGTTGCAAAAAGAAAACCGGCCAGATCATCCCAAGATTTGTATATACAATACATACAGGCTACACAAAGCAAAAAGCTAAATACGCCAGCCCCTTGCATGAACCGTATATAATTAAGTCTGTTACGAAGACTTCTTATTTGCATCAAGAGATTCTTTTTGTCCTTGACATGAATATACTCATCAAAAAGTCTGCGTACCAGGTTGGCAATCGCAAGAAATCGATTCGTATACGCAAGAAGCAAAAGGCTGATTGCTGGGAAAAGCAATGCGGGAGTGGTGATTGAGATTTCCATCCCGCAAAGCTAGTAAACATTAAGCTATTGAACGACCAAGGAGAAATCAATAGAAACATCCGTATCGCCTTTTGTAACCAGATCTCCAGACGCTTTTATGCCTGGCTTATGCTTCAGGGTAATAGTTAATGTGCCATTCCCATTAATACCAGTTGTTACCCAAGTAGAGCTGAGGCCAAGAGGGAGGTTATTGATGTCTTTGCTGAGATCAGAAAAAGTAACAAGCGAATTGGTGGCACTAAGAAATATCTCATGATCCTCGCCTTCCTCTAAAATTTCTGCAGTGATATTATCTATGGGATCTACACTTTCATTTAACAACTCAAGGTTACAGGTATACTCACTTCCCTTATCCAATACAATTTGGTCAAATCTGGATGGGGCTTGACCACCCTCGCCGTCAAGATCCTGAAACTCGAATACCGATTGAATCTGTGATATTTTTTCGGTGAGGGTGATTCTGAGCGTTGTAATCAACTCTCCGTCGTTGGGAGATGCAACAGGATCTTTTTTACAGCCAACGGACGCAATGGTGAACATAAAAATTAAACTACATAAAAAAATCTTGTTGTTCATGGTTTTAAATATTTAAAGTTAAAAAATACGCACTGGTATAATCTTGCAGTTCATCTTGCTAAAATGGAACTTTAATTTTCAATGAAATGTTCCTTCCCCTATCTAACGAAAAGTACCGAAATGCGTTCATGTAGTCGCGATACCTTGTATTGAACACATTATCAATTGCAAATACAAATCCAACGGTTCTCCTTGGCAATACAAGATTTGTTGACGCCTCAAGATTCACGAGCGAATAGGCAGGAGGTGGTGCCATGTAATCAGACCGCATGCTCACCGCCCCGTTGGGCTCAGCCACTTCAATATTTCCTGTGGGAGGCACTCGCCTTTGCTCTGCAACATGCTGTAGACCTATCTTAACAGAAGATTGCGTTAGTTTTTTACCATCTACAAATTCATATTCAAGATCCAGCTCTACCCTATCTGATGGCATCTGGATCAACCAAGTTTCTGCTGATTGATTGTAGGCCCTGAGTAAAGATGCCTTGGCATGGGATCGAAGGTGATTGCCGATTAGATAACCTACACTCATATCTGCTCCAGTAAGCCTTGCATCGGTTTGCCAGAAAACAAAGGAAGGAAATGCGCCCCGAATGGTAAGCAACGCAGGATAGGTTGGCATCAAATAAATAAAATTATTAATCCATTTGCTATAGAGCCCAACCTCTGCTTCCCATTTTTCATTGTTAAACACCAAGGACCCCAAAATACTAAAGGCTCTTTCAGGCTTGAGTGTATGATCACCCTTCTCAATCCTTGCTGCACCATGATGCAGCCCATTGCTAAACAGTTCATTCACATGAGGTGCGCGCCAGGCAGAGGAAGTGGTAAATGATGCCCGCAGGTTATCGTCAAACTTATGCGCAACAACACCGGTTCCTGATAATCCAGAAAAATATTTATCACCATACGGTTCGCCTGGAACGATTACATTTCCAGTCAGGGTATTAAAAGGGGGTTTATCATTATCCGTAATGCCAACCCGCTTTCGGTTGTCGTATCGAAGCCCAAGTTCAAATTGCCATGCCTTATGCTGATATCGTTCTGCCATCCAGATGCCAACATCTACAGCTGTATAATTGGGTACAAAATATCTGTAGTTGATGGAATTGTCTTGGTGCATAGCATTCAACCCTACTGAGCCTTTCAGCTTTTGACTACTAAAATGATCCCAAACAAGATCGGCCATACTCGTAAGCAAGTTCATTTGCAATTGAGGCAATACTGATTCACTTCTGATGATATCATATTCCTCACGAATATTGTATTGTGATGAAAGCGTAAGGCTAATTCTGCTTTTTTCAAATGACTCGGAAAATGCCTTTAGTTTAAAAAGGTGGTGCTGTACAGATTGAAATGGGCGATCGATGACATAACTGAAGCCTTCGCTTTTTATCGAGGCGGATGGCTCTCCAACACGAATTGCGTTTTCGAGATCACTGAGGTTGCCGATATGCGACCCACTAAAAATGCCTATTCTGGAATTAAATACACTATAAAATAATTCTGCCCCTTTATTTTTTTTCTTCCATCCCATTGCAGCAGACATGTTCATCTCTTCAACTCCAGAATTCTTGAGCCAATAATCTGGTGTCTTTGCATTCCCTCCGCGCTTTAATGTGCCTTGAATTCTCCACGCAGTATGTTCCTGCTTATCAAATCCGCCTTCAACCAGTGCAGACAATACCCCCTGACGATTATTTGAAAAGGCAGCAAGATTCAGTTCGCCACTCATTTCTTTTTTATACTGGAGTAAACGAGGTTCAACCAAAACAACACCGCCAATTGCATCACCGCCATAACGAACGGATGCAGCACCTTTGATCACACTTAGCCTATTGGCGATATAGGGATCAATTTCAGGGGCATGTTCACTACCCCATTGTTGCCCTTCTTGTCGAATGCCATTGTTTAATATGAGCACCCGACTGCTGTGCAAGCCCTGTATTACAGGCTTATAAATATTGTTCCCAGTTTGCAAAACTGTAACTCCTACTATTCGCTGAAGTGATTCGCCCAACGTTAACCCTCTTGTTGCTGCCAACTCCTTTCCACGAAGTTCCCCAGTCATCCCCTCTGCTCTTACTGAGGCCAGACCAACAACAACAACTTCCCTAAGAAGCTGTTCAGTATGAGATAGCTCAAAATTCTTGGTGATGTCTTGCTTTAAATGGAAATGATAGTCCAGCGCCTGACAATCAGCATGACTAACACGAAGCGTATAATCTCCTGGACAGATTCCGCTGAACACATAGTTCCCGTCTTTGTCAGTAAATACAGTCTTTTTTAATTCGAGGATGGTCACAGTAGCTGCAGAAAGCACTGTTCTGCTATCAGCATCTTTGACTGTTCCACTGATGTTCATGATGCATTGCCCATGAATATATGGAGTGAAGAAAAATAAAAAGAAAAAAGAAACCAGTATCCTCATGATTGCTGTTGAGGATCCAAAGCTAAGGAAAATTTAAATATTTGCAATGATGTTGCAAATATTTAAAACCGCTCAATGATGCCGGCAATGCCTTGGCCACCGCCAACACAGGCAGAAACCATACCATAACGCTTGTTGAGTCTTTTTAGATCACCCAATAATTGAACGGTTAATTTAGCACCTGTACAACCAAGCGGGTGGCCGAGTGCAATTGCTCCACCATTGATATTGACCTTTGAAGTATCTAATCCCAGCTTTTCAATAACGGCCAATGACTGCGAGGCAAAAGCTTCATTCAATTCAATCAAGTCGATGTCTCCCAAATTCATGCCCGCCAATTTTAAAACCTTGGGAATTGCTTCAACCGGACCAATCCCCATAATACGCGGATGTACTCCAGCAACTGCACTGTGTACAAGTCGACCTATTGGATTAAGTCCAAGTTCTTTCACCATCCGCTCACTCATTACAACAACGAAAGCAGCTCCATCACTGGTTTGTGAGGCATTACCGGCAGTCACTGTTCCATTAACAGCAAACGCAGGTTTCAGCTTAGCGAGACTTTCAAGGCTGGTATCAGAGCGAACACCTTCGTCTGTGTCAACGATATAACTTCTCTGTTGTTTTTTTCCTTTCTCATCAAGATAGACTTCATTGACAGTGATTGGAAGAATCCCCTCTTTAAAATATCCTTGCTGAATTGCATGCAACGCTTTTTGATGAGAATTAAAAGAAAAGACATCTTGGGCTTCGCGGCTCACATGATATTCTTTTGCAACAGCTTCAGCGGTTAATCCCATGTTGATATAATAATCGGGTTCATCAGACGCAATTGTATAAGATGGAACTGTTTTCCATCCTGCTGCAGGAACAAAACTCATGCTCTCTACACCACCGGCAATAATGCACTCAGCCATACCTGCCCTTATCTTCGCAGTAGCCATTGCAATGGTTTCTAGTCCAGATGCACAATATCGATTTACAGTAATCCCTGGAGCTTGGTAACCCAGGGCCCTTGCGGCTATGATACGACCCACTTGAAGTCCCTGCTCAGCTTCAGGCACAGCATTTCCTACGATCACATCATCAACCCTTGATTTCTCAAGTTGCGGAATCGTATTCATCAATTGTTGAATAACCTCTATAGCGAGATCATCAGGCCTTGTAAACCTGAACCCTCCCTTCTTGGATTTAGCTACTGCTGTACGTAGACCGGCGACAATATAAGCTTCTTGCATAACCTTGGGTTTATAGATTAAAATTAGGGAATTAGTTCACCATTAGCAGCATCAAAATATATGAGTTCAATCATGAAACAGGGAAGCCCTTTGTTTTGTCAGCCCTTGAATTCAATCCATCAAAAAACCATTTGCAAAAGGCAGTAATACAGGGGCGATGCGATGATGTGGCTTCTGCGCATGGTCAATGAGCAGACAATCAACTGTATTTGTTATTGATGATACAAATCTTGGATTTTTTTTCTGTTGCCCACTATCCAAACAATATCATCCCACTCCAGGGTTGCATCAGAGGAAGGATTTAGAAATCGCTGTCCCCCTCGCTCTATGCCTACGACCAGACCGTCAGTTTTTTCCCTTAATCCTGATTCTCGGATACTCATCCCCCTAAGTTGGGTATGTTCATCCACCACAATTTTTTGTAAATCAACCAACCCCATATCTTCAGCAGCGGCTTCATCAAATGGTAGAATTATTTTTCCAAAATCAGTCAACTGCTGATCTGTTCCAATAACTCCAATGGTATCAAAGGGAAAGACTTGCTCATTTTTGGAAGGCGCAAACTTCACCGCGTTCCCTCGCTCTATGTAGGCCAGATTAACACCAAACTTTTCCCTCCAAGCTAAATCCTGAAGGGCTTTGCCGATAAAATCGGCATGTGGACTAATCTCATATTTAGCCAGGTGGGCATCCCAAGGTGAAAGATGACTCTTGGCATTGTTCATCTCAAATATTTCCTTTTCGTGAAGGTTATTCAAAAACCTTGTCTCTATTCGCCCATAAAATTTCTGAAGTCTCTTTCGGAAGACAAGACCGACAATCAACATCACGGCAATGGTTCCAGCTATAGCAATGATTGCACCCAACAAGCGACTAATTAAAAAACCAATCAACAAAACCGCAATCAATGTGCGTAAAGCCTCTAACATAACCAGTGGGCCATGGCTGTATTTTCTATCAAGCCAAAGTGCTGCATAGGAACTCTTGCTCATTTTCTTGACCATCAAGGCCCAAATGAAAGGAGCCATCGTAACTAATCCAATGAGTGCACAAATGATATTGGTAATGAAAGAATCTTTTATATACTGCAGCAGCAAGGGTTGAACGAAGTAATCAATAAACAAGGTCATTGCTATAATTAAAACCGTGTTGACGGTGATGATCTGAATATAAAACTTGAGCAGCCTCTTCCAGTCACTTTCACTTTCAATAATCTGGGAACTGCTGCTGTATTCCTCAAGTGAAATGATCCAACGCTGAGGCAACACCTTTAGCAAACCATGATATATTGGCTCCGCCAAACGAATCATATACGGAGTGGCAAACGTGGTGATCACTGAAACACCAACTGCAATAGGATAGATTTGTGCGCTGATCACATTCAAGGTTAGCCCCAGCGTGGCAATGATAAAGGAGAACTCCCCAATTTGAGCCATGCTGGTGCCAGCCTGTAAAGCTTGCTTGAGTGGCCGACCAGCAAACAATGCACCAATGGTCACAAATAATGTTTTTCCAACCAACACAGAAAAAGTGAGCATGACTACTGGAATTGCATACTCTACCAACACTGCGGGATCAATAAGCATGCCAACGGATACAAAGAAAATAGCGCCAAAAAGATTTTTCACAGAGCTTATCAGTGTTTCGATACGATGTGCCTGCGTAGTTTCAGCCAACAACGAACCCATGATAAAAGCACCCAGTGCTGCAGAGAAACCAAATTGATCGGCCAGCACAACCATGCCTAAACACAGGGCCAATGAAATAATGAGCAAGGTTTCACTGCTGAGGAGTGTTGATATTTTTTTTAGAAAAGTTGGCAACAGAAAAATGCCCATAATGAACCAAATGGAAAGAAAAAGGAACAGCTTAAACATAGAAATCATCATCTGCAAACCTTGGAATTGCTGACTTACGGCAACCGTTGAAAGCAGTACCATAAGAAGAATTGCAACCAAATCCTCAATAATCAGCACCCCAAATACCAGCCCTGTGAACTGCTGAGACTTTAAACCCAGCTCATCAAAGGCGCGAAAAATAATGGTAGTAGAAGAAATTGCGATTATACCCCCAAGGAAAACACTGTCCATCACAGACCAATTGAGCAACATCCCCAAGGAATAACCAAGGAGCATCATACAGATCAGTTCAATGATGCCTGTAATGGCTGCAGAACCTCCTACTTTCAACAGTTTCTTAAAACTAAACTCGAGGCCGAGTGCAAAAAGCAGAAAAATAACTCCGATATCAGCCCAAGTTTTAATGCTCTCCGCATCAACAACTGAGGGAAATAAATTGATATTGGGGCCCACCAGCAAGCCTACTAAAATATAGCCCAAAACTATCGGTTGCTTAACGCGCTTGAACAAGAGTGTTACAATACCTGCAGCACCAAGAATTAGGGCAAGGTCTTTAATTAAAATAGGTAAATGTGTCATAATCCAATTGCAAGGTAACCTTCACTAGTTTGAAAAAAGCAAGTGCAAAACCAAGTTTTAAAAAACTATATAAAAACAATAAGAAGCTTAGAGTTTAACCGCCATGCCAGTTCGCACACTCTCATCACAGGCAAATGCAATACGAAGGCTGTTTACAGCATCTTCGACATGATCTGTCAAATCAATATCTTGAAGAATTGCATTGAGGAAATAGGCCTGCTCACGGTTGCAAAGTTCTTGATGATCTGGCTCGTCTGTAAGGTCAATCCATTCGTCCTTGCGCGTAAATTCATTGGATAAATCAATGCTTGCATAGTGCCTCCTCAAAGATTCAGTCTTGGTATGTGCAGCTACAGAATCTGACTTACCTGAAGATCCAGCTTCCTTCGCAACAATCGACACAGAACCATCCGGACCAATCACATCTTTTATAAAGAAAGCGGTTTCACTGATCATTGGTCCCCAACCAGCCTCATACCAACCTACTGAACCATCTTCAAAACGAATTTGCAATTGGCCGTAGTTGTAATTTCCTTCAGGGATATCATTTGTGAGCCTAGCCCCAATCGCTGAAACCTGTATTGGCTTTGACCTAACCATCTGACACATCACATCGATATAATGAACTCCGCAATCTACAATTGGACTTAAGCTTTTCATCAAATTGCGATGAACATCCCACATATAACCATGACTCTGTTGATTTAGATTCATGCGCATTACCAAAGGCTTACCCAATTGTTGAGCGAGCTCAATGAACTTGATCCATGAAGGATGATGACGAAGAATATAACCAATCACTAATTTCTTTCCTGCTTTTTTTGATGCAGCAGCCACCCGCTCTGCACCTTCAACACTATCCGCAACTGGCTTCTCAATAAAAACATGACACCCCTTTTCAAATGCCATGATGGCAAAAGACTCATGGGTATCAGGATAGGTAGATATACAAACAGCATCTGGGGCAGTCTTTTCTAGTGCCTCTGCATAATCACTAAAAAGCGGATAGCCTCCTCCAAGTTTTTCATTCAATATATCCTTACTCTTTCCTGTTGATACAATGCCACAGATCTCAACACAATCCATGGTTTTATACGCCATCGCATGTGAAGCGCCCATATTACCACATCCAACAACGAGAACACGAAGAGATCTATCATTACTCATATACAAACTTTTTAAAATTGCTACACTAATTATTGGATCTTAACCCGCTAAAGTTAACCATAAAATTAAAGTCTGCCTAGAGTTCATCCCAACACCTTACTCTGTCATCACCACCGCCCACGCTGTCATCTCGAGCGCAGCGCCCCCTTACATTGTCATCCCGAACGCAGTGAGGGATCTAAAATAAATGTTTAGTTGTTTAGGCGTTTAGTTATTTAGGGCTAATCAACTAAACAACTAAACATTATATTCAAGGATTCCGCGAATTCAGATCCCTCACTGCGTTCGGGATGACAGACTGTAGGGTGGAGGGATGACAGAAAAAGAGAAGATAATGACAAAGTAAGGTGGGAATGTCATCTTAAGTGATTAACCATAAGTTGTTTTCGTCTCTGTGTTATCCTTTACCTTCGCAACATGTACTCGCTGATACGAAATACCTTATTTCTACTTGATGCTGAAAAAGCGCACTACGTTTCAATGAACATGCTGAAAACAGCCTGCTCCATCAGCCCAATCCGAAAACTGATTGGCGCATGGTTTAGTCAAGATTTTCCTTCACTTGAAACAGCACTATTCGGATTGAAATTCAAAAATCCAGTTGGCCTAGGTGCAGGATTTGACAAGAATGCAGCTTACTTAAGAGAATTGGAGACATTAGGCTTCGGATTCGTTGAAATAGGCACAGTTACTCCACTACCACAGGAAGGAAATGAAAAACCTAGGCTTTTTAGACTGCCTGCAGATAAGGCACTCATCAACAGGATGGGTTTTAATAATGATGGTGTAGCTGCAATCAAGGAAAGGCTTACAACATGGAAAGTAAAAAATGAAGGAACTCCTTCCGGCAAGCGCATGATTATTGGTGGAAATATTGGTAAAAATAAAGTCACCCCAAATGAAGATGCCTGGAAAGACTACCTGCTCTGCTTCAATGAACTTTTTGATGTGGTTGACTATTTTGCAGTGAATGTAAGCTCCCCCAACACCCCGGGATTAAGGGCTTTGCAAGACAAAGATTCCCTGTTAAAAATTCTCGGAACACTCCAGGAACATAATGCAAAAAGAGCCACGCAAAAACCAATCCTACTTAAGATTGCACCAGACCTCACCAAGGAACAATTAACCGACATCGCAGAAATTTCTACGATCGTTAAATTGGATGGCATTGTTTCAAGCAACACCACCATATCAAGAGCACACCTCTCCTTAGCTTCAAAACAAATGGCTGAGAAAATTGGGATGGGTGGACTAAGTGGCCGTCCGCTTAAAGAAACATCAGATCAAATCTTGAAAACAATTATTTCCTTAACCCAAGGAAAGATACCTGTAATTGCAAGTGGGGGAATATTCACCGGAGAAGACGCAAAAGAAAAAATAGATGCTGGTGCATCGCTTGTTCAGGTGTGGACTGGCTTCATCTATGAAGGACCAGCAATAGCAAAAAAAATCTGTCGCGCTTTATCAATTTAATATTAGGGCCTCAACATAGTTGCTGCAACTACCCCTGCTGTTTCGCTGCGCAGCCTTGTATCACCTAAACTTACGCCCACGAATGCATGTTGTATCGCAAGATCCAATTCAGCCTCTGTAAAATCTCCTTCCGGACCAACCAATACAATACTGTCTTTAAACTGTCCAAGCAGCTTATGCTTTTGTCCTTCCATGCAGTGAGCAATGAACCTTGCGGCAGGAAGTTGAATATCAAAAAGGCTAGAAAATTTTATTGGGGCGTGCAACACCGGAAAATGGAATCTGCCAGATTGCAATGATGCACTCACAAGAATTTGCTGAAACCGTTCCTGACGGAAGTGCTGACGTTCTGTTCTTTCAGATAGGATTGGAATAATTTCTGTGATTCCAATTTCAGTCACCTTTTCAAGCATCCACTCAAATCTGGCTCCATTCTTCAACAATGAAACGCCGAGCATCATTTTCCTTTCAGGTGCTGGGTGATGCTCAACCTTAGCTATGCTAACGAGTAGAGATTTTTTATCTGCTTTATCGATTGTTGCGATTGCTGAAACGCCCAAGCCATCGGTCAGCATCATGGATTCTTGAGGCTGCATGCGCAGTACAGTAATAGCGTGGCGTCTGGTTTCTTCATCGAGCAACACCGAACCAGCAGCCTGTTGAAGTGAAGGAAAATAAAATAAGGGTAATGCACTCATAATCTGAAGCTGATAAACTTTTCTAGAATGGAGTATCCTCGATGTCAGCATCGCCAACATCGTTCATCCTACTACCCTTTTGAATAAATAGCTTAGCCCCTGGATCTTCAGAGACAGGCTTCCAATTTCCGCCTTCAGGCATGCCCCTTCCAAATGGATCAATGCTTTCGGACTCTTCAAATTTTTGTATGTGCAGTTTCGCTTTCAATTTGATATTCTCCAATGAACCATTACGGTGCTTAGCAATCTTTACAAATACATCACCCTTGGTGTCCTCCCCCATATCATTTGTGGTGATGTCATAATAATCTGGCCTGTACAAAAACATCACCATATCTGCATCTTGTTCGATTGCACCCGATTCACGAAGATCTGAAAGCTGAGGAACCTTGTTGCTCTCTTTTCTTTTTTCAACTTCACGACTCAACTGACTTAGGGCAATGATGGGCACCTGAAGCTCTTTTGCCAACTGCTTGAGGTTTCTGGAAATCGTACTGATCTCTTGCTCCCGATTTGAATTCCTATTCTCACTTGAACCACTCATGAGCTGTAGATAATCAATAATGATGAGTCCTACATTATGCAAACTTTTTAGCCTGCGACATTTCGCACGCAACTCAAAAATATTTAACGCAGCAGAATCATCAATAAACAATTGGGCTTTGGTTAGCGGCTCAATTCCCTTCTTGTATAATTGCTGCATCTCATAATCCTCCATGCGTCCTCTTGAGATTTTGGAAAGATGAATCTCACTTTCGGCAGACAAAATACGTTGAACAAGCTGTCCCGTACTCATCTCCAAACTGAAGAAAGCCACAGACGTTGGCTTGGTTGGATGCATTGCAGCATTCCTGGCCAAGTTTAGCGCAAAGGCTGTCTTACCCACGGATGGTCTTGCAGCAAGGATGATCAGATCCGACTTCTGCCAGCCATAGGTGGTATTGTCCAGACTTGGAAATCCTGAAGGAACACCCGTGATGTCTTCATTCCTGGCTCGCATTTCATCAATGCGGTTTAGGGTATCCATTACACTTCTTCCAAGGGTATCAAATTCTTTTTTAAGTTGATTGTTTGCAATCTCAAATAACTTCTGCTCTGCACTGTCGAGCAACTCAAACACATCTGTAGATTCATCGTATGCATCCGTAATAATTTCACTGCTGATGCGTATAAGCTCTCGCTGAATAAATTTCTCTTGTACGATTCGGGCGTGGGCCTCAATATTTGCCGCAGATACAACAGCATTGGTAAGTTTGGAAATATAATATGGTCCACCGACCTGATCAAGCATTTCCATTACCTTAAGCTCTTCAACAACGGTAAGCAAGTCAATTGGTTTGCTTTCACCATTCAACCTAACGATTGCACTAAAAATCAACTGATGTGCATCAACATAAAAACACTCAGGCTTTAAAATATTGATAACGATATCAAAAGCAGCACGCTCCAGCATCACAGCGCCTAATACAGCTTCCTCCAGCTCGCGCGACTGAGGAGGCACCTTCCCGTATGCCAGTGAATTAAACTCAGTACCCGTCTTTCTCTTGTTTCTCCTATCCCTATTTAGATTCGTCGTATCCATCGTTTCACATGTTTATGACTTTTGAAACTTTTGCTTTTTTACAGCATTTGCCTGCCATAAGCGAATATACCATCTAGCCGCCAAGCTTCTTGGATTTTAAAAAAACATTAATAACAACACCCAATCCACAACAGTATTAACAGAAAATGGCAGGTTGTTGACATTGGACGTGGTGTTGTTAACAGTTGAGAGAAGTTATCTGTTGATTTGTTTAGTCGATTAGTCGTTTAGTCTTTGAGGCCTGAACAACTCAACAACTAAACCCCTAAACACCTAAACCATCCTCAACCTTCTTATATTTGCATCTATGACAATTTCATACAAATGGCTAATGGATTATTTCAGTATGCCTATCGGTCACGATAAGTTATCGGAGATATTGAATTCCATTGGTTTAGAAGTGGAAGGCGCTGAAGCCTACCAGGAAGTAAAGGGGAATTTGCAGGGCTTGATAACCGGACAGGTGCTCAGTGTCGAAAAACACCCCAATGCCGACAGGCTTTCAGTAACAACAGTGGATATTGGAGCCGCAACCCCATTACAAATTGTATGTGGTGCTCCAAATGTAGCTGCAGGGCAAAAAGTAATTGTTGCTCCAGTGGGCACAACAATATATCCTTCATCTGGCGACCCGCTCACCATGAAACTAGCCAAGATCAGGGGAGTTGAAAGCCAAGGGATGATCTGCGCAGACGATGAAATTGGATTAGGTACCGACCATAGTGGAATTAGGATACTGGAGGCATCAACAGAAATAG
Organism: Chitinophagaceae bacterium; assembly: GCA_044353505.1. GTDB lineage: Bacteria > Bacteroidota > Bacteroidia > Chitinophagales > Chitinophagaceae > Pollutibacter. The sequence goes on along the minus strand of JBILBU010000002.1, from coordinate 16,670 downwards.
GCATAAAGGTTGCTGAATTGTTTGAACCCTATGAAGACGATATCATTTATATCGGATTAACCCCCAATAGAAGTGATGCAATGAGTCACCTTGGTGTTGCCAGAGATGTCTGTTCCTGGCTTAACCATCATGAAGGAACCCATATTCAACCCATCATCAAATTAAAACATGACCTATCAATAAAAGGAAAACCCTGTCCAATTGAAGTTGAAGTAGAAAACCAAGATGATTGCTTGCGTTATAGCGGAATGCTGATTAAAGATATTCAAGTAACACCTGCTCCAAAATGGATTCAACAAAGATTGAAAGCAATTGGCCAGCGCCCTATTAATAATATCGTAGACATCACCAACTATATATTGCATGATGTAGGGCAACCCTTGCATGCATTTGATGCTGAAAAGATTAGTGGGAATAGGGTGAGAATAAAGAATCTGAATGCCGGAACCCCATTTATTGGACTGGATGAAAAAGAAAGAAAGCTGGATGCTGGCGACTTAATGATTTGCGACGATACAAATAGGCCAATGTGTATAGGCGGTGTTTTTGGAGGGATAGAAAGTGGCGTAACAGACTCAACAAAAAACATCTTTTTAGAAAGCGCATGGTTTCACCCTGTAACGATTAGAAAGAGCTCTTTCAGACACAACCTCAGAACAGACGCAGCTACCCATTTCGAAAAAAGTGTAGACATTGGCCAAACATTAGAAGCACTAAAAAAAGCAACCCTGCTCATTGCTGAATATGCAAACGGCAAGGTGGAGACAGATCCGGTTGACCTATATCCATCACCTGCAACACAACCTGTTATCAAACTTGATCACGCTTACTTAACTAAAATGAGTGGCAAGGTGTATGAGAAGATCACAACAAAAAATATCTTAACGGGAATGGGATTTGATATCCTTAGTGAAACTGATGAATCAATTACTGTCAAGACCCCAACCCACAAGACAGATGTTCATATTCCTGCTGATTTGGTTGAAGAAATCATGAGAATAGATGGATTTGACAACATCGAAATTCCTGGCAGCATTACCATTTCACCTTCGGTAACAAAAAACAACCAAGATTACCCATTACGTGAAAAAATTTCAACTGTTCTTGTAGGCATTGGATTCAACGAAATGCTAAACAATTCAATTACGCATAGCGAGAATTATTCAGCAGATGAATTGAATAGTGCGGTGAGGATGCTCAATAACCTCAGCTCAGAACTAGACACCCTTCGCCTCACCATGCTTGAAACAGGTCTTCAAACCATGGCAAGAAACCTCAATCACCGAAACGATAATTTAAAATTGTTCGAATTTGGAAAAACATATTCCAAATCCGAAGGAACATACCACGAGCAGGATCATCTTGCACTGTTCACAACAGGAAAGATTAATGAAACATCTTGGAATAAAAAAGAGGAGGAGGCTGACCTATATTATCTTAAAGGAGTTTTGCGATCACTGCAAACACAATCCGGGATAAATAAAATCAACTTCAGCGTAGGATCAAATGAACGTTTTGACTATATACTCACAGGAGCAACAGAATCGGATATCCTGTTAACCATAGGAAGACCCGCTGAAAGCATGCTCAAGAAATTTGACATCAGGGTTCCTGTTTGGTATGCAGATATCAACTGGCAAGCGTGGCTCAAAGCAAGTAAAAAAGAAATTATTCGCTATAAGGAAATTTCTAAATTTCCTGCAGTACAACGCGATCTTTCCTTTGTTACAGACAATCACCTCCCTTACTCAGATATTGAGAACACACTCAAGAAACTTGCCATACCCCAATTAAAAAGCTTTAGGTTGTTTGATGTTTTCAAAAATGAAAAACTTGGCAAAGACAAACAATCCCTTGCCATGAACTTTAGTTTTCTCGATGAAAGCAAAACTATGAAAGATGAAGAGATTGATAAGATGATGAACATCATCACCAAAAAATTTGAAGAACAGCTGAACGCAGAAATCAGAAAATAACGATGGCTGATACAAACGATCAAATTAAACGGATAGCAGAAAAACTTGGGATTGTTTCCAGCAGGTTGAAGACTTTGCAAAAGGAAAATGAAAAAATTCGCAAAGCACTTGAAGAAAAAAATCTTGAGTGTGATGCAATAAAAGATGTTGCTAAACAAATGGAGTTGAATCTAAACGTGATGAAGTCTACAGAGGGTGTCGACTCAAAAGAATCGCGTGCAGCACTCGAAAAAAAGATAAACGATTACATTAAAGAAATTGACAGATGTATTGCCTTACTGGGAAATGAGGCTTAAACCCTTTTAACCATTCTTACTTCAATCACATCGTCACCTTGTGAACATTCCAACGTATAGACTCCGTAGGGCAAATCATTTAAACCTCCCCAATAAATTGAACGCATTCCAGGAAGGATACTTTTTTCAGTTTTACAGCAAATTTTACCATCTTCACTCCTAAGAACAACCTGAACAGGAGCAAACAACGCCTCCTCAACCTCAATGGTGAGGTTGTCTATGAAAGTGGATGTGCGTGGTTTAGCAAACATGTATTTGGCTTATTTTTAACAGCTTAAATTCAAATAGTGCATAAATTGTTAATAAATCTAGCAAAAAGATATTAAAATGCAAAATTTAATTCCAATAAATCTTGTGGTGGGCGACAGAACCTACCGCATCAAGATCAACTCCAATGATGAGGAGCAGGTAAGGAAAATGGCAAAAAAGCTTAACGACCAGCTTTCCGAATTCAGAAGCCAGTATGCAGGAAAAGATATGCAAGACTACTTGGCAATGGTTTTACTATCGCTTGTAACAGAACAGCAGACAGGTAAACAGCCTGAAAATATAGCAGAATCCCAGGAGCAGCTCAACCGGATAGAAACACTGATTGACAGGGCTTTGGAAGACTAGCCAGCCCTTTTTAACGCAGTTTTATGCTCGTTTTTCGCTAACTTCGTCCGTATTGCCCGTAAGAAAGTATTTCTAAGGGATTGATTATGAAACAGAAAAAAAATATAATTCATGGAACCGCAACTCATTATACCCATCATAACTGGGATCTTGGCCGCAGCAGTTGGCCTAGGTCTGGGTAAACTCATTTTTGCAAAAGACACTGCCTCAAAGGTATTAGAAGCAAAGAAACAAGCAGAACAAATCCTATCAGACGCAAACACCAAGTCTGAAAACCTTAAGAAAGAAAGACTCCTAGAGGCAAAAGAAAAGTTTGTGCAGCTAAAGGAGGACCACGACAGGGAAATTCTTGAAAAGAACAGGAAAATTGGTGACTCAGAGAATAGGGCCAAGCAAAAGGAACTGACAATCAATCAAAAAGTTGAATCCCTGGATAAACAGGTGAAAGAAAACGACTCTATCAAGGATCACTTGAATAAGCAAATTGAGATTGTCAGCCAGAAAAGAACTGAACTGGAAAGACACCAGGAAGAGCATATCAGGAAACTGGAAAAGATTGCCAACCTGAGTGCAGAAGACGCAAAAGCCCAATTGATTGAGGGCCTAAAACAGGAAGCACAAACAAGGGCACTGTCGCTACAACAAGAAATCATCGAAGACGCCCGTCAGAAAGCCAACAAAGAGGCCAGGAAAATCATCATACAATGTATTCAACGCACTGCAGCAGAGCAGACCATCGAGAATACGGTAACGGTTTTCCAACTTGAAAGTGATGAAATAAAAGGACAAATCATTGGGCGTGAGGGAAGAAACATCCGCGCAATAGAAGCAGCCACAGGCGTTGATTTAGTCGTAGATGATACTCCAGAAGCAATCGTCCTTTCTTCTTTTGATCCGTTGCGCAGAGAGATCGCAAGACTTGCGTTACAACGACTCGTTAGTGATGGAAGAATTCACCCTGCAAGGATTGAAGAAGTAGTTGAGAAAACACGCAAACAGCTGGAAGAGCAGGTAATGGAAATCGGCGAGCGAACAATTATCGAGCTAGGTATTCATGGTCTTCATAAAGAACTTGTACGTGTAGTAGGAAAAATGAGGTTCCGGTCTTCATACGGCCAAAACCTGCTCATGCACAGCCGAGAGGTTGCCAACCTTTGTGGTCTTATGGCTGCAGAATTGGGCATGAATGTTAAGCTGGCAAAAAGAGCTGGTCTATTGCACGATATCGGGAAAGTGCCCGACGAGGAAACAGAATTAAGCCATGCCCTTCTTGGTGGAAAGCTTGCTGAGAAATACGGCGAAAACCCTGCAGTGGTTAACGCGATTGCAGCCCACCACGACGAAACCGAAATGCAGTTTGTGATCTCCCCAATCATCCAGGCCTGTGACTCTATTAGTGGGGCAAGGCCGGGTGCAAGAAGAGAAATCATGCAGCAATATATCCAGCGGATTAAAGATCTGGAAAACCTTGCACTTACCTACAATGGTGTGGAAAAAGCATACGCAATCCAGGCCGGAAGGGAATTGAGGGTAATTGTTGAAGCAGATAAGGTAACCGACGGCGAAAGCGAAATACTTAGCTTTGAAATGGCCCAGAAGATCCAGACGGAGATGACTTACCCTGGCCAAATCAGGGTAACTGTAATCCGGGAGAAGCGGGCTGTCAATGTGGCTAGATAAATAAGGTACTGGGTACCATGTACTCAGTTCATTTTTTACCGGCACACGCAAAAGGTCTATATCCTAACTAATAAGAAAACAATTTTGTAACATCGGCAATCCCCCTTACCTTTGCCGTCCAAATTTCAGGTTATGAATCAAGCAGCAATTGCATTTGTCCACGAACAGATGACCCCGGTCAACAACTTTCCTAAATTTAAAGCGGGTGACAACATCACCGTTAACTATAAAATTATTGAGGGGAACAAAGAAAGGATCCAGAGCTTCAAAGGAGACGTAATCAAGCGCCAAGGAGTAGGAAGCACGGCCACGTTCACTGTAAGAAAGATTTCTGATGCCATTGGCGTTGAAAGGACTTTCCCAGTTGCTTCTCCCAACATTGAATCTGTAGTACTTAACAAAACTGGTAAAGTGCGCAGGGCAAAACTTTACTTCCTCAGAACAAGAAGTGGTAAAAGAGCCAGGATTAAAGAAAAAAGAGTTAGATAAGCCAACTGGAAAATATTTGTTAATCCCGTCTTTGACGGGATTTTTTTATGCCCTTCTTCACCCTTTGCGGGTAAAAAATCATTAAATTTGTCTTCTACTAAAATATTTTATCATGTTATCAAATAACACGTTTTTGATCGCTATGCCAGGTGGCTCTGAGTGGATCTTCATCATACTTGCAGTACTTATCCTGTTTGGAGGAAGAAAAATTCCTGAGTTTATGCGTGGAATCGGAAAGGGTATTCGTGAATTCAACGATGCCAAATCAAACGTGAAAAAAGAAATCGAAGAAGGCATCCAGGAAAAAGACAAGCCAGCCCAGTAATCGATTCTCCCCCTTTCACCTTATTCCTCACCCGTTTTTTTAAACGGCTAGATTTGATTTTTGTATACACATACATCTATACCTGAGCTTCACCAATCTCTGTCTGAAGGCGCATGCAACTGCGTAGACGTAGTTTCCTCTTACCTTAACAAGATTAGAGAGAAGCAACACCTCAATGCCTTCATTGCCATATATGAGCAAGAAGCAATGGATCGTGCACGAGCACTTGATGCAAAAATAAACACACCCTCCTCTTGGGGAAAGTTATATGGTGTAGTCGTTGGCATCAAAGATATTCTCTGTTATGAAAACCACAGGGTAACGGCCTCCTCTGCAATCCTGAGTGGGTATACTGCCATTTATAACGCTACGGCAATCCAACGACTTCTAGATCAAGACGCCATCATCATTGGAAATCTCAATTGTGATGAATTTGCAATGGGGTCTTCAAATGAAAACTCATACTACGGAAAAGTGCTGAATGCCGCTGATGAGAGCAGGGTGCCCGGTGGATCTTCTGGCGGCTCAGCTGTTGCGGTTCAAGCTGACATGTGCATGGTTAGCCTTGGATCAGACACAGGTGGCTCTGTAAGGCAGCCGGCAGACTTCTGCGGTATCGTTGGCATGAAACCAGGCTACGGCAGAATTTCCAGATATGGGCTAATCGCTTACGCCTCATCATTCGACCAAATTGGAATTTTTTCAAAAAACATCATAGACCTTTCACTGGTTTTGTCGGTTATCGCCGGAGCTGATGAATACGACAGCACCTGCACAGCCTCTCCAGTACCAGCATACGAATCAGCGCTGGATACCAACAAGAAATTTAAAATCGCCTATTTCCCACAAGCCCTAGATCACCCCTCCCTTGATCCTGAAATCAGGACTGCAATAGGCAACCTGATGGAACAACTCAAGTCAGAGGGACATACCATCGAGCCAGTTGACTTCAATTACATCGACCACGTGGTTCCTGCTTATTATGTGCTAACAACTGCAGAGGCCTCATCAAATCTTTCTAGGTATGATGGCGTTAAATTTGGACATAGAACCAAAAAGTCAACCGAAAATCTAAATGATCTGTATAAAGAAACCAGGTCTGAAGGTTTTGGGAAAGAAGTTAAAAAAAGAATCATGCTTGGGACCTTCGTACTTAGCACTGGCTACTACGATGCCTATTATGCGAAAGCACAGCAAGTAAGAAGATTAATTGTAGAGAAAACAAATGAGGTATTCAAATCATACGACCTTATCCTGATGCCAACAGTGCCCTCTCCTGCATTTAAATTTGGAGAAAAGAGCAACGACTCAGTTGAAATGTTTTTAGGAGACCTATACACGGTCTATGCAAACTTGGCAGGCATTGCAGGCATATCCATACCACTATTCAAACACAGCAACGGCATGCCATTTGGTATTCAGATCATGTCTGACAGACTAGAAGAAACTAAGCTGTTGCAATTTTCGAAGTCGCAATTGGGAAAATGATGCGCCCTGCCTAGAAATCATCTTCATCATCAAACCCACCACCAGCAGCATCATCAAAGTATAAGTCTTTGAATTCATCATCGATGGAGAAATCATCATCCCCTGATTTCTTATTGCCAGTAGACGGCTTTTTTGTCTTTGATTTTGGAAGATCAAATTCGTTAAAGTCAGGATCCCAATTGTCGTCGTCTTCCGACTTTTCCCAATCATCCGACACTTCAACATCATCCTCATCTTCGTCTCCAGACGACTTAGCCGATTTCTTTGGTAGTGGATCATCATCTAAATCAAGATCATCATCGTCATCAACATTATCCATTTTACTGGACTTTGATTCCGACTTCTCAACCTTAGAAGCAGAATTGTTGCTACTCGCTTTCTTGGTAACTTTTTTTTCCTTTTCTGACTTTGCCATAACTAGAAGAGATTTACCCCGTAAAATTTCTGAGAGTTTTTTACTTGACCAAATTTTTTAAAACTATTTTTTCTTTTTCTACGTTTGCCTAGCACTTGATGATCTGCTCTCGCTCCGGACCATTAGAGATATGGCTTACATGAACACCAAGATACTCGTTGATAAACTGAATGTACTGCTTCATGGCTTCCGGCAAACTGCTCAGATCTCTGATTTTAGTGATATCCGTCATCCAACCTGGGAATTGCTCGTAATGTGGAGTTATGGGGGTTTTTGACATTTGATAGGGTACAGATTTATCTTGACGCCCGTCTATACCGTAGCTGGTACACACTGAAAGATCCTCAAACGCATCCAGGACGTCAGATTTGGTCATGACAATCTTGGTTACCCCATTAATCATGCATGCGAAATTGAGCGCCACAAGATCAATCCATCCACAACGACGAGGCCTTCCAGTAGTTGCCCCAAATTCATTGCCCACCTTTCTAAGGCGCTCTCCTGTTTCCTCATGAAGCTCTGTGGGGAATGGTCCGCTACCCACCCTGGTGCAATAGGCTTTGGTAACACCATACACATCTTTGATTTTTTGTGGGGGGATTCCCAAGCCAGTACAAACACCTGCAGAGATTGTACTGGAAGAAGTTACAAATGGGAAAGTGCCAAAATCTACATCCAACATACTTCCCTGAGCACCTTCTGCAAGCACTTTTTTTCCTTCCCTGATTTTATCATTGATAAAGTATTCGCCGTTCACAATCTTCAGTGTGCGCATAAATTCAATGGCTTCAAAAAACTCCTCTTCCCACTCGGTGATGTCATCATTAAAACCAAAAGAATCCAGCAAACGCTGGTGCTTCATGCGAAGCTTGATGTACTGGGTAGTGAAATTTTTGTCGAGAAGATCCCCTACACGAAGACCATTTCTTCCTGTCTTATCCATGTAGGCAGGACCAATACCCTTGAGGGTTGAGCCAATTTTTTCATTTCCTTTTGAAATCTCAGAAGCTCTGTCCAACGCCCTGTGCGATGGGAGAATAAGATGCGTCCTTTCAGCAACATAGAGATTCTTTCTTCCATCAATCCCAAATGCCGAGACCTTGTCAAATTCTTTTTTCAAGGTCACCGCATCAAGCACTACGCCATTGCCAATAAGGTTGACCTTATTTTCATGAAATATTCCTGAAGGGATTTGATGAAGAACAACTTTTTCACCTTTAATGTAAAGCGTGTGTCCTGCATTTGGACCGCCCTGGAACCTGGCGATGATATCATAGTTAGGAGCGAAATAATCCACAATTTTCCCTTTCCCTTCATCGCCCCATTGTAAACCAAGTAATACATCAACCATAAAATAATTTAGATGTTAAAGGGCAAAAATAATAGAATGAAACAAAAGGCAGAAAAATAAATATTTATACACATTATTCGACGTCGTAACGTTGAACAGATTGTATTCCTGGCAACCCCTTAAGTTTCTGAAATAAAAGATCAAGCTCATCCTTGTCATGCACATATAAACGGATGTTTCCCTCGAAAATGCCATCTTTTGCCTCCACAGTAATGGCACTAATATTGATTTTCAACTCCCCAGATATTAAATTGGTGATCTTATGGATAACGCCCACATCGTCAAGTCCAGTAATTTTAAGTCCGGTAAGAAAAGAGATTTCCTTGTTCTTCGCCCATTTTGTCTTAACAACCCTGTGGCCAAAACTGGATAAAAGCCTTGTGGCATTCGGACAGTTCGTTCTGTGAATGGTAAGACCCTTGCCTGTTGAAACAAATCCAAATACATCATCCCCTGGGATTGGCTTGCAACAATTGGCGAGGGTGTATACTATCCTGTCGCTGCTCTCACCAAAAATGATCAACTCCGTATCTTTCTTTATTTCATTTTTTGCAGGCAGCGCCTCTTGGGTTGTTAGTTCAGGTTTTTTAGGTCGGATCGGTTCAATCCGATCTCCCTTTACCTCAAACTCCTTGATTTCCCTTAGGTCAATCTGTTTAATGGCAATGCTGTAAAATAAATCTAAGTGAGAGTTTAATTTGTAAAACGAAACGAGCTCATCAATATTTTGTAAAGAAAAAGCAGCTCCGATTGCATGCAGCTTCTTTTCAGCAAAGTATTTTCCATCCTCTGCTACCTTGCGTTTTTCATCCTTGAGGGCATCCTTGATTTTGTTTTTTGCTTTGGCCGTCACAACAAAAGAAAGCCAATCTTCACTGGGCTTTTGCTTGTTTGAAGTAATGACTTCAATCTGATCACCACTTCGCAGCTTATGACCAATAGGCACCAACTTGTGGTTTACTTTGGCGCCAATACACTTTGATCCAATGGCGCTATGCACTGAAAATGCAAAATCAAGTGCAGATGAGCCCACAGGCAGCATCTTGACATCGCCCTTGGGCGTATAGACATAGATCTCTTCAGCCAAAAAAGATGTTTTGAAATCCTGTAGAAAATCAATCGAACTGATGTCTTCACTACCAAGCACCTCCCTGATTTGAGAGAACCAAATATCAAACCTATCCCCTTCGCCCCCTCCCTCTTTATATTTCCAATGCGCAGCAAGACCCTTTTCCGCAATCTCATTCATTCGCTTTGAACGAATCTGTACTTCAACCCATTTTCCTTGTGGTCCCATCACAGTGGTGTGTAGCGCTTCGTATCCATTAGACTTGGGGTTACTAAGCCAATCGCGGAGCCTTTCGGGGGCTGGACTATACATATCCGTAACAAAGGAGTATACTTTCCAACAGGCTTCTTTTTCCGAATTAGTAGGCGTATCCACAATCACCCGAATTGCAAACAGGTCGTACACCTCCTCGAACTCAATATTTTTTTTCTTCATTTTATTCCAAATCGAATGGATCGATTTGGGACGTCCAAAAATCTCATAACTGAATCCGCCACGATCAAGCTTTTCCTTTACTGGCTTGATAAATTCATTGACATATCGTGCTCTCTCTCTTTTGGTCTCGGCAAGTTTTTTTGCAATTTGGTGATAGATCTCTGGCTCCAGATATTTCATGGCCAAGTCTTCCATCTCTGTTTTCACCTCATACAAACCCATTCGGTGAGCAAGCGGAGCATAAACATACACCGTCTCAGAAGAAACCTTCAACTGCTTCTCTCGCTTCATGCTGTCGAGTGTGCGCATGTTGTGCAAACGATCTGCCAGCTTGATTAAAATAACCCTTGGGTCATCCGTTAGTGTCAACAGAATTTTTCTGAAATTGTCTGCCTGTTGGCTTGTGTTGTTGTCTACAACCGTGGAGATCTTGGTTAGGCCATCAATGATTTTGCTTATTTCGAGTCCGAACTCAGTCTGAATATCTTCTAGGTTGATGTCTGTATCTTCAACAGTATCATGCAAAAGAGCGCATATGGTTGATCGAACGCCCAACCCAATTTCCTCAACACATATCATCGCCACTGCCAGGGGGTGAAAAATATAAGGCTCCCCACTTTTTCTTCGCATTGTTTTGTGGGCTTCTACGGCAATTTCAAAGGCAGAACGAATCAATTCCTTGTCGCCCGTCTTCAATTTAGGCTTGAGCGCCCTCAGTAAAGCCCGGTAACGACGGACAATCTCCTTTTTTTCCTGCTCATCATTCAGGTTGTAAGGAGGAAGCTCAATATCTTTTACCGGGGTGTCCATTAATCCAAATTTACTGAAATTCGTTTGGAATGCCTTTTTTTCATCCGAAACTGCTACCTTTGCCACCCTATTTGAAAAGAGCTACTGCCTTAGAGTTTTAGGCAGCAAAAAATGCGGGTGTGGTGAAATTGGTAGACACGCCAGACTTAGGATCTGGTGCCGCGAGGCTTGGGGGTTCGAGTCCCTCCACCCGCACACAGCTCTTTTCTTTCAATTAATTTAACGTATGGCACAAATCACAAGGGAGCAAATCGCTCCCCTCCACGAAAGGATAACGGTTACTGTTTCTCCCTCAGATTATACCCCAGCATATGAAGCATCGCTAAAAAAATATGCAAAGACTGCCAATATACCAGGTTTCAGAAAAGGAATGGTTCCGACCGGTGTAGTAAAGAAAATGTACGGTGCTTCTGTCTTCACCGAAGAAGTATTGCGCATTATCGAAAATGATTTGATGCAGTATCTGCAAACAGAAAATATTGCTTACCTCGGACAACCATTACCAGAGGATGCCAATGATCCTGCCCTTTTTAATTTCAATGAACCCAAAGATTATTCTTTCTCATTCGAATTGGGCCTCAAGCCTGAATTCACTATTCCCGATATCGCTACTGCAGCTACAACACTTAATGTTGTTGAAGTTACAGACGAAATGATCGAAGAGGAAATAGAGAGAATGCAACAGCGTCTTGGAAAGATGACTGAACCAGAGACGATCACAAGAGAAGAAGATGTACTTAATGTATCATTTCAAAAATCTGATGCACTAGGAAATATTGAAGAGGGTGCTGAAAAGAAAGAAAACTCTTTGTTGCTAAAATATTTCAGTGAATCTGCCCGCAAACAATTGCTTGGCAAGAAAAAAGATGATACGCTTGTAATACAGCTTTCGTCTGCTTTTGAAGACAAAGAAAGAGAATGGGTAGCGGGAGATCTTGGACTTAACAAAGACAATGCCGAAGACCTGGCTCAACATTTTGTGCTGAACATCAGCAAGCTTGGCTTTGTAGAGAAAAGAGAGATGGACGAAACTTTCTTCAAAGAAGCAATGCCAGGTAAAGAGATCGCTACAGAAGAAGCATTCAGATCTGAAATAAGCACACAAATAGCCGCATACTGGAAACATCAGGCAAGCCATTTGTTGGAGCATGAGTTGTTTCACTTGCTATCTGAAAAAACGAAAATGGACTTCCCTGAAGCATTCCTGAAAAAATGGCTTCAAAAGAGCGGAGAAAAAGAACAATCTGAAGAAGAAATAGAAAAAGAATTCCCTGCATTCCTTAACCAACTTAGGTGGACACTTGTAAGCAATGAAATTGGTACTGCCAATTCAATACAAGTTGGCCGCGAAGAAATTGTAGACAGCCTCCGCCAACAACTCATGGGCTACTTTGGCTCCATGAACATGGGCGGAAACTACGATTGGCTCGACAGCTATGTTGAGCGGATGATGGAAGACAAACAACAGGTTGAAAGTGCCTATCAAAGGGTGTTTAGCTCCAAAGTACTTGCCTGGGCAGCTTCACAAGCCAAGCCAGTTGAGAAAAAAATGACCGCTGCTGAATTTCTTGCCTTGCAAGAGAAGCACAACCATTAATCTTAACTCATTTTTGACCGCCGGCTGAAACATTCATCAAAGCCATTTTAACTGATTTTTACCAAAAAGTAGATAAATCAGCACCGTTCTGACATGTGGAATCTGACTTCTGACGTCTTATTGCATTGTGGCACAATATTTGGTTGATATTTACTTTAAATTGCCTAATCAAAGCCATTACCATGAACCTTGGAAAGGAATTCGAGAAATTTGCAATAAAAGACAGGCGTATCTCCAGCAATACGCTGCACAGCTACACCAATCATATGGTTACTAACCTCACCCCAAACATCATCGAGGAGCGCCCAATGAATGTTGCCGTGATGGATGTATACAGCAGGTTGATGATGGACCGCATCATTTTTTTAGGATACCCCATCACAGACGAAGTAGCCAACATCATCACAGCGCAGTTGCTGTTCCTAGACAGTACAGACCGCACGCGTGATATCCAAATGTATATCAACAGCCCAGGAGGATCAGTGTATTCAGGACTTGGAGTATACGACACGATGCAATATGTAACTCCTGATGTATCCACGATCTGTATTGGTGTTGCAGCCAGTATGGCAGCCGTACTCATGTGCGCAGGCACCGAAGGAAAAAGAACTGCACTTAAGCATTCAAGAATCATGATGCACCAACCAAGTGCAGGCGCAGGCGGACAAGCTAGTGATATTGAAATTACAGTTTCACAAGTAAAAAAACTGAAACAGGAATTGTATGAAGTCGTTTCACAGCATAGTGGGCAGACAGTAAAAAAGATTGAAAAGGATTTTGATAGGGATTTCTGGATGACTGCCTTGGAAGCCAAAGCATACGGACTGGTAGACGAAGTTTTAATTTTGAATCCTAAAAAACAAAAGAAAGCCTAAACTGATACAAGCATGAAATCAAATAATTCTTTCTTCATAGGTCATCGCATGGACGAGGAACAAGAGCCAAAAGAAAATAGCGGGCTCATGGAAAACATAATGTCAGCAGCCAAGTTTGACAAGAAATTTATAGAACAAAGAAAAATATTTCTCTGGGGTGTTGTAGATGACAAATCCGCAAAAGACATCACCGCACGTCTTATGTTCCTCGAGTCTGTGGACCCGGGAAAAGAGATAAAATTTTATATTAATAGTCCAGGTGGCGTTGTAACCAGTGGCATGGTCATCTATGATACCATGCAAATGATTTCCTCCCCGGTATCAACCATTTGTATGGGCATGGCCGCATCCATGGGGTCTATCCTCCTCAGTGGTGGCGAAAAAGGCAAACGTTTTATTTTCCCTCACGGCGAAGTGATGATTCACCAACCATCAGGGGGCGGACAAGGAACTTCAGCTGATCTTGAAATCATGGCTGAGCAAATCAAAAAGATCAAGACGCTTGGCGCAAAGATACTGGCAGACAATTGTGGCCAAAAATTTGAAAAGGTGATGAAAGACTTTGATAGAGACTATTGGATGGGCGCTGAAGAGTCAATCAAATACGGTATCGTAGATGGCATCATGAATACACTTTAATAACCCGTTTATTATTGGCACAAGACCAATTACCAACTAAGCTCTGATTATGGCAAAATCAACCCTGAAATGTTCTTTCTGCGGAAAAAACCGAGATGAAGTTAAAATACTCATTGCCGGACATGAGGGCCATATCTGTGAAGAGTGTGTAGATCATGCACTCGAAATCGTGCAACAGGAAGTAACTTCAAAGCAGGATAATAAATCTGCATACAAACTCTCTGTAAAAAAACCCGTAGAACTTAAGCAACATCTCGACGAATATGTAATTGGACAAGATGAGGCGAAGAAGATTCTTGCAGTTGCGGTCTACAATCACTACAAAAGACTCAACCAAGTCAATACTGGAGCAAAAGGAAAAAAAGAGACAGATAAAGATGAGATAGAAATAGAAAAGAGCAACGTGATCATGGTAGGGGAAACCGGAACTGGTAAAACCCTTCTAGCCAAAACAATCGCTAAGCTTCTCAACGTTCCATTTGCAATTGTAGATGCAACAGTTTTTACAGAAGCCGGATATGTTGGAGAAGATGTTGAAAGCATATTGACCAGGCTCCTTCAAGTGTGCAACTACGACATAGACGCAGCAGAAAAAGGAATAGTATACATCGATGAAATTGATAAAATCGCAAGAAAAAGCGATAACCCATCAATTACCAGAGATGTAAGTGGAGAGGGTGTTCAACAAGGTTTACTCAAACTATTGGAAGGCACAGAAGTGCTTGTTCCTCCGCAAGGTGGAAGAAAGCATCCAGACCAAAAACTCATCAAAGTAAATACACAAAATATTTTGTTCATCTGCGGTGGCGCCTTTGATGGTGTAGACAAAATCATCGCAAGACGGGTAAACACCAATGCCATCGGCTTCAATGTAAATAAAGATCTACAGGATGCGATGAAAATCAACCTGCTTAGATTTATAAACGCCCAAGACCTAAAATCATTTGGATTGATACCCGAATTGCTTGGCAGACTTCCAGTGGTCACCTACTTGAATCCGCTTGATAAAGAAACATTAAGGGCTATTTTAAGTGTGCCCAAAAATGCGCTGCTCAAACAATATAAAAAGTTATTTGAAATCGAAGGTATTGAGCTCAAGATCGAAGATGCAGTATTGGATTTCATGGTTGAAAAGGCAATGGAATATAAATTGGGGGCAAGGGGTTTGCGATCAATCTGCGAAAGTATTCTTACAGACGCAATGTTTGAACTCCCATCATCAAATGTAAAAGAGTTCATCGTCACTGAAACATACGCTAGACAAAAATTTGAGCACGCCCGCATGAACCTGCTCAAGGTTGCTTAAGATTTCTCACCATCAACTTCCGCATGAAAGAATTAATTGATCAGCTTATGAAAGAAGCGGGGATGACCGAAAAACAGGCCTTGGAAGCCGTTCGCATCATAAAAGAATTTGCAAAAAGAAAGTTCCCAGTATTTGGCGGCGCCATAGATAAACTCTTTGACAAATATGCTCCAAAGCAGGAAGATGATTTCATGGATTAATCGTTAAAAGTCAAGTATGGAGATAGCTTCTCTGCCTGCTCCCTTCCAACTGAAATGATCTTGTACACATCATCGATAGATGAAAACCGGCCGTGGGCATTTCTGTACGCAATCAGCGCCTTTGCAACATCATGCTGTATGTATGGATGTATTCTAAGTTCATAATACCCCAAACGATTAACAGCAATTTTTTTAGGCTCATACTGTCCCGCAATAAATAACATCGGAGAAATTAACTGCACGACTGAATCAGCCAGTCCGTATACTTCAATGAGCTGAGAAACACGCACAAATCCCCCAAGTCGATCACGGTAACGAATAATCCTGGATGAAAGCTTTTGTCCAATGCCAGGAAGCCTCTCCAATGAAATACTGTCAGCACTATTGATGTCGATAGGATTCTGCCTCAAATCAACATAAGCACTCTTCCTCCGATCGCGATTCGGAAAACTGTCTTTGGCTGTTGTTGAAAGTCTGCCACGCTCCGCTCTATCGTATACCCTGGCACTGCGGTTTTCAAAGTTGTTTACCCCTTTGCGCTTCACCAACACCTGCTTGGCTTGATCAATCTCCAAGGGAGTTATCTTCAACACGTTGTCTGGAATCTCATCGCTAGAAAAAAAGAAAGGCAATGCCCACAGCAGAATACAGATTGAGAGCAGCAAATAAATCCCCCTTCGCTCTTTTTTAGAAAAACTCAGGAAGACCTTTATGTGTTCGTTCATATGCATAGATCAAACCTATGCATACAGCTGGTTGTAAAGAAGTGGAAAAAGACAGATTGAAATGTTTTTAAACAGAAATAATCAGGCCATCGTGGGCCAACTGCATTCCTTGTGGCAGCGCAGCATTAACTTCCTCATGGAATCCCATCTGGTGACTTATATGCGTAAAATAAGTCTTGGGGATATTAAGCTCGGCAGCTAAATCAATGGCCTCTTGTAAATTGAAATGAGAGACATGTTTTTCTTTTCTCAATGCGTTAATCACGAGCACATCAGATCCCTTAATCTTTTCCTTTTGCAGTTCGTCGATATGATTGGCGTCGGTGATGTAGGTAAAGGCCCCAGCCCTAAAGCCAAATACTTCCATATCAAGATGCTT
>JBILBU010000023.1:0-35090 GCA_044353505.1 Chitinophagaceae bacterium | reverse complement strand
CTCTGGG
Organism: Chitinophagaceae bacterium; assembly: GCA_044353505.1. Taxonomy (GTDB): domain Bacteria; phylum Bacteroidota; class Bacteroidia; order Chitinophagales; family Chitinophagaceae; genus Pollutibacter. The sequence continues at coordinate 35,083 of JBILBU010000023.1, read as the reverse complement.
GTGAAGCCCAAGCACCAATCCGGCTGCCTAGCGGGCGGCTATGGAAATACAGATCGCTTTCCTCGGCAGATATTTTTTCGCAAGGGCCCTCGATCCTCACTTGCCTTTCAAGTTCTTTCCAGAAAAACACCAAAGAAGCAAATGGATTCATCGATAGATGGACCCCCTTTTCGCTCTCATAATTTGTAAAGAAAACAAACCCGTGCTCATCGAAGCCTTTGAGCAATACTATGCGGGCAGATGGTTTTCCTTCAGGAGTTACTGTTGAAAGCGCCATAGCGTTTACCTCATCAATTTTTGAGGTTAGTGCATCTTCCCACCACTGACTAAACTGAATTATGGGATCCGACTGAACATCGGTTTCAGAAAGGGATTTTAATTGATAATCTTTTCGAATGGAGGAGATAGACATATTCAAACTTTAGTTACTTGGCGCCAGAAACTCACTCATCATTGAACCAACGTTCCAATTTTAGCTCCCAATATCAACCGCTTCAGATTTCCTTCTTCATTCATATCAAATACTATGATTGGGACATTATTTTCCATGCACAGCGTAAAGGCCGTCATGTCCATGATCTTTAAATTCTTATCGATACATTCCTTAAAAGAAATGGTATCATATTTCTGAGCAGTAGGATCTTTTTCAGGATCAGCAGTATAAATTCCGTTTACCCGCGTTCCTTTAAGAATAACATCGGCCTGAATTTCAACAGCACGAAGAGATCCAGCAGTGTCTGTTGTAAAATATGGATTACCTGTACCAGCCCCAAAAATAACCACGCGATTTTTTTCAAGATGCCTAATCGCCCTTCTTCTGATATATGGTTCTGCAACTTGTTCCATTTTGATGGCGCTCAACAGCCTGGTATACATCCCTTGTTTTTCGAGCATCGCCTGGATGGCCATTGCATTGATCACAGTTGCAAGCATGCCCATATAGTCGCCATGCGCACGCTCAATCCCCGTCTCGGACTCATTCATCCCCCTATAAATATTCCCTCCACCTATGACTATGGCTACTTGCACGCCAAGGTCAACAACACTTTTGATTTCTCGGGCATATCTACTCACCATATTGGGATCAATGCCAAAATTACTTTCTCCCATTAGAGACTCTCCAGATAACTTAAGCAATATTCTTTTATATACAGGTTGCATACTGCGAATATACGATGGATAGGGAAACCTTTATATCCCAAAATTCACAAAAAACAAAAAGGGCTCCAGTGTTGGAGCCCTTTTCAAGAATATATGTGTGCTTTCTAGCCTAGTGCAACGCGCTTAAAGATCAATACTTTAAGGTCTGCATCTTTAGATTTGATATAATCAGCTACCGACATTCCGCCATCTTTTACAAAGGCTTGGGCAAGTAGTGTACTTTCTTTAAAGAAAGAGTTTAGTTTACCATCAGCAATCTTTAAAATCATTTCATCAGGCTTTCCCGCCATCTTAGGATCATTTTTGATCAACTCGATGATTACTGCCTTTTCTCTTTCAACTGCTTCTGGAGAAACAGATGAAGGATCAACTGCAACAGGGTTCATTGCTGCAATTTGCATTGCTAGATCTTTACCCACTTCAGGATTTGCCTTGTTCAGTCCAACCAGAACACCCATGCGGTTTGCGCCGTGAATGTATGATGATACGAACTCCGCATCTATGCGCTCAAATTTTGAAATGCCTATCTTTTCTCCGATACTTGCAAGCTTATCATTGATAAGGTCTGCAACCTTAACACCGTTGATCTCAACAGCATTGAGCTCGTCGGCGGAGTTTACATTTTTTGCAATAGCTGCATCCATAATGCTTTGAGCAAATGCAATGAAATCTACATTCTTACTCACGAAATCAGTCTCACAACTAAGGCACAACGTAATACCGGTTTTGTTATCCGCTGTTGTCTTTGCAAGCACAACACCTTCTTTAGCATCCCGATCACCTCTTAGTGCCGCAACTTTTTGCCCTTTCTTCCTAAGCCAATCGATGGCGGCCTCGATATCACCGTTATTTTCAGTGAGGGCCTTACGACAATCCATCATACCAGCTCCAGTCATTTGACGAAGCTTATTTATTTCTGCTGCTGTAATTGTTGACATATCTAATCTCCGGCACCACGATACATTAAATCTGGGGCACGTATTTTAAGTTATTGAAATGATAAGGTTGATATTATCTCTTTGAAGCAGGCTTGCGACCACCGGTACCCGCTGCAGGAACCCTGCGTTTAGGTGCTCCAATAGCCTCTTTACCTCTCTTTGCCCCTTCACTATCTACATCTTCGTCAACAGAAAACTTCAATGTGTTTTCTGATGAATCATCGCTTTCATCGCCTTCTTCAGACTTCTCAGCCTGACGCTCTGCAAGACCTTCTGCGATAGCTGCAGTGATGTAATTGGTTATGATTGCAATAGATTTGGTTGCATCATCATTGGAAGGAACTGGGAAATCAACCTTGTTAGGATCACAGTTGGTATCAACCATGCCAAAGGTTGTTATGCCGAGGCGCTTTGCTTCAGACATGGCAATGTGCTCGTGGCCAATATCAATGATAAACAATGCTGCAGGTACTCGTCCAAGCTGAGCTATACCGCCCAATACCTTTTCCATTTTATCCCTGTCCCTTGAAAGTTGAAGACGCTCTTTTTTGGTGATGTTATCGAAACTTCCATCACTAAGCATTTTTTCAATGCTCTGCATTTTCTTCACCGACTTGCGTACGGTGTTGAAGTTGGTAAGCATACCACCAAGCCAACGCTCAGTAACAAACGGCATGTTCACCTTTCTCGCACACTCAGTAACGATCTCTTTTGCCTGCTTCTTAGTACCGACAAACATGATCTTTTTACCGCTTTTGGCGATATTCTTAAGTGCTTGTGCAGTTTCCTGTAAGCACTCAACGGTTTTATTCAGATCAATGATGTGAATACCTTTTTTCTCTGCATAGATATAAGGCAACATCTTCGGATTCCACTTCTTACGTAAGTGCCCGAAGTGAACACCGGCTTCCAAGAGTTGCTGCTGCAGTGTAGTATTGTTTTCCATTGTAAAATGTATGTTTTAAATTCTTGATTAAATGTTAGAACACAGTCTATCGTTGAGTTGTCAACAATAGAGATTCCATTATCGTTTGCTGAACTGGAAGCTTCTTCTTGCTTTCTTCTTACCGAATTTCTTACGTTCAACACCCCTAGGATCTCTTCTAAGCAGTCCAGCTGCTTTTAGAACAGGCCTAAATTCAGGATTGAGGGAAATCAATGCGCGTGCAATTCCGAGCTTTGATGCCTCAGCTTGCCCTTTTTTACCACCGCCGGTAGCATTGATTTTGATATCGTACTTTCCTGCGCCTTCAACCGCGATGATAGGAAGTTCCACCTGGTTTTGGAGGTATACCTGAGGGAAATATGCCTTGTAATCAAGATCGTTTACTACGATATTACCAGCTCCCTTACTAAGGAAAACCCTGGTAACCGCTTCTTTTCTACGACCAAGTCCATTTTTTTGTTTTTCCATTACTATTTTTTTGAAATCGTTTTAAAATTAGAATTTGAAAGGAGTTGGTTGTTGCGCGGTATGTGGATGCTCCACGCCTGCATAAACAAACAACTTCTTGATCATTTGGCGACCGAGCCTGTTTTTTGGAAGCATTCCCTTCACAGCCCTTTCTACGATTTGCTCCGGACGACGCTTGATCAAATCCTTTGCAATTTCAATTTTTTGTCCACCTGGATAACCAGTCACGTGCTGATATTCCTTGTAATTCAATTTGTTTCCTGTAAAAACGACCTTTTCTGCGTTGATAACGATAACATAGTCTCCGCAATCAACATGGGGCGAATAATACGCTTTGTTCTTTCCGCGTAAAACTGAAGCGATCTTGCTGCAGATTCGTCCCACAGTTTGATTGGTTCCGTCTACAACGTGCCATTTGCGTTGAACGGAAGCTGCATTTGCATGCTTTGTGGTAAAATGTAGTTTACTCATATTAACTTATTTTCGGATTTAAATCCGGGTTTAAAAATATGTTCCCGCCATCCCGGGGACATCCCTTTCTCTTTAAAAGGGAGCGCAAAGTTAATGGAAAGACTGAGCATAATCGCATAAAAATAGGCATATTTTTTACAGGGCCTCCATAACTAATTGATTTTCAATAAATATTTTGTCCCGTAATAAATTCACTGCCCCTCGTCCGCAGGTATCCCCGCTTGTGTTCCCCTAAAAAATTGATTCGTCGCCCAACCGATTAGATCGATTACCTATGAAAACAGTGGGGGCACAAAAATGATCTGGCAACAAAAACAATCTCAATAATGCAATGACAGAAAAGAAATTCTACTTTTAAGGCTTAAGGAATCAACATGCAGCAGGGTAAAGACATTGTGTTCTTTCAGGATAAAAGCAAAGAATTCATCGCTCAATCGGGAGACCAGGATTTTCTAAAGGAAAACATAGCATTATTAAGGGATGTAATCCGTTTTCATGAAAACAGGTATTATGTAATGAACGATCCGCTAATCGCTGACGTTGAGTTTGATCTTTTGTACGCCTCCCTTAAAAAGGTAGAAGACAATAACCCCTCCTTCATAACCCCAGATTCCCCTACGCAAAGGGTTGGACCAGGAATCACAAAACAGTTTAAGACGGTTCAGCATCTAGTGCCCATGCTTTCGTTGGAAAACTCCTACAATGCAGAGGATTTGTTGGAATGGGATCGAAAAGCGAGAGAACTCTCAGGGTTAGATAGCTTGTCGTATTGTGTTGAGCCTAAATTTGATGGCGCAAGCATTTCCATCATGTATGAAAATGACCTGTTCATGAGGGGTGCAACAAGGGGAGATGGGATTGCGGGCGAAGACATTACCTTAAACCTAAAGCAGATTAAGTCTATCCCCCTATCAGCCGCATTCTCAACATACGGAATTGAACAAGTTGAAATTCGTGGAGAGGTGTTGATGAATAAAGAGAACTTCAGAAAATTCAATGAGCAACTGCTCGAACAAAATATGCCCCCACTGGCAAACCCTCGAAATGCTGCATCTGGATCATTAAGAATGAAAGATGCTAAGCTCGTTGGAAAGAGAAACCTTGAAGCATTTATTTATCACATCGCCTATGTTCATTACAAGGATGCTAAAAAAGAGATTCCCTCCCACTCAAAAAGTCTTGAAATGCTCTGGGAACTTGGATTTAGAAGTCCGGTTCATGAAAAGAAAGTCTTAACTGGAATTCAAGCAGTTGTTGATTTCTGTCGGGAATATGAAGAAAAACGAGATACACTCCCCTATGAGATTGATGGATTGGTAATTAAGGTAAATGAACTTGCACTGCAGGATAAATTAGGGATGACAACCCATCACCCACGATGGGCCATTGCCTATAAATTCAAAGCAAGACAATCAACCAGCAAATTATTGCAAGTTGAATTTCAAATCGGAAGAACTGGAAGCATCACCCCTGTTGCAAAAATTCAGCCAGTACATATAGGTGGTGTAATGGTCGCTTCCATTTCTTTACACAATGAAGAATTTATCCGTGAAAAAGATATTCGCATCGGAGATACATTGCTGGTTGAACGGGCCGGAGATGTAATCCCATATATTGTAAAATCATTTCCTGAACTAAGAAATGGAACCGAGACAGAAATTAAATTTCCTTCTCACTGTCCGGTCTGCAACACCAAACTCATCAAGCCCGAAGCTGAAGCTGTATGGAGATGCCCAAACATCCAGTGCCAGTCGCAAGTAATAGAAAGAATTATCCATTTTACGAGTAAAGATGCGATGGACATCCGTGGACTAGGCGATGCCAGTATTAAAAAGTTTTACGAAATGGGATGGATAAAAGAGATCCCATCCATCTATCATCTTCCATATGATCAATTGAAGCAGATCGAAGGATTGGGTGCAAGGTCTGTCACCAACTTGATGGAAGCGATTGAAAAATCAAAATCACAACCGCTATACCGACTAATCAATGCCCTTGGCATTAGATATATTGGTGAAACAACTGCAAAAACAATTGCTCAGTCGGTGCATCATCTTCTCGACCTCAGCAAGATGGACAAAGAGCAGATGCAACAGATTGAAGATGTTGGCGTAAAAGTTGCTGAAAGCATCTATCAGTTTTTTAAAGCTGAGGAGAATATTGAAATGCTAAAACAACTTGAGGAGTCCGGACTTCAACTGCACAGCATTAAAAAACAATCCAGTGGTGGCTCCCTTGAAGGAAAAACATTTCTATTTACTGGAACCCTGATGAAATTAAAAAGGTCTGACGCAGAATCAATGGCAGAAGCACAAGGAGGGAAAATACTCACTGGCGTTAGCTCAAAGCTCAACTACCTCGTTGTTGGAGAAGATGCAGGATCCAAGCTTGAAAAAGCAAAGAAAATTGCTTCGATACAGATATTGGACGAGGATGGATTTTTGAAGTTAGTCGCAGGAGAGTGAAATGTTGATTTGTTTAGTTGGTGAGTTGTTTAGGTGTTGAGTTTAATCCCACACACCTAAACAACTAAACGACTCAACAACTAAACATTTAAATCAATCCCTTCCCTACAAGATACTCTGCAATCTGAACAGCATTGGTAGCAGCACCTTTGCGCAAATTATCGCTCACAATCCACATGTTCAATGTCTTTGGCTGCGTTTCATCTCTACGAAGGCGACCAACAAATACCTCATCTTTTTCGTGAGCATCCATTGGCATCGGATATTGTTGATTAGGCAAATCATCCACCACCACAACCCCAGGAGCTGCAGCAAGTATACCCTTCACTTCATCTAAATCAAACTCTTCCTCAAACTCAATATTTACACTCTCGCTATGACCCCCCATTACAGGGATACGCACTGTAGTGGCAGTAACACGGATGGTTTCATCACGCATGATCTTCGTCGTTTCTTTCACCATTTTCATCTCCTCTTTGGTGTATCCATTATCAAGAAATACATCAATCTGTGGAATGACGTTGAGATCAATGGGATATTTATACGCCATCTCGCCTTTAATGCCTTTTCTTTCATTCATCAATTGATTGACTGCCTTAACTCCTGTGCCGGTAACACTCTGGTAGGTGCTTACAACAACACGCTTGATCTTATAACGCAAGTGCAACGGATTAAGTGCAACAACCATTTGAATGGTCGAGCAGTTTGGATTGGCAATAATTTTATCTTCTGCAGTGAGTGCATCGGCATTGATTTCAGGTACAACAAGTTTCTTGGTTGGATCCATTCTCCATGCTGATGAATTATCGATTACTGTAATGCCCGCCGCAGCAAATTCAGGCGCCCATTCCTGGGAGGTGCTGCCCCCTGCTGAAAACAAGGCTACCGCAGGTTTCATATTGATGGCATCGCGCATGCTAACCACCTTATACTGTTTACCCTTAAAACTAACCTCTTTACCAACAGACCTCTCAGAGGCAACTGGAATAAGTTCAGTGATAGGAAAATTTCTCTCTTCTAAGATCTGTAACATTTTGGTGCCGACCAGACCGGTTGCTCCAACGACTGCAACTTTCATATTTACGTTTTTTCCCTTGCGGGTTTGGTTAAAAAAAAGCCTCCCAAAAGTGGAAGGCTGTTACATATTTGACACACATATATGGAACTAACCTTCCTTGTGGGAATGTTTGCAGCTCTTTTTTATGTGTTTTAACTTGATCATGATGTGGATGCAAATCTAATACTGATAGAAATTTCCTCCAAATAAAAGTTGTTAACCCCCTTTTGAACCCCCTAGTGCACAGTAGTTTTAGTTCATGAACAAATGTGTGTTATGTATGATCTGCTGTATAATTACCGGCATCAGTTCAGCTCAAACAGCAAGATATTCAGTGGTTATCAATGAGATCCTGGCCGATCCATCGCCCGTTGTAGGACTTCCCAACACCGAGTTCATTGAGCTTAAAAATATTTCCAATCGACCTGTTCAACTGGCAAAATGGCGAATAGACAACGGAAATACATCGGCTCTGGTGAATATATCCTACCTGCTGCAACCAGACAGTATGGTTATTCTTTGTTCAAAAACACAGACAGCTGCCTTTAATGCCCCGAATAAAACAATCGGACTAAGCTCGTTCCCTACACTGGGAAATGAAGGTGGAACAATCGCACTTAAAGACCCAACAGGCAAAACAATACATGGTGTTGAGTATGATCAATCATTGTTTGACAACCCAGTAAAATCAGAAGGAGGATGGGCGCTGGAGATGATTGATCCCTTGAAAGCTTGTGATCCTAAAAATTGGAAAGCCAGCATAAACAATCTAGGAGGAACCCCGGGAAATGAAAACAGTATCAACAAGAAAAATCAACCGATTGAAAAAATTGATGCTACTCAATGTATTGCTATCAATCCCAATACCTTATTACTGCAACTGAATAAAGGAGCTGATAGTGGATCCCTATCAAGCATACAGAAATATAGCCTATCAGACAACAATATAAATATTGAATCCGCCAATGCACTTCCCCCGTTGTTTAAAGAAGTATCCATTCAACTTGCACTGCCTTTAGAATCAAATAAAATTTATCAACTTAATGTGAAAAATATCGGCCACTGCAATCAAGCAGTAGTGGATAGCATGAAAATAAAAACTGGACTTATTAAGCAGCCAGAAAAAGAGGATCTAATACTTAATGAAATATTATTTAATCCCGAAACAGGAGGTGCCGACTTTATCGAAATTTACAACAAAAGCAATTCAGTTATCGATGCAAAAGAAGTGTTTCTCACTGCCAAGAATATAAATGGAACTCCCTCGAATACAGCATACCAAGCAAGCAAGGACCACTTTAATATTTTTCCCGACGAATATATTGTGCTCACCACCGATACTGGCTATTTAAGCCGAACATGGGCCACAAGCGCTGTGCAACTACTCCAGATGAATACAATGCCTTCAATGCCAGACGACAAGGGTAATATTATCATCCTAGACAAACAGGGTAGAATCCTCGATGAGATGACCTACTCGGAAAATATGCATTTCCCGTTACTGAAAAATCATGCGGGTGTTTCGCTAGAACGAATAAATACATTCAATTCATCGTCTAACCCCAACAACTGGCATTCCGCATCCTCAACGAATAATTATGCAACGCCCACTAGAAAAAATTCACAATATGTTTCTACTGAAAACACTGATCAAGAAATCAAGCTATCGCCAGAAATGATAAGTCCAAATAACGACGGGATTGATGACCTATTGAATATAGCATACAGTTTCCAGCATCAAGGAACCCTCATCACAATTGCGTTGTATGACTATAATGGACGATTAATTACGACAATTGCAAACAACCAATTGTGTGGAACAAGTGGGTCTATCACATGGAATGGTCTTGATAGAAAAAATCAAAAGCCGCCCTCAGGAATATACATTATATATGCCGAGACTTTAAATCTTACCGGGGAAATCAGAAGAGTAAAAAAGATAATAGCAATTAAATAGTAGGCCTTAACAATGATCGCTTATCAATGTGAGATGATAAGCGATATTCATCTACACCAACTTAATCTCAAAATTAACCAAGTCAACAAACTGGCTAATTCTTGTATTGATATCCTCTTTCGTTATTTCTCTCATCCGGGTAGTGCCAAACTTTTCAACACAAAAAGAGGCCATGGCCGAACCAACAATGATCGCTGTTTTCATGTTGTCGAAAGAAATATCTTTTGTTTTGGCAAGATGGCCAACAAAACCTCCGGCAAATGTATCACCGGCTCCGGTTGGATCAAACACCTCTTCAAGCGGAAGAGCAGGTGCCACAAATACTTTGTCCTTATGAAACAACAAGGCTCCGTGTTCGCCTTTTTTTACAACCAAGAATTTTGGACCCATACCCATAATAACCTTAGCAGCTTTTACCAAAGAGTACTGTGCGCTTAACTGACGGGCCTCACTGTCATTCACCAACAATACATCAACATGCTTCAACACCTCTTCTAGATCTGCCATAGCGGTATCCATCCAGAAATTCATGGTATCCAAAACAACAAGCTTGGGCCTTTTTTTCATCTGCTTTAAGACGCTATGCTGTAGGGCTGGCACCAAATTACCCAACATCACAAACTCACAATCCTGATAACTCTCAGGAACAACTGGATTGAAATCTGCAAGCACATTGAGCTGAGTCTCTAATGTATCCCTCTCGTTCATGTCAAGATGATATTTCCCAGACCAAAAAAACGACTTTTCATCTTTTTTGATCTGAACCCCTTCCAAGATAACACCCCTAGAAGCAAGGTGATCGAGCTCTTCTTGAGGGAAATCTCCCCCAACAACTGAAACCTGCTTAATAGTTGAAACAAAGTTGGAAGCGCTCAGTGCAATATAAGTTGCTGCTCCACCAATGATGCGATCGCTTTTACCAAACGGAGTTTCAATAGCATCAAAGGCCATGGTTCCAACTACAAGAAGTGACATAAGGGTTAGTTTAGAGCGCAAAGATAGGGACTTGCAAACTCTCTGTCTACTGCATCACTGAAAAGAAAATACTATAGTTCGATTTCAGATGAGGGTTTGTCGTATTTGGCGTATGCATAGCGCTTCACTGGTGAGGGAAGATAATAAGCGTCGATGCCAAGACTAACAAGACTTGAGGCTTTAGACAAGTCAATCAAGCCATCCTTACTCACATAATACTCCTCTACAAAAGCATGCAACAACTTGCCTATTACAAAAAAGCTGTTGTTGATTTTAAGGGGTATAATTTCTGACAATTCAAGGGCATATTGAACATGGCTTTCACCCACAAATGGTGCAGGAAAATTTTCTTTGAAAACAGGAGTTAGTCCTACCGCCTCAAATTCACTTACTTCCGCCGGATATTTTGCACTGGCTTGATGCGCTTTGGCCAACCAATCCGAATGCATATGATTGATTGTATAACACCCTGAAGATTCAATATTTGCGAGGGTATGTGGAGCGGCCTCTTTCGGTCTATTGATAAATCCTATGCATGCAGGATCGGCACCGATATGGACAATGTTGCTAAATACCCCAAGGTTATTGATTTTATTGCTATTCTGGGTACCAATAAGACTAACCGGCTTATATCCACTTAATGAATTCACAAAGTTTGCCCGAAAAAATCTCTCCCAGCCCTGTATTTCGTCAATTGAAAAATGTTTCACAAATCCTTAAACGTATATGAGCAAAAATGGTTTGAAATTCGCAAATAGAAGTCAGATAACACCGAAATAAACAATAAACCCATCTGCTCATGCACACACCTCCATCTAAATCCATGAATCGTTCATCTGCTGCTATGGTATTCATTGTTTCGTTAATTACGCTACTCTCATTTACTGCAATCAGTAAAAACACCAAAGCAACATTGCTTACAAATAATGACGCTATCATTGAAGCAGATAGCTATAATTCATCACTAGAATATTCCATATATCAGCAAGTATACAAGGCTGGCGCAGACATCTCAGAAGAGGTTTTCGCCCTTGCTTTCAAGGGGTTTGAAAAACTCAGTGCGGCTGGTCGTCTCAGTACCGACAGCATACTGACCATCATCGATTTTTCAAGATCATCTCGTGAAAAAAGAATGTTTGTGATTGACTTAAAAGCAGAAACGCTGTTATTTAAGACTGTAGTAGCACATGGAAGAAATACGGGAGAAGAATATGCCCTGAAGTTTTCAAACAATATGAATTCGCACCAAAGTAGCCTCGGATTTTATATTACCAAGTCTACCTACACAGGGTCAAATGGCTATTCTCTCATGTTGGATGGAATAGAACAGGGCATCAATGACAAAGCCCTTTCGAGAGCAATCGTAATGCATGGTGCAGAGTATGCGAGCGAGGAAATGATTGGGAAAAAAGGATACCTGGGAAGAAGCTTTGGCTGTCCGGCATTACCAAAACAAATCAACAAACAGGTAATTGACAAAATCAAGCAAGGCAATTGCATGTTCATCTACTATCCCGATCAACAATACTTACTCAACTCCAAGATACTTAATGGGTGAATGCATGAATTGAGGGTCGATTAAAACCACAAAGCAACAAGCTGACAGATAAAGCCGAGTATACAGCCAGTGATGATGTCAAACCACTGATGATCTGAAGCAATTCGTCTTGCTGTAACCACCAGTCCAGAAATTAGCAGGGCTATTAAAACAGGGAGGCCAGAATATAATGTACCGTCAAATACAGTAACTACGGTGAGCCCAAGTAGCCCGCCGACGCCAATTCCATGCATGCTGATTTTATAATAATTATTCAGCAACAAAGCTCCACTTGCCGCAAAGAACATCCCCCTACACATATACACCAGCACCCGCGGTGTTTCTGGCTGGCTTCGGAAAATATAGTAGGTCCAAAAAAAGAAAGTAATACTGGCAATATATGGAACGATGCGCTCCTTTTGTGTATTGAGCAATATGGACTTATTAAACCCAAGTCCCTTGAGTAAGGCAACAACCAATAATGGGAAAAAGACATTGTTGTTGATTACAGCAAGCAGTTTCAATAATTTTATCTTCTCAGAAAATCCAATAAAATAAGAAGGATGAATATATAATAAATAAGCAGCCATGATTACTCCAACAACAAGCGGATGAAATACAATAGATACCAGCTTTGCAAAAAAATTTAGCTGCGGCGAGTATGATGTGGGTGAGTCGGTAGGGGTCATTGTGTTGATTATAATTCCTTTCTAAGTCTTGCCACTGGTATATTTAACAACTCTCTATACTTGGCAACAGTTCTGCGTGCAATATTATATCCTTTGGCTTGAAGCATATCTGTCAAGTTATCATCACTTAACGGACTATGCTTATCTTCTGACAGGATCATGTCCTGAAGAATGTTTTTTACTTCGCGGGTAGATACTTCTTCTCCACTGTCTGTACTTAGCGACTCGCTGAAAAAATACTTAAGCCTAAAGCTTCCAAATTCAGTTTGTACAAACTTGCTGTTGGCCACTCGGCTTATGGTGGAAATATCCAATCCTGTTCTTTCTGCAATATCCTTTAGGATCATAGGCCTCAATGATGCCTCATCCCCATTAAGAAAAAAATTATGCTGTAGTGTAATGATGGCCTGCATGGTGAGGTATAGTGTTTCTTGGCGCTGCTTTATGGCATCTATGAACCATTTAGCAGAATCAATCTTTTGCTTGATAAATACTACTGCCTCTTTTTGTCTTTTGTCCTTCTTGCTTCCCTTTTCGTAATCCCTCAACATGCCCTTGTACTCATTGCTCACGCGAAGGTCAGGAGCATTGCGCTGATTTAATGTGAGCTCAATTTCTCCACCATTGTTGTATGCAAAAAAATCAGGGATAATATACTGTTCGGCCTTGTTAATTGATCCTGCCTGAGCGCCTGGCTTGGGATTCAGCTTGCGAATTTCTTGCATCGCTTCCTTCAACACAGATTCATCAAGTTCAAGGGATTTGATCACCTTTTCAAAATGCCTTTTGGTGAACTCTTCGAAGTGAAATTCAATAATCCTTAGTGCAGTTTTTACAGATGGGCCGGGGCTATTGTTCATCTTTCTCCTTAGCTGTATCAATAAACACTCCTGTACATCCCTAGCCGCAATTCCTGCTGGATCAAAGTGTTGAATACTTCTGATAATATCCTCTACTTGTTTGCTTTCAACAATGATATTCTGCTTGAACGCAAGATCGTCTACAATTGAATTGGTATCTCGCCGTAGATATCCATCATCATCAATACTCCCTATAATTTGCTCAGCAATTTTCTCCCCAACTGCGTCAAGATTGAGTAGCCCAAGTTGCTCAACAAGCATCTCGTGAAGGGAGGTCGAGACAGGATGTGGGATAACCCCGTTGCCCTGAAGCTCAGGCACATGATCTTCACGCATTTTATATTCTGCCACATCATCTTCATCACCATAGTCGGTATATAAATCATCATCACCCTCACTAGCCAGTTCCTCTTCAGCGCTATCGCCTATCCCATCCAAGTCATCTGTACTCTCTTTTTCTTGCTCTTCAGAGACTTCTTCTCCCATTTCTAGGGCTGGATTATCTTCAATCTCCTCCTTGAGCCGCTCCTCAAGCAATGCAGTGGGAACTTGCAATAGCTTCATCAGCTGAATCTGCTGAGGAGAAAGCTTTTGCTGGAGTTTTTGCTGAAGTCCCTGATGCATTGCCATGAAAGAAATATTCCTAATTAAGTTGAAAATGAGCTTTACGCTGTAAATTTACGAACAAAAAAGAGACCATTGCGACTATTCATTATCATATTATTACTGAACAGCACCTCTTGCGTGGGCCAACAAAAAAATCATCCGCCGAAGCGATTCGTCTTTATCCCAATTACCTATTCGCTCGAAACAAAAAAATCATCGTCATCCATTCAGGCAGATTATTCAAGTAAAAAACAAGGATTCATCTGTAAGCAAGAATGGAAATTTGAAAAGAGAACCAAACTGCCACTTAGGTTGAGGCTCGGCTCACTTGATTATGTAAATAAAATAGAAGGCAAATGAATAAGTCTTTCATCATCATGATAACGCTTGGGATCGGAATGATTCTCCCAATCCAGGCCGCATTGAATGGAAAACTCATGCGAACATTTGGGCATCCGATTATTGGTGCAACCATTTCTTTTCTTACTGGGAGCCTATTGCTGGTTGCTTTCGCTCTTCCTCTCCAAAAACACTTTACACTAGCCGCGGTAAGACAAACCAATTGGTATGACTGGGTCGGCGGTATTATCGGAGTCATCTATATTACCGGCATCATCATGATTATTCCACGCCTTGGTGCGGGTCTGGCATTTGCACTGATTGTAGGTGGACAACTTGTAATGAGCCTGATTATGGACCACTTCGGAATATTTGGAATTCCTGTGAATGAAATTAGTTGGGCAAAAATTCTTGGGCTAATCTTACTGCTTCTAGGTGTTTGGCTTATCAGGGGCAGTTGATGATTCAGGCTGTTCTCTAAGTTTATCAAGTATATGATTAAGCATAATGAGGTCGTCATCGGTTAGGTTACTAACAACCCCTGTCATAGAGCTCTTATTTTTGTCAATCTTTTCTAGCAACTGCTTTCCTGCAAGCGTGATGCTAACGTCAACAAGCCTTTTGTCTTTGGGGCATTCTTTTTTATTTACCAGCCCCTTTCGCATTAGCCGATCAACAATCCTACTCGTGTCACTCATCTTATCCAACATCCGCTCTCGAATGTTCAATGTTGACATGGGCTTTGGGTCACTCCCCCTCAGTATCCGTAAAATATTAAATTGCTGTAATGTAATGTCATCTTCACTTAATAAATTCCTTAATTTGTCAGTTACCCAATGATAGGAGTAGATAAGATTGATAATAGCCTTTTGGTTCTCGCCTGTAAATCGGTACTGCTGTATTTCTTTTTCAAGTGCCATGAACAATTGTTTTTCTATTTAGGCAATTTAGATACATCAACAAACTCATGAGAATATATCTTGATAAGGATAATGGAATAACTAAAAATCAAAGGGCCAAAAATAAACCCCATGAAACCAAAGAGCTGCAATCCAACAATTACACCAAAAACGGTAATAAGGGGGTGAACGTTGCCTATCTTTTTCATAAGGGTTACCCTCGCCAAATAATCTACATTCCCAGTAACAACAAGGCTGTAAATAAGCAAGCCGGTGGCAGGTCCATTCATCCCATTTGAAAACAGAAAAATCACCAATGGCACCCAAATCATCATGGTGCCTACTATTGGGAAAAAAGCAAATACCCCAGTGAGGAACCCCCACATGATGGCATCCTCAAGGCCAAAAATTGTATACCCTATCCATGCTACAACACCCTGAATCAAGGAAATCAGCGGGATGCCAATTGCATTTGCTTTTACCATGTGCCTGGTCTCGTGAGCCAACACAACAACACTCTCCGAGTGAAGTGGGATAAAGCGCCTCACAGCATCTTCCATTGCCCTACCGCCTGTTAACATAAAATACAAAACAAAAAACATCACCAACAAATTACTAAGAATCATCGCTGAGCTATTCAGAAAAGTTGGAATAAAGCTGGTTAGGCTAGATTGTAAAGAGGTAATATTATTTATAGAAAGGAGGTCTTCTCCCAAGAATGATTTCAACTTTGCTGAGAGTGCTTGCAGGCCAATCATCAACTCATCTGTATGAGAAAAAACATTGCTGATTTTTGGAGAAACCAGCATGACAGCATAATATAAAGGTGCTGCAATGATGATTAGAAAAAAAAATATGATGAGGATCGATGTAAGACCAGGCTTCCACCCTTTTTTTTCGGTTAGCACAAAAAACCGCTCGCGTCCAAGAATATAAAAAGTAAGGGCCCCCATCAATCCGGGCAAAAATACATACAGCTCTCTAACAATTAGAAAAACCAGAAATGCAATCACAAGCAACAGTACAATCTGTCTTATTCTATTGTTGAAATGAGTCATGAGTAATTAATTCTTTTGAGATCAGGTCCAGACCTTAAGTCCTTCGCTGCAATTAGCGCAAATATCAATATTTTTTCTGCTTCGCATTAAATCTGAACGAAATTTGGCATAGCTGTTGCTGTTCCAAATTTGCTTCATTGTTGAACCCCCAAGTTCGCCAACTTGATGCGTTGCGTCTTTATCGAAACAACAAGGTACCACTTTCCCATCCCAGGTTATCACATTGCTATGCCACATTTTCCAACAATGATTCGAAATGTTATTTTTAGGAACAGTCTTCCCGCTTTCGTCTTGCTTGTATCTACTGTGCTTATCCGACTTGGGAATCAATTGATTGGGGTCGCTTTCATAATCATAAATCTGTGCGGTTTTACACCAGACTTGGTCAACACCAATTTCGCTTGCCAATGCTTTCACTTGATCGATTTGATGCTCATTTGGTCTGACAACCAAAAATTGAAAAACCACAAAAGGTTGCTTTTTCCCAAGGGCCTTTTTCCATTTTACAATGTTTTTTGCTCCTTCCAATACCTTTTCAAGGTTTCCCCCAATCCTGTACTGAGAGTATATATCCTGAGTGGCACCATCAATAGAGATAATTAACCTGTCTAAGCCACTTTCAACCGTTTCCTTTGCCTTTTCATCCGTTAAAAAATGTCCATTTGTTGAGGTTGCAGTGTATATCTTTTTTGATGATGCATATCGCACCATGTCAAGAAATGCTTTGTGCAAAAAAGGTTCTCCCTGGAAATAAAAAATCAGATATGCCAGGTCTTTGTACATGGAATCTATTGCTTCCCTAAAAAAATCAAGCTTGATGCTCCCTGTATCACGGGTGAAGGATTTAAGTCCACTTGGGCATTCAGGACAAGATAGATTACACGCAGTTGTTGGCTCAATTGAAATAGAAAGCGGGAGGCCATACAGAATTGGCTTGCCGAATAATCTGCTTAGGTAGTATGAGGAGACTAATTTTAGGGCATTCCCACTTTTCCTTAAAGTGAGTTTAGACAAAAAATTAAACACATCATTTAGGTTATATCCTTGCATTGTATAGTAAAAGTAAATGAAAGTCTTGTTGGTTATGTAAATTTGCAGAACGACACCCACCATCATGCACAAAGCAACTAGACCCATTTTTACACTTCAGCTTGCAAAAGGCATAGCTTTTATCTTATTGGTTCTACTTGCTTTAGTTCCAAAAGCACAAATGAGCAGCCCTTATAAGGTCTTGGCTGACATTGAGGGCAAATCTGCAGCACTAAGACAAGATCTTATGCTGGAAGGCATATCCTTCTCAAAAGCTTCTAGCAATTTTGATATCCACTACCTACATTGCCAATGGCGGGTTGACCCAGGTGTCAGATACATCAGGGGGGTCGTTAAAACAGGATTCACCATTACAGAACGCACAAATATCATCACCTTTGATCTTGCAGATGAACTGAAAATTGATAGCATCCATTTTAGGTCACAAAAAATCAATCACTATAGGCCTTTTGATAACTCTGTAATCGTCAACCTAGGCACCTTTCTAGACCCAAACACCAAAGATGAGGTTGAAATATTTTACAAGGGAACTCCTCCTTCATTAAATCGAAATGGATCCTTTCAAACGGCTACCCATGCTGCTGTGCCAGTGATGTGGACGGTTAGCCAGCCCTATGGCGGACGTGATTGGTGGCCTTGTAAAAACGGATTGTTAGACAAGATTGACTCGATAGATATTTCTATCACCACCCCTGAAGCATACACATCTTCGAGTAATGGGATACTAACTGGAGAAATTGTCTCTGCTGGCTTAAGGACAACTCACTGGAAACACAGGTATCCTATTGCAACTTATCTTATCGCTTTCGCTGTAACCAACTATCAGGTTATAACTGACCAAGTCCAATTAGGGAGCACATTGATGCCCATTATGGAACATGTTTATCCAGAGCACTATGATGAGTTTATCAATGCTGCTCCAATCACCAAAAGAACGCTTCAACTCCTACACAACTTATTTATCCCATACCCATTTATAAAAGAAAGATACGGGCACACACAATTTAGTGGCACTGGGGGAATGGAGCACCAAACAAATTCTTTCATGGAAAACATGAACGAGACGCTTATCGTTCATGAGGCAGCTCATCAATGGTTTGGCAATCTGGTTAGTTCTGGCTCGTTGAAAGACACCTGGCTAAACGAAGGCTTTGCAGTATTTTGCAGCAACCTAAGTGCCGAAATAAATTATCCAAAATACGATGTGCTGAATCTTTATCGCAATCAGATTAACTATATCGCATCAGAGCCAAATGGATCGGTATACACCAATGACACTACAAATTTTGCAAGAATTTTTGACCCTCGGCTCACCTATAACAAAGGTGGATGGATTCTTCAGATGCTGCGCTGGAAACTTGGCGATTCGGTTTTCTTCAGAGCAACAAGAAATTATCTGCTTGATAAGGCCTATGGATTTGCCAATACCGCTGACCTAATCTCCCACTTTGAAAAAGAGAGCGGGGAAAAGCTTACTGAGTTTTTTTCAGATTGGCTATACGGACAGGGATTCCCCAGCTATTCTCTAAAGTGGGCAACAGCAGGAACTGCATGGGTCCAAACTACGCTAAGCCAGGAAACATCAGACCCTTCGGTAAATTTCTTCGAGATGCCCGTGCCTGTGCGTTTTAAAAATAAATACTATGATACCACCATTATCATTGATCATGTGGTAAACGGACAGGTCAACTTCTCCCGTATTGGATTTATCCCTGACAGCGCTTTCATAGACCCTGACTTCAAATTGATATCAGCCAATAATAGTGTGGCTAGAACGGAAATTTTTTCGAGCGTTGACAATGTCTCTGTCTTCCCAAATCCTATTGGCAATGAATTTAGCCTGCTGCTGAAGAACATGACCGAGGGCATCTTATTCATTTCCATGTATGATTCAAAAGCTGCTTTGGTATATCGCCGAAGAGTTGGAAACTTTAGAGGCAACGACCTAATTGTAATCCCTTCCGAAAAATTCCCCAGTGGGATGTACTGGATTCATATTCAAAAAGATGATAATCCCGCAATTATAAAAAAGGTAATTAAATAAGCTGGAGATATTAAAAGTGCTTCTTCCACCAAAACTTGTACAACCTTAACAAAGCGTAAAGGCTAAGAAAAAACCAGCAATAAAACAATATGGTTCCGAGCGTATGGGTTCCGTCAACGATTGCCAATTGAAATTTGAGTCCCGCTATTGTATTGATTAACAGCCACAATAAGGCAAAAGAAAGGGTTCTTATAATACGCTGTAAAAACGCTGTTACTTCAGGCTCCATTCTAGCAAAACAATATTCAGCCTAGAAGGTTCGCAATGATAAATGCGAAAAGAGCTACAATTTCTTAACCAGACAAGTGGATTGGATTTGCAAACTGGCATAATAAGGAATTCATATTAAAATTCATACAATTGCAAGTTGCTGATGAACCGCATTATACATATTCAAGCTGCTTGTCAGTGGCTAAAAGTATTTGTCAATAATTTCAGTAATGCTATTGCCGTATTATTGCTATACCGCATAAATAATTTAATAAAATTACAAATGCAGTACCTTGCGTATTATGCGGTTCTTAGAATTCAATCTGCCTAAATCAATTGCCCGGGCACTAAGCCTACCGAGGAATTCACCAAAGCGACAACAAGCCAAAGTGCTTAAGAAGTTATTGACAAAAGCAAGGTATACAGACTTTGGAAAGCATTTCAAGTTTAGCGAAATACTCAAATCAACGGATAGCTCCACCGCATTCAGAAAATTGGTGCCCGCATTCGATTATAGCAGCTTGTACAAAGCATGGTGGAATTTGACACTCACTGGGAGCGAGGATGTATGTTGGCCTGGGAAAATTAAATACTTCGCTTTAAGCTCAGGCACTTCGGAAGCTTCAAGCAAGTATATCCCAATAACCAATGATTTGATGAGGGGCAATAGGATCGTTATGCTCAAACAATTGCTCTCGTTAAGAAACTATGAAAATATTTCCTTCAAGTCTATCGGCAAGGGATATCTGATGCTTGGTGGCAGTACAGACCTTCAAAAAGGTCCTGGTTACTTCGCCGGTGACCTGAGTGGTATCACTGCAAAAAAAGCACCCTTCTGGTTTTTCCCTTTTTATAAGCCTGGGAAAAAAATTGCCCGGACAAAAGATTGGAATAAGAAACTTGAAGCCATTGTTGAAGAGGCACCAAACTGGGATATTGGCATTCTGGTTGGAGTGCCTGCATGGATACAGATGTGCATGGAAATGATCATCGAACGCTACAAGCTAAAGCACATCCATGAGATTTGGCCAAACCTTGCATTTTTCTGTCATGGTGGCGTCGCCTTTGAGCCTTATAAAAAAGGATTTGAAAAGTTTTTAGGCAAGCCGATTACCTATATTGAAACCTACCTTGCTTCTGAAGGATTTCTAGCCTACCAGGATAGACAACATCCTGAAGGAATGAAGCTTGTATTAAATGAGCATATCTTCTTTGAGTTTGTTCCTTTCAATGAGGAAAACTTTGATGATGATGGAAACCTCAATAATCATGCAACTTCAGTACTCATTGATGAAGTGGCAGAAGACAAAGACTATGCGCTACTCATCAGCACTTCTGCTGGAGCATGGAGATACCTTATTGGTGATACGATCAGATTTGTGAACAAGGAAAAATCTGAAATTATTATCACTGGCAGAACCAAGCATTTTCTCAATCTTGTTGGAGAGCATTTAAGCGTAGACAACATGAATAAGGCCATTCAGGTTGCATCAGAAAAACTCAATATTTCGATTACAGAATTTACCGTGGCGGGCGTTCCTATGAATGGGTCTTTTGGTCATCACTGGTTTATAGGAACAGACGACAAGGTGGATATCGCCAATTTAACTACACTCATTGATAACGCACTAAAGGAGTTAAATGATGATTATTCGGTTGAGAGAAAGAGTGCGCTGAAGGAGATCCAGCTTGATGTTCTTCCAGAAAAGAAGTTCATGGAATTCATGGAAAAAAAAGGCAAATTAGGTGGTCAGCATAAGTTCCCAAGAGTAATGAAGGGCATCCTTTATGAAGAATGGAAAGCATTTATTAAAACAGATCTGGGATAAAATTCTAAAACCACTGAGATGATTGAATCAATAATAAAAGGAGTTGGGCTAGGATTGATATTGGCGGTTTCTGTTGGACCGGTAATATTTACTATTTTAAAGCAAAGTATTAATAACGGCCACAAAGGTGGCTTTAGCTTTGTTGGAGGTGTATGGCTTAGCGATATCATATTGGTCGTTATCAGCAATATGTTTTCATCCCTTGTGATGGATGCCCTCGAGTTTAAAAAACCAATTGGGTATACAGGTGCACTATTTGTGATTTCGCTTGGGGTATATTACCTTTTTTTCAAAAACGTTTACTTTGGTGAGGAAAAAAATGTTTTGTTGGTTCAGTTTGGGAAAAAAGCGTTTACAAAAGCATTCATGTCGGGCTTTCTAATCAATACCCTCAATCCAAGTGTGATGCTTTTTTGGCTGATTAATGCAACTGCATTTGCAGCTTCACATTCAACCACGGAACGGATTTTAATATTCGGGATTTGTCTGATGATTAATATTGTGGCAGACATCATGAAGGTCATGCTCGCAGCTAGAGTTAGACATAGCCTTACTCCACACAATATTCGAATCATCAATAAGATTTCAGGGGGAATATTGATTCTCTTTGGTGCTGCAATTATCTATAGTATCTATTTTCTAAATCAATAAAATGAATACCACCTGTTTAGCGTTTATCTTTTTGCTGATGATTCTTTTTGGAGAATCCCTACCCCTTTGTGCCCAGGGATCAGACATGATTGTTTTGAAAAAGGGACCTGAAACAACACTAAAAACCTATATGGTTGGTATACAAATTCATTTTATCAGCAGTGCGGGATTGGATGTAAAGGGGTTGATAAAAAAAATCAATAAAGACAGTATATATATTAACACGTATGACGAGCGCTCAGTCTACAATAGCCTGGGAGGAACATTTTGGGATACCATATCAGTGGGATTATCAAGATATCACATCAACGAGGTACGCGAAATTATTAAACCATCGAAAGGGTTTGGATTCATAAAAAATGGGGCGCTGTTCATAATTGGAGGAACTGGCTATGCAATTCTTCATACGGTTAATTCAGCATACCTTAAACAACCAATTGAAGCCCAAACGCTTGCTATATCCGGCGGCGTAGCACTTGTGGGCTATGTGCTCAACAGACTTCATAAAAATACGATCAAATTGGGGAATCGATATTATCTTCAATATATACCCTTAAAATAATTTCACTTGGTTGCCCTGATTAAAAAGATTCTGCTTTACCTATTCGTATTCCAACTCCTTTACATTATTATTCTAAAATTTGTGGGCCCGCCAATAACCATTACACAACTCTCGAGTATGATTAGGGGCAACGGCTTTAGCAGAACCCATATATCGATGAATAAAATTTCTCAGCATGCTAAACTTGCTGTAATGGCCTCCGAGGACCAATCTTTCCCAGACCATAATGGATTTGACATCAAGAGCATTAAAAAGGCACTGGCCTACAACAAAAAAAAGCCTGGACGCGTTCGTGGGGCATCAACCATTAGTCAACAAGTTGCAAAAAACGTTTTTTTATGGCAGGGCAGAAGTTGGGTAAGAAAAGGACTTGAAGTGTACTTCACTTTTATGATTGAGATAATATGGGGTAAAAAGAGAATCCTTGAAGTATATCTGAATGAAGCTGAAATGGGGAAAGGTGTATTTGGAATTGAAGCAGCATCAAAAAAATATTTTAACCACCCCGCATCTAAACTCACAAGGTCTGAAGCAGCAATGATTGCCGCCAGTTTGAATAATCCAATTAAACACAGTGTAAAGCCACTCTCGCGGTATGTTTCGATTAAATATCCATGGGTGCTCAGGCAAATGAACAACCTATCGTCAGATACAGATATTCAAAAAATCATTAAGCCCTAATTCACCATTGTATATATCCTGCTATTAATTGTTGGCGCCTGTAAAGAATTTGAGAGTCCCCACCTGATGAAATATTTTTGTTCAGTCATCTTTGGCAGTTTTACTTTTATGGAAAGTCCTTTGGCAGCTTCTTCAGTTACTTGCAGACCCGTAGGGATTACAACAGCCTCTTTTTTCCCTTTTTGATAAACAATCAATATCAATTCAGGTTGCTGCGCTATTGCCCTAATGAGTTCAGTGGAGTCGACTGCCTTAAATAATAGCCTTGCACTCAATTCTCCATCAGCATAATGCAACAAATCATCTTCCTGCTCAATCATAACTTGTGAGTGCGAGTCAAAAGAATCGATATAGGTGATGGCAAGTTTCAGCCGAGGAAGCTTCACTGAATCTTGAGCAAGATCAGGATTCATTGAGCCCACAGCCATGACTTTTTTCCCTTGAAGGCTTGCCTCTAATGGCCAGAGATTATAATTGTTTTGTCGATATCCATAGGCATTCAAAGTGAAAGAGGTATCTCCACTATAGAACCAGTATTTAGATGGCCGTTGATATGAATTCGTAAAAACAACAGAGCGCCCATCAGCCTTTTGTTTAACCTCCGAAACCCACTGCTTATTGCCATGAAATTCATCTTTGGGCATGAATTTAAACGGAGGGATATCCAGAAACATATATAGCCTAACAATGCATATGAGCACAAGAGAATAAGGAAGTACTAAATACACCCATCTTGCTTTTTTTTCGTCCGTAATCAGATACCGATAAGAAAGAAGAATTAATGGAGCGATTAAAGGTATTGTCCAGTTTGCCTCAGTTCGTTTTCCAAATGAACTGATTAAAAACACTGCATAAACGCCTATGATCGACCACAACATTGCCTTTTCCAACATGTCGACAGGTTTTTTTCTTAAGGCTGACCAAATAAATAACCACCCAAGCAATGGACCTGCAATCAATAATTGGCCAAGCAAATAATCGGTTGTAAATGAAATTTTATATACCGGAGAGACCCACCCATGTAACTGGTAAACTATAGATGGAAAGCCATGGTTCATCTGCCAAAGAACATGTGGCAAAAACAACAGCATGGATAGAACAACAACGAGCCAGGTCATAGGACGCTTCAACAATCGCATATTGGATAGGAGTGTAGCTAAAATAATCAGAATGCCGTGGTACTTGCTATACAACAACAATGCAATAATAAGGGATAGGCATACGGCCTGAAGGATCCCGCTTTTTTCTTGATAATGCTGGTAGGTGATGAAAAACATTACCGTGAAAAAAAGCAATGCGATGTCCGGCACTGCTATAATTCCACCTATCTGCAAAATCGCAATATTCAATATAATAGCATAGAACAGTTTCAGGTCTTTCGGCTTGGTGAGGTATTCAATAAGATATATGGCAATAATGCCGATTATGACAATGAAGAAACGAACACCGAATTCGCCAGGGAATAAAAATGTCCCCATCTTAATGAGCACAGCGATAACAGGAGGGTGATCAAAGTATCCCCAATCAAGAAATCTGGAATAAACCCAATAATAAGCTTCGTCATCAAAGAGTTCTGTGCCCCAGGCCTGAACAAGACTTAGCACAGCCCACAGAGAATAAAAAAGGATTCGCAATGCCTGATTTGAAAGACGAGAGAAGATATTTGCCATACAAAAATAATTATTGCTTTATTGTTTAGTATTTACCGATAGCACCAATTGCTCAACCCAGGCTATGGCATTTTTTGTTCTCCCCGGATCATCTCCTGAAACCTCAGTCCATGGCACCTGCTGATTGATGAGAAGATCTCTATAATTGCCGTATAGTTTTTCTCTGGTATTCAATTCTGGATATTCTCGAAGCTCATCTTCTGTCCATGGAATATCAGGCTTACACAAAAGATACCCATCATATTTCCTTTCTGCAATTTCATTTAGTATTCGTTGATGACATTTCCCAAACACAAACTCACACCAGACTTTCATCACATACATATCCGTATCAATGAAAATCAGTGGTGGTCCAGAAGATTGGTATTGATTGAAAAGATTAGCGGCCACCTTTACTGAATCGTCTTCAAGTATCAATTGACCCTCTGCGATATCAAGCAAGTCATCAAATGTATAATTAGTGCCGTGTTGAAGCAAATACTCCCTTGCGTATTCCTGACACCACACGGTGGAAAAATGTGCAGCAAGCTGCGCACATAGGGTGCTCTTGCCAGTTGATTCCGGACCAATGGCAACGATCTTTATAATCTTCTCAGGATATTGATTGTTCATTGGCTTTTTTTCTCCATTCTTTTAATCCAACTACTGCAAGCACAAGAAGTACACTATAATAAATGGCTGTTAATGTATATCCTTTTACGTAAAATAGTGGGATAGAAATAATGTTGGTCACAAGCCACCATATCCAACTCTCAACTTTTTTTCTTGTCATCAGCCACATGGCAGTAAACGCGGATGCTGAGGCGATTCCATCTGCCCAGGGTATTGTGCCGGGAGCAAATGCAGTTTTGATAAAGGAAAGCGAGAAATAAATGACTAGAAATACAGAAATAAAAAATAACAGCTGAGCGGCCCAATCTACCTTGGACGAGTAACTTATGTTCACAACCAATTGATGATCTTTGCCTCTGCGCAACCAATTATACCAACCGTAAATACTCATGATGGTATAAAATAAATTCACACTGGCCTCGCCAAAAAGATCTCCCTTAAAACTGAGGTAGATATAAATAACCGTATTGAACAGACCAATGGGATATACCCAAATACTTTCCTTTGAAGAAAACCAGACAGAAGCAATCCCAGAGATTACTGCAATAATTTCAAGAATCTCTAAAGGGCTCATGATTAAAATATGATAAGTAAAATCTAAATTGCCCATACTATGAGCACGATCAAGTCATCAAATATAGTTATTACAGGAGCAGCTTCCGGAATTGGTAGCCTGATGGCTAGACTATGTGGAGAAAAAGAGGCCAACCATATTATGATATTAGACATCAATGATAATGCAGGGAAGCTTCTTGCTAACGAGCTTAGTCAAAAGGGGGTGACAGCCAGTTTTATTCAAGTAGATCTTTCATCAAGATCCTCAATCCAAGAAGCCGCAACCCAAATTAAATCTACCTGTGGTCATGTTGATATCCTCATCAACAATGCAGGGGTTGTTACAGGAAAATTATTCATCGACCATTCAGATGATGAAATTGAAACAACAATCAACATCAATCTCAATGCCTGCATGTACCTCACGAAGTCTCTATTGGGAGGAATGATTGAAAGAAAAAAAGGGCATATCGTAAATATTGCTTCTGCGGCTGGAATGGCATCTCACCCTAAGCTGTCAGCCTATGTGGCCAGTAAGTGGGGATTGATTGGCTGGAGTGAAACCCTGAGGCTAGAACTTGAGCAGTCAAAGACAAACGTAAGGGTAAGCACCATTACCCCCTATTATATCGATACCGGTATGTTTAAGGGCGTGCAATCTCCAATAATACCACTGCTCAAACCTGAACGGGTGGCAAAGGGGGTCATAAGAGCCATCGAAAAAAATAAAATATTTGCACGCATGCCTTGGCTGGTTTATGCAATGCCTTTTTTCAAGGGTGTTGTACCGCAGCGGTGGTTCGACTTTTTACTCGGAAAGGTATTTGGAGTGTACGGATCGATGAATACATTTAAGGGCAAGGACTAAATGCATAAAGATCAGACAGACTCAATGCATATGCCGCATGTAAGGTTATTCTGCTTCGGCAACAACTTCCACCACCTCAGGAATCATGCGCTTCATCATCCCTTCGATACCAGATTTGAGTGTAATCATGGATGAAGGACATCCACTGCAACTTCCTTGGAGCATAAGGGTCACAACCCCATCCTCGAATTTTTTGAACTGAATAGCGCCGCCATCCATCTCAACGGCAGGCTTTACATAATTTTCCAACAATTCTTTGATTCTCTTCACCACATCCCCATCTTCAGAGAGTACGATGTTTCCGTCTGTAGCCTGGGAAATAGGAAGCTCATCCTCATTAACAACAACTTTGCCGTCTTCTAGATAATCTTTCAAAAACTGGCGCATTGATGGCTTGATATCTTCCCAGTCAGTCTCTATAGTTTTGGTAAGCGTAACAAAATTACTGGCAATGAATACGCTTTTCACAAAAGGAAAGCTGAACAACTCAACAGCCAGAGGAGAAGGCTTTGCGGCATCAATATCTTGAAAATCAACACTTTTGCCTGGATAGAGTAGCTTATTTGCCACAAATTTCATGGTCTCCGGATTTGGAGTCATCTCAGTATAAATGCTCACGGTAATATTTCCTGTCTTAATCATATAGTAGGTTGTATTTCAATAACAAATTTAGCAAGAAGTTGTTGCTTTGGGAATGTTACAAACCCCTTTAAGGGCTCGAAGAGCAAAAACTGAAGGAATTTTCCCAAATTCGGAAACCAATAAGGGTCAATTGTCGTTCACAAAAAGCTAGGCCTGCTGCTGCATGAACAACTCTTCCACTTTTTCAATAACCATGCTTGGTGTAATCTGATCCATACAGGCATGATCGCCACGCCAGCATGATTTATTCCCAAATACGGAGCATGGCCTACATGAGAGATTTAGCTGCACCGCGTTCAGTGGATTTTGATGCAAGCCATAAAATCCTGAATAGGGATGAGTTGGGCCCCAAATGGAAACCACTGGTATATTGACCAAAGAGGCCAAATGCATATTTGCTGAATCCATTGAAACCATAAGCTGCATTTGCTGAATGAGTTCAAGCTCTTCTTTGAACCCCTTTATATCATGCTGAGGATTGGCCTGCTTAAATTCCTTTTCCCAACCACCAATTAATAATTTTTCAGCTGCCGTTCCTCCAAAAAAATATAACTGATACGGCTTCTCGTCGAAATGCCTTACAATCTCTTTGAACTTATCAAGGTTGTACATTTTGGTATTGTGCTTGGCAAAAGGAGCAAAACCAATATTAATCTTACGGCTGACATTTAAGGGCTTGGATATTATTTGATCTGGGCCGGACGACAAGGGCGCAACTCCAAAGCCTAAACTTTCAAAAACCTTGATGTACCGCTCTGTAGCGTGTGGCAATGGACGAAAAATTTTATTTTCTTTCCGGGTTAGTGCAAAATTTTCGAACCTCGACTTCTTCACTCCAGCAGTCTTTTTCTTGAGTACAGTAAAAAGACAACGAAGAATATATGTTCGAACAACGCTGTGAAGATCTACCACAGTAGAAAACTCAACCTGCTTTCGGACCATATTGAAAATTCTAAATATCCCGACAATCCCCTTGTGCTTCTTCTTCAAATCAGCGCCAATAAAGCTCAGTCTTTCAACACCTTCAAACAAACCGGAAAACTGCTGATTACTCAACATCACCAATTCCTTATCCGGGTTAAAATCAAGAAATGCTTTAAGTACCGGCACGGTAAGCGCTACATCGCCTAATGCGGAGAAGCGCATGACCAATATTTTTTTTCTTGGGGTAGTCTGGGTCATGCTATTTGGAATTGTACAATATCGGATTTAATGAGGGGTCATTGTACATTTTCATTTGCCTGTATACTTTCATTATTTTTTTGCCTGATGCGATATCTTCAATCAATTCATCAATAGCATTGGACAGGTCTTTTTCCTGTTCAAACAATACCTGAAGCTTGGCATTGCATCGCTGCTTGTGGTCATCATTTGCGTCAGCCCTCAATACCTCTTCGTTCATATGCCAAATCTTGAGCATAAGTATAGATAAGCGGTCAATTGCCCAAGCTGGACTTTCGGTATTTAGTGTTGCACGATCACTTACAGCTATACTTTTGTAAAGCGATAGAAAGTAATCGTCGATTTGCTCTACAAGATCAGTACGATCTTGATTTGATTTGTCTATTCTTCGCTTTAAAGTAAGCGCTACTAACGGATCTATTTGTGTGTCGCGAATGATATCTTCCAAATGCCACTGCACGGTATCGATATAATTCTTCGAATAAAACAACCGCTCGAGACTCCCTTCCAGGAATGGATTTTCCATTTTGGCATCGACATCATTGTGCACATGAAAATCGCTTACACTGCGCCGAAAAACATCAATACAAGTTAAACTGATCATCTTAGAAACAAAATTAAACAAACAAAGGCGCTATTGATACTTTTTTGAGGTTTTAATCAGGATGGTAATGGCCCATGCAAGTAAAAGACAAACTGAAAGTGCTGCAATGATGCCTACCTCCTTTGATGCTTTGATTTGAGCTGAGTAGATGCCAAAAAAAGCCCAGGACAAAACGAATCCAAAAGCTGGTTCTTTTAGCTTGCCTACAAAAAAAATAGCAAGAAGCAAGGCTACACAAATCAGCACAATGGCCCACAACTCAGCTGGGAAAGGATTGCCCTGCCAACCTAAGCCAACAAACAAAGCAGTGAAATTGGCAATCGTTGCCACTGAAATCCAAGCCAGATAAACAACAAAAGCGTGGTAGATCCACAACCTCGTGAAAAAATTGAAGCTGGTTTTCAACGACTGTATTCGTAAATATATTTTGATGAGCATCACCAAAAATGCCAACATGATCAACAAAGAAATTTCAAGATAGAGATAATGCCAGGCAATAATCCACCCAGCATTCAACAGACAAGTAATTTGAAAAAGCGGACTCGCCCTCTTAATCGCCTCTTGAGCCGAAGAATTGAGGTTGACAAAAACTGAAACTACACTTGTTATAACAAATCCTGCAAGCAGCATGTAAATCAGACCCCAAATGCTAAACGTAAAACCTGCAGGTACAAAAAAGTTTGGATAAAATGCAGATACCTGGCCTGTATTATAGCCGTTGATAGGTAGAATATTTGCCAAGGCGTTTACGCCAATCATGGCGACAAATAAAACGAGGCTGATTAAAGCTTGAATTTTTTTATGCATGCAAGATTCTTAGCAGGAAAATTAAACAATTTTAGCCAGCCTATTTGAGGTGCTGCTTTCATGAAGAAACAAAAAACGTCTCTAAAAAAGAGACGTCTCTAATCAGGGCCTTAATACCGCGATTGGGCTTTTATTGAACATCCTATTTGAAGGGATTTGTTCTACCTAATCCGGTAGACCAAAAATACTCTTTTTTAAGCAATTTTCTATCTTTTTGATAATTAATTATTTCGTCACTTGCAAGGTGAAAAAGTTTAGACATCATCTGGGTGAAAAAATAAAACGACTGCGTTCTTACCGCGGGATGACCCAGGAAGAATTGGCCAAAGGCATCGGGAAAACCAGATCCCTCATCTCTTTTCTTGAGAGAACGGGCAACATCAATAAGTATACCCTGTCTGAGATTGCGAGAGTTTTAAACACAACGCCAACAGACCTAGAAAAAATTGAAACGTCCTTGATGCAGCCAGTAATTGTCGAAAGCGAAGATTCGCTACATGCTAAAAACAAGCTATTCCAAAACTTGATAGAACGTCAGCAGAATGAAATTGAATTCCTGAAGCAAACAATAAGCCACCAACAAAATTTGCTATATCGCATAACAAATAGCAAATAGCAAGCATTGTATAACAGTGCTAAGTCTACAGATTCCCCTTCTTCATTTCCAGCATGGCATGGTCTGCTGCCCTCGCCGTTAGAGCCATATAGGTTAGAGAAGGATTTTGTGTTGAAGTAGAAGTCATGCAAGACCCATCAGTCACAAAAACATTGCGGCAGGCATGAAGTTGATTCCATTTGTTCAACATAGAGGTTTTGGGGTCATGGCCCATACGAACTCCCCCCATTTCATGGATATCAAGTCCGGGAGCCTGCTTTGAATCATTGGTCTTGATATTATAAAATCCTGCCTTTATCATCATCTCACTCATTTCCTGATGAAAGTCTTTGATCATTTTCTCATCATTATCATCATAATCAATGTCAATCTTTAACAACGGAATGCCATACTTATCTTTTCTGCTCTGATCCAAAGAAACAGTATTGGTTTCTTTGGGGATTGTCTCACCCATCATACCAGCTCCAACATCCCATGGACCAAGAATTTTGCTATCGAGATTGTCTTTCAAATCTTGGCCAAATCCATCAGTATTTCTGGCTATGCTCCTCCCTGCAAAGAAACCAGTGGCATACCCACGAAGGAAATCTGTTTCTTGCTTTTCCACATTACGAAATCTTGGCAGATAGGCACTCGTATGCGAACGCCCATCTGTCGTCTTATCTAAAAACCCATCATATTTACCATAGATGCTGGCCCTATAATTATGAAAGGCAACGTACTTGCCCAACACGCCACTGTCATTCCCCAGTCCATTGGGGAACCTATTCGAGGTTGAGTTGAGCAATAATAAATTAGAATTGAAGGCCGCAGCATTAACAAAAATGATTCGCGCAAAATATTCTGTAGATTTTTGAGTGTTTGCATCTATTACCCTAACACCAGTGGCCTTTCCCACTTTCTCATCATAGATCACTGAATCTACAATGGCATCAGAAATCATGGTTAGATTTCCTGTTCTCTCAGCCCATGGTAGTGTTACTGAGTTTGAGCTGAAATATCCACCAAATGGACAACCACGCTGACAAAGGTTTCTTTTCTGACACTGCCCTCTTCCTTGTTCTAAATGAATTTTTTGTGGAACTGTAAGGTGTGCACACCGACCGTAAATGACATGTCGATTTGAATAATTTTTTGCAACCACATCACGAAAGTGATTCTCAACACAACTTAACTCCAATGGAGGCAGAAACTCGCCATCAGGAAGTGCAGGAATATTATCCCGACTGCCCGATATCCCTGCAAATTTCTCAACATAGCTATACCAAGGAGCAATATCTTTATACCTTATAGGCCAATCCACAGCAAACCCATCACGCGCTGGGCCTTCAAAATCAAACTCACTCCATCGCTGTGTTTGTCTTGCCCACATAAGCGATTTCCCCCCTGTTTGATATCCGCGTATCCAATCAAAAGGCTTTTCTTGGACATAAGGATGCTCATTGTCTTTCACAAAAAAATGCATGGCATCCTCCCTGAAAGCATAACATTTGCTGATCACCGGATTTGCATCTTTGAGATCTTGAGTCAATTCATTTCTGTGCTCAAACTCCCAAGGCATCATGTTGGTCGTAGGATAATCCTTGAGATGCTTTACTTCTCGTCCCCTTTCAAGCACCAAAGTCTTCAATCCCTTTTCAGTGAATTCCTTTGCTGCCCAACCACCACTCATGCCTGAACCGATCACGATAACATCAAATGTATTTTTATTGTTTCCCATAATATTTTATTAAACCCTTATTTAAATTGAAACACACCCTTGGTATCTTCCTGGAATAAGTTCATACACCTGAACATTGGTTAAAAAAAATTGGGAGGTGGTGTACGACTGAATAACGAGAGACTTTACTGTAGTGAAAAAAGAAATGAGTTCAGTGTCTTCATCTTTTTTTGAAATAATTTCATCAACTATTTTTTTTCGCTGCTCAAGACTACAATCAACAAAACCATCCCCAGAAGTTGCGTTACAGAATTGATTAAATTCTTCCATACCTCTCATAAACTTTTCCTGCTCTGCTTTTGTACGACAATCATCCACCATCTT
Source organism: Chitinophagaceae bacterium (assembly GCA_044353505.1). Classification (GTDB taxonomy): domain Bacteria; phylum Bacteroidota; class Bacteroidia; order Chitinophagales; family Chitinophagaceae; genus Pollutibacter. The sequence goes on along the minus strand of JBILBU010000023.1, from coordinate 2,030 downwards.
CAACACAAATAAATGTGCGGAGATATCTTTTGCACCTGGAGTATCTGTCTTTGGAATAATTGTTTCACAAAGTTCTGAAAGCATTGCCTCATCATCGGGCATGACCTTGATTTTCTTTAGCAATACATTAGACTTGCTTCTGTCTTGCATGCAAGATGGAATTAGTGCAAAGCCTGCAGAAACAAAAACAAATTGTTTTAGAACCTCTCGTCTTTTTAGATTAGTCATGATGATTGATTTCTTCATTTAATTTACGCACCTAAATCCAGTATGCTCCAAACCTGTATCTGTTGCAGTTTTCATTCTTGATGATACCCTATAGCCTTTACAATAAGACGCATTGCATAAAAACGAACCTCCCCTCACGACTTTCTTTGGTACTGTTGGCTCCTGGGGGTCATAACTCCGAGCAGGACCCTTGGGGTTGATTATACTTTTTGCTACAACTGTTTTATAATAATCATTGCTATACCAATCAGCACACCATTCCCATACATTTCCAGCCATATCATAAAGTCCCTTAGTATTAGGAGCAAAGGTCTTTACAGGTGCAGCATTCCCATAACCGTCCCACTTTGTATCGTAGCTAGGGAAACTACCTTGCCAAGTGTTTGCCTTAGGCTTTCCAGATTCTACTTGCTCATTGCCCCAAGGATATACATGATTGGCGTATCCCCCAGCAGCAAATTCCCACTCAGCCTCTGTAGGCAGCCGCTTGCCGGACCAATTGCAATACGCCATTGCATCATCCCAAGAAACATGAATCACGGGATGATTTTCAAGCCCTTTGATGCTGCTACCCGGCCCTTGCGGGTGTTTCCAATTGGCTCCGCTTTTCCATAACCACCATCTGCTCGGATCGCTCAATCCTGCTCCAGGGGATTGCTGAACAAAAACAAGTGAAGCCGCAACAAATACATCGGCTGATGGCTTTGGCGTTCCAGGAGGGAGTTGCTTTTTAATTTCTTCCCAGTCGGGTATTTTCTCAGCAGTAGTGATATAGCCAGTTGCGTCCACAAACTTTTTAAATTGGGCATTTGTTACCTCGGTAGCATCCATCCAAAAACCACTGACCTTAACCTTGTGCTGTGGATACTCATCTGGCCTGCCTTCTCCATCACTCGCCCCCATTAAAAATTCTCCCCCAGCTACCCATACCATCCCGTCATGAGATGCTGATGCATCAGATCGTTTACTTATGGTATCTAAAAGGGATGTTTTTCCGAATCGGGAAGGAATATGATCAACACAATGTAGCAGACTATCAGGATCAGTTGAAACAGCAACGGCCTTATTGCTTTGGCTACAGGAAGAGCATATGGCCAACAAAAAAATAACCGAAGTATTGAAAAGCTTCATCAAAGCGAATATCAGAAATTATATGATTGCAGATCCTAAAAACTTACTTAGTCAAAAAGAATTTATTCAAGCCCCAGTAAAATTTATTTTCTTGAAAATGAACCAGCAAATCTCTGGCAGTACTAACATGCTTTCTTTTTACAGTAATCAATTCACCTACAATCGTTTCAAAAGTGAAAATAAGATGGCCGCTTTGACGCTGAACTATTGCCTGAAGAATTCCGCGTCTGTCGGATATAACTTCAAAATCACCACTTGCAATAAACTCAAGCGAGCATGTATTCCCTGATAAGCTCTTTGCCTTTACTTGTTGCAGAATACCATCATACAAAACAGCATCGATGAGAAAGGCGCCCTCTGCACCAAGCTTGCTAAAAGAAAGCTCTCTCCAGGCTTGAGGAATAGCAGGAAAAATTTTTATGCGCCCTTTATCACTTTGAATAAGCATTTCCTGCAAGCTCGATGCAAAAGCCATTGGCGTTTCAAAACAAGGACCCGCTTCTGCGTAAAGTCCATTTGGCTGAGCATGTCTGTCTAAAAACTTACCAAGCAACGCAACGGAACTATCTCCCTTCCCCAACAAGGAATACATGGACGAGGCTCCTGTGTAGGAATATCCTGCCAAAGCATCCGACATGGATTGCCAATGATCAATAGACTTTAATGTCATT
>JBILBU010000050.1:0-11370 GCA_044353505.1 Chitinophagaceae bacterium | reverse complement strand
GAACTCGTGACCTCAGGGTTATGAAGATTTTTCGAGAAAATGAAGGCGTTGATTTGTAATGGGTTATGTTTTCACAAAACCGAAAACGACCGATTTCAGTCGATTTAAGGGGGTGTTTTCATGACACAGGGTAGATTAATTATTTATTACAGATTTCTATATATATCATTTTATTTGGAGTTGGACTATATGCCATACATTGAGCGCAAGTTTGTGGTATTGGATTCTTAGGGATAGTAAAATAAAATTCATCCCCTTCTTTTATAGTAGATGGAAAAGTGCAAATACTTTCTAAACGAAAAACATTTTGATAGGTAGTATTGGTTGATGGATTTTGCCAACTACTTTCATACAATGCCTTATCTACATCACCCTCAGTTATTTGAATTACATAATTCATACAAATCCCTTTCAACACTAACTTGCCTTTAAAGCAAGCTACTGACGTAATATTTGACTTATTGCAGGAGATATTTAAAAGAATAAAAAAACCGACTAAGTATTTTATCATCTTTGTTGGTATGAATATATTTTTATTATAATGCTTTAAAGGAAGTAATCTCATAACCAATTTCTTCATCTGCAATCTGCTTACTGAAATCAAAATATATATTTTTTGGATAATAAAAGATTGTATTATAATCTAAAGAATGCTGATAGGGATTTTTAGCTAAACTGATAATTATGAAATCAAATAATTCATTGATGGTTAGAATTGGCCCAGTTTTAGATGAATCATATGGCAGATTATTCACTGTCTTGATTTTATCATTCTCTACAACAATAAGATGCGGACCAACTCTTCCTTGAAGACAATAACAGGATATTTTCATGGTCATTTCATAATTAGAAATACCCTTCTTTTTCCATAATGCTGACTGCGAAGCAGGATCTCCTTTTACTATTTGAATTTGATCTGAATTTGATTTTACACACCCAGTTAAACAAATTAAGATACTAAGAAAAATTAAATTACGCATACTCTATGTATTTATATAAAGTGAACATTTTCACTATTCAAATTTAAGATATTTAAAAAAAATATTATGGCTGATTTTTCAAAAACCTCACGCAAAACCTCACGCAAACCTCACGCAGAAACAGAAAAGGACCCACGATTTAACGTAAGTCCTTGATTTTCATGTAGCCAATATTTTACTACAATCTAACCAATTGTGGAAAGATTTGCGGGAATTTTATAGTTTAGTAGGAGTCTTTGAGAAGTTATTTAAAATCAAAAAAGCAGGCCATTAGTGCCTGCTTTTTTAGCTCTTATATTATTCTCAAGAATAACAATAATTCTTGGTCGGTATTGGGGCCAAAGGCCTCAGGGTTATGAATATTTTTTGAGAAAATGAAGGCGTTGATTTAAAGTTGGTTACGTTTTAAGAAAACCGAAAATAACCGATTTGGACCGATTTCAGGGGGTGTTTTCCTCACGCAGTGTGTTTCAATAATCCTCATACGAATTTACTTTAATTTTCTTTCAGATTTAGTCCACTGAATTGGAGGAAACTGATTGGTAATTTGTGCATTTGATGGATTTCTAACCTTACTCAATTTCCCTTGTGAAAATAACTTATCTGATATAGTAGTCCAGTTTGGAATTTCATTCTCTTCTTGAACCCAATGGTGATATGATGCTTCATTACACCATTTAGGAAGGTATTGCATTGCATTTCTGTGCGATGAAGAACCTCTAAATCTTTTCATCGATTCCTCATCCTCCCACAATGTAATTGTCCAAAAAGTTAATTTTTTATCAATTAGTTCTTTCCCCATTAATAAACCACTTGAAGATTTTAATTCTTTCACTGAGGCTTCATTTGCTCTCATAAATGAGAATAAAAAAAATAGGGATTTTACACGCAGTCTGGTTACAGAGACGAAAGGCATAATATGTTTTATTTATGTAAAAATAGTAAAATAAATTCCGTTGATTCAATGCTGTTATCCGCTGTAGAAATATCAGCATTAAAAGTTCGTGTTTTTGGTAAAAAGTAAAAAATCATGATACAAAACATGAAACAATTCATGACACAAAATAAAAAACCACCTACGAATAAACGTAAGTGGTTGATTTTCATGTAGACAGCATTGAAATACATTCTAACCAAATTTGGAAGGATTTAATGGAATTCTATAATTCGATAGGGGTATTTGAGAAGATCCTTAAAATCAACAAAGACGGACATTTAATATCCTATAAAGTGAATCCTGGTATGCATCAGATGTAACAGCTAGTATTTAATCTGACAGTTGGGTATTTATTACATTTCTTTGCTATGTAAAATTGGTTAAATTAGCGGGGTCAATAGTAACTTAATTTCAGTAATTGTTGAGAATTTTAAGCCCCGAAACCAGATAGCAAGCAAATCTCCAAACCGTTATATGTAATTAAGGATTAAAATGAATAAATTAATAATTCTCATCTATACTACTGTAACATTTGGATTTGCCTCCAATGCATTTTCTCGACAGTACTTTGTGAGTTCAACAGGAAATGATGTAAACTCAGGAAATTCAATCACAGAAGCTTGGCTTACAATTGAAAAGGTAAGAGCTCATGCATGGTTTACAGGTTTTACAGCGGGGGACACAATTCTATTTGAAGGTGGTGAAACCTTTAGCACTGACAATGGTATTTACATTCAATGCGACAAAACTTATGGAACAACTGCAAACCCTGTAACATTCTCCTCCTTCGGTATTGGGAGAGCAATACTGAGGGCAAATGGCTGTCATATGTTTCAAGCTTGGGCACCGCCTAATGGGGTTGTTCAACTAGGTCTTAAATTTACTAATTTAATAATTGAGGGTAACGGAATACCCATATTTAGCAGCATTAACACAAACGGCATCTATGTTTGGAACGGATCAAACAGTGATATTGACTACTTACATATTGAAAATATTGAAATAAAAGGATTTGCAGGAAATGGAATTGAAACAGGTCGCGATTTAGATAAAGGCACCATTTCAGGCATAACAATTAGAAACGTAGTGACGCATCACAACCCTGGAGCTGTAGGTGTCTCGCCACATACAGGAAGCGGAATCTTAGTTGGAGGAGCAGATAGTGCAATAATAGAACATTGCATATCTCACAACAATGGGACTAACAATAACAATTCAGGCGGACCTATAGGTATTTGGTTATGGGATAACAGAAATAGTATTATTCAACACTGTGAATCATATGAAAATAAAACAATTTTAGGAGATGGGGGTGGATTTGATTTGGACGGAGGGTGCCAAAATTGCATAATACAATACTGCTATTCACATAATAATGATGGAGCGGGATTTTTATTAGCACAATTCGAAGGAGCAAATTTATATGGTCCTCTTGAAGGTAATATTATAAGGTATAATATTTCTGAAAACGATGGCAGAAAAAGTAGCTATGGAGGTATTACGTTTTGGGGAGCGAATAGTATTGACAAGGTTGGAGCAAATTATATTTTTAACAATACTGTTTATATGGGAGGGGACCCCACAAACGGCATACCTAGCTGTGTTGGGTTTATAGGTGAAAATATGAATGGTATTAAAATATGTAACAACATATTCATCTCTGATGACAATCTTAATATAATTAATTCATACCATGCCTTTTTAACGTCCGAAGTTTTCTTTCAGAACAATGTTTACTATGCGGCTCAATCTACTCCTTTTGTGATTACATGGCCAATAACCTTTAATTCACTTTCTGAATGGAGGTCAAATGCTAACGGACAAGAAATGAATGAATCTAATCCTTTAGGGATTCAAACCAATCCAATGGTCGCAGATGCAGGTCATGGTAATACAATAAATAACACTTCAAGACTTTCTAGTCTTAATGCATATAGGTTAAGTGCAAATTCTCCACTAATTGATGCCGCAGCAGATCTTAGCTCAGCACCAATTTTTTTATCTCACCTTGGATTATTTGACTTTTACGGAAATACAATCCCCGTTGGGGGTTATTATGATTATGGTGCTCATGATACCACCAAAACAGTAGATAAGCCTATTCAAGAGAATACAGAAAATTATTTGGTGGTGTACCCAAACCCTGTAGATCATGGAAAGATTAACATTCGTTCGAGTTCAGAGATTTTATCGATAACCATACTAAATTTTCTTGGTCAGATAAAAGGTTCATATTGGGTTAATAATCTTATGGAAACAATTTTACCGATTGACTTATTATCAGGGATTTATATTCTAAGAGTATTAACAAGAGAGGGTGAACAAATCAAACGCATATTAGTTTTATAGCCAGGATTTAACTAGATCCTGTAGTTTTTTTTTAGGTCTATAATACTCCCCAAATTTGAGACCAGAGGGTTAGTTAATAATTTTTATTAATTTAAACCTCAATTATGAAGAAGCAAACCCGCAGAAAATTCAGTCCAGCTTTCATTTTCTTTTCTGTAATCTTAACTTCATCGAAATAAAAAGCAGGGTTAATTCCATCTTTCCCACCTTGATTATCAACTTTTTTAAGCAACAATTGTAGATGTGGAGTAGCTTACTTTGATTTGATCTTAAATGAGTAAGTGATTGTAGTGCCGAAAATATGGTATTGGCGCCTATACTTCTTTGCATAATCCGAGCGATTAATATAAAAAAGCTCCGCTCGTAGGTATTTTTTAAAATTATAACGCAAGCCAACTTGATTCCTGTAATTATCTATTGTAATCCCTGACGCTATATTATAAATTGGCTCCATAGATAATAATATTGATGTGTTTTTAGCCAAAGGGAAACGACCTCTGATTCGCGCACGAAAAAAATGATCATCGTCATTCTCTTTCCTTAAATCATCAAAATCTTGTATCTGATTTTGATAGAGCAATCTAAAATCAGTTTTAATTTTTTTTATATTGTAATCTATATCAACCCCTGCAGTAAAACGATTATATGTGCCTTTGAGAACTTTTGACAAGCGATACTCGCCCAGTAATGACAAAGGTTTAAACAAACGCTTCTTAGTACCGAATGAATAATAAGACCCATTATTCTTCGTCAGGTTGTTATTAAGTCGTGTTTGATATGAAAAATCGAAGCTCCATTTTTGGGGCAAATCAGCCTCAACATTAGCCCCAAACCATCCTTGAATATCAATTGGATCTGCTTTGGTTGCTTGACCAAATATAGACTGAGCCGAAAAAAAAAGCAAAGCAAATAAATAGAACTTATTTTTGATCATAGTAAATGTGTACAATGGCACTGTCTTTTAAATAATCAATCGCACTAATTTCTATGTGGCTAATTGACAAGCCTGTTCTTTTTTCCAGTTCAGATTTTAATTCTTGCCTTTTGTCTGGATGAATTAAGTCAGTGCGGTCAAAGTCAATTTGTATAGAAGGCCTATTCCTTAGAATATGTCCGGACTCCAACAAAAATATCACAACTACAATAAAGACTATTATAAGAAATAATTCAAGTATGGACCCACTGCTAACAGCAGTAATTAAGCCAATGGCTATACACAAAAAAAGATATGTCATATCCTTTGTCGAAATCCCTTCAGTACGATAACGTAACATTGAAAATATGGCAAACAATCCAAAAGCAGCGCCAGTGCTCATCTCAACCCTATTAAGTAAATAGCTGATAAAAAAAACGATGATATTAAAAGAAAAAAATGTCAAAAAAAGATCAGTGCGTCGATAGTTTTTCAAATAGATAAATCGAACGAGCACCAGAATGGCTAAAAGATCGATGATTAACTTAGTTGCCAATAGTGCAACTACATCATCACCCATCCCATCAAATAAAACTTGAAGTATTTTCATATTAATTAAATATTTTTTTAACTGTCTTAAGCAACGGCATGAAATTATTGATTTTTAAGCAAGATTCAAGATTGCTAAGTCCGAAGCAATATTTGCTAAATGAAATAGGGCTAATGCGCATATCATGCATGAGTAAATTAAATAAAGAATGCTTATGGTTTAGTCCCTTACTTTCTACCAAAACCATCTGAGTTCTCTCATAAGTCCGCCCATGATGATCAGCATTATAAAAAAAATCAAAGGTTATTTTTTCTGTCCTGTTTTTATCATAGAGACTAACTCGTTTATAGTTGACTGTCAATGTTTTTAATAGTGGCAAAACTTTAAATCCGATTGAATCATAAATGAAGGCGGCATAGTCATTAATTACAAAAGTTGAAATATCAATTTCATTTCTGACCTTGCGCGTAAAGCCCTTGTTATCTTTACTCTTTATCTCCAGAAAACTTTTGCCATCCTGATAGGTTCTTGTTCTGATTTTTTGCCTGGGTAGTTTACCCCTTTGGTGATCGGAATAAAACCGGAAATCAGCTGTATCGTAATATTGGGTCTTATATTCAAGCCGACTATTCCCATCGTTAACAAGTATATCATAATCCCCCTTCAATTTTTCAAATATCAGTAAAAATGAATCGTTATCAATTATATACTTCAGATCCTTGCGGTTAGACAGCAATAGCTCACTAGGCAGATCAGAAAAAAGCACACGAGAAAATCCCTCACAGATATCCTCAGAAGTTAATGGTGCACTTAATGTCATATAGCAAATATATAAATAGTGCTGAAGATTACCAATCACAGAATCAATAAACCGCAGAATGATTTTAAATTAGAAAGGCATCTGTGAATCGTCAGCATAAAGTGGGAAACATATATTCTAAATTAGTAGAGAGTTTCCATCACTAACAGTTAAACCTATAATTTAATGGGGTAGAATCCAAAAAACTCTTCAGATAACTTCATTAATACTATTCGCCGCAAGACAAGGCATTATTTATACGAACAAAAAGTATTAGATATCTTATCGATGATTTAGGGTAATATATATTTACTCAATGCGATAATTGGAATGAAATAACAGCAATATATTTATTCATTGTATAGGCTTACTGCACGTCAACAGTTATGATTTAATGACTTTTCTAATTACCTTTTCTCCATTTCCTGTTGCTTCTATAATATATATTCCTGATTTATACCTGCTACCAAGTTGAATTTTTTCTCCTGCTAATACATTCTTTATTTGTTCGAGTAGTTGCCCTGTTGAATTAAATACGCGAAGATCTACTGGGTAATCATTTCCATTTTTTATATTCAACTGATTTATAAATGGATTTGGAAAGATTGAAATACTTGTTGTGATTTCAACTTGTTGAAATGCAGAGTCTTTCGCAATCCAACTGGAGGCAAGACTATTGTCAAAGGAGAGGTTTATTAATTCTAGGAAAGATCCTTTACCGTCTGCTTCAAGAGGCCACGGAGCTTCATCTTTGTATTCTACTTCATCTATGGTGTTTCCCCATGCATCTGAAAGGACTAATTTTTGAGAATTATTTGATAGATTTCTTCCAAATTGCCCCAATGCAGCTATGCCATAAATTTTTTTAAACGCTATACTATCGCTACATAAATATATTTTTTGAAGTGGGTCTATTGTAGAATTAATAGGAAATTGAAAATTGAAACCGGGTTCACTAAAATAGAACCCTGACATGTCTACTTTTCGATTGCTATTATTCGTGATTTCGGTGAATTCAAGATTATTACTGGTGTACTCATTGTTTTCTAAAGGGTTATAATGGATTTTAGAAATAACTAGAGGGGGGGCTACAGGTGTTGGACAGGCATCATCGTTTCCTATTGTTGTGTTCATCCATTCAATTCTTTCTTGAAGCCATGTTTTTATATCATTTGCGTTTGATTGAAGATTGCCTACTGAATACCATTTATTTTGTTCTCTAGCAGCGGCTTCATTAATTTCTAAAACAAGGGAGTCTATTTTTTTAGATATTGAGGTATAGCTCAATGGATTATTTTGTTGGATTACTTGTTTCCATCGCTTCGCAAGATGGCATTTATAAGTTTGATTCTTGTAGAGGTCATTCCAAAATCGAGATCCTGTATTATCACCATTGTCAAATTGCCAGACATTAGTAAAGCTTCTATTGTAGCCCCACAAAAAAAGGTCATTGCCATAACTAAGATTAAAATCCCATACTGGCCCAGCCTTTAACTTACCTCCTCTATCTTTATGGAAGTAGGTACTTATTTGATATGCATCAACATTAGATGATAGTTCATTGATAATCATGTAGTCGATAAAACTTGGTATATCTATATTAGATGGATAGCCATTTTTAATTGATTCATTTTGAGCAATCATATCATCCTTGAATCTATTAAATATAGATTGGATATAAGTACTTTGTATAGAATTGATGAATTCTGGTTTTGGATTATCATGAATATATTGAACATACCATCCATTGCTAGCTTCCATATACCATGCTACTGGTTCATCTCCATTTGTTTTATCTGCTTTTACGATGTATCCTCCAGTAACACTTAATCCTATATTATCACTTGGAGACATTTTTTCTATATTGATTCTATTTTTGTCAATCTTTATTTTCTCCATAAAAATATATAGTCCTCGATATTCACCATTTACGATCACCTCGCAATATTTACCTCGAGCTGCATAATTTCCTATACTTCTTGAAAGATAATAAGAGAGGTAATCTCTTAATAAGGATGGATCAAAGGCTAGTGAATTTAATATCCAATCATTTTCCTCTGGCATTCCTAAAATACTGACATTGTTGTTGGTTCTATCATTTTCAGTAAGTGTTGTTAATCCATAAGGTTTCTTTTCTAAAAATTGAGAAGTTGAACCTCTTACTTCTATCTCTATTTTTCCATTATAATTTAGATAAGTTGGATTATTTTGATCTGAAATATAGTTGCGTGAACCATCGGGCCTGTATATGATTTTCATTGACCCCAGCACTTTAGGTTCATCAGGTATTATACTCGGTAGTCCTGTATTTGGATCTTTGTCTGTAGTAATAATAACAATGGGGAGGTTACTGTCCGTAAATACCTGCGCTTTAGCTGTTGCAGTGCAGATAATAAAAAGAAAATTAAATATTATTTTTAAAGACATAAGTTTATTTCATAATGAGTTTCACTAGCGTTATGATGTTATAAAAATAAGTTTTTTGAAAGTCTTTTTTTGTTTTGAGTTTCAGTAAAATTTGCGTCCAACGCGTTTTGAAAAATTTACAGATTTTGGCCTGAAATAACGGCTTGACAATCAATTTATATAATAAAATCCCTATTATTTTTAGGAAATCAGCAGTTGAAGCTAGTTTTATGTTTGACAGCCAAATTGGACTGTTTGAAGCCTGACTCTCACTTATACATCATTAATTAACAGTCACTTATAATTAATAATCAACGCATATCAATTAGCAATGCATAAAAAATGGTAGATATTCTAATGCATTTAGTCAAAATGGAAAAGCCATTACAGGACTAATATCCTTCCGTATTGAACAACTTCTCCAGAATCAACAACTGTGAAATAATATACCCCACGAGAAGTAAGGGTTATGTCAAATGTTGACCGCCCGGTTGCGAGTGCCATTTTTTTAACTACCCTGCCCGAAACATCAAAGATGCTTAATTGGAAGGGCCCCATGCCATTTAAGCTCCCATCAAAATGAATAATACCGCTATGGGATGGATTGGGATAAAAACTGAAATATTTTGTTCCTGAGCCCCCACTACTACCACCGCCATTGCACTTCCCTGGGATATTCTTATCGAGCCAAGCCAACCGTTTAGTAATCCAATCTTTCAAATAATCCAGTTCTCCGCGGTATGTTCCAGGTATTGTATTAATCTCTGGCGCAGGCCCTGAAACTCCAAGAGTTTGCCATTTTTGAAAATGAGCTTCCTGATCGAATCGTACTTGCTGTTCTACACTATCAATATACCGAAAAATAAAAGCCGTGTCTAATACTGTTTTACGATATGCCTCGTAATTACACCTTAATTCATTCGCAAAAGAAGTGTCTTGCAATAATCGTATATAATACCCATTGGAATTATTATCAGGTTGGCAATCATTAATATGATGTGCCCAACCGCTACCACTTGTATTGGCTAATAAAAAACAATCATCAATATTTTTCCAAGCCCAATCAAAATCCCAAACAGGACCCGCTTTCAATTTCCCACCATTGGAATTTTTATCTTTACTAAAAAAAATACTTTTCTTAAAACCATCAATATTTCTTGCCACTTCATTGACAATAAAATAATCAATAAACGATTTTGTATCGAGGTATTTTCGATACCCACTCTGAGAACTTTTAAACGTTGGACTATATAAAACTTTCTCTAAGGTGTCAACATATTGAGCTATATATCTCTTCTGAGCAAGTGTTATAGAATCTGTTTTGGGATATTCGTACAAATAATGTACTTCGTATCCAGGATGATCGATTGGAGAATAATTGGACACAAATCCATCTTTGCCGTCCCAAAGATTTTGCTGTAAAATATATCCACCGGTTAAGTCATCCCCAGTATTTTCAAACGTGTAGAGATGCGCAATATCAATTCGATCTTTATCTCGTTTTAATTTTTCGCAAAAAACATAGATGCCTTGGTAAACACTATCAAGGTATACAACACAAAGCTTCGAGCGTGATGCATAGTTCCCCATACTAGAGAATAATCTCCCAGCAAGTGTGTTTCGGAGTAAAGACCGATCATTATAATTCGATATAAGCACCCAATCATTTTCAGCAGGCATCCCAAATAATGAAACATTATTGCTCAGTCCGGATGAAGTTCTCGTTTCAATATTAAATGGTGTTTGTGGATACCAGGCTGAACTAGCTCCTCTGACATCAATACCAATATCCCCATAATAAATATTGGAACTATCCGTTATGTGAGTGAACTTCCCATCCCCTTGATATTTAATAGACATGACTGCATGAATCTTACTATCCTGAATAATCTCTTGATTCAAGGTATTAATCATTATTATCGGCAAGAATGAACTATCCTCACTGAACATGAAGTAGTCACTACCACTAATATTATCTGATTTCGAAAGAGGGGATTTGATTGTTGCGCTAATGGAAATAGTAATCAGAAAAAATGAGATCAACAGAAACCACCTTTTGAAAATTATATTTCCCCTATATGCCATGTCGTATACCAAATTACACAATGTAATGATTGAATGTAGCGATTTTATCTAAATAGAAAAGTATGGCTGATTAAGTAATTCATAAAAAGAGTAATCAAAGCCACTTGCGTTTTTGAACCATAGGTAAATGAATGTCCGATTCAACTTTTTAGCGCAACAGTAGTTCATTAAATCTTTCTTTACGAGTATGCCGATCCAGTGTTTTTCTTGGCCTCTGATTCAAGCGTCTCCGCAATCGAAATTAAAACCCACGAATTTTCGTGGGTTTGATTGAAGGTACCCACCCGATGTCCTCGCGCAGCGAGGACAATCCCTCAGTCTCCGCTGAATATCTTGCAAACAAATGCAAAA
>JBILBU010000022.1:0-35249 GCA_044353505.1 Chitinophagaceae bacterium | reverse complement strand
GTCCAAATTCAATACTTGCATTCGAGGTTTATGCTCAATAATTATCCAAATAAAGCATTTGTAAATTCAATAAATTTGATAGCAGAAAAATCACCTGAATTTATAAATATACCTAGGCATGGGGGGGGTAAACAATATCAGACTTATACGTAAAATATTTTCGAGAGCGGATTCTCCGGAGAGCGTAAAGAATAAGTTTCTCAAAGTAGTATGCAGTTTTATTATAGTGTTTGTGCGTCCTAGTGGATGGTATAACGCGTTATTTAAGTTTTGCGTACTAATTAAATATCTGAGATACTTCAGTCTCAAAAATTTAAGTAATAATGCTAAAGTCGAATTTCCGATCAAAAGAGTAAATATTCTAAATCAAATGCTTAGCCTGCTTACAAGAACAGGTATTCCATTTCACATTCCATATGAATTCAATTCAACTGATATAAAAAGCGAGAAGGGTGTCATGTACTGTTCAAGCCACATCCCTTTGATCAAGGTGGCTATAAGAGCGATGATTGAAAACAATTTCCCCATTGATGCGATTATAGCAAAATATCCTACTAAAAACCAGATGGTTTCGATTTGGGGAATGGAAAAAGGCTTACCTGCTTTAACGTCAGACAACAATGTACTTCTGAAAGTAAAGTCCTTGCTTTTAAAAAATGCTAGAATTGCATTGATGATAGATGATGTTGGTAAAAGTAGTTATTCCCCCAACAGTATGAAAATTTGTCAGCTAACTGGATCTAAGGTTTTATTCTGTTTTGCTAAGCTTAATAAAAATGGAACAATACACACATGGCTTGAAAACCCGCCTTTCCCTTATTGTAAAACGGACTTGGAGATTCAAGAAAACATTAGTTATCTAAAAAGTAAAACCGATCAGATTTTTAGAGAATATACAATTTGACGGATTAGAAATATTTTAAAACGATTTCATTGAAAACATTCATTTCAGTTGTAGCACTTATTTTTTCCCTAACCACTTTTCTATCATCGTGTACTACCTATAAACAACTGCAATATCTGCAGGGCGATATTGATTCATCGAAGTATAGCAAGTTTAATGTGCCGGAACAGAAAGTGCAGAAGGGAGACCAAATCAGTGTTGCTGTTTTTAGTGATAATGCCGCAGCAAGTGCAATGTTTAATACAGGTTCCATCCCGTCAACTTCGGCTGGCATGTCGCAAGCGAGTTTGCCTGGTAGCGGGGTAAGCAGTGCGGGAAATGTTTATGAGGTTGATAATGAAGGAATGATCTTTTTCCCGCAAATAGGAAAGCTCTATGTAGAGGGACAGACCAAAGAGGGACTAACCAAGCTATTGAACAATCAGCTTAAAGATAAGTTCCTCACCAATCCGTACTATGTGATTCGATTTATCAATCTTAAAATCACGGTATTTGGAGATGTGAATAGCCCGGGCGTTTATCCACTCACAAGGGCAAACACAAATATTTTTGAAGCGCTCACACTTGCTGGTGACATGACCTTTTTTGGTAAGCGAGAAAACATACTGGTGATCAGGGAACAGGATGGCAAGCGGGTGTTTGCACGCATAGATGTTACCAAGCCCGATGTTTTTAATTCTCCTTACTATTATTTGCAGCAGAATGATATTGTTTTTGTAGACATGCGAAAGGGCAAGGTAAACTCCGCAGAGCAATCATGGATGCGTAACGTGAGCTTTGGCATGGGTCTGCTTTCAGCATTAACCATACTCGTCAATCTAATTTCAAGGTAACATCGACCACATGCAAAATGAAAATATAACTAGAAGACCAAAGGCTCCGGTAGAATTCAGTCCGCGCGAATATCTCTTCAGGTACTTGTATTTATTGCCCTGGCTGGTTTTGGCATTTTTAGTTGCTTATGGGATAACTTATGCAAGACTCCGGTATATAAACCCAGTTTATTCAGCATCAGGCAAGGTGTTGATCAAAACGGACAAGCCCATAGGATCGTCTGGGTCAGGAGATAAACTTGGGGACATAGTTACAACTACAGTAAATGCCAAGGCGATGGATGATCAGATCGAATTGATTCGGTCAACGGCCATGGCAAGAATTGCAGTGCGAAAAGCCAATATGCAGCAGAGTTACTATTACAAGGGCAGTGTGCGCAACCGACTCATACATAATCCAGCCAGTCCGATTCAGTTAAGGATACTTTCTGTTGCTGACTCTGCCTCTGGATTCTCTTTTGTAATTAAAGCAGTTGATAACAATCATTTCATCATCAATGACGGTGGGCAAAAATATGTATTCGGACAGGAATTTGTGACAGCAGCTGGTCGATTCATCATGGATAAATCGGTTACTGATTTTGGGATGGCCAATGAGTTGATTTGCAATTGGACGCCCGAAAAGGACTTGGCTCGATCACTAGCCGGACAAATTCAGGTGGGGGCAGTTTCAAAAGGTGCTAATGTATTGAGCTTTGTTTTCTATTCAGAAAATGCTAGGGTTGCAGACGATGTGGTGAATGGATTTCTTGCGGCCTATCAGGAATTTAGTTTGCAGGATAAACGGGAAGGGGCTAATGGGGCCTTATCGTTTATTGACGATCAGTTGATGCAGTATATGGCGATTTGATATTTGTTGATCAGCATGATACATCAAAAGTAAAGAGACGATGGAAATCAGGGCCCTATCAAATTGAACAGTTTTATAAGGGATGGATGCCCCCGCACCCAACTTTTTTTGTAAGAAGGGCGATCTATGAAAAATTTGGGAAATTCAATATTAGCCTATCTTCTTCGGCAGATTATGAACTGATGCTTCGTTTTTTGTTAAAGCATAAGATCAAGCCGGCCTACTTAAATGAGGTGATGATAAAAATGCGTCAGGGCGGAAAGAGCACAGCATCTTTTAGAAATAGATTCATTGCACATGTAGAGGACAGAAAGGCGTGGAAAATCAATCAGCTCAAGCCTGATTTATTTACATTAATTTTAAAGCCACTAAGCAAGATCAAACAATTCATAACCTATGAGTAAAGTAGCATTAATCACCGGCGTAAATGGCCAGGATGGAGCCTACCTCACCGAACTTTTATTGAGTAAGGATTATATCGTTCATGGCATCAAGAGAAGGTCGTCGTTGTTCAACACAAGCCGCATCGACCATCTATACCAAGACCAGCATGAGAAAAATGTTAAGTTGACGCTACATTATGGCGACCTAACAGATTCAACCAACCTGATTCGAATTATCCAAGAAACACAGCCGGATGAAATCTATAACCTCGCGGCGATGAGTCACGTTAAAGTCAGTTTTGATACGCCCGAGTATACAGCAAATGCAGACGGTATTGGAACATTAAGAATTTTAGAAGCAGTTCGTATACTTGGCCTCGCAAAAAAAACAAAAATTTATCAAGCTTCCACTTCGGAGCTATACGGATTGGTGCAGGAGGTTCCTCAAAAAGAAACTACTCCTTTCTATCCTCGTTCGCCATATGGAGTTGCAAAACTCTATGCTTATTGGATTACTGTCAATTACCGTGAAGCTTATGGCATGTTTGCTGCAAATGGTATTCTTTTTAATCATGAGAGTCCGCTCAGGGGAGAAACTTTTGTAACCAGAAAAATCACGAGAGGCGTGGCTAAGATTGCGCTTGGAATGCAGGATAAAATTTATCTCGGAAATCTTGATGCACAAAGAGATTGGGGACATGCAAAAGATTATGTTGAGGCCATGTGGTTAATTCTTCAGCAAGATGTTGCGGAAGATTTTGTGATCGCAACGGGCGTTACCACTACAGTCAGAGATTTTGTGAGAATGTCTTTTGCTGAAATTGGTGTTGAACTTGATTTTAGAGGCGAAGGGGTTAATGAAAAAGGTTATGTTGTCTCTTCAACCAATCCTGAATTCCCAGTTGAAAAGGGAAAGGAAGTGGTTGCAGTTGATGCTGGATATTTTAGGCCAACAGAAGTTGAATTGTTGATTGGAGATCCAACAAAGGCCAATACCAAACTTGGGTGGAAGCCGAAGTATAATCTGGCAATGCTTGTAAAAGATATGGTTAGTGGCGACCTACAAATATTCAAGCGTGAAAAATTATTGAAAGACTCAGGCTTTGAAGTTAATCATCAACATGAATAACCAAGCCAAGTAAACAACGACACATGAATCAACACTCAAAAATATATGTAGCAGGTCATCGCGGTATGGTTGGATCGGCGATTGTGAGGAGACTCGAAAAAGAAGGGTTTACCAATATCATTACCAGAACATCGCATGAACTAGATCTTAGAATTCAAGAACGCGTGAATGAATTTTTTGAAGTTGAGCGGCCCGATTTTGTATTTCTAGCAGCTGCAAAGGTTGGTGGAATTAAGGCCAATGATACTTTTCATGCCGACTTTCTCTATGAAAATCTAATGATTCAAAGCAATGTTATTCATGCTGCTCACGCAACTGGAGTAACCAAGCTCATGTTTCTTGGATCATCCTGTGTATATCCCAAGCTCGCTCCTCAGCCACTCAAAGAAGAATATCTGTTAACGGGTTCTTTAGAGCCAACCAATGAACCGTATGCCATCGCCAAGATTGCAGGAATCAAACTTTGCGATGCATACCGTGCACAATACAACTGCAACTTCATATCGGTAATGCCTGCCAATTTGTATGGCCCAAATGACAACTACGATTTGCAGAATGCGCATGTACTTCCATCGCTAATTAGAAAATTTCATGAAGCTAAACTTAAAGGCGATCCAGCTGTAACCGTTTGGGGCAATGGAGAACCATTCAGGGAATTTTTGCACGTGGATGATGTTGCCGATGCCTGCCTCTTTTTAATGCAGTCATACGATAAGGAGGGCTTGGTCAATATCGGAACAGGAGAGGACCTCAGCATTAATAAACTCGCATTGCTCATAAAAGATATTGTAGGATACAATGGCAGTATTGTTTTTGATCATACAAAGCCCAATGGCACCCCCCGAAAACTTATGGATGTCTCTAAGCTATCCAGTATGGGGTGGAGATATACCATTAAGCTCAGAGAAGGTATAGAGCGAGTATATGCCGCTTACGCATCAGATGTCAGCGCTTAACTCGCGGTTCTTTATTTCTGACTTTTACACTTCAATAATTTCTTACCCAGCATCATGTTTTCTTTCTTCAAATCCAAGCCAACTTCCCCATTTCCCTTTCATGTATTGAAGGCCGATGTTCATTCCCATATCATTCCTGGAATTGATGATGGCGCTCCAGATGCAGAGACTTCGGTAATGTTGGTAAAGGGATTAATTGATTTGGGTTTTGAAACATTTACGGCTACTCCACATGTGATGGAAGACATTTGGAGGAATAATTCAGTAAGCATAATGGACGGGTATAGTAGGTTGGTTGAAGCCCTGAAGAAGGCTAATATTTTAAATCATGTTAGGCCTGCTGCAGAATACCTGGTGGATGCAAACTTTGAACAACTACTTTCTTCCAAATCCCCATTGCTCACCATCAAGGACAACTCGGTTTTGATCGAGATATCTTTTATTGAGCCACCCATTCAGTTGAAGGAAGTCATTTTTGAAATGCAGATGCAGGGATATCAACCTGTGCTTGCTCACCCTGAGCGATATGGGTTTTATCATCACAACAAACAAGCGTTAGAAGAAATCAAGAACACCGGATGTTTATTTCAATCCAACCTTCTCTCATTCGCTGGCTACTATGGCCCCGACGTTCTTCGATCCGTCGAACGCATGGTAAAGGATGGCATGATAGATCTCCTGGGAACTGATTTGCACCATGAGCGACATCTTGACGCACTTAGGGTGCTAAAGTTGACTCCTGCCCTGGGAGTGGTATTAGAGCAACAGTATTAGATTTCCTTTTGATTGCTCCCTTCTCCCATAATTATTCCCCAAGCTTCCCTTAAACAATTCACTTCATTACGCGTTAATATCACGATGAACGCATTTACAATAAAAGATTTGCAGAATTTAACGGGGATAAAGGCCCATACCATCAGAATTTGGGAGCAGCGTTATGGTTTTTTGAAACCCCAAAGGACAGATACCAACATCAGGTATTACAATAATGAGGAACTGAAAAAGATTCTCAATATTTCTCTGCTCAATAAATACGGCTTCAAAATTTCGCATATTGATAAGATGTCGAATGATGATATCTCCTCTAAGATTCTTTCAATCAATAATATACATGCCCAGCAAGAGCGTATTGTAAACTCCTTGATTCAGGGGATGATCGATATGGACCTTGAGGGATTTGAAAACAGTCTCGAGGAGCATATTCTTGCAAAAGGCATCGAAAAGACCATTCACCAAATCATCTTCCCTTTCATGGAAAGGATAGGAGTGCTTTGGATTACGGGCCATATCAATCCTGCTCAAGAACACCTGGTTTCAAATATTATCAGACAAAAATTAATTGTTGGAACTGAAGCAGTTACTCCGATGTTTCAACTGAAAAAAACCGGACTTTTATTCCTTCCTGAGGGAGAATACCATGAGCTTGGCCTTCTCTTTATCCAATATTTATTAAAGAGTAGAGGTCTTTATGTATACTACCTTGGTACCAATGTTCCTTTGGAAGATGTTGAATATGTTCTAAAACACAAGAGTCCAGACTTCATATATACCCACCTCACATCAGTATCCAGCGTATTTAACTTCGATAAGTTTATTCATCAATCGCTCAAACGCTTTGGATCAACCCCCCTTATCATCTCAGGCAGACTCGCTGCCAGTTACGAGAAGAAAATCCCCCCACAAATTCACTTCAAGCGATCCCTTCAAGAAGTTACCCAGTTTATCACTGATTTAGTGTAACCTGCTGATTTTCAATTTATTAATTTTTTTGTTTAAGTTTAATATTAAAAATATTAAACAAAATATGTTGTGCCTATTTCTTTTTTGTTTAAATTTGATCTATCAACTCTTAAACAAAATTCTATGTCTACACAAGAATTCAACCAGCTACTCCTTCAAAACTCCGAATACCTTAGGCCTTTTGCCGTGACATTGACTAAAGATCAAGAGGCCGCAAAAGACCTTTTGCAGGAAACAATGTTTAGGGCTTTATCCAATCAAGAAAAATACAGTGTAGGCACTAACATCAAAGCATGGTTGTATACCATCATGCGCAATATATTTATCAACAACTACCGTCGTAAGTCAAAGCAGAACACCATATTTGACAACAGTCCAAATGAATTTCTGCTAGACCATAATCAATCTGCTGTTCCAAACACAGCAGAAACGAATATGAGGATGAAGGACATCAACCAGGCAATCTATCAGTTACCCACTATATTCAAGCAGCCTTTCGTATTATACTTCGAAGGCTACAAATACCACGAAATTGCAGACATGTTGAATGAACCTCTCGGAACAATCAAAAGTCGTATCCACTTTGCAAGAAGGTTGCTGAAAAGCCAAATCAACAAGTTTTAGATTAACTTTCCACTGTGTCAAAAAAAGCAGTAATTATCGGAAGCGGATTTGCAGGGCTTTCCGCAGCCACTTTCTTGTGTTCAATGGGATGGGATGTTGATGTTGTTGAAAAGCATGACCAGCCAGGTGGCAGGGCCAGGCATTTCAAGACCGACGGATTCACGTTTGATATGGGACCGAGCTGGTATTGGATGCCGGATATATTTGAAAGATACTTCTCTAGTTTCGATCGAAAAGTTAGTGACTACTACGAGCTAATCAGGTTAGATCCTTCTTATAGAATTTATTGGGAAGAAGATCACATGGATGTTCCTGCAAACTATGGTGAGCTAAAAAAAATGTTTGACCAGCTAGAGCCCGGCGCTGGAGATCAACTCGATGCATTCATGAAGGAAGCCGAATACAAGTACAGAGTTGGCGTACATAAACTTGTATTCAATCCAGGACAGTCGTTGTTAGAATTTCTTGATAAGGAATTGATTGCAGGACTTTTCAGGCTTGATGTGTTTAATAATATCAAGGCGCATATTGGAAAATATTTCAAGCATCCAAAGCTTCGTCAGATGATGGAGTTTCCTGTTTTATTTCTAGGTGCATTACCTGAAAACACTCCCGCACTGTATAGCCTCATGAATTATGCAGATGTTAAATTGGGAACATGGTTTCCCCGTGGAGGCATGTATAAAATTGTAGAAGGAATGCATAAGCTCGCCGTTGAAAAGGGAGTTAAATTTCACTTTAATCAAACAGTAACTGCTATCAACGTTGAGGGAGGAATCGCAAGATCCATATCAACGCATGATGGACAAACCATTCATGGAGATGTGATAGTTGGTGCTGCAGATTATCATTTTATTGAGACGAAGCTTCTTCATAAAGAATACAGGGCATATTCTGATGCTTATTGGGACAAGCGAGTTATGGCGCCAGGTTCATTGATTTATTATGTAGGCATCAACACAAAAATACCAGGTATCCAACACCACTCATTGTTCTTTGATGTTCCTTTTGCGAATCATGCCGCTGAAATATACACAACACCTACTTGGCCTAAAGACCCTTTATTTTATTTAAGTGCAACATCTGTAACTGATAAAACGCAGGCTCCAGAAGGAAGTGAAAATTTATTTTTTCTCATTCCCATTGCAGCTGGACTAAATGGAGATTCTGAGGAAGTGAGAGAACATTACTTTAATGTGCTTGCTGATCGTTTACTTGAAAGAACAGGGGTTGATATCAGAGGACATATTATTTACAAAAGAGCATATTCTTATACTGATTTTGTTGGTGATTACAATGCCTTCAAAGGAAATGCATACGGGTTGGCAAACACGCTGATGCAAACTGCTGTTTTAAAGCCATCTTGTGTGAGTAAGAAAGTTAAAAACTTATATTACACAGGGCAATTGACTGTTCCAGGTCCTGGTGTTCCCCCAAGTTTGATTAGCGGAGAAGTAGTAGCCAAATTAATTAATACGAACTTAGCAGATAGGGTGTAGGGGTCTTTGTTGTCTTTTATTTTTTATTTATCTTCAATAATATGATTTCAATTTTTCATGAAGTGTCCCACGAATGCAGTCGCGTTACCACAAAACGCTACAGCACTTCATTTAGCAGTGCAATAAAATTATTGCACCGCGACATCCAAGGGCCCATTTATGATATTTATGGTTTTGTCCGTTTTGCAGATGAAATTGTAGATACATTTCATGATCATGACAAGTCGCAGCTATTGGCTGATTTCAAACTCGAAACGTATGCATCTATTCAAAGAGGCATAAGCTTGAATCCAATTCTTCAAAGTTTTCAGCGTACTGTAAATAAGTATAACATTGATCTTGCACTTATCGAAGCCTTCTTCAAGAGTATGGAATTTGATCTTGATAAAGCAAAGTATGATGCAAGCGGATATGCAGAATACATATACGGAAGTGCTGAAGTCGTTGGGCTGATGTGTCTATATGTTTTTTGTGATGGCAATCAGATGCAGTATGAAAGCCTCAGGCCTGGCGCACAATCACTTGGGGCCGCTTTTCAAAAAGTAAATTTTCTTCGTGATGTGAAGGCCGACTATCTCCAGTTAAATAGGGTATACTTTCCTGGAGTTGATTTCAATGCCTTCACAAATGAAATGAAAAACAATATTGAAGAAGATATTGCAAATGATTTTGAGCAAGCATACCACGCCATCTTAAAACTTCCCTTAAAAGCAAGATTTGGCGTATACTTGGCGTATAAATATTATTTGAGTCTATTCAAAAAAATAAGGGCCGTCAAGCCCCAGCGTATTCTGGAAGAGCGGATCCGCATTAATAATTACCATAAAGCCTGGGTTGCTGCAAAGGCTTTGGTAAGGACGCAGTTGAATATGTTGTAGAAACTACAGGGACGAGGGACAAGGGACAAGGAAATACATCTGAAACTTCCTCAACTTAGACAAATGACTTGCCTGTATTCCTCGTCTCTTGTATTCACTTGTCCCTCGTCCCCTGTCCCTTGTCCCCCCTGCCTTCGGCAGGCAAGTTACTTCCAAACTTCTTCCATCACTTTTCCTCTGACATTCAAGTTGCCAAATAAATTCTTTGCAGTGGGGTGTACCCGGTTGGCGAGCAATACAAACACTATGTTATTGACTGGATCGGCCCATGCACAAGTGCCAGTAAATCCAGTGTGTCCAAATGTTGCGGGTGATACATTGATTGCAGGGTAAGGTTCTTTGCGGCTTGCATTGTCTTTCTCTGGTTTGTCAAACCCTAAACCCCTTCTACTGATGTTGCTTTGATAGGAGGTAAACAGCTCAATCGTGGATGCAGCGATATATCTTTTTTCATTGATCACGCCCTTATTCATCAGCAACTGCATCAATACAGCAACATCATATGCATTGCTGAAAAGTCCAGCATGTCCTGCTACGCCACCAAACATTGCTGCACCAGGATCGTGTACATAGCCCCTGATCATTTTTTCTCTGAAGTAGGGATCATCTTCTGTTGGCGCTATTGTTTTTTTGTCGATGTAGTTCGTCGGATTAAACCCAATACTCCTCAATCCTAAGGGCCTGTAAAAATTGTTGTAGGCATACTGATCTACCGATTGCCCACTTACGGCCTTGATTACTTCACTCAGTAAAATAAAATCATTGTCGCTATACACGTAACGTTTTGTCTTCTCTAGCGGAGAACTAAGAATCCTACTCATCATCGTATCTCTCCATTGGCCTCTCATGTAAATAGAGTCGTCTACTTTTATGCTAAAGGCCTGATCACTTGATTTACTAAAAAAACCTGGCAAGGCTTTCTTGGTGGTGCTGTCTGAAATTTCTTTATAAAAAGGGATGAATGGCTTCAGGCCTGCCTGATGCAATAGAATATCTTTGATCATGAGCCCCTGTTTATTGCTCCCCCTAACCCAAGGCAAGTAGTCGCCCAATGTCTTATTGAGTTCAATCTTTTGTTCGTCATACAACTTCATCAATGAGAGGGTAGTTGCACAGATTTTTGTTACAGAGGCAAGATCATAGACTGATTCTTGGCTTACTTTCTCGCGCTTTTCATAACTCATCTGGCCATAGGTCTTGTCATAGATGATCTTGCCATCTTTCACCACAAGCAACGCCATACCGGGGGCAGCTCTTTGCTTGATTGCGTCGTTGATGATGGAGTCAATTTTATATTCAGTGACAGAATATGCATGTTGCGTTTTCAGCGCTGATGTATGAAATGAGTATCCTATTCCTGCTGCCATGGAGTTGCACACAGTAACGGGCAATTGTCCTTCGGGTGATATTTCTCCTCTTATCATACTGGCTGCAACTTCTTGGGTGATGGCATCATCATCGTAACAGATCAGTACATTATCTGCATCACAAAAGTTTTTTGCTGAATAGGGGTTTCCAAAAACAACAATTGTTGAACCGCTTCTTCC
This sequence comes from Chitinophagaceae bacterium, assembly GCA_044353505.1. Taxonomy (GTDB): domain Bacteria; phylum Bacteroidota; class Bacteroidia; order Chitinophagales; family Chitinophagaceae; genus Pollutibacter. The sequence goes on along the minus strand of JBILBU010000022.1, from coordinate 23,906 downwards.
AGCGGTTTTGTTTGCCAGTAGAATCGTTGCTGCGCTTAGGTTGAAATTGTTTGCTGGAAATCTTGGAATATCATGGACTGCAATGACAACTTTTTCATACTTGTCACCCATCAATGACAATAAGCTATCAACTGCTTCTATCGGTTGGGTATTGTCAAATGCAAAAACATCAGTATTGAAAGATCTTCTCATGTCAGCTGCGAATACTGAGTTTTTATTTTTTCCGACATCAATGACCGCATATTTTCCTGTGAGATCTGGAGATAGTGGGAACGAACCAGGATCGTTATATTTTGCCAGGGTAATTGCTTTTTGAGCAATCTCCTTTTTAAGCAAATCTGTTTTTTCATTTAGCCTATTGGCAAGATTCTCTGTTGCCACAGGCTTCCATGAAGACAATCCTGTTTCATATTTGGCTACTAGTACTTTGATTACATGTTGATCAATTTGTTCCCAGCTAACACGGCCACTATTGATTGCTTCTTTCACTTTTTGAATCACCAGTTCTACTTCTCCAGGCAGACAAAGCATATCGTTTCCGGCTACCAGCGATTCAACGGCTGCATCGCCATTGGGAAATGCATCTGCGACCCCCTTCATTTCAAGTGCATCTGTAAAAGTGAGTCCCTTGAATTGCATTTCACCTTTCAGCAGATCGGTTACATTTTGCCTAGAGATTGAAGTTGCCCGATTTGCATTGCTGTCGATTGACGGGATAAAAAGATGTGCCACCATTGCACTACCAATGCCAGCGTCAAATAATTTTTTAAATGGATATAACTCGAGACTGTCTAGCTCCTCTCTTGATTTATTGATTACAGGAAGTGCAAGGTGAGAGTCAACTTCTACATCCCCATGCCCGGGAAAATGTTTAGCACTTCCCATGACGCCCTTCTTTTTCATCCCAAGCATATATTGTGTAGCTAGATTCGCCACCTTGTATTTATTTTCTCCAAATGAACGGTCGTTGATCACTGGATTATTGGGGTTGTTGTTGATGTCGGCAACCGGAGCAAAATTTACCTGTACCCCCAATTGAAGGCATTGCTCTGCCACCCATTCTCCATAGCGGTATACAAGATTGCTGTCGCGCAATGCGCCAAGCATCATCATACGGGGTAAACCAGGAACACTATCAAGACGCATTCCTACGCCATTCTCTCCGTCAATTGCAATGAGGATAGGAGTCTTTGCGATGGATTGGAAATAGTTCACAAACGATGCCTGTTTGACCGGACCCCCCTGGAATAAACATATTCCGCCAATATTATACTGCTTGATATCTCGCTCTACGGTTGAGTCATAGAATTTTACAATCCTGGTTTTGCTGTCTATTGCAGAGAGCCTTACCATGATCAATTGGGCAATTTTTTCATCGGCGGTAAGGCTCTTCAACACGCTATCTGCCCACTGAGATGATTGTTGGGTAAAAGCAACTGCAGAAATCAGTAAAAACATTACACTAAGCGTTGATTTTCTCCACTTCATGCAGGGATGTTTTGTTAACTTTGTGATTGGGTTGTAGCTATTAGGTAGTAAGTTCAGGGTTGAAAGTTATGAAAATACTCCTAATGCGCGCGATCGCTATAAACAGATAGCCTGGCGGACGGCGTCAATTTGTATTCAAGTTGCAAATATTAGTTCCCAGCCCTCAAATAAACAACAACCTGTACCCTAAATAGAGTTCATTCATGTCCAATCAAATAAATCTCTTACCTGCACATATTGCAAATCAAATTGCTGCTGGCGAAGTTGTGCAAAGGCCTGCGAGTGCGGTAAAAGAATTATTGGAAAATGCGGTTGATGCCGGTGCCACAGAGATCAAGCTGATTGTTTCTGAGGCAGGAAAATCATCTATACAGGTGATTGACAACGGGAAGGGGATGACAGAAACCGACGCGAGAAATTGTTTTGAACGCCATGCGACCTCTAAGATTTCAACCATTGAGGATTTATTCAAAATAAGAACCATGGGGTTCAGGGGTGAAGCCCTAGCCTCAATTGCTTCGGTTGCCCAGGTAATCATGAAAACCAAGCGCGCAGATGATGAACTGGGAACTGAAATTGAAATTGAAAACAGCAAAGTGCTTCGTCAGGAACCATGCAGTTGTCCAGTAGGTACATCTATCACCATGAAAAACCTATTTTTCAATGTGCCGGCAAGAAGAAACTTTCTTAAAAGCAATGTGGTTGAACAACGTCATATCACTGATGAGTTCATCAGGGTGGCATTGGCGTTTCCTGAAATATTTTTCTCACTGACCAACAATGGTCAGGAAATCTTTCACCTCGAAAAGGGTTCCTTAAAGCAGCGTGTTGTTCAGTTGATGGGCAATACATATGCTACCAAGCTTGTTCAGGTGGATGAGAAAACTGATTATCTAGACATCAGTGGCTTTATTGGAAAACCAGAAACATCAAAAAAGACAAGAGGTGACCAATATCTTTTTGTCAATAATCGTTTTGTAAAAAGCGCCTATCTAAACCATGCAATTGTGAGTGCCTATGAGTCGCTCATCCCAGATGCAAGCTTTCCATTTTATGCAATATTTCTTGATATCGATCCAGTTCATCTTGATGTGAACGTTCATCCCACCAAGCAGGAGATTAAATTTGAAGATGATAAGATTGTATATGCATTTGTAAAATCGGCAATCAGGCATGCATTGGCGCAGTTCAGTATTTCCCCAACAATAGATTTCGGATTGGATGCTTCAATTCAACAGCTTGATGCGGTGTCAAAACCTTTTACCAATTCTAGGCAGGATGAAACGCGTTCCGGCGGCCTATTCAAAAGTTTTGTTGATCAGCATCAGGCACACAGAATAGAATCTACAAGCAATTTGAGTAACTGGAAAGACTTTTTCGAAAGCAATCCCCAGCAAAAAGTAGAAAGCCAAACTGAGTTCTCGTCGTATAACGCAGAACCTTCAGCCTATCATCCGGGCACTGGTGCGCTTCACCTGGATGAAGGAGCTGCCGTCTCTCAATGTCACCTTACTTATATTGTATTCGAGCAACAGAAGGGTATTACTCTGCTGCATCAGCAACTTGCGCATCAACAGGTGCTGTTTGAAAAATTCAATGCTGCCTGGAATGGCAAAGGAATGCCTATCCAACAAAATCTTTTTCCTGTTGCAGTCAATTTGTCTCCTGCCGATACGCAGATTGTTCAACAGGTGCTGCCCGACCTATTAAAGATGGGATACCAGCTAGAGCCTTTTGGAGCAAATACTTTTTTATTGCAAGGAAGTCCCGCTGATTATCCATCAGAGAATGATCTTTCCGTGATTGAATTGATCATAGAGGATGTTAAAGATGCATCCGCATCTTTGCACAAATCATACCAAGAAAAAATTTCTAAAACCCTTGCAAGAAAACATGCTGTAAAAGCTGGCAAAAAATTGTCAGCTGATGAAATGATTGACCTGGTTCATCAGCTTTCCAGATGCAATCACTGCATTACACACTTCGATGGCAAACCGCTTTTCGTAGAAGTTAAAAAAGATTATCTGAATATGGTGTTTGGATTGTGAGAATTGTTTAGGAGTTTAGGGTTTAGTTGTTTAGAAAATCTCTCTCAACCTCTTCAACCTCTTCAACCTCTTCAACCTCTTCAACCTCCCTCTAAAGCGCCTTCAAAAACTCAACCACTTTCCCCCTCAGCACCGACGCAGACGATGCGTGATTATTGATCATGATGGAAAAAGTCATCCACTTTTTCTTTTTAGTAAATACATATCCACTGATGCAATATATCCCGCTCATTGAGCCAGATTTTGCGAAGATGAAGGGTTCTTGCGATAAATCAGTGCTTGCTCTTTCGCCTGCAATTGGAAAGATTGTTGTAATTCTTTCCCAAGAAAATTCGGATTTAATTTTATTCAGCACAAGAACCATGTCTTCCGGACTAAACTGATTATATCTACTAAGTCCACTTCCATCTACCCATCTTGATGAAGGAGAAATGTTAGAAAGGTCTTTTGAAAGTATATTATTGATGATGGCAGCCTCATCCATTTTTTGTAAGGTAAGCTGACTAATCATTTCAAGCGATTGGTCTGCATAAAAATTATCACTTCGATACATCATTTTTTTGAGTAACGAATCTGTTGGCTGAGAATAGATGGTTTCTGTTTTTCTACCTTTTGCATTCAGCAGTATATTCTCCTCCGCCAGTAAAATATTTTTGTGAAGGCTGTCTTTGAGTAAGACAATTGCCGTTTCAATGCCATTTGCAATAAAGGGCACAGCCCTACTGGCTGATGTTTGATTCCCTTCAAACAGGGTAAACGCATTGCTGTGCATCTCTCTTTTTACATGGAAATTGGGGCTTGGTTTGCCAAAATTGACAGGCCATGTCACTTCTGGTATGGAGTAGACAAAAAGATCAGTTGTATCTCCGGCATACGTAGGGTTTTCTTTTTTTGTTTTTTCCTGATACCATTTGATGAGGTTTCCATATATAGGGAATGCGCTGCGTTCAGCCATGTAATGCTCATTGTAATCGTCCCAACTCCATCCTAGTCCTAGGGCACTGCTATTCCAGTTCTTGTCTGTGAAATATATCGGTTTGTTTATGGATTTCAGTTTTTCAAAAAGGGGATGTGTTTGAAAATCGGGGTGAAGAAAACTTGGATCCCCTGTGGGAGATATTACAACTGCTGTATCGATATCGGTTATAATTGCCGCAGGAAGCATGTTTGGCAAGTATTTCATGGCTGCAAAGCAGCTGAGGATCTTCATATTGCTGGCTGGCGTGAAAAGTTTGTTGGATTGATGGCTATATTGTTTTTTTAAATCCTCTGCATCTTGAATACATATTCCAATATGTGCTTTCTGAAGGCTGGTGTCTTTGATCAATAGCCGAGATGATGTTTTTGCAATTCTTTGTTGTGTAGTGCATGCGCTAAACATGCATGCAATTGCTAGTAGATAACTATAGAATATTTTTCTCATGTAACGTTGTTGGACCAAACAGCGAATCACCCCCGCTCTTGCAATCTCAACCACCGCTCGGGTATTTCGTTGTTGCCTGCTTGGGTGAAGTCGTTATAGCTGCAAGGAACGTATTTGCCATCCGGCATTTTCATCCACCACCTGCCAGTTTTTCTGCTCTGGATGAATGTGGTTTCAACAGCTGCAAAAGCAATATGACACTCAATAAACATGTCTTTATTGTCCAGTGCAGCCTCAGTTCTTCCATATTGAACGCCATCAATATAATACCATAACATTTGCGAAATCTGTTTGGCAAGGTTGGTTTTGGGGTCTGTTTTTTTGTTGTACCCAAATATGCCAACAGATTTCATCTGATCATTCATTCCCGCATAGCGCATCAATGTACATGCTTCTTCACCATTCAATCCATTTGGACTGCTGCCTTCCCAGAAAGTTGCTGAACCAAGGGCTGCAATATCAAAACTCAAAAAATCACTGCTTCGAATGGCGGGTTCTACTTCTTCAATATGTTCCTTCACTTTTCCTAGCCTATAACAATCAAAACGGAGCTTGTCCATTGTTTCCAGCATGTGTGGATGAACATAGTAGCTTTGGAAACCTATATGGTTATAATGCCGGATGAAGTTTGGCTCTCCAGTGAGCATCTCCATTAAAAAATTTCTTGATTTTACAGGATTGTCTATCGATAGGTCGATATAAGCATCTACTGCCGTGACTTCAATGATTTTGTTCATTGCGCGGTAGGCATCGTACATGGCCATAGATAGATCGTGTGAACCGCCCAGTAGGATGAAAGTTTTTCCATTTCGAATCAACTCTTCAGAAACGGTTTTGATTGCAGCATAGGTATCTGCCAGTGACTTGCCAATCCGGATGTTTCCGATGTCGGCAATTTTAACCTCCTTATGCCAATAATATAATGAGTATAGTTCTTTTCTGATGTTGTCAATTCCTGCCTTGTCCCCTGACGGATTTCCATCTCCCCTCAGATCTTCACAACCTGCAATAACAATATCCGTTTCGGAAAGATCTGGGAACTCAGTTTCATAAATTCCGATTGACCTGCCGAGTTGACCCTCTTTCAGATCGGCGTCCTCCGATATGCTGGCAACATGAAGGGGGTCAAGAAAATCGGTCAGGTTATAAAATGACATGTGAGATATTTAGGCAAACCTAATATAAACTGGCGATAAATTCTGACTGTAAATTCAAAATCTGCTTCCCGAGATGGCTGCTTGTGACCCACTGAATCATTATCTTCGTGCCATGGAAGAAATGCTTAAACAGATTAATATGTACAGCGAAGAGATTTCCTCTTTTGCTGCATCTGATGCAGATTCGCTTGAACAGTTCAGGATTAAGTTTCTTGGGGTCAAGGGATTGATAAAAGCAATGATGGGGGACATGAAGAATGTGCCGGTTGACCAGAAAAAGGAATTTGGACAAATCATGAATGGCTTCAAGAACCTCGCGGAGGAAAAATTTGAGTCTGAAAAGTTACGAATTGGACAACTTGATGCGGCCCCAAGTTCACATCTGGATAGCTCCCTGCCTGGTTCGCCAATGCCTTCTGGAAGTCGTCATCCAGTAACCCTGATGAGGAATAAGATAGTGGATATTTTTCAGCGTCTGTCATTCACCGTTGCCGAAGGTCCGGAGATTGAAGACGACTGGCACAATTTCACCGCACTCAATCTTGATGAGAACCACCCAGCAAGGGATATGCAGGATACGTTTTATCTTTCAACAGATCCTGCAATTTTATTGCGAACACATACCAGCAATGTTCAGATAAGGGAAATGCAAAAGCATCAGCTGCCCATCAGGATTATTTGTCCGGGTCGGGTATATAGAAACGAAACAATCAGCGCCCGCTCGCATTGTTTTTTTCATCAGGTTGAGGGACTGTATATTGACGAGCATGTTTCTTTCGCCGATCTGAAACAGACCCTCTATTTCTTTGTGAAAGAGATGTTTGGTGAAGATGTGAAAGTAAGATTTAGGCCGAGTTATTTCCCTTTCACCGAACCTAGTGCAGAAATGGATATCAGTTGCCTGTTGTGCAAGGGCGATGGATGTGCAGTATGTAAGCGAACAGGCTGGCTTGAAATACTTGGCTGTGGTATGGTTCACCCCAATGTGTTGGCAAACTGCGGAATAGATCCTGAAAAATATACCGGATTCGCATTTGGAATGGGGGTTGAACGACCCGCGTTGCTTAAATATGGCATTACTGACATCAGATTATTCAGTGAAAATGATGTTAGGTTTTTACAGCAATTCTCCGGCGTCTAACCCCTCAACTCTCTCAACTCCCTCAACTCTCTCAACTCTCTCAACTCTCTCAACCTTTCAATTTGAAAACCCTTATCACTGGTTCAGGCGGCCTCCTGGGTTCTTATCTCATCCGCGAATTGCTAAAAGATGGCGAGCAAATTGTTGCGTTATATCGTTCGTCAATTCCTGCATTCTTGACTTCAGAAGAAGTGGCTCGTGTTGAGTGGGTCAAGGGAGACATACTTGATCTGATGATCTTAGAGGATCTGATGCAAGACTGCCGAAAAGTTTTTCATTGTGCAGGAATAGTTTCATTTAATCCATCAAGGGAGGAAGAGCTGTATAAGATCAATGTTGAGGGAACTGCAAACGTAGTGAATACCGCCCTCGCTGCTGGAGTTGAAAAACTGGTTCACGTGAGTTCTGTGGCCTCCCTGGGAAGAAAGCGGAATAACGAAACAGTAAACGAAAAAGTGAAGTGGGATGAAAATGCAAATCCCTCGGTATACGGAAAGACCAAATACCTAGGCGAGTTGGAGGTTTGGAGAGCAATAAGCGAGGGACTGAACGCAGTGATGGTTAATCCTTCCATTATTCTTGGGGTAGGCGACTGGAACCATGGTTCTTCTGCCACATTTAAAAATGCCAACAATCAATTTCCTTGGTATACTGAGGGGGTAAGTGGATTTATTTATGCTGAAGATGTAGCGAAGCTGATGGTTCTTTTGATGAAGAGCGATATTAGCGGGGAAAGATTTATTGCGTCTGCAGAAAACAAATCATACAAATCTGTTTTTTCTGAAATGGCCATGGCATTTGGGAAAAAGGGACCGTCAAGAAAGGTGAGTCCATTTTTAGCAAGCATTGTTTGGAGAATTGAACGATTTAAAAGCCTTTTTACAGGAACTGATCCTTTACTTACCAAAGAAACAGCCGAAACGGCTCAGCAAAAAGTTTATTTTGATAACAGCAAGGCATTGAGTGCATTTCCTGAGTTTCAGTTTACCTCCGTAAGCGATGCCATTCGCATATGCTGTAACGCTTACTTGAAAAAAGACCTACAGTAAAAGCTTGTAATTATTAGCACAGCTATATAAGTTGCCTTAGGTAGTTAATTACCCTTATTCCATTAGAGCACTAGTCCTTTTTTTGCTTTATACCTTGTAGCATTGCCCACATCTCTGGAATTCGTTTTACCCATACCAGCTCCCTTTTTTTCTCCCTAGCCTCTATAGCAGGATACCCAAAATACTCTTTGCCCCCTTCTAAATTGAAAGCCACTCCACTTTTGGCCAAGACAACTGCGTTGGCACCGATGCGAATTGTTTTATTAACAGCAACCTGCCCCCATAGAATTACTCCATCTTCAATCGTTGTTGCACCACCTATTCCAACTTGGGCAGCAAATAGACAATTTTTCCCAATCACTACATCATGTCCAATATGTACCATATTGTCCATTTTTGTTCCTTGTCCAATTATGGTATCATGGGTAACACCTCGATCAATTGTGCAATTTGGACCAAGCTCAACATGATCCTCGATGATTACCCTGCCACAGCTGTCCATTTTTTTGTACCAAACGTCCCTGTCCTTTTTTGAATTATAATAAAATGCATCTGATCCAATGATGGAACCCGCCTGGATAATTACATTATTCCCGATAATGCAATGATCCATAATGCTAACATTGGGTTGGATGATGCAATTTGTTCCGATAACAACATGATGGCCAATAAATACATTAGGAGCAATATATGTTCCTCCCCCAACTTCTGCAGATGCACTTACCATTGCTGCTGCAGGCTCAAAAGGCCGATAATGTTTAACAATCTTGAGGTATGCTTCAAAAGGATGTTCAACGATTAGTAGCGCTTTCTCCTGTGGGAAGTCTGTCAATTTATTGATGATGATGAATGATGCGGCTGATTCAACGCAGGTCTTGTAGTACTTAGGATGATCCACAAATACCAAATCGCCAGATTCAACTTTGTGTATCTCGTTTATTCCAGTTGCAAAACCGGTTTTGTTTCCGTGTATGCTTGCTCCAATTAATTCGGCGATTGTATTAATGGGTACTTGTGATGGGAATTTCATCGTGATGATTTAAGACAAAGATAGTGTTATGCTGTCTCAGATAAGATCACCGACCCTTTAAAATAGGTTCATCAATTTCTGGTTTTTATAAATTCAAACATGGTTTTTGGCGATTCAAATCCAAGAATATGGACGAGTAATTAACATTGCATAAAAAAATGTGAATAAAATTGTTGGTCAAATATTTTCTGTTAATGAAATATAATTTTAATATTGTGTAGGGAATTTATTCCCAGTACTTATTAACCCATATATATAACAGCGCCCCGTGTCAACGGGGCGCTGTGCTTTTATACCACAGATAGATTTTTTTAAATTGTTTTTTCGAAGGTGCGTTTTTGCATAGAGCTCCTGAAATTCTTTTCCGGCTTGACTTTCAGCCGAATAATTCTCTTACATTGCGTTAAATAAATTATTATGTTGAGATCCATGACAGGTTATGGAAGAGCAGAGCGAGGAGTTGGTGGCAACGTTTTTCTTGTTGAATTGCGCTCTTTGAATGGTAAGCAGTTTGACCTTTTGCTGAAGATTCCAGCTCAATTAAAGCCATTTGAATTTGAGATTAGGAATATTCTTTCTCAATTTTTGGTTAGGGGAAGCGTTGAATGCACCATTACCATCAAGCAAAATGGAACGCTAAGGCCCTCCACCGTCAACCTGGATCTAGCCGCATCTTATTACGCGCAATTAAAAGAACTTGCTGATACTCTTGAGGCAGACGATAGCCAATTGCTCGCTTCTATACTTAGGTTGCCCGAGGTTGTTGCAACTTCCTCAGATCAAATGGGGGATACCGACTGGGAGGAATTTAAGGAAGTGATTGCAGATGCTGTCCAAAAAATAAATCAGCACCGCATCGATGAGGGCAAGGCATTAGAGCAAGAGCTACTCCTGCGCATTGATAATATCGAAGCACTTCAGCAAAAGTTGATGGCGTATGAGCCTCTTCGCAAACAAAAAATTAGGGACAATATACTCAGGTTGCTCGATGAGCAGGTAGGAAGTGATGGAGTGGATATGAATCGCTTCGAGCAGGAGCTTATCTATTATATTGAAAAGATTGATGTTACTGAAGAACAGGTGAGGTTGACGAACCACTGTGTGTACTTTAAGGCCCTTTTGGCAGAGAATGAAGTTTCAAAGGGAAGAAAGCTATCTTTTTTACTTCAGGAGCTTGGAAGGGAAATCAATACCACAGGATCAAAAGCCTACGATTCGGATATTCAGAAATGTGTTGTGGAAATGAAGGATGAACTGGAGAAGGCGAAGGAACAAGTATTGAATATCTTGTAGTAGATAAGGAATCATGTTCATTAGTGGAATGATACCTAACTTTGTTTCCATGTCTGTCAAACTCCTTTATACCGTCATACTTTTATCTTTCCTCGTTTCTTGTAGTGAAACCGGACTATTTGAAAAAGTGGTGGTGGTGCCCAAGCACCAATGGGCATCTTCTTATCAACCCGAGTTCTCATTTGATATTACAGATACTGCAGCACGTTACCGTATATATTTTTTAGTGAGGCATTCGGATGCGTATGAGTATAATAACCTCTGGATTCGTTTACATAGCCAGTTGCCTGGAGACAGCAATTGGCGCTCTGAAAGGTTTGACATCCCCTTGGCCTCTACAAATAAGTGGTTGGGGTCGGGGATGGATGATATTTTTAATCATCGCGTTTTACTATACCGCGATCCAGTCAAATTTATCAAGCCTGGCCGATATCAGATAAGAATTGAACAGGTCATGCGGATAAATCCTCTTCCACATGTATTTAACGCCGGACTCCGTGTAGAAAAATTGAAATAGTATGCGCAAACTGTTTGACCGGATCCCACTCAAGTTCATCAACTATGTATATTGGTTCCTCCTTGCCTACCTCATTGCTGCCTTGGCCTGGTGGTATATCGAGCTTGATCAGCAAAATGACCAGATGTTTGCCTTTCAGAAAGAACAACTCATTAAATTCAATGTTGCTGATGCCAATTCTTTGGAAATAATCCAAGATGCCCATGCCAGAAATGCCAACCAATATATTGGGGAGGGAATTACTTTCCTTGTGATTACAATTCTTGGTGCAGTGTTTGTGTACAGTGTGGTTCGTCGTCAGATTAGGTATCACCTTCAGCAAAAGAACTTTATGATGGCAGTCACCCATGAATTAAAAACTCCGATTGCAGTAACCAAACTGAGTTTGGAAACCTTAAGGCGGCATAAGCTCGATGAGGACAAGCAGAAAAAAATTCTCGGTGATGCCATCAATGAAACAGATAGGCTAAATGCCCTCTGCAACAATATACTGCTCAGCTCACAGCTTGAATCAGGTGGGTATACCCTGACCAAGCAGGAGTTTAACTTTTCTTCGTTGGTTGATGGTGCCGTGGCAGAGTTTCAGCGCAGGTATCCGCAACGCAATATTGAAAATCACTCCAGTGAACATGTTTTGGGATATGGAGAAGAGTTTTTAATCGGACTGGTATTGAATAATCTACTCGAAAATGCTGTAAAGTATACACCCCCTAATCTTCCGATCATCATAAGGCTTGAGGAAAAAGAAAATGAATGTATTTTGAGTGTGGCTGATTTGGGAACTGGAATTCCTGAGGCTGAGAAGGCAAAGATTTTCGAAAAGTTTTATCGTTTGGAAGATGAGGCAACACGAAAATCAAAAGGAACAGGGCTTGGTCTATACTTGAGCACCAAAATTGTTAAAGATCACAAGGGAAGGTTGTATATCGAAAACAATCATCCATCAGGAAGTGTTTTCAAGGTGATACTTCCCAAAAATTAGTATATGGCAAATCAGTCAAAGGCATCCATCTTGTTGGTGGAAGATGAAGAAAATCTTCAAGAGGCGCTTAAGCTAAATTTAGAGCTGGAAGGGTATGAGGTTACTTGTGCAAACAATGGTGCCATCGCATTGAAGAAGGTAGATGAGGAGTATTATGACTTGATTTTGTTGGATATCATGCTTCCTGAAATAGATGGGTTTGATGTCTGTGAGCGGATCAGGCTTAAAAATATTGATACCCCTGTATTAATGCTTAGTGCAAGGTCTGGCAGTGCCGACAGGATAGCCGGGCTCCGTCGAGGGGCGGATGATTATTTGACGAAACCATTTAATCTGGAAGAGTTATTGCTTCGGGTTGAAAAATTGATTGATAAGAATAGAAAGCTGCAAGAAAAAACTACGATAGGCGATCAATATGAATTTGGTGGCAACACAATTGATTTCAAGGCGCAAACTGCGATTACTAAGCGTGGTGAATTAATCGCGTTAAGTAAAAAGGAAGTTATGCTGCTTAAGTTGCTCATGGAATACCGCAACGAAGTGGTATCGAGAGAGAAAATTCTTCAGGCAGTATGGGGATATCAGGTTTTTCCTACCACCCGAACAATTGATAACTTTATCTTGAACTTTAGAAAGTATTTTGAAGTAGAGCCCCGCGAGCCCATCCACTTTCATTCTGTAAGGGGCGTCGGTTATAAATTCTCTGATTAGCATATCGGAGTTTATAAGTCGCCCAACTGTGGCCGAATTAAAATTTCTTCTACACAAGCTTGAGGAGATAGTTTGGTTGCCGCTACAATCATTTTTGCAATATCTGAAGTTTCCATTACACGCTTTGGGTCGATGTCAAATCCATCCCATGAACTGGTCAATGTTGCACCTGGGTATACGGTGGTTACCTTGATGTTAAATTCTTTCATCTCTTCCCTAAGGTTCATGCTAAAGCCTGCCATTGCCCATTTGCTGATGCTATAAGATCCTCCATTTGGGTAGGCTTGCAATCCTGCTGTTGAAGAGAAATTAAAAATATGTCCTGCTTTTCTTTTTATCATTGATGGGACCAATGCGCGGGTAATATGATATGAAGCGTAGAGGTTGACCGATAGCATGTGTTCAAGTTGACCCTCTTGTTCGTTATACGTACACCCTGGTTCGTAAATACCAATATTATTAACCAATATATCAATTGCATCAGTTGCTTTCAATACCTGAGCAGCAAATTGTTTTGCTTGTTCTGGTATTCCGAGATCAGCACTGAAGCTGGTGATTTGAATGTTGTGTTTTTTCATCAGCTCTTGTTGCCAACCTGTTGTTTTCTCCATGTTCCTTGAACAGAGAAACAAGTTTGCCCCTTCTGCTGCAAAATATTCTGCAACTGTTTTTCCTATTCCTCTGGAAGCGCCGGTAACGACTACATTCATATTGTCAATTTTCACCAAAGGTAAGTTTTATTCATCGTCACCCTAGTCCCCTGTGCCTTATGAGTTGAGGAAGTTGAGTGGCTCCCGATAGCCATCGGGAGCCGGTTGAGAAAGTTGAGTTATATTTCCTCGTCCCTCGTCCCTGTAGTTAAGTTCTTTCCTTCAAGACCATGTACTTGCTTAGTTTTGTAGTATATTATGGCAAAGAACTACGAACACATATTTTTTGATCTTGATCATACCCTCTGGGATTTTGATACCAATTCTGTGGCTACCCTGCAAGATCTCTTCGAGGAGCTAAAGCTGCATGATTTGGCCACCAATGATTTTGAGCATTTTCAAACCACATATCACCACCACAACAATATCTATTGGGAACGCTTTCGCAAGGGGTACATCAATAGGGAAGAGCTCAGGTGGAGAAGAATGTGGAGGACGCTGATGGATTTTAAAATAACGGATGAGGTATTGGCGAAAAAGATGAGTGAAAAATATCTTGAAATACTTCCCACCAAGACTAGCCTCTTCGATGGCTGCATGGACTTGTTGAATTATTTATCCGATAAGAAATATCCGATGCACATCATCACCAATGGGTTTGAAATAACCCAACACATGAAAATAAAAAATAGTGGGATTAGTCACTTTTTTACTGAGATGATCACTTCTGAACAATCCGGAATCATGAAGCCTCATGCAGCAATTTTTGAATATGCATTGACCAAGACTGGAACAACAGCAGACAAGAGCATTATGGTGGGGGATACCCTAGAGGTAGATATTCTTGGTGCGTTGAATGCAGGCATGGATGCGGCTTATTTCAATCCGGCAGTGCCACACACATCAAAGATTAAACCAACTTACGTGCTTGCAAATCTGAGTGAGTTAAAGAAAATTCTTTGATTATGAAATTCTTGCAAGGACGGTAATACCATTTTTAACAGTATCGCCAATTTTAACAGTGGGCTTCGTGCCTATAGGAAGAAGAAGGTCAACCCGACTGCCAAATTTGATAAATCCTAGTTCCTCATTCTGTACTACCTCTTGATCAGGACTAGCATAATTTACAATTCTTCTTGCCACAGCCCCGGCAATTTGTTTAACCAGCAGCGTAATTGATGGATTTGAGATGACTACACTATGACGTTCATTTTCAGTGGAAGACTTAGGGTCCCAAGCCACCAGATATTTTCCTTTATGATATTTGCTATACAGCACTTTTCCAGATACAGGGTATCTGTTGACATGAACATTTGCAGGGCTCATGAACACGGAAATCTGTAATCTTTTTTCATTGAAATATTCAGTGTCCATTGTTTCTTCAATCACCACCACCTTGCCATCGGCAGGCGATATAATGGCTTGCTCATCTTGGGTGAACGTTCTACTTGGAATTCTAAAGAAAGAAAGTATAAATAGCCAAAGGCCTGCGCAGACTATATATACAAGCCATGCAATCATTTCTGATAATGGCGCAAGAAAAGCATTTGAGAGTATAATAAGTCCGCCAAGAATTATTGTACTGAAAGCAATAGTTGGATATCCTTCTTTGTGTATGGTCATGTTCGGGTTATTAGTGGTGCAAATGTAGGGATAAGAACCTCATTTGAACAGCGTGTTTTGCAATTATGTGAAAAGCAAACTACTCATGGATGCATCAAGTTCCTCTTCGATTTCTTCAGCAGTATTGAGAATAACAAGTTTTGACCTGAGGGGTTTTATATTGGGAATACCCTTGAGGTAGTTTGCATAGTGTCTTCTCATTTCAAAAATACCCAGCTTTGGCCCTTTCCATTTTACAGAGGCATGAAGATGTTGTTTGATGACTTCAACCCTTTCCTCAATAGTGGGAGGAGCTAGGATTTCTCCCGTTGCAAAATAGTGTTTTACCTCTCTGAAAAACCATGGATATCCAATAGCTGCTCTGCCAATCATGATACCATCAATACCATATTTGTTTTTGTATTCGAGAGCTTTTTCAGGCGAATCAATGTCTCCATTTCCAAAAATGGGTATATGAATACGCGGGTTGTTTTTCACCTCTGCGATATAATTCCAATCCGCTTCTCCTTTATAGAGCTGGCTTCTGGTTCTGCCATGAATCGACAATGCTTGAACGCCAATATCTTGTAATCTTTCAGCTACTTCCATGATGTTGATGCTATCGAAATCCCAGCCAAGTCTTGTTTTTACAGTCACTGGAACGGAAGTCGATTTGATTACTGCTTTGGTTAGCCTCACCATCAAATCAATATCTTTCAATACGGCTGCTCCTGCGCCTTTGCAGACCACCTTTTTTACAGGGCATCCAAAATTAATATCAAGGAGGTCAGGATTGACTGTATCTACAATAGCGGCACTGATTGCCATGGCTTCTTCATCCCCTCCAAATATCTGAATGCCAACCGGGCGCTCTTCTTCATAAATGTCCAGTTTTTGGCGACTTTTTAAGGCATCACGAATAAGCCCTTCGCTACTGATGAATTCCGTATACATCATATCTGCCCCATGCTTTTTGCATACGGCACGGAATGGCGGATCGCTTACGTCCTCCATAGGAGCAAGTAACAAAGGGAAGGAGGGTAATTCTATGTTGCCTATCTTTATCATCAGAATAACGCGAAGTTACACACTAGAAATTTGTTGACTGGTTAAAGCATAGATAAGATGGAACAAAACTTGCCAAATAGGCCTGGAATGAATGAACGGTCAGGTCTTTTTATCCTAATTGCACTCATGGGGGTCGGCTTAATGGTTGGAGGCGGCGTATCATTTTTTGTGTGGAGGATGATGACTGGTCAGGAGATGGCAGAAATGCAGCATTCTATGAGTGATCCTTTATTTGTGAATGAAGTGCGGGTTGTGCAAACGATTATCACGCTATTTATGTTCTTTATTCCTGCTTTGCTGGCTTCATACATCATCAATAAAAAGCCATTCCAGTTTTTGGGTTTTGGCAAGCACTTGACATGGAGAACAGTGGGGCTTGGAATGGCAATCATGGTCACTACAATATTTCTTGCTGGCTCTTTGGCAACACTCAATGAAATGATACCAGTTTCAGCAAAGCTAGAGAGTTATTTTAAGGGCCTTGAAGACACTTATATGAAACAGGTTGCGGTGATGTCGCAAATAAAAACAATTCCCGATTTATTGATTACGTTGTTGGTGATGGCTGCTGCTCCTGCTGTTTTTGAGGAAGCATTTTTCCGGGGGGGCTTTCAAAATATGATGCATCGCTCAACAGGGAATCTTTGGGTGAGTGTAGTTGTAACCTCAATTCTTTTTAGTGCCATTCATTTTTCTTTTTATGGATTTTTAGCAAGAACTGCACTGGGGATCGTTCTTGGCCTACTTTATGCGTATAGCAAAAATTTATGGGTTCCCATCCTTGCCCATTTTATTAATAATGCTATTGCTGTTGTGCAGGTGTATATATTGAGAATCCAAGGTAAATCTATTGAGACTGCGATGGAAGATAAATATCCACTTTGGTGGGGAGCAGTTGCAATTTTTTTAATTGTGTTTCTTTTTAAAATGTACAGAAGCGGAATTCCTAAACATCAACAAGCGATTTAAATACTTAGGGCATGACTTTAAATATTCCAGTATTTAAGACCAGGGTTAAAACTGCAGTGATCTATGCAGCAGTTATGGTAACCGGACTGTTGTGGAATGAATGGAGTTTTTTAATTTTATTTTCCATTGTGCATTTTGGTTGTTGGCATGAATTTCAGAAACTTGCAAGCAATATTATTTCTTCAACAGAGAAGCATTTTTGGTGGCAGAAAATACATGTGCCTTTGTTGGGTTGGGGGTTGATGTTAATGGCTACTTCAGGCAGTATTGAAATTCAAGGATACCCAATCAGCGAGGCGGGTGAGTGGATTGTCAGGTTCTGTTTAGTGATGTTCACCTTGTTGTTCTTGTTTGGTAAAAAATATTCCAGCGCAGAGTTGCTGACACTTCTGATTGGCCTTATATACCTATCACTTTCTCTTGCTTTGTTGGTCAATCTTCGTAGTGGCTGGATTTGGGGCAGTTCAGATCAAGAAAATTCAATCGCCACTTTATTATCAGGCTTAAGTGGATTTGTAACGACAGTTTTGCTCGTTTTCGCCATTTGGATCAATGATACAATGGCTTATCTGATAGGGTCTGTGATTGGTAAAACTCCGCTTACTTCCTGGTCTCCCAAAAAAACATGGGAAGGCACCGTAGGCGGTATTTTAGTGAGCGTAACTTTGATGTTTTTGGTAGGCAAACTCACATGGGGAGCAAATTGGGAGCTACTGCTAATCCTTCTCGCCACAGTAGTTTTTGGAACTATTGGAGATCTCGTTGAGAGTAAATTTAAAAGAATGGCGGGCGTTAAAGACAGTGGAAATTTTATGCCCGGACATGGAGGATTTCTAGATCGCTTTGATTCAATACTCCTTGCAGCTCCAGCAGTTTGGGTGGTGTGTTATTTGATGTATCGATGAAAGTTAATTTGTTTATTTGTTGAGTTGTTGAGTCGTTTAGGAACTAAGATCATTCAACTTCATTCTAAACAACTAAACAACTAAACAACTAAACAACTAAACAACTAAACAACTATCAACCCTCATTCTCCTTCTTAATCTGTATGCTCGGTTTTATTCTTGGCGCTGAAGCGTTGTCAGCATTATCTTTTTTATTGATCACTCGTCCCCTGTCTCCAGACGCTTCGGTCTGAATCTGCGGTGCTTTCACTCGCACTGCTCGTTCAGCATCTCCGACCTGGCTGTTCCTCGGTCCTTGGCGATTCCCTCGTCCCTGGCTGTTTCCCTGTCCCCTTTTTTTCTGTGCATATCTATCTAGAGACCTAAGACTTATTTGTCCAACTACATCCACAAACTGAGGTTCGGCCTCTTTCGCTTTGCTTCCAGTGCTGCTGATTTCAGCAGTTTCCAGTTCTTCCGGTCGTATACCTTTTTCGTTTAGCGCTTTAATTTTCTTAACGGTGTCGATTGTCAGTGGGTATTGTTTGCTGCTGTCAGGAAGTGTATACCACATCAAGTTTTTGAAAATATCTTTTTTAATGAGCTGCGCATTTCCTTTTGCAGTTTGCAATACGTCTACATGGTCCGGGAAGTGCTGAAGTGCATCGAGGTAAGTATCGAGTTCATAGTTCAAGCAACATTTGAGTCGGCCACACTGACCACTCAGTTTAGTTTGGTTGATGCTTAGATTTTGGTAGCGAGCCATGGCTGTGGTTACGCTTTTGAATTCATTCAGCCAGCTGCTGCAGCAAAGTTCTCTTCCGCAGCTTCCGATGCCACCAACTTTTGCAGCCTCTTGGCGAGCGCCAATCTGCTTCATTTCAACTTTAATTTTAAAGTCGCCAGCATAAAGTTTGATCAATTCTCTGAAATCAACCCTGTCCTCTGCAGTATAATAGAATGTTGCTTTGCGGCCATCTGCCTGAAATTCAACTTCGCAAATTTTCATCACAAGTTTCAATTGCCTTGAAATTGCTCTTGCGCGCGCTAGGGCTTCTTTTTCCTTGGCTTTATTTTCCTGCCATTTTTGAATTTCAACTTCAGTTGCCCTTCTGAGGATCTTTTTCATGTCGGCATGATCTTCGGCAATTCTTTTCTTCTTCAACTGCATGCGCACAAGCTCTCCGCTAAGGCTCACTACTCCAACATCATATCCGCTAACTCCTTCAACACTAACGATTTCGCCTTTGTTGAAATGATGAAGCGTGGTATTTCTGAAATAGTCTTTTCTGCTGCCGTTATTAAAACTGATTTCTACAATTCTGCAAGATATTGCAGGGTCGGTGAACGGGAGATTGGCGAGCCAATCATGAACATTTAATCTGTTGCATCCTCCAGTACTACAACCGCCATTACTTTGGCAGCCGCCTGGTTTTCCTCCGTCTTTGGTTGCGCATGAACTGCATCCCATATTAACATATTTGTGCCAGATACTTTTTTAATAAGTGTCTGGTCAGATTATTCAAAAAATGAGATGAGAAATTGGGGAGGATCTAGGTAGGAAAATCAATGTGCAAAACAAAAAAATCACAAATCAACCTGCCGCTTCTTTATATATTTCACTACTAATATGCAATTGTTCTTCAGAGATCCACCGCGCTCCATCCAGTCCTCATCACGTGTCAGTTTGCTAAAATTACAGTTTTATCTCTTATTATATGATAAATTTTGATCGTCAGTGCCATGAAAAGCATCTTGGCATTGGCGTTTCTTTCAATTTGATAGATTGATTTATCCAGTTCATGGACGATAGCCTCAAGTTGCTCGGTAGCCGCTAGGCGGAGAAGGCGATTGGCAAAATCAAGCTCCTTCTCATCAACATCAGGAGCGGTTCCTTGATTGGTCAGATGAACAGCGATGGACAAAAGATGGATAAAATAGGCTACGAACTGCTTTTGTTTCTCCCTTCCCAGTTTGCTGGTTTCATCTACCCATTTGATTTGTGCAGGGGGCCCATTTTTTAGGATGGCATTTAGCCATTCCCTGAGCATTTCCTGCCAGTCTTCATCAGCCTGATGCAGCAGTTGAAATGCCTCCCTCAAGTTACCATTTGCCATTGAGGCAATTTGGATTGCTTTTTCTTTGGGCACTGCCTGTTTAGTGATTAGCCAATCTTGTACATCCCTGGACTCCAGTCGATTAATCTTAACGAGTTGGGTTCTTGACAGGATGGTCGGCAGTATTTTTGATTCATCCTCTGCAACGAATATAAATAGTGTATTTGCAGGCGGTTCTTCAATGAGCTTCAGTAGCTTGTTTCCTGAAACACCGAGATATTCTGGCATCCATTGGATTAAGATCTTGTAGCCACTTTCAAAACTTTTTAAATTCAGTTTGCGTAAGATGTCTTCACATTCATGCACCGTGATATTTCCTTGCTTATTTTCAGCTCCTATTGATTGCAGCCAATCATAGGCGTTTCCAAATGGAGTTTGTTGTACAAAGCTTCGCCACTCTGTGATGAAATCGTTAGAGACGGGTTTTTCTCCGGAAGTCTTGATGATTGTTGGGAATGAAAAATGAATATCAGGATGTATCAGCCCTGATGCCCTTCTGCAGGAGGCACAATTGCCGCATGCGTCGTTTAGAAAGGTCGAGGGGGGCTCTTCTCCAAATAAAGATGCCTCACTATTCTTTTTCCCGGGCTTATTTCTTTCACATACAATATACTGAGCAAGGGCTATAGCCAGTTCCAGCGCTCCGCTTCCCTCTTTAGATAAAAATAATAGGGCATGACTTAGCCTATTGTTAGCTACTAGGCTAACCAGTTTTTCCTTCTCAGCAGTTTGTCCGAATATTTCACTGAATTGCATGGGGTGAAGGTAAGGTTTAGGGAGGGTTAGGGAGGGTTAGGGAGTTGAGAAAGCTCTACCTGTCCCTTGTCTCCAGACGCTTCGGTCTGGATCTGCGACCTCGTCCCTTGCATTTCTTGTCCTTTGAACTTAAAGCATTTTCGTAATCTCCACACTCATCGGATTCACGCCACTTGGGAATACTTTTATGAGTTGGCCGTTTTCGTCAAGAAGAAATTTGGTGAAATTCCATTTGATCTCTGCATCCATAACACCATTGGCTGTCTTTTTTGTAAGCCAGCTGAACAGCGGATGGATGTCTGATCCTTTCACAGAAACTTTTTCTGCCATGATAAAACTCACGCCATAATTTTTCTGGCAGAAGTCTTTTATTTCAGCATTTGAACCTGGTTCTTGTCCGCCGAAATTATTTGCAGGAAATCCAACAATTACAAGTTTACTTCCGTGTGCTTTGTATAGTCGCTCAAGATCTGAATACTGCGGAGTGTAACCACATTCAGATGCTGTGTTTACAATAAGTATTTTCTTTCCTTTAAACTTAGAAAAATCAATTGTCTTGCCATCAATTGAAGGAACTTTAAATTGATGAATTGAAGTAGTTGCGGATGTGTACATGGCGAATGAAATAAGGATGATTAGTCTGATCATAAAAAAGAATTGTACCCCAAATTTAATACTTATGCATTACAAAAGAATGATTTCCTTTAAAGGGTATAGGCAAGACTGGCCACTGATACTCCCGCAGCGCGGTTTGCGAGCAGTACGTTCACGCAGGCTTCTATTGAAGCCCCAGTAGTGATTACATCATCTACCAATAAAATATGTTTGCCCTTTATTGCATCTGGTGCAGTGACGTCAAATATATCTTCAACATTCATCCATCTTTCAATTCGATTTTTTTTTGTCTGGGAGCTTGTATGTGTTTTTCTAATCAGTGTGTTGAGCAGCGTTGGAATGCCCGTTGCCTGTTCAATGCCTTTGGTAAGCAGTGCTGATTGGTTATATCCTCGTTCACTTTCTTTTTTTGGATGCAGTGGCATGGGAATACATAAGTCGACCGCTATATTTTTTTCAATTGCTTCAATCTTGTATCCCATGAGTTGGCCCATATAGATACCTAAGTTTTCCTGGTTTTTATATTTAATTTGATGAATGATTTTTTGCAATGGAGTTTCTTCGATAAAGTAAAATGTACTGAAGGCTTTTACAATCTTGCATCTTCCCCAGAAAAGTATTGAGACAGGATTGTTGTCGATGGTTTCAAACAAGGTATAGGGGAGTGATTGAAGACATGATATGCAAAGCATTTCATCCCCATCTATGATTTCATTCTCGCATCCAAAGCAGATGCTTGGGTAGAATAAATGGACGATTGACTCATAAGTTTCACGAGCCAGGGTTCTCATCTACCCATATTATTTGAATATTGTTCTATATACTTCTTCTACCAGGGCTACAGAGGTAGTCTTGATTCCTTTGTGGGATTCTGATTTTCTATTGTATTTACTGATGACGATGTTCTCAAAACCCAACTTTTCTGCCTCCGAGATCCTTTGATCTACCCGATTTACCGCCCTTATCTCTCCACTGAGGCCAACTTCTCCCGCAAAACAGGTCTTTTGTGACAGGGGGATGTCTTCATAGGAGCTGAGTAAGGCAAAGACCATGGCAAGGTCAATTGCCGGGTCTTCTATCTTGAGACCGCCTGCAATATTCACAAAAACGTCTTTTGTGCCGAAGTGAAAACCACCTCTTTTCTCTAACACGGCAAGCAACAATTGCAATCTTCTGAGATCAAATCCGCTTGCAGTTCGCTGAGGTGTTCCGTAAACAGATGGAGTAACAAGTGCTTGAACCTCGATGAGCAGTGGTCTCAATCCTTCCATAGTTGCACCGATTGCGATGCCACTGAGTTGTTCCTCTTTTTGGTTGATGAGAATGTCTGATGGATTTTCTACAGGGTTCATTCCTGCTCCTGTCATTTCATAAATACCAAGTTCGGCGGTAGACCCAAATCTATTTTTTGTGGTACGAAGAATTCTGTAGGCATAGTGTTGATCTCCTTCAAATTGCAAGACAGTATCCACCATGTGTTCAAGAAGTTTTGGCCCAGCAATGCTGCCATCTTTTGTAATGTGCCCAATCAATATCACAGGGGTTTGTGTTTCTTTTGCGAAGCGTTGAAACTCAGATGTGCATTCTCTTATTTGTGATATTGTTCCGGGTGAAGAATCGATATATGGAGATTGCAATGTTTGAATTGAATCTACAATAACAAGTTGAGGTTTTATTTTTTTTATCTCTTGAAATATGCTCTGGGTCGATGTTTCAGTGAGTAGATAGAATTCATCGTGAGAAATATTGATGCGGTTTGCGCGCATTTTAATTTGCTGTTCACTTTCTTCTCCGCTGATGTAGAGTATGCGAAGTTCATTCAGCATCAACGCATCTTGCAAGAACAAAGTCGACTTACCAATTCCGGGTTCTCCTGCAACGAGCACTAAACTTCCTGGAACAATCCCCCCCCCAAGTACACGATTTAATTCTTGATCTTTCGTTATGATTCTTTCACCTTCCTTGGATATTACTTCATGCAATACAACACTCTTTGATTGCCCTGATTGTGTTTCTTTCCAGTTTTCTTTTTTAGCTGATGTCTCTTTGTGGATGATTTCTTCTGTGAACGTATTCCATTCATTGCACGCAGGACATTTTCCTGACCATTTGGGAGATTCATATCCGCAGTTTTTGCAAAAGAATGCTTTCTTGATTTTGCTCATGCGTTAAAGGTAAAGAACCGATGCAGAAAACTTTTGCTAACCTTCTCTTTTGGTATTGTATTTTGACGAAAATGTCTTGGTGAAAAAACAACCTGTGTAAAAAAACCAAAGGGCCAGCAAAAGCTGACCCTTCAGTACTTACTAACCCATTAAATTCTTCCACTAAATTACAAATTGCTCCCACAGTACAAAATTAATTTTTGACTTTGTGAATAAATTTAACTCCCCATATTAGTAGTAT
>JBILBU010000086.1:0-3598 GCA_044353505.1 Chitinophagaceae bacterium | reverse complement strand
TCAGGCAAAGGCTTTCTCCCCATCCATTGTGCTTCATATTGTTTTGCAAATTCGGATGCATATACAAAATTGGTGGGTGGTCGCTTCTGGCGCCATACGCTAGATTCTATTACAACCCAGACTGTAAAAGCGGATCACCCCATCATGCAAGGCCTCAGCCCTTTTACCTCTTATGATGAAACCTATTTGCACAGCGATTTGCAAGCGGACAACAATGTGCTTGCTACCAGAGAGATTAAAGCAGATCAGGCAAATGACAAACCTGGTGCCAAAACAGAACCTTATACCTGGACAAGAACACATGGTAAGGGAAAGATATTTTATACTGCCTATGGGCACGATGAGAGAACATGGCAACAAAAGGGTTTTCAGGATTTGCTGTACAATGCAATCCTTTGGAGCGTTAATGACGAGGCGCTTGCTGCGTTCAAAGCACGAAATCCTAAACCATTTGAATTCAAAGAGGCGAAGCTTCCCAATTATGAGCAACGTCCAGGAACACAATACCAACAGTTGGCCCTCACTCCTGAAGAGTCAATGAAGCATATTCAAATTCCAGTTGATTTTAATCTTGAACTATTTGCTGCAGAACCTAATGTGATGCACCCCATTGCTTTTAGCTGGGATGAGAGGGGACGGATGTTTGTGCTTATTACCAAGGACTACCCTAACGAAAGAAAGCCCGGAGCCGGAAGTGATTATGTGTTGATTTGTGAAGACACAAACAGTGATGGTAAGGCAGATAAATTTACCAAGTTTGCCGAAGGATTGAATATTCCTACAGGTATGGTTTTTGCAAATGGTGGTTTATTTGTAGCACAAGCACCTGATATGATTTTCCTTAAAGACACCAATGGAGATGATAAGGCAGATGTAAAAAAAGTTGTATTTACTGGGTTTGGTACGTTCGACACCCATGCGGGACCCTCTAACCTGCATTATGGATTTGATAACTGGATCTGGGGCTGTGTTGGATATGCTGGCTTTAAGGGAAAACTAGCGGGTACTGATTCATTGCAGTTTGGGCAGGCCTTTTATAGGTTCAAGCCCGATGGAAGTAAATTGGAATGGATGACCAGCACCTCAAACAATACTTGGGGTTTTGCATTCAATGAAACCAATGATGTATTTGGGTCAACTGCCAACAACTCGCATGGATGGTACATGGCCATCCCGAATAGTTATTTTAATTCAGCAAAAAATCAAGAAAATGGCAGCAGGAGTACAGACACTCACCGTGACATGAAACCTATTACCGAAAAGGTTAGGCAGGTGGATGTTTTTGGTGGATTCACCGCTGCAGCTGGACATAACTTTTACACAGCCAGGGCTTTCCCAAAAAAGTATTGGAATAATATTGCCTTTGTGGCAGAACCAACAGGACACATTTTACACCAAAATAAAATGGTAAAAAATGGTACAGATTTTTCTGATGCAGAAGCCTTTAACTTGATGGCTGCAGCCGATGAATGGTTCTCTCCTGTATTTGCTGAGGTTGGTCCTGATGGCGCAGTTTGGGCAGCTGATTGGTATAGCTATATTATTCAGCACAATCCAACTCCCAAGGGGTTTGATAATGGAGAGGGTAATGCATATGTGACAGACCTGCGCGATTTTACCCACGGAAGAATCTATAGGGTTTCTCATAAAGAAGCAGCAGTACAGACGCCCATCTCGCTTTCCTTGAATGATGTTGATGGATTAGTGGCTGGATTGAAGAGTGACAATATGTTCTGGCGAATGAACGCACAAAGAATGATTGTTGAACGTGGACAAAAGGATCTGGTTCCTCAACTTGTTGCAATTGCACGTAATCAATCCGTCGATCAAATTGGAATTAATGCACCAGCTATTCATGCATTGTGGACGCTAAAAGGATTGAATGCACTTGATGACATTACGATTGCATCTGCATTGAATCATCCTTCTTCAGATATGCGAAAGAATGCAATTAAGGCGATGGACTTCAACGCGGCCTCTGTTGCCAGCATCATCAAATTTAATTTGTTGAATGATAGCGATCCATTGGTGGTATTGAATGCTTTGTTGTTATTTTCGAAATCACCACTTGATGCTGCTGCAGAACAGGCATTTTTTGATCGGATGAATTCTTCAACTGAAACAAAAGACAGGTGGCTGCCAGAGGCTTTTTCTTGCGTGCTTACTGCCAACAAAGGCAAATTATTGAAGAAGCATTTTGAAAATCAGGTGAAGATTGTCGCTGCAAAAAAAGTTGCAGATAAGACCATGAATCACGACCATCATAAAATGACAGGAGGAAAATCGAGCCCAACACCAGAGGCGAAGTCAACTGGCGTAGATCTTGTAGTTACTGGCATTAAGATCACTCCCGAGAATCCTGCAGTGCGTGAGTGGATTAAAGTTTCTATTGATGTAACCAATCGCGGCTCAGTAGATCTTCCTGCAGAAAAATTTGTTCCACTCGATATTCGTTTTGAAGGAATGGGAATTAAAGTTGATGAATTAAGTAGAAGTTTTAAGGAAGGAATAAAGGCAGGTGAAACTGTTTCAATTAAAAACAACATCAATGGCCCATGGGTTGGTGATATCGCATTCACTACAGACGTGGTTGGTGAATACACGTTATTCGTATCACTGGATAAAGCCAATGAGATCAGCGAATCCAATAAGCTCAATAATGAATTCTCTCAAGCAATTCGTTTCGTTGCACCCGCTGATATGAATACGTTTGCGTTGTCCAGGGCAATTACAAGCTACGCTTCAGTGTCGCCTGCGGATTCACTTATTTCATTCATTAAAAAGTCAAAAGCGGCCAATGCTGATTTTGATAACTTGGTGGTTAAGTCAATTGAAGCCGGATGGAATTTTCAACTTAAAAAGGTTAACGTCGCCCCTGCCAATAAACTATTTTTAACTTCGCTCAACAAGACTACAAACGAGTCGTTGTCCAAGCTATTGGTTGCGTGGGGTGCCCGTGCAGCAGAAAAGCCAGCGGTTGATGTGAAAAAAATATTAATCAAAACAATCAGGGAGGCAATGAAGTTTGACCTCAAAGAATTTATTGTGAAACCCGGACAAACAGTTGAAATTACCATTGAGAATCCAGATGCCATGCAACACAACTTGGTGATTGCCAAGCCTGGTATGCTCTCTAAAGTTGGTAAAGCTGGAGATGCAATGATGAAAGACGAAAAGGCTGTAGAAAAAAACTATGTTCCTGCTATTCCTGAAGTCTTGTTTTCAACTCCATTGATTGCTCCCGGCAAATTGTATACATTAACGTTTAAGGCGCCTGCCAAAGTTGGCGACTATCCTTACGTGTGTACTTTCCCGGGTCACTGGACCTTGATGAATGGCCTTATGAAAGTCCGTTAAATAAATTGCCTATTTGTTTATCTGTTTAGCCGTTTAGTTGTTTAGATTTCTTTTTAGTAGAATTGATATCAATTTTATAAATCTCCTCTAAACGAATAAACGCCTAAACAACTAAACTTTATATCACTCCGGCCTCATCATCGGAAACAACAACACATCTTGGATTGAAGGTTGATTGGTAAGCAACATGCATAACCTATCAATACCAAAACCTATGCCCGCTGTTGGCGGCATTCCATAT
>JBILBU010000087.1:0-3598 GCA_044353505.1 Chitinophagaceae bacterium | reverse complement strand
AAGAAACGAAAAATCATCCTTTGGGATGGGCTTTTTTGTGGATGTCTCGCAAGCGCTCAATGCTGTTGTGTGTATATACCTGAGTGGCAGCAAGGCTTGTATGTCCGAGTAACTCTTTTACCGCATTCAACTCAGCGCCGTTTCCAGTAAGGTGTGTGGCAAAACTATGGCGCAGGATATGCGGACTTTTTTTCTCAGCAGTAGTGACAAGTGAGAGGTATTTCTTAACGATATCGTAAGCCTGCCTTGAAGTGACGGGCTTGCCCTTTGGTGCAAGAAGCAGTTGAGTATAGCTTGCCTCTGGATGAGTAACTTTCTTCTCATCCAAGTAGCTTGTGATTCGCTCAAGTAAGTCTGCATGAACAGGTATGATCCGCTCCTTATTGCCCTTCCCAAGTACCTTCAACTGCTTTCGGGAGAAGTCGATTTGAGCGCTTTGAAGATTAACCAACTCGCTAACACGAATACCTGTATGGTAGAGAAGCGAGACAATAAGATATTCAGTTCTTCCGTCAAAATGATCAGGAAATTCAATACGGTTGAGTAACTGAACAATTTGCTCTTCTTCAACATAAGAAGGCAACCGCTTCTTGGTTTTTAATACCTGAATGGCTTTGGTTGGATTGTTTTCCATAATGCCTTGAACAAGACAAAACTTGATAAAGGATTTGAGGGATGAAATCTTGCGATTGATGCTGCGGGGCTGAATCTTCTGCAAAGACAGGGATGCCATCCAGGAGCGAACCATGGCAGCATTGATTTGAGCCGGTTCATGAATTTCAAACTGCGATTTGATGAAATCAAAAAAAGCTGAAAGGTCATCCGTATAGGCCCTTAGCGTATGGGAAGAAAATCGCTTTTCAAACTTGATGTAATCAAGAAAAGAAATTAAAGATGGATGTTGACTTTCGTGCATAAAAAAAGTAGTCATAAAGTTAAGAAACCAAATGACTACTTAGTATTTTAAATAAAGAGCGCGTGTCTAAGACTCGATCTCTCCAGTAAAAAGCTTCTGCTTGTATATTGCCTTTAGGACCTCTCCCCTGCGCCTAATAGAAGGCTTGGTGAAAGACTGACGGTCGCGCAATTGAAGAAGAATCTTCGCCTTCTCAAACTTCTTTTTGTACTTCTTAAGTGCCTTGTCAATGTTCTCGCAATCTTTTGAATCGATAATTAGCATATAGTTACCTTTTTTATAGGGTGGCAAAGATAATATTTCTGTTCATTTTTACAAAAACATTCCGAAATTCATTTTATGGACCGAAATTTGTCCAAAGAACCCCCATGTTTACAGGCATTATAGAGCAGCTAGGCACCATAAAAGAGATCCAACAAGAAGGAAGTAATATCCGTTTTTGGGTGGAATCACCGCTTTTTAGCGAACTAAAAATCGATCAAAGCCTAGCTCATGATGGGGTTTGCTTGACGATCGACGCCCTAAAAGCCCCACTCCACCGGGTTACTGCCATTCAAGAAACCTTAGAAAAAACCAACTTAGGGCTCTGGAAGGTGGGCAAACAAGTGAATCTTGAGCGGGCCATGATCCTTGGAGCGCGCCTGGATGGGCATCTTGTACAGGGACATATTGACGGCACAGGCATCTGTGTTGATGTACTTGAACAAGATGGCAGCTGGAAATACAGGTTTGAGTTTGATGAAAAATTCAAGAGACTAATCATTGAAAAGGGATCGATATGTGTGAATGGTACCAGCCTGACAGCCGTTGATGTTCAGGATAATCAATTCTCTGTAGCCATCATCCCCTACACCTACAACCATACTAATATCAATCAGTTACAAAAAAACTCCAAGGTGAATTTGGAGTTTGATATTGTGGGGAAGTATATTAAGAGAGATATAAACATCAACTAATAAAAAAACACCCACTTGCATCGTTTAGTGCGTCACTCCCTTCTGTATAAATTTTTTGTGGTTCGCCCTCAGGAGATGCAGGACATTCTGCATGAGTAGAATTAATATCAAGAAAAATTAAAAGTGGTTTCTACCAAGACTTCATAATAAATAACTAAATATAAAAACTAATTCTGTTGCTGACAAATTTTTGACAGAAAAAGATGAAGAGAAATGAATTTTAGTAGTTCTGTAGCATATTTATTCAGGATAGAATCTTGATTGGTCGATTGAAGACCAATAAAGATATTTTTTACAGTTGCATAATCAAAATGATCAGGAAAACTTTTCTGCAGAATTAAGGTTTCAATCATTTCAAGAAAAAGTTTATCGCTCAGAAGTCTGCGACCAATATCATATGACTGAGGCATCCCGCTTGACCTAGAGAGCATATCCGAGTCAATAACACCTTGCATGAGTTTCTTATAAATAAACTTTTTATCACCATAATAATTATACAACAGCTCAGGAATAGAGAATGAATATTCAACAAGCCGAAGATCTGTAAATGGATCCGCGGATTGAACCGCATGTTCATTTGCCTGAACATACCACCTCTGACCAACATTGGTCATGTTGGATTCAAACAAATGCAATCTAAGTCGCTTGGGGCCAATTAAAGTGGAAAAGCGAGAGTGAAATTGTTTGGAAAAATCGACTTTGATGTTTCTTTTATCAACTTTTAAAAAACTGACTTCCAACCCGATTTTAAAAATTAAATACCCGAGTCTACTAATCCTGTTTTTAATAAACTGGTAGAAAGGTTTTGCCAACTCACCAACAGCAAAATCAATACCATTTGTTTTGCGAATTGTCTTAATATGTTTGAAGGTCTTGTACAAAGCTAAAAGCCGGAATCGAAAAAGGTAGTCTAAGCTTGAAAACGGAGCATTCCAGGAAACTATATAATTACCCATCTGACCATTAAGCATTCGCTTAATTCCATTCTTGCTTGCAGCATCGTTTATTCCATCGAGCCAAAATGAATTTGAAGAAATGACAGGATTCAATATGTTGTTGAATTTATTTGAATCGATCAATTGGGAATGCATGAGATCAGGGAAATTCAAAAAATTTGGATCTATATTTAACATTACTGAGACATTTCTTTCAACAAATAAATGCTCACTAATCCGTAATTGTTTTTCAGCATTGATATGCCCGATGTGATAAGGATAAGAAGTGAAAGTCGATAACCTTCTCTTTTGATATCCCATTTCTTTAGCGGCAAAATATGCAACCATTGAGGAGTCAAGACCTGCACTCAGAAACAACCCAACTTTTGAAGCCCTTAATCGATTAGAAACAGAATGATGTATGAATGAATGAAACTGAAATATATAATCTTCATAAAAGGAAAAGCGGATTTTTCTAGAGGGGATTTTATAATATTGATACTCCTGAACATGAAGCCTTTCATCTACTGATACAATACAACTGCTTTTAAGAGAGAAAATATTATCAAAATAAGTTTCACCGGATTCCAGACCTAATCCTTTAATCCCTGTTCTGAAAAATGCATTTTCGTTTAATTCAAAATCAGAACGATTTTTCATCTTATTAAAAAGGCCAGGATCTGTAGATGTAAATCGTCAGCATAAAGTGGACTAAAAAAGGTCTAAATTAGTAGAGCGTTTCCATCATTAACAATTAAAACAAAAATGACATGGAACAGAAACAAAAACAG
>JBILBU010000049.1:0-11560 GCA_044353505.1 Chitinophagaceae bacterium | reverse complement strand
GATAACTGAGTTGTTCAAGTTTTTTAGTTTGACAGGACTTGTTTCTGTCTATGCTTTGCATTATTTTTAATCAAATTATTACCAATCATGAAAACGATTTCACAAGCTGTTCTTGATGAACTGAATGCTCCATTTGACATCACTGCTGAGCAGATTAGTTTTTTTAAAGAGAATGGATATATCAAGATTGCCAATGTACTATCAAAAGAAGTGATTGCAGCGATGGACGAAATTATTTCTGAGGAAGTAAGCCGACTCAATACGCAGCATTTGGCCATGAAGGATAGGGATACATACGGCAAAGCCTTTCTTCAGATTATGAATATTTGGAGGAACTCAGAAGCTGTAAAGCAGATTGTCTTTAGCAAGCGACTCGGGCAAATTGCCGCTGATCTGCTTGAGGTTTCTGGAGTGCGCTTATACCATGATCAGGCTTTATACAAAGAGCCCAGCGGTGGCCATACCCCATGGCATGCTGATCAATATTATTGGCCATTGGCTAGTCCAAAAACAGTTACAGCGTGGATCCCATTGCAGGAAACTCCACTCGAATTTGGGCCACTTGAATTTAGTGCCAGCAGCTTTAAGCTTACGGATGGCAGGGACAAGGCAATCAGTGATGAAAGCCAGGAATTGCTTGAGCAGCTCTTGAAAAGCTCTGGCTTTACCCATTCGGTTGCACCATTTTCTCTTGGCGAGGTGAGCTTTCATACTGGTTGGTTATACCACAGGGCCGGGCCAAACCTTACAGATAAAATGCGCAAGGTGATGACCATGATTTATATGGACAAGGACATGACGCTTAAGGCACCTGAAAATAAAAATCAACAAGCCGATTGGGATACCTGGTGTCCAGGGGTTCAAGTAGGTGCGTTGGTTGACTCGCCATTAAACCCTGTGATCTACGCTGCTGTATAGTATGTCATAAGGCATACCGTTTATTCATTTTGATTATACCTGCTTATGAAGTTTAAGGCAATGATTGTCTCCTTGGCCATGATATTTGCTATTGGTCAGGGAAGTCTCTATTCCCAGTCGTCAGGAATCATCCCTCAGCCAAATGAAATCATCATGGGAAAGGGCTATTTTATATTTAATTCCAACACGTCAGTGTATTATCCACAGGATGCGCAAGCCAATAAGGTTTCGATTCAGCCATTGGTTGATAAATTGGCTTCTGCTGCTGGCATAGCGCTTAAGCAATCTGTTGGCAAGCCGGTTCGTAATTTCATTCAGGTGAGTTTATCGACAGAGATTGCAGCAGATGGCGGCTATTTATTAGCAGTATTGCCCGCGTCTATTGAGATTAAGGCCAAAGATGCAGTGGGTGTTTTTTATGCAGTGCAATCGTTACTGCAGTTGCTTCCAGCAGAAATAGAAGGGGAGTCTAGATCAGCAATTAATCAATGGAAGGTTCCGGTAGTGTTTATCAAAGATGCCCCTGCTTTTAGGTATCGGGGATTGATGCTTGATGTTTCACGTCATTTCATGCCACTTGATTTTTTAAAACGCCTCATTGATCTGATGGCCATGCAAAAGATGAACAACCTTCATCTTCATCTGACAGATGATCAGGGTTGGAGGATTGAAATTAAAAAGTATCCAAGGCTCACTGCTGTAGGTGGGGTAAGAAGCGGCACACTTCAGGATAAGTTTCCTGGTAAGGGAAATGACAATATTGAGTACAAAGGCTATTACACTCAAGCGGAGATCAAAGAACTTGTTGCCTATGCAGCAAAAAAATATGTCAATATTGTACCCGAGATAGAATTGCCGGGGCACAGCAGTGCTGCCATAGCGGCTTATCCCGCGCTCAGTTGTTTTCCTGATGAATCTTCCTAC
Source organism: Chitinophagaceae bacterium (assembly GCA_044353505.1). Taxonomy (GTDB): domain Bacteria; phylum Bacteroidota; class Bacteroidia; order Chitinophagales; family Chitinophagaceae; genus Pollutibacter. The sequence goes on along the minus strand of JBILBU010000049.1, from coordinate 9,718 downwards.
GCTGCTGAGTCAATGCATTCAAGAACGGCGTTGGAAAAAGTGAAGACTCCTGGAACAAAAATTGTGCAGGAGAGCTGGGGTGTTTTTAGCGATGTGCTTTGTCCATCTGAATACACCTTTCAATTCATGGAGGATGTGCTCGATGAGGTGATTGATTTATTTCCTTCGCCATACATTCATATTGGCGGGGATGAGTGCCCGAAAGATTTTTGGAAACGATCAGCTCTTTGTCAGGAGTTGATAAAGAAAAATAATCTCAAGGACGAGCATGGTTTGCAGAGTTATTTTATCCAGCGAATAGAAAAGCATATCAATAATAGGGGCAGGAATATTATTGGATGGGATGAAATACTGGAAGGTGGATTGGCCCCCAATGCAGCCGTCATGAGCTGGCGCGGAACTTCCGGAGGGATTGAGTCTGCCAAGCAGGGGCATGATGTGATCATGTCGCCTGATGGATTTTGCTATCTAAATTTTTATCAATCTGAAGATCCGACAGACTCTATTGCTTGGGGCGGATTTCTTCCTTTGAAGCGTGTGTATGGTTATGATCCAATTCCTGCGGAGCTGGACACTGCACAGCGAAAATATATTATGGGCGTGCAGGGAAATCTGTGGAGTGAGTATGTTAAATCGACTGCCCTTGCAGAGTACATGTTATTTCCCAGGGCCGTTGCGCTTGCTGAAGTTGGTTGGAGTAAGACCAAGCCTGGATTTGAGGACTTTACAGAGCGACTGATTCCTTTTTTAAAGCGACTTGATCAACGGGGAGTCAATTACTCCAGACACGTTTATGACATTTCGCTTCAGAGTAAGTATATATCTGGGCAGAACGCGATACGTGTTAGTATTGCAGGTGTTCCAGCAAAGAATAAAGTCAACTACAGCTATATTAATAAACAAGGCCAGGTTGAAACTAAAGTGTATACTGAACCATTTGTAATTGCTTCATCAACAAGGCTTGAAGCAACGGTTCAGGTTGAAGGAGAGGTAGTTGATCGCGCAACAGCTAATTTTAACATCAACAAAGCAACCGGGCAGGAAATCAGTTTTATTAATCCGCCTGCAGATGCTTACACTAAGGGTGGACCTGAGGGGGTAGTCAACGGCATCATGGGCAGCAGCAATCGTTATAATGATAATGAATGGCTTGGCTGGAATGGAAAAGATTTTAATGCAACCATCCATTTCAAGGAGCAGACAGACGCAAGTTCACTATCTCTTAGATTTTACAACAATACATCAAGCTGGGTTTATCCACCTTCTGAAATCAAGATCTTTGGTTCGACAGATGGAAAAACTTTTTCTGAGATTTTGGTAGGTACTGTCGTTCATACTGGTGAGGGTGCAGTGCAGATTAAACAGTATCAATTCAAGAAAACAAGGTTCAGTCATTTGAAAGTGGTGGCAAAGAACCACGGAATAATTTCAAAAAGCAATCCAGGAGAGGGTTATCCTGCCTGGTTATTTGTTGATGAGCTGGTAGTAGAATAGATATAACTGCGACTCATATAAAAGCGAACAACCCCGTAAACTAAAATTGGGTTGTTCGCTTTTATGTTTTTTGGTATTTCTAGTTTATGAATTCTCCCTTGTCATTGGTCTTAACCCTTAATCTGGTGCTTCCATTTTCCAACAACATTTTGTATGTTTTTTTTGAAGAGTTGTCTTTTGCGTAATAGTTAACAACATAAACATCTTTTGCGATTGACCAATTTGGGTATCTTTCTGCGATTGATTTCCTTACCTCAGCCGGAAGTTTGACGTTCTTGTATTTCTCTGCTGTGCTCGTTATTTTACCATCTTTGTCGTAAAAGGCCAAAATTTCTCCTTCTGGGATATAAAAGGATACAAAGTAGTTGTCATATTCCTCTTCATAGAAATCGGATTTTTTAATATCATAGGTTGCTGCCCTTCGTTCTAGTAATCTTACTGGTTGGGCTGCCGAACTATCGCTAACAGATTTTAGGTATTTATAATTCATGCTGACCACAGTTACCTCTGGGAGTGTTTCTTGGCTAAACGAATTGAAGTTGAATGCAAAGAGTGTCAGGGCAATGATGAGTAGAACTTTAGTTTGTTTCATACGTATAATTTTATTTTTACCTACTGTTTATTTAGTAGATTCTAAACAAACTTATTCCTATCGGTAACTCAAGAAAATAGCAGCGGTTAATTTCTTGTATGATTTTGGTCAGTTATTGATTGGGATATACTATTTATAATAATATTTTTCCAGTGGCTAACCAATGATATTCTATTGATAAAATGATTGGGGATTTAATCATTTTATCAATAGTGCATAAAAAAGCCCACGTCATTGTGAACCTCCTAAAGCTTCGGAGAATAGCGGGTTATCACACCGGTGTTAAATAGAAAAAGGCCCACATTTCTGTGAACCTCTTAAAGCTGTGGAGAATACCGGGATCGAATGCAGACGCTTCGGTCTGCATGCTGACATCCCGACTTTGTCGGGATCGTCAGCACCGGTAATAAAAAAAGGCGCACATCGCTGTAAACCTCTTAAAGCTGTGGAGAATACCGGGATCGAATGCAGACGCTTCGGTCAGCACCGGTGATAAAAAAAAAGGCGCACATCGCTGTGAACCTCTTTAAAGCTGTGGAGAATACCGGGATCGAACCGGTCACCTCTTGCATGCCATGCAAACGCTCTACCAGATGAGCTAATTCCCCTTATTTCAAAGTCGACTGATCCACCTTCGGTTGATTCCAAAAGTAGTTAGTTTTCATTTGATAAACAAATGATAAGCAACGATTTCTATTAATATAGAAGCCTTGCGATTTAACGAAATTTGTTGTTGAACATGCTTTATTGACAACATAAATTAACCGAAGTCATGGTAATTGTTTAGAAATGTCGCTAATCCTAAATAGTTCATGCAAAATCAATTTCAAAAACAGGCTACTTCAAAGCCCCCCCCTATTTATTTTTTAACATGTCACCGTTTTGGTATATTACGTATGTTAGAGATAATAGATAATCTACCTGCCCTTTTCTATTGGACCTTAGTAAATATCATTATTTCTTCATCTAAAGTTAATATGCTGTTGTTCTGAGATTGTTAATTTAAGAAATTAATCCATTTGTCCGTAATTACCCTCAAATATCACGTGTGTTGTTGACTAAGCGAAATAAAATAATTTCCACTATCTATATTGCAGTAATTTGTTTCTTGACTTATGCTTGCGTGTACGCATTTAGAAAGCCATTTACCGTAGGATTTTATACAGATCAGCCAAGTTATTGGGGTATTGATTTTAAGAACTTATTGGTGATTAGTCAAGTTCTTGGATATGCCATTAGTAAAATAATAGGTATAAAATTTGTTTCTGAACTTAAAAAAGTTGGCCGGGGTAAAATTTTACTATTCCTCATTATGCTTTCTTGGTTGCCATTACTGCTCTTTCCATTTGTTAGTAGTCCATTTAAAATTGCATGCTTATTTTTTAATGGTATTCCGTTGGGGATTATATGGGGTATTGTTTTTTCTTACATTGAAGGCAGAGAGGCAACTGACTTTTTAGGAACATCATTGGCAGTTAGCTATATCGTTTCTTCTGGTGTAGTAAAGTCCACTGCAAAATGGCTTCAATTATCTTTCGATGTAGCTGAATTGTGGATCCCTTTTGTTACTGGATTAATCTTTTTTTTCCCATTGGTTCTGTTGGTTTATTTATTGGAAAAAATACCCCAACCATCATCATATGAAATGGCCTTAAAAACGCCAAGAATCCCAATGACCTCCTTGGAGCGGAATTTTTTTTTAAATAAATTCAGGTATGGAATTATTTCTTTTATTTTAATCTATATTTTCTTGACAATATTTAGAGATTTACGTGATAATTTTGCTGCAGATATTTGGTCTGATCTTGGCTTTTCTTCAAATGCCAATGTTTTTACAAATACTGAGATCCCAATTGCTTTGATCGTTCTTGTTATCGTAGCTGCTGTTGTGCTGATTAAAAATAATAAAGTAGCTTTTATGACAAGTCAACTCATTGTTATGGCGGGCTTCCTAATTGTTTTTTTAGCTACAGTTGCTTTTAAAATGTTGTTACTCGATGGCTTTTATTGGATGTTTCTCGTTGGATTGGGTTTGTATATGGGCTACATTCCCTTTAACTCTATTTTATTTGATCGAATGATTGCTGCATTTAAGTTAAAAGGCAATGTTGGTTTTTTGATGTATTTGATGGATTCTTTTGGTTATGTAGCCGCTGTTTTAATCATCACTGCAAAAAATATGCTTCATATCAACGTAAATTGGGTGACTTTTTATTCAAATAGTGTTTTAATTGCTTCGATTGTCGGACTCTTGATTTCTATTCTTACTTTCGTTTATTTTCTTTCATTATCTAAAAAATATTTATATGATTCATAATTCAGCCATTGTAATTGGGGCTGGCATTGTTGGACTTGCAACTGCTAGGGCTTTGTCTTTAAAAGGGTATAAGGTTACAGTAATTGAAAAATCTTCCCAGCCTTTGGGGGCCTCTATCAGAAATTTTGGAATGATATGGCCTATAGGTCAACCTGACGGAACTTTATATCAACGGGCTCTTCGATCTAGAGATATTTGGAAAGAAATTTTAACTGAAACCAAGGGTGATTTTGATTCATGCGGTAGCTTGCATTTGGCTTATTCTCAAGAGGAGCATGCGGTTTTAGAAGAATTATACGACCATTTTTCTAATCATAAAAGACCTGTTCGTTTAATGAATTCAGACGATATATCTCAAAAATACAATGGCATCAATCACACTAATTTACAATCTGCTTTATTTAGTGCTGATGAGATGATCATTGATCCACGGCAGGGAATGAAGCATGCGTCAGCATATTTAGAATCCTCATTAGGTGTTGATTTTATTTGGGGGGCCGCTGTCACTAACGTAGAATCGAATACAGTTTGGTGTTCAAATACTTCATATCATTCAGATTTAATTTGCATTTGCTCTGGCTCAGATTTTGAAACACTTTATCCCACTATTTTTAAATCTTTGCCGATTACCAGAACCAAGCTTCAGATGATGCGTTTTGTATCGTCGGATCCGAATTTTAAAATGGGTACTTCAATTTGCGGTGGTTTATCTCTGCTGCACTACAAAAGTTTTCTTGCCTCTGCTTCTTTAGATAAGCTCAGGATTAAGCTTGAGTCTGAATTTCCAGAGCATATTGCTCATGGCATTCATGTAATGGCTGCTCAGAATAGTAAGGGGGAGTTGACCATTGGCGACTCTCATGAATATGGTTCAGATTTTGCACCCTTTGATAGCAATCATGTGAACCAGTTGATTCTAGATTATCTTCGAAACATGATGCATATTGGCGACTGGCAGCTTCAACAAACATGGAATGGTGTTTATCCTAAGATGACCGATGACACAACTGAATTATTTATGAAAGTCAATGATGGGGTATACATCATCAATGGAATTGGGGGCAATGGCATGACGTTATCTTTTGGATTTGCTGAAGAAGTAATAGAAAAAATTTAATTATTCTTAAAACATAAAAACAATGGAAAATAAGAATCAAGTTGTTGATTACATTATTGAATTATTCAATGCTAAAGGTGGAGATTTATATGGTGGCGAAGCTGTAACACAATTGCAGCATGGTTTGCAAGCTGCCCACCATGCCTATGTTGCCAAATCGTCTGATGCCCTTATTACAGCCGCTTTACTGCATGATATAGGTCATTTGATACATGATTTACCTGATGATGCTACAGAAAGGGGCATTGATGATTTGCATGAAGAATTAGGGGCTGTTTTTTTGAAGAAATATTTTATCCCTGCAGTGGTGGAGCCAGTTAATTTACATGTTGCTGCAAAGCGTTATTTGTGTTTAGTTGAGCCTAGTTATCATGATACATTATCCCCCATTTCAAAGTCAAGTCTCTTGTTACAGGGGGGGATTATGAATAATGAAGAAAAAGAAAACTTTGAAAAAAATGAATTTTATAAAGATGCAGTCGTGCTCAGAAAATGGGATGATTTAGCAAAAGATCCTGATTTCTCAACCAACAGTATCGAATTTTATAAAGACATTATCTCGAATTCCTTAAAATAATTATATGAACACAAAGATGATTGTTTTTGATATGGCTGGCACAACCGTTGATGAAGACAATGTTGTTTATAAAACGTTGCATGGAGCTATTCAAAAAGCTGGAATTAATGTTAGTTTAGAGCAGGTTTTGGTTGAAGGCGCGGGTAAGGAAAAACTAAACGCAATTCATGATATTCTCACTTTTTTAGATATTCAGGACGTTGAAGTTATAAGTCCAGTTATACATCGTGATTTTTTAATTCAGCTTGATGAAGCTTATCTGACTTTGGACGTAAAGGGGATGCCACATGCAGAAGATGTTTTTTTCAAATTAAGAGAGCGTGGAATTTTGGTCGTTTTAAATACTGGATACAATAGACAAATTGCAAACCAGCTATTAGATAAAATTGGTTGGAAAATTTCGGAGCATTACGATTTGTTAGTAACTGCTACTGATGTTACCAATTGTAGGCCTTTCCCTGATATGATTCAATTTGCAATCGACTATTTTGGTGGTATCGACAGTTCAACTATTATTAAAGTAGGTGATTCAACTGTTGATATCGAAGAGGGAATTAACGCAAAATGTCTCTATAGTATTGGTATTACATCTGGCGCACAGACTAGAGCTCAACTTGAAACTGCGCATCCTGAATTTATCATTAATGATCTAATTGAATTATTAGATATCGTCAATTAATCTTAACCTTAAATTGCTTTACTATAAGTGCCTTTTTATTTTCCAGAATGTTAAGCAATTGAATTTGATTTTTCGACTTTTCCTTGTTCAATCTAACTTAGGACATTCACTTAATTTGCTTGTGGGTTAATACTGTAATTTATGCCACGTTATATTATATTTGGGTGTAAGATATTTTTTGTTCCATGGAAATATTGACTTTGATCTCTCCGACACAGTGGTTAGTTGTTGTATTTGCTTCCTTCGTTATAGGATTGGGTAAAGCAGGTCTAAAGGGTGTTGATATGTTGAGCGTTACGCTCATGGCTTTTATTTTTGGAAGTAAGTCCTCTACAGGTGTTGTCTTGCCACTTCTTTGTCTGGCAGATATTGCAGCAGTTATCTACTATAATCGTCATGCCAATTGGAGTCATTTTTGGAAACTTATTCCTTGGATGGCGATAGGGGTTGTTGTTGGTGTATTTGCTGGCAAGGATATGAATGAGCAGTTGTTTCGCAAAATCATGGCTGTCATTATCTTACTGACCATCTTTATTGTTCTGGTCATGGAATATCGCAGGTCCGAGGCGGTGCCTAACAATAAATTATTCTCTATTGCAACTGGTTTGTCTGCAGGTTTTACAACCATGATCGGAAATCTGGCTGGGGCATTCTCCAATCTCTATTTTTTGGCGATGCGGGTAGGCAAGAATAGTTTTATTGGAACTGCAGCCTGGATATTTTTATTTATTAACCTCTTTAAGCTGCCATTTCAAATCTTCTATTGGAAAAATATCACAACAGATACCTTGAAAATCAACCTTCTACTAATCCCTGCACTTGCCTTGGGATTTTGGTTGGGAATAGCTATTGTCAATCGAATTAAAGATGATCAATACCGAAAACTGGTAATTCTTCTAACCCTGGGAGGTTCTTTATTTATGCTGTTGAGAAGTTAGGCTGTGTAAAAGCGTAGTGATAAAATCAAGTTGATTGATTTTACAGCGGCTACATAAAGCCAAGTTCTAATTTGGCAACCTCACTCATCATATCCTTGTTCCAGGCTGGTGCCCATGTAATTTCTACAAATACATCGTTTATGCCTTCTATCTCTCTTATTTTTTGATCTACTTCATGGGGCAGGGATTGTGCAGCCGGACAGCTGGGGGCTGTCAGTGTCATGATCACTTGAACATTACTGATCGGCACCACATTTACTTCATAAATCAGTCCCAGCTCCCATATGTTTACAGGAAGTTCCGGATCAAAAATGGTTTTGATCTTCTCAATAACTTCTTCTTTTATTTGTTCTTCAGTTTTCATTACTCTTTTTCCTTTTCTTTATTCCTAGTTATTCTGACTTGCCTCCCAAGCTCCTGCATCCAATTTCATCTGCTTGATCATTGCCCTTAATCCATTCGATCTTGTTTGGGCAAGGTGAGAACTGAGTCCGATGGCATTGATGAAGTCTAATGGAGCTGCAACAATATCCTTTGGTGACTTCTCTGACAGCACCATGATCATCAAGCTAACCAAGCCCTTAACTATAATTGCATCACTATCGCCTTCAAAGAACACTTTTCCATCCTTGTAAAACGAATGTATCCAAACACTGGATTGACATCCCTTTATTTTGTACTCTTCTGTTTTGTATTCAGGGGAAAGTGGCGACAGTTTCTTGCCAATGTCAATCAAATATTCATACTTGTCTTCCCAGTTGTCAAAGAGCGAAAAATCGTCGATGATATCCTGTTCTATGCTCAATATGGTTTTATGTTCTCCCATTTATTGCAGCATCTTTAGTGCCTTGTTGAGTGCGATGATGAAACAATCAACTTCTTCTATTGTATTGTATGCCGCAAAAGATGCTCTTGTTGTTCCAACGATGCCAAGTCGCTTCATCAGAGGTTGCGCACAATGATGTCCTGTTCTAACGGCTATGCCCTGATTGTCGAGTAAAATAGCCAGGTCTTGTGGATGAACTCCTGCGATGATGAATGAGATTACACTTACTTTATTTTTCACATCACCTATTATTCTCAGTCCTTCAATCTCTTTTAACTTGTTTGTTGCATATTGGAGTAGGATATCTTCTTGTTCCCTGATGGCTGATTTGCCTAGCGAATCAATAAAGGCGATACCAGCCTGTAGGGCAATTACATCGGCAATGTTTGGTGTTCCTGCTTCAAACTTGAATGGCAATTCATTGTAGGTGGTTTTTTCAAACGTTACTTCCTTAATCATCTCTCCGCCACCTTGATAAGGGGGCATCATTTCAAGCAACGCTTTTTTCCCGTATAAAACTCCAACTCCTGTCGGTCCATATATCTTATGTCCTGAGAAAACGAAGAAGTCGCAATCCATTTTACGCACATCAATATCAAGGTGCACACTAGATTGTGCTCCATCAACCAAGACAAGTGCATTTTTTTCATGCGCCATCCTAATGATTTCTTCAACAGGATTAATGATGCCCAATGCATTTGACACATGGATAATGGAAACAAATTTTGTTTTGTCGGTGAGCATTAACGCAAATGCATCCATATCTAAAATGCCATCATCATTGATTGGAATAATTTTTAGTATGGCACCTTTTTGCTCGGCAATCATTTGCCATGGAACGATATTGGCATGATGCTCGAGAGAGGAGATGATGATCTCGTCTCCTTTATTAAGAAACGCTGAACCCCATGAAGAAGCAACAAGATTGATGCTCTCAGTTGCACCTTTTGTGAAAATAATTTCTTCGGTAGCAGTTGCACCTATAAATGTTTTGACTGCATGTCTGGACGCTTCATAGGCAGCAGTTGCTTCGTCTGCCATGGTATGGAGCCCCCTATGAATATTGGCATTGTAGTTGGAATAATAGTTCGCCAAAGCCTCTATTACTGCAATGGGCTTCTGGGAAGTGGCTGCATTGTCAAAGTACACAAGGTCCCTGCCCTTTATTTTTCTGTTCA
>JBILBU010000021.1:0-35937 GCA_044353505.1 Chitinophagaceae bacterium | reverse complement strand
CTGGCAATGATGGATCTTGGGACTAGAAAATTTATTCAGCTTGCAGACCTAGACCTTGCTTCTGTCGTCTCCTCCAACGATGGAGATGGTACTCAGTTTCTTGGGGTGTCTGATAAGGGCAATAGAAAAGAAATGCAGTGGAATGGGTTTACCAGCAAGGATGTTTATGCAGTAAGTCCAGTTGATGGGAGTCGTACATTGCTCATAAAGGATCTACAGGGTACTCCCCAAATTTCCTCGTTCGCCAAATACATTTACTGGTACGATATGAATACTAGAAAATATGTTGTTCATCATGCAGGCATGAATATTAATATCAGCAAGGGTGTTCCAGTTTCCCTATCTGATGAAGAACATGATATGCCCTCATCTCCCTCTCCTTACGGTGTTGTTCAATGGCATGATCAAGATTCTGCGGTGTATATCTATGATCGTTATGACATCTGGAAACTAGACCCCGAGGCTCATCGGAAACCAATTAATATTACCTTATCCAAAGGCAGAGCCAGCCGGATTGTGTATCGATATGTTTTGACAAATCCAGATGAACGATATTTTTCTACTGGCCAACCCCTTCTATTAAAGACGTTCAATGAATCCAATAAACATGCCGGATTGGCTAAGCTAAATTTGAGTGAAGGCGCAACTCCAATTCCTATTCAATCAGGTCCTTTTTCACTTGGGTCAATAGTAAAGTCAACCCATAGCCAATCATACATGTACACCAAGGAGAGTGATAAGGAATCTCCCAATGTTTTTTTCTCGAACGGCCTTTATGGTGAAAGGAAAATGAGTAAAACCAATCCCAACCAGACGCTTTACAATTGGCTTTCAGCAGAGTTGTTTTCATGGAAGGCCTACGATGGAAAGATGGCTTCAGGTATTGTATATAAACCAGAAAATTTTCAAGAGGGTCGTAAGTATCCAATGATTACTTACATATATGAAAAGCTTTCAGCCAGGCGCTATAATTATTTGCCGCCTTCTCCTGCTTCAGGAAGTTTAAATATTCCTTTTTTTGTGAGTCGAGGATATATCGTTTTCCTACCCGATATACATTATAAAATTGGGCATCCCGGACAAGGTGCGTACGACCATGTTGTAAGCGGTGTTCGTGCTATCATCAAGAAAGGTTGGGTTGATAGTTTGAAACTGGGTATTCAGGGACAAAGCTGGGGTGGATATCAAGTAGCCCATATCATTACCCGAACCAATATTTTTTCTGCCGCTTGGGCAAGCACTCCAGTCGTTAATATGTTCAGTGCTTATGGTGGTATTAGATGGGAGACTGGAATGAATCGGCAGTTTCAGTACGAAAAAGGGCAAAGTCGAATTGGGGCAACAATTTGGCAAAAGCCAGAGTTGTACATTGAAAACTCTCCCTTGTTTCATCTTCCTAAAATACAGACACCTCTTGCGATCATGGCAAATGACAACGATGGGGCAGTTCCGTGGTATCAGGGGATTGAATTATTTACTGCAATGAGGAGGCTAAATAAGAAAGTGTGGATGCTTAATTATAATGGTGAGGCACACGGACTTATTGAAAGAAAAAACCGGAAGGATCTTCAAATAAGGCAACAGCAATTTTTCGATTGGCTTTTAAAGGGAGAAAAACCTTCGCTGTGGCTCAGTACAGGGGTTTCTGCAATTGAAAAAGGGGGCAACTGGGGGTTAGAGTTTGTTAACTAAGACAATAGTTTGTCATTTACCGTTCATTTTGCTGCAATGAATACGCTATAGAGGCATGTCTTGATTGAATGCTTCAAGTGTTTTAACAAAGGCTTCGAGAAATCTTGATCCCATTCCTCCGTCGATAATTCTGTGATCAAAGGAGATGGATACAAACATCATGTGTCTAATTGCGATGCTGTCACCCTGCTCAGTTTCTATGACGATAGGTTTTTTCTTGATGGCTCCAGTAGCAATTATTGCAACCTGGGGTTGATTGATAATGGGGGTTCCCATTAAGCTTCCAAAAGTTCCGATGTTGGTGAAAGTGAATGTGCCATCCTTGGTATCTGAAGGGTGCAACTTTCCGTTTCTTGCACTTCCTGCAAGGCGGTTAACCTGTTTAACAAGCCCAATAATGTTCAATTGGTCTGCATTTTTTATAACTGGAACAATCAGATTCCCATTGGGTAAGGCCGTAGCCATTCCAATATTAATATCTTTCTTAATGATGATCTTATCATTAACAACACTAGCATTTAGAATTGGGAAATTTTTGATGCATTTAACAATCGCTTCAATAAAAAGGGGAGTGAAGGTTATTTTTTCGCCTTCTCTTTTTTCAAACTGTTTTTTATTTTTTTCCCGCCACAATACCAAGTTAGTCACATCCGCTTCTGCGAAACTGGTTACATGTGCGCTTGTACGCAGACTATTGGTCATGTGGTCAGCAATGAGCTTTCTCATCCTGTCCATTTCAATGATCTCAACATTTTCCGGTATCGGGTATTCTTGAGTGCTTACATTACCATTTAGGAAGCCATTGGATGGTTTCTGTGGTTCGGTTGCAAATTGATTGGCAAGACTTCCTGTATTTCCGTTTCTTTTGTTGTAATTCAAATAGTCAAGGATATTTTTTTTCGTTACCCGGCCTTGATTCCCTGTACCCTTGATTTTTTCTAGTTCTGAAAGAGAAATGCCTTCCGTCGAAGCAATTTTCATTACCAAAGGTGAATAAAACCTATCTAGGTCACCCTGATTCTCGCTGGTATATCCACTGGGCTGGTAGGGTACGCCTATAAGCCCTAAATCGATAGATTCTTCTGTTTTGTTCTTTGTTGCTGGAATTGTTGGCAGCTTTGTGGGTATCGAGGTTTGTACTGATTCTTCAGCATTATTTCTAATTCTTGCAATGACTGACCCAATTGAAATTACATCGTTCTCCTGGCAGAGGATTTCTTCGAGTATTCCATCTGATGTTGACGGAACCTCACTATCAACCTTATCCGTTGCAATGTCCAATAGGGTTTCATCCAAAGCAACATGGTCACCCAATTGTTTGTGCCATTTGAGCACAGTGGCTTCCATGATGCTCTCTCCGAGCTTGGGCATTATGATGTTTACAAGGGCCATTTATTCAGTCGTGTCGGCTTTGAACATAAAGCGCAAAGGTAGCTGATTTAATGGATTGGATAGGGGGTGGGGCTTGGTAAATTATCCGATATTTTTCCTCAGAAAATTAAGGGCATGGACTGCAGTGAGTTCAATATTTCTTTTCCTGTCGAATCGGAAGTCAAAAGTGGTTGTGGTAGTGGTTTGGGCTGAACTGACCGCAACACAGACATGGCCGAGAGTTTTTTGATTCGTTTCGCCCTCCGGACCCATGATTCCTGAGGTAGCTAGTGCATAATCACTGCCAGTTTTTTTCCTAATGCCTTCGGCCATTTTTGCAACCGTTTCCAGGCTGACCGCCCCAAACTGATTGATGATTTCTGATGGAACATCAAGAATTTCAACTTTCATTTCATTTGAATAGCTGACAACGCTGCCCAAAAAGAACGAACTGCTCCCTGGGATTAGGGTGATCAGATGAGAAAGATATCCTCCAGTGCAACTCTCTGCTATCGATAGTGTCTTCTTGCGTGATTTCAAGATATTGCTAACTGCTTCTTGTAAACTGAGATCTTGATCAATGACTAGATAGTCGCCAACCAATTTTTTTAGTGTATCAAAAACCACGTCAATTTCTCCATGAGCAGCATGTTGAGTTGAAGTGGTCAGCCTTAGCCTTACCATTCCATAGCTTGGGAGGTAGGCCAGCTTTATTTGCGGGGGTAATTCCTGCTCAAATTCAATTAGGATTTCAGCCAGGAAGGATTCTCCAATACCTGCAGTCAACAAGGTTCTGTGTTGAATTGCATGAAGCATAAACCGATCTTTCAGTATGGGCAAAACATCATCCTGCATCATACCTTTCATTTCATGAGGTACTCCTGGCATACTCACATAAATGGTATTGTCTTTCTCAAACCACATGCCCGGTGCTGTTCCTCTTTTATTTTGCAGTACAATACAGTTGTCAGGAACGTCTGCCTGCCATAGGTTTCTGTCTAGCAGTGGACGATTTAGCTTTTTGGTAAAAATATCAATCACATTTTCCAGCGCAGCCTTGTCTGTGATCATTTTTCCACCAAAGAATTTGCATAACAGGGGCTTGGTAATATCGTCTGAAGTTGGTCCTAGTCCGCCTGTGATAAGCACCACATCAGCAGCTTCACCTTCTTTCTCCAAGCAATTCCAGATATCATCCCAATTGTCACCAACTGCAACCCTTCTTCTAACTGACGCGCCAATATGATTAAGTTCTTTGGCCATCCATGCACTGTTTGTGTCAATGGTTTGACCAATCAGCAGTTCATCTCCAATGGTAACTAGGCTTACCGTTAAGGTATTGGGGTTTTTCATGGTTAATGGGTTATTCGAAAAATGGAATTAGTCTACCTGAAAGTATTTCAGGTATCTGCTGTTTGGTATTGGTGGCTTTATCCATGAAATACAAAAGGATCTTTGCCTTGCAAAGCAGCTTATTCTCCTCATTGTATATTTCCTGATCAAATTCAATGCGGTGACCAGTTGGCAACTCGGTAAGTGTTGTTTTAATGGTGAGCAACTCATCATATCTGGCTGGGCGGAGATAGTTGCATTCAACTCTGACAATTGGCATGATGATGCCAGCGGCTTCAACCTCTTTATAGGTTATTCCGAGTGATCTTATGGCGTCGGTTCTGCCAACTTCAAAATATTCAATTAGCTTGGCATGATACACTACCTGCATCTGATCGGTGTCTGCATACCTTACCCTAAGCTGTGTGTCAAATGAAAACATCTGTTTATTTATTTACTTGATATACCATCAACACTAATCTTTCCTGGTCCACATAATAAAAGCACAAAAAATCCGCTGAAATACAACGTACCCATTTGTCCATCTCCAAAGAAATCCATTGAATGCACATCAAACACAGCAACTCCCATGGTTATTAAAAGTGGGATAACCGTTATCCTAGTAAAAAGTCCGATGGTAATAAAGAGGGCACAAAAAAACTCCGCGAAGATGCACAGCAGCAATGAGGGGGTACTACCAATGTTCAAAAAATTATAAAAACCTGCTTGTTCCTTACTAAAATCAATCAACTTTTCGTAGCCGTTTGACATCATCAATACGCCCATAGAAATTCTAAGTACAAGCATAGAAAAATTAAATGCCAGTGGTGAGTAGCTGATGCTTAAGAGTTTTTTCATTAAAACTTTTTTACAATATAAATCTTCGTTAAAAATTGCCTTACAAATGTACAATATTGCGTGGATCTGTTGTTTTGAAGGATATTTATCCACAGGGCGACATGATATTGGCAGAAACGTTCCGTAAAGGTTATTTTTACAGGAGCTCGACAAACAGTTACCATATGCAAACAATAGTTCGAACGAATATCTTAATCCTTATTGTTGGCACTCTTTTGCTGCCTTTAGCAGGAGTAAGCCAATCAACGGTAGCTGTCTCACCAGGGGCATTAAAACAGCAACAAGTTTCAGCGTTATTTGATGCCGAGCAATATCAAAATGTTCAGATGCTCACGGATGCTATTTTCAGCAATAGCAACAATTCTCAGACATTTCATGCAGAGGAGATTGAGGACCTTCTTTTTTTGCAAATTGCTTCAGGAGTTATTCTGAATGATCCATTTTTTGTGACCAGGGCAAAAGAGCTGATTCAGGTTGCCAGCAGAAAACAGATTTCTGTTAAACTTGCATACCATCTTGGGCACTATTACTTTTTGAAAGGGTTATATCCAGAAGCCCTTATTTACCTTGAGTTAACCAATGGGTTGCATCTAGCCAATACCGAGCAACATCGAATAAAGTTTGAAAAGGGAGTTGCTTATTTTTCCCAAAAGAAGTTTGACAATGCGGTGCCTTATTTTAAAAGTCTGCTTCAGGAATCCAATTCCTCTTACACCAATCATGCAGCCTACTATTTGGGTTTTATTTCTTTTGCAGAAGGAAAATATGTTGATGCGTTACCACTGTTTGTCAATCTTCAAAAAGATCCTGTCTATTCCGCCGTGGTTCCTTTTTATTTATCCTATATCTATTATAAAAATGGACAACTTGACCAGTCCATACAGACCGGCGAGGCCTATTTAAAATCAGATAATAACCTTCATAGAAATGAGGTATTGGCTTTGTTGGCCTCAATCTATTTTAATCGTGGTGAATCACTAAAGGCAGTCAACTATTATGAGCGGGCCCTTTCTTCTGGTGTTGTTTTGGATTCCATGCAGCATTTTGAGTTGGGCTCAAGCTACCACGATATTGGAAAGTTTTCAAAGTCTGTAGAACAATTGAAGCCATTGTCAATTGGCACACATGCTGTTGCCCTTAACTCCATGTTTATTTTGGGAGACTCCTACCTTCAGCTTAAGGAAAAGGCAAATGCAAGAAGTGCATTTCAGTATTATATTTCGGGAAACCTTGAATCTGAAAAGATGCAGGTTGCAAAATTTTTACATGCAAAGTTGTCTCTAGATATGGGTTTTGAGGATCAGGCCATACACGGCTTGACTGATTTTTTATCTCAGTATCCGAATTCGACTTATGTGTCTGAGGCCAAAGAAATACTGCTGCTATACTATGCCAGAACAAATAATTTTAGACAAGCATTGGAGATCTTAAATCAATTTTCTCAATCTTCAGCTTCTTATCAGCGGCTTGCCCCCAGAATTTTCTATGGAAGGGGTATTGAGCTTGTGAATGACCTTCAGTATACAGAGGCTGATGTATTGTTTGCTGAGTTGAATAAGTTTCGTGGGTCTTCATTTTATGCTCCAGGATTATTTTGGAGAGGGGAGTTGGCTCTTAGAAATGAGCACTATACTCAATGCGTCAGTTTTCTGATTGAGTTTCTTAAACAGCGGATTGTTCCACTTGATGAAGCCACTGTTGAACATGCTTGGTATAACCTAGGGTATGCTTATTTTGAACTTGAGGATTATCAAAAGGCAATGCCTTTTTTTGAGAAACTCCACTCAGTAAGTAAAAATATTTCACCGGCTTTAAGAGATGAATCTTTGCTTCGTGCAGCCGATTGCGCTTTCATGGAAAAAAATACAGCAAAGGCAAAATCTTTATACAGTCAAGTTGCCAACACCAAAGGGTCTGGAAACGATTATGCCAGTTTCCAGCTTGCCGTAATTGCCGGCATAACCTCTCCAACAGACAAGATTAATATGCTAAAGACTGCCTTGCAGAAATTTCCTTCCTCCATGTACATCCCGCTTATGACAATGGAATTATCGGATACTTATATGGCAGAGGAAGAGTATGAAAAAGCGATTTCACAATTGATCAAGATATCATCGTTGGTTGATAAAGACGATGAATTTGTTCCTGAATCATACCTGAAACTTGGCATTGCGTATTATAATCTTGATCGAACCGAAGACGCCATTTCCCAATTTGAAAAATTAGTTGCAGAATTTCCTGCTTCTGCCCAAGCAGCTGAAGCACTTGAAAGTGCAAAGGCAATATTTGTTGAACAAGGTCAAATCGACAACTACCAGGCTTTTCTTAAAGCTGGTGGAAGATCGATCGATGCGCTTCAAAAAGATTCACTTCTTTTTCAGTATGTTCAAACCGTATATGCTGATGGTAAGGATCAATCAGTTGAAAAGGCACTTGATGAATATGTTAAGCAGTTTCCGGAAGGATTATTTATCGCAGATGTACTGAATTACAAGGCCGAATTATATGTGAAGCTCAAGAATTGGACTGGTGCAGCAACATATTTTGACTTACTGGCTTCAAAAGGAGCCACTAAATATCAAGAGAAAGCCTTGAGGCAGTCGGCCAAAATTTACTTTTTTGAACTTGCTGATTATGCAAAGGCATTGGGGCATTTCTCTCAGTTGATAACCCTAACTACAAAGTCGGATATATTGCTGGAAGCGATGAGGGGAGAAGTTCGGTCTTATTATTTCCTGAAGTTATGGAAGGACGGCGAATCTTCTGCTCAGGCACTTTTGGGTAATCTGTCCGCAAACCCTGATGATAGATCTTATGCAGAAACCATCTTGGGTTATTCTAAACAATTTGAGAAGCAATATGGGACTTCGAATGAAGCTTTTATGGTCGTGGCCAAAAGTAATCGATCAGCATTAGGAGCTGAGGCAAGGTATCAGATTGCTGCCAATCATTTTGCTGCGGGTAATTTAGCGGAAGCAGAGTCAGCCTCCATTGAAACCATCGAGCAATCTGGTTCCTACGATCAATGGATTACCCGCGCCTACATTTTGTTAGGGGATATATTTTTTCAGCAGAGAGACTTTTTTAATGCAAGGGCAACGTTTAAAAGCGTTATTGAAAATTGCAACATTGAGTCATTAAAAATTGAGGCCCAGAAAAAGCTTAGTTCTGTTGAGATAGAAGAAAAAAATAGTTTGAAAACACAATAATATGTCCGTAAGAAATACTTGTTTTATTTGTAGTTCTTTTGAATCATTGGTCTTGCTCATGTTGCTTTTTCTTATTGTGCCTTCAGTTTCTGTTGTTGGTCAAGTTGAAAAAAGTAAAAAGGAAGTCATCAATATTACTTCTACATTCAAGCCCAGTATTGTAAAAACAGGGAAAATTGAATTTCAGCCAGAGCCTTTAAAAAAGGACACCGCTGCTTATGATTTCGTTTATCCTACTGATAAGGTGCAGTTCCCCACACCAATGAGATCTTTCTCCATCCGCCCTCTTTCTTTTAAGCAAGACCAGGGAGGTAAGGATAGTGCCAACTTGTTTGCAAAGTTGGGCTATGGCAATCTTAGCACACCCTTTATTTCTCTTGGGTTTCAAAGAGATTTTACAATGAGTAATTTGTCTGTTGTAGCAGACCATATTTCTTCAAAAGGAAATTTACCCGATCAGGAAGTGCAACATACTGCTGTTGCCGTTCGCTTGAAACATGCGGTATCTGAACATCAATCTCTATCCTTGTATACTGGGTTTGATCGAGATGCGTATAAGCTATATGGATTCGATCATTTATTATTCAATCCTCTTTCGTCTGAACTCGATCAGCAGTTTAATAATGTCCATTTGGGTGCAATATATCATATTGTTGCGGGTGAGAAAATATCTGTATCTCCATCTATAAGGATGGATTTACTTTCTGCGAGCAGAGATGTTAAAGAGCATATGTTCAAGTTCAATTCTCCCTTGACTTATTCATTGAATGAAACAGTTAGATTTTTGATTGAGCCCAAGGCGGAATTGATGCAACTAAATTCTTCACTTTCAAGAAAAATAAGCAATTCACTAATCCAGATTCCACTTTTTGGCTTTTACTCGAAAGGGTATCTTCAGGTTAAAGGCGGACTCGTTCCTGTTTTAAGCTCTGGAGAGTTGAAGGTTGTTCCTGATTTTTCAGTTTCTTATTCCGTTGGGAAGTCTGGCTTAAAATTGAAGGCAGGCGTGTCCAATGCGTTTAATTTAAATTCATACCACCTGCTATATGGGGTAAATCAGTTTGTACTTCCTCCAGATTCACTCACTGTTTCGCACAATACAGATTATTTTGTTGGTGTTGACTGGCTTAATGGAAAAGGATTGCAAGTGCGTCTGAAAACTGGAATTATTCAGTATCGAAATCAGCCTTTATTTATTAATCGGTTAGGTGATGGAAAAAGTTTTAGTTCAATTCTCGATCAGTCCTTTTCTGCATTAAACTTTGAGGCTGGAACTGATATAACTATCTCATCCCAGCTTGAAGTTCATGCTTCCCTCCAGGCAATGTCTTTTGCTGATTTTACAGCCCAAATGAAGGCGTATGGGATACTTCCCTTTATGATGTCAGCTGGTCTTTCATGGAAGCTTTTTAAGGAGTTTAAGGTCCGAGGAACTACTTTTCTCTGGCAGGGGGCAATGGCAAGGACGACAACTTTAGATGATTTCCGCACAAAAGGGGCTTTAGACCTTAGTGTCGGGCTGGAATATAATTTAAATAAAAAATGGGCACTGTGGGTTGATTTAAATAATATTGCCAATACTAACTACCAGCGATGGAATCAATATCCAAGTTTTGGATTCAATGCCATTGGTGGGGTTCGCTACTCTTTTCATAAATAAGCTCATCCCATACATGTCTCCTAATATAGATATTACCCTTTATACAACCTATTTGATGCTGAACCGGACTGTTACTCTTCCAGGAGTCGGCCGGTTTGAGCTCCATCGAGTTCCGGCCCGGAATGATTTGGACAGATCTGAAATTGTGCCTCCTTTTTTTACCATTCGTTTTGATTCGCACAAAGTGCAAGTTTCTGATTCGCAATCCAAATTTATGATGCGTAAACAGCATTTGAGTTCGGACGAGCTCATTAACGAATCAAATGAATTAGCCAGTCTAGTACATGAAAAATTATCTACGGAGAAGGTTTTTGAATGGCCTGGCGTAGGTACATTAACACAATCTGAAGCGGGCATTCTTTTTTTTGAAGGGCGAAACATCCAAAGTGAATTACTTAAAATCCAGCCTTATAAAAAGGTAACTCGTTATGAAATAGATACTTCAATCAGCTTGCCTGAAAATCTATCTTCTGATGAGCTTCTGGAACCTTTTGCCGATGAAAAAGATGCAGAGGCTACTGAAAACAAATGGAGGGTTCCTGCCATAGTGCTTTTCTCAATAGTACTTTTATTAATTGTTGCTAGGTTGATGTATGGTAGTTTCTCAATTCTTGAGCCTCGCTATGATCCAATAAAAGTAACTACCCCTTCTTCCACCTACATGCGTTTAACCAGTTAACATGTCTAAAGTGCAATGTCCTCTTTGTAGTAGTGAAAATGTTACCATAAGCTTTAGCGTAAAAGATTATACTGTATCATCAGCATCTTTTAATTTGGCCATTTGTAAAAACTGTGGTTTTTTATTTACTGAAAATGCTCCTGATCTAAAAGAGATTGGGAAATACTACCAGTCTGATGATTACATATCTCATTCAAATAGCAATAAAGGGTTTTTAAATGCTATATACCAAATCGTTAGAAAGCGGGCAGTTTCTTCAAAGAGAAATTTATTAATCAGCTTTACGGGTAAGGGCAAAGGGAGCATGCTTGATTACGGCTGTGGTACGGGTGCTTTTTTGTCTGAAATGAAAACCTCGGGTTGGGCTGTACAAGGAATCGAACCAGATTCTGGTGCCAGAAGCAAGGCAATTGGTTTAACTGGGGCCTCTGTGGAAGAGCCTTCGTTCTTAAGTTCAATACATTCCGATTCTGTAGATGCCATTACGATGTGGCATGTACTTGAGCATGTGCATGATCTTCACCAAACATTGGGTGAACTTATCCGTACACTTAAGCGTGATGGCGTTCTTATTATTGCTGTGCCTAACCATAGGTCTTATGACGCAGCTTTTTATGGTACATATTGGGCTGCTTATGATGTACCTCGGCACCTGTATCATTTCAGTCCGGCTACCATGAAAAAGTTGATGAGCATGCATGGACTAACTATCGTCAACACCTTACCAATGTGGTACGATTCCTTCTATGTAAGCCTGCTGAGTGAAAAATATAAACATGGCAACAGCCGCTTGCTTTGGGCTATGGCTATTGGTTTTATTTCAAACATCAAAGCCTTTTTTAAACCAGGAGTTTGTAGCTCGCAGATCTACATCATCAAAAAGCAGGATTTAATCTCTTAAGTAGACAAGACCCCTAGATATGTTTTCATCACCATCATTGAGTACCTGAACATAGCCGGATTCATTCCATTTTATTCTGGCCATCATTGCTTTAATTCTACGCTTTAAAAAATTTACCGATGTTTTGGTGAGGAGTCTATATTGCAGTCCAGGATTATTGGAAAATTTAATGAGGTCTTCTACTGCCTTATCGGGCACCTCATAGTTAGAGATATACGCTTCAATACTTTTGTACTGCAACAGGATCTGTCTTTGCGATAGAAAATATCGGTACGAAAAGTTTCCAATTGCATTATTGACATAGAGTTTATTGATGCTTGTATCAAATAGTGTTGAGTCAAATGGAATATATTCATCTGGGGTGATACCACCTCCACCATACAGGGTTTTCCCTTTAGCTGTTTTAAATGCTGCTTTGTTAGTAGAGATTGCGGAATCTTTGGATGAATCTTTGTTATGTATTCGGTTGATTAATTCCATATCGTAACTTTCTACACCGTTTGTATATGGCTTTTGAATGCTTCGTCCTAAAGGAGTGTAATACCTTGCTGTTGTAAGTCTTAGCGCGCTGCCATCTGAGAGGTACAGCTGTTCCTGTACCAATCCTTTCCCAAAACTACGTCTTCCAATAATCTGACCCCTGTCGTGATCTTGTATAGCCCCTGCAATCACTTCGCTTGCCGATGCAGAATTTTCGTTCATCAAAATAACCAGCTTGCCAGTTTCAAAAATACCTGGTCGTTTGGCTTTGTATTCCTTTCGGGGATTGTTAGTACCTTCTGTGTATACAATCATGAGGTTGTTTCCCAAGAATTCATCAACAATATCAATTGCCTCTTCCAGTATTCCACCTCCGTTGTCGCGCAGATCAAGTACGAGCGATTTCATGCCCTCTTTTTTCAATCGCTCCAATGCTTCGATGAATTCTGCATAGGTGTTAGCGGAAAACCTATTTAATTTGATGTATCCATGATCCTTATCAATCATATAGGAAGCATCAAGGGAAGTAATAGGAATCTTGCCCCTTATTACTTGCAGGGTTATTATTTTATTTTCTCTCATTATTTTGAGGGATACCTTGGTGCCCCCCGGACCTTTAACCCAACTTTTAAATTTCTCTGTGTCTTTAACTTTGGTTGAGATACTGTCGTTTACCATCAGGATTTTGTCGCCTACCATTAATCCGGATATCTTGGCGGGTCCATTCTGCAATACTGAGAGGATGTGTACCGTATCATCAAAAATATTGAACTCAACACCAATTCCTTCAAAATGCCCTTCCAGGTTTTCGTTCACTGCCAACAAATCACTTGCTGGTATAAATACAGAGTGTGGGTCCAGCGACTCCAGTACTTTATTGATTGCATTGTCCGTTATAGAATCAACATTTACCTGATCAACATACCTCTTTTTAACAAGCTGCATTACTTCATTCAGCCGATTGCTGCCTGACGAACTGAAAAAACTTTTCGTCATTGGCATATTGCTATGTAATTTGTAACCCACGAACATGCCAAGGATCACGGCAATTGAAAAAAGAATAGGTAGGGCAGTGTTTATTTTCCTGTTGCTCATAATGTTCTTTCGATGATATTTTGGCAAAGTTCCTGAATTAACCTGAAATATGACTGGAATAAAACTTATCGCAGATAGTGGGGCTACAAAAACAGAATGGCGCTTACTCGGGGAGGGAACTCACAAATCCTTTTTCACCAGTGGAATAAGCCCTTATCACATGACCCAGCTTCAAATTGAGCAACTTCTGTTGTCTGAATTTCCCTCATCTCTTTTGAAAAGGAAGATTAGTGAGGTTCACTATTACGGTACGGGTTGCTATACCGCTCCCAAGGCCAATATTGTTAAAAAAGCGCTTCACAAGATTTTTCCAACCGCGACATTGAATATTACCCATGATTTGATGGGCGCTGCTATTTCAGTATGTGGAAATGATAAGGGAATTGCTTGTATTTTGGGTACGGGCTCAAATTCCTGTTTTTTTAATGGCAAGCGAATCCTCGCCAACTCGCCCGGTTTGGGTTATATTCTTGGGGATGAGGGGAGTGGAGCCTATCTAGGCAAGAAAGTTATCCAACATGTTTTATATGGCATATTCGATAAAGAACTGATGGATGCTTTTCATGAAAACTACAATACAGATAAGGCTGAAATACTTCATCGCGTCTATAAGGAACCCTTTGCCAATAGGTATCTTGCTGGTTTTTCTACATTTTTATCCCAACACAGGGGCCATTATATGATAGAAAATATTATTGAGGATGGATTGGGCGATTTCTTCAACCAGCATCTGGAAACATATCCTCAGCGCTTTAGTGTTCCAATTCATTTTGTTGGGAGCATTGCATTTTATTTCAAGGATAAAATTGCCGAACTTTGTAAGGACTCTGGATATGAAATGGGTCGGGTAATAAAGCAGCCCATGTCCGGACTTATCTCTCACCATAAGAATTCCTAACATAAGTAACCAGTTACGCATGAAGGCCAGGACCACTGAACAAGATTCCAACTACAGGCACCTTGAATCAATGCCTATCGAGGATATTCTTCACCACATCAACCATGAAGACAAATTGGTTCCTGAAGCAGTTGCTGTGGTTTTGCCTCAACTAGCTTCCTTGATCAAGGCCATTGTTGAAAAAATGCGTTTGGGAGGAAGGCTGTTTTATCTAGGCGCAGGCACCAGTGGTCGATTGGGCCTAGTTGATGCCGCAGAATGCCCACCTACTTTTGGTATTGACCCAAGCATGGTAGTTGGCGTAATTGCAGGGGGCAACCTTGCCATGTTTGATGCAGTAGAATTTGCTGAGGATGATCCAATGCAAGCATGGAATGAATTGAGCGCCCATGCCATTTGCCAGGGAGATGTTGTGGTTGGAATCTCTGCAAGTGGTACTACCCCATATGTAATGGGTGGACTAAAAAAATGTCAGGAGCTTGGGATTGTCACAGGTTCAATAACCTGCAATTATGATTCACCCATTTCTCAATACGCAAATTTTCCAATTGAGGTAGTGGTCGGACCTGAATTCATAACCGGAAGTACAAGAATGAAATGCGGAACTGCACAAAAATTGATACTCAATATGATCTCTACTGGTGTGATGATTCAACTGGGCAGGGTAGAGGACAACAAAATGGTGCATATGCAGCTAACCAATATAAAATTGATTGAAAGGGCCGTTGATATGCTCATGAATCTCATCCCTATTGAGTCTAGAGAACAAGCTAAGCAGATGCTCCTAAAGCATGGCAGTGTTAGCAATGCAATTGTTGCGTTTAATCAAACTAAAGGGTAATTGTGCATTCGATAGAACCATATTATAATTGGCGACATTTGTATTCTTCAGAAGAAGATAAGCTTTCTCCTTTTTTTGGACGAGAACACTCTGAGTTTGAGTTCACCCAGACGGTATATAATTACTACATTCATCCACAGTGGGACGATTTTGGATCTTCAACGCTATACCTTAAAGTGCTTTATGCTGATTATGAACTTGGCTTCTCGATTATAGAATTCATTGGAGAGTGGAATGATGCCATTGAAAATGACATCATGACCCTTAAAAGAGATGTAATCGATAAAATGATTGCAGCTGGCATCACAAAATTCATCCTGATTGCAGAGAATGTATTGAACTTTCATAGCAGTGATGATTGCTATTATGAGGAATGGATTGAGGATATTCAAGATGTCGGGGGGTGGGTAGCCATGATTGGCATGCCGGAGCATTCAAGGCATGATTTTATTCGAGCTAGAATCCATCATTATGTTCAGTTACTTGAGTTGAATGATTGGCGACCCTATACTCCAGCAAATTTGTTTATCAAAATCGACAACTTAATCTTAAAAAGATTGAACAACTCGTAAAATCAGGTATAATTCTGCTTCAACATTAAATGAATAATTTCTCTCCAACCAAGACAAGAGTTGTATCATTTTAGGTGATTGTGACTTACCTTCGCCTTAATTAAAATTCGAGTAAATTCTGTCTATGAACTGGAGTCAATTGTTCACATCATCAATCGGGAAAAAAATAGTAATGGCACTCACGGGTATATTCCTGGTGGTTTTTCTTGTGGTCCATTGTTATGTAAATGCCAATATCTTCTTTTCTAATGCAGAAGAGAATTTCAACCGTGCCGCACATTTCATGGGTACCAACATCCTAATCAGAATTACTGAGCTTGGTCTATTCGCTGGATTTATTTTGCATATTTTCCAAGGATACAAACTTACGTTGCTCAATAGGGCAACCAGAAAATCAAGGTATGCAGTTACTGCGGGCAATAAAACCTCTAAGTGGTATTCAAGGTCTATGGCTTTGTTAGGCACCCTTATCTTATTGTTTTTGATTGTTCATTTGGCTCATTTTTGGGTTCCCTCTCGTTTTGGCGGGCTAAAAGAAGTAGAATATGGTGGACAGGTCTATCATAATTTGTACGGAGAAATGAAAGATGTGTTTAGTCAGCCTTGGGCAGTTATACTCTACTTATTGGGCTGTTTCTCCCTAGCTTGGCACCTTCTTCATGGTATTCAAAGTGCCGCCCAAACGCTTGGATGGACGAATAAAAATTTTATGCCAATGATCACCAACATTGGTATTGTGTTCTCAATTCTAGTCCCTGCAATTTTCGCACTCATGCCTGTGTTCATGTATTTTGGCTGGGAAATAAATACTGGAGCGCTAACACTTCTCTTTTAACCATATTCAATAAATCAACATCATATGCTTGATTCGAAAATTCCTGCTGGCACCTTAGACGATAAATGGACGAAGTATAAGAGCTCAGTGAAGCTTGTAAATCCGGCCAATAAGAGGAAACTTGAAGTGATCATTGTAGGGACTGGCCTCGCTGGTTCTTCTGCAGCTGCAAGTCTTGGTGAAATGGGGTATAAGGTAAAAGCTTTTTGCTTTCAGGATTCACCTCGCCGTGCACACTCGATTGCTGCACAAGGAGGAATTAATGCAGCAAAGAATTATCAAAATGATGGAGATTCTGTCTATCGTCTTTTTTATGATACCATTAAGGGTGGCGATTACAGGTCAAGAGAGGCCAATGTGCATCGCCTCGCTGAAGTGAGTACAAATATAATTGATCAGTGTGTTGCACAAGGTGTGCCATTTGCAAGAGAGTATGGAGGATTGTTGAGCAATCGATCTTTTGGAGGTACTCAGGTTCAAAGAACATTTTATGCAGCAGGCCAAACAGGTCAGCAATTGTTGATTGGCGCCTATCAAGCCTTAGAACGTCAAGTAGCACTAGGAACAGTTGAAATGTTTGCACGTCATGAAATGGTTGAGCTTGTGATCATTGATGGCAAGGCAAGGGGTATAATCGCACGCAACCTTGTAACTGGCGAACTCGAACGTCATTTTGCTCATGCTGTGTTGCTGTGTACTGGTGGTTACGGCAACGTTTTCTATCTATCAACCAATGCAATGGGTTCTAACGTAACTGCTGCATGGAAAGCACATAAGAAAGGTGCATATTTCGCAAACCCTTGTTTTACGCAAATTCATCCAACTTGTATTCCTGTTTCAGGAGACCATCAATCTAAACTGACACTTATGTCAGAGTCGCTGCGAAATGATGGACGTATTTGGGTTCCTGGTAAACAAGGCGATACCCGCAATCCAAATGATATTCCGGAATCGGAAAGAGACTATTATCTTGAACGTCGCTATCCAGCTTTTGGTAACCTTGTTCCAAGAGATGTTGCATCTCGTGCAGCCAAGGAACGCTGTGATGCGGGATATGGTGTAGGTTCTTCAAAGCAGGCAGTATACCTTGATTATGCTGCTGCCATTCAACGTTATGGCAAGGCAGAAGTTAGCAAAAATAATCTTGGAAACATTTCAGCTGAGGAAGTTACACAACTTGGAAAGGATGTAGTAAAAGAGAAGTATGGTAACCTGTTTACCATGTATGAAAAAATTACAGGTGAAAATCCTTATAACGTGCCGATGCGCATCTATCCTGCAGTTCACTACACCATGGGCGGACTTTGGGTTGATTATGAATTGAAAACAACCATTGATGGTCTGTATGCATTAGGAGAGGCAAACTTTAGTGACCATGGAGCAAATAGGCTTGGTGCTTCCGCACTGATGCAAGGCCTTGCTGATGGATATTTTGTTATTCCTTACACCCTAGGAAATTATTTATCTGATGATATTGGAACTGGTTTAATCCCCACAGACCATCCTGCCTTTGTTGAGGCTGAAAATACTGCAAGTGAACGCATCAACAAATTGATGTCAATCAAAGGAACAAAAACAGTAGAAAGTTTTCACAAAAGACTCGGTAAGATTATCTGGAATGAATGTGGAATGGCCAGAAGTGAAGCAGGCCTAAAAAAAGCGATTAAAGATCTTGCAGACCTTAAGCAGGAATTTTGGTCTGATGTAAGGATTCCGGGCGAGATCAATGAAATGAATCCTGAACTCGACAAGGCTGGTAGGGTAGCCGATTTCATTGAATTGGGACAGCTCATGTGTCTTGATGCTTTGGAAAGAAATGAGAGTTGTGGAGGTCACTTCCGTGAGGAGTACCAAACACCAGATGGTGAGGCGCTTAGAGATGATACCGATTACATGTATGTAGCTGCTTGGGAAAATAAGCCCGATGGATGGAATCTTCATAAGGAAAACTTGGTTTATGATATTGTAAAACCAAGTCAGCGTAGTTATAAATAATTGTCATAACAAGATAAAATAATCTTATGCAGCATTATTCGATGAACCTGAAGCTTAAAGTTTGGCGCCAAAAAAATAGCATTGATGCAGGACATTTTGAGACCTACGATGTAAACGATATCTCTTCTGAAATGTCATTTTTGGAGATGATTGATGTACTCAATGAAAGACTGATTGCAGACGGCAAAAATTCTATTGCATTTGACCATGACTGCCGCGAGGGGATTTGTGGAATGTGTTCTATGGTGATAGATGGTCGTCCGCATGGCCCATGGGAGGGAACTACTACCTGTCAGCTGCACATGAGGGCATTCAAAGATGGTGATGTGATTACCGTTGAACCCTTCAGGGCAAACGCATTTCCTGTAGTGAAAGACCTGATGGTAAACCGAGGTGCATTTGACCGCATCATTCAAGCTGGAGGCTATGTTTCTGTTAATACCGGCAATGCTGTAGATGGTAATTCCATTCCAGTTGAAAAAGATAAAGCCGATGATGCTTTTGCTGCTGCATCCTGTATTGGATGTGGGGCTTGTGTTGCGGCATGTAAAAATGCTTCTGCAATGCTTTTTGTTTCAGCTAAGGTTTCGCATCTTGCATTGTTGCCTCAGGGTGAACCTGAGAAAAGACAACGTGTTAAAAGTATGATTGCACAAATGGATAAAGAAGGGTTTGGCAGTTGTACGAATACCTATGCATGCGAAGCAGAATGTCCTAAAGAGATTTCCGTGCTCAATATTGCACGACTCAACCGGGAGTATCTGCATTCAAGTCTCTCTGGAGACTAATCCAACAGATTGATATCACTTCTCTCAGCATCAAGGTTGTTTATGGTTGCAATGTTCCTCTTTGGAACTATTATATCCTCAACTGCCCAATCGATATCCAATCTCAGAAATAAAACACTCCCCGTAACCCAAGACTCAGTAAAGATTGATTCGCTAAGCATCGTTCCAGGATCATTGCTGATGACTAATGTCCCATCCTCGGATTACACAATTGATTATGCTAAGGCTGTTTTGTATTGGATAAAGAAGCCGACAACATCAACTGTTGATGTTGTGTATAGAACCATGCCCTTGTATTTTGCCGCAGAGCAGCGACATATGTCTTTTGACAGCATCATGAATAGGTTTATTGTTTCAGGGGATAAGCTTTCAAGAAAATCAAATACACAACGGCCTTTTGATTTCGGAAAGGTTAAGTCCAATGGTAGCCTCGGTCGCTCTCTAGCCTTTGGAAACCGGCAGGATGCCGTGTTGAACTCAAGTTTAAATCTGCAACTCAACGGATACATTGGAGACAGCATTCTTCTTTCTGCGGCAATTTCTGATAACAACATTCCAATTCAACCCGATGGAAATACCCAGCAGCTTAATGAGTTTGATCAAGTATATATTCAATTTTCAAAGGATAAGTGGAAGCTCTCGTTGGGAGATTTAGACATTAGGCAGAACCAGATGTATT
This sequence comes from Chitinophagaceae bacterium, assembly GCA_044353505.1. GTDB lineage: Bacteria > Bacteroidota > Bacteroidia > Chitinophagales > Chitinophagaceae > Pollutibacter. Next base: position 16,052 of record JBILBU010000021.1, on the reverse strand, counting down.
TTCTAAATTTTTATAAAAGACTTCAGGGCGTTGCATATGAAAATCAAAGCAGAGTTACAGAAAAAATAACTAATAAAATACTGGCCAGTGGGGCAATTGCCAAAGGTAAATTTACACGAAATGTCTTTCAAGGTGTTGAAGGAAACCAAGGCCCATATAGACTAAAGGGAGCGAACCAAGAGCTCTTCTTTATTGTACTTGCTGGAACAGAACGCGTTTTTATTGATGGGATTCTCCTGTAAAGAGGCGAGGATCAGGATTATATAATTAACTACAATACAGCAGAGGTAACCTTCATGCCTCGCCAAATGATTACCAAGGATAACATTTACACAAAGAACTAGCCTTCGTGTTATTGGAAGTGTTAGGCAAGAAAAAAAGCAAAATGTTGGCAATGAGCGAGCTGTGATTCACTCATTCAACCTTGAAGGGAAATACAATATTGTTTCATCTACTTCAATCAATTCAAGATTTACGTTGAGCAACATCATCTTTAATGGTCAGACTTCCTCTAGTCTTGGATACATGATGCTTGATGGACTTCAACCAGGTAAAAATTTTATATGGACTGTTGACATCACAAAAAGACTAAGCTCATTTCTTGAAATGGGTATACAGTATGAAGGAAGACGGTCAGGTAGTTCCGGACTAGTTAATATTGGCCGAGCACAAGTGAGGGCAATATTATAACAGTACTTAATTTATTTAAGTACGGCTATTCCCTGACCAATTTTGAATCCATTTTGATAGACCATAATGGTGTAGTTGCCCTTCATATATTTATCTGACTGCCTTAAGTCAAAACTTACATTTTGTGATTGATTTTGTTTGTAATCCACTTCAAGTTTAGTTGTATAGTCAATTTTTCCTTCTTCCCTGGTATCAATGATGCCCGAAGCAAGTGCTTCTTCCTTGATGATTTTATCCAGCGGATCTTTTGCTACAACATAGAGATTCTTAACTCCTGACGTAGCAATCCTGTTGGGATCAAGATTAAAGGCAATCCTTAATTTATCTGCCCTTTTGGAAGATGCGGTTGATTTTTCTTTCCCTGAATTTTTTTCATGAATGGCTATAATAGTAAAGAAAGATACATTAAGGGTTGATCCAACATCAACTTGACTTTCAGCTTGCTTTTTTGCAGCATCTGTGCTGGATAAATTTGAACTCAGTGTTTTGTTTTGTGTGCTGAGATTTGACTTGTCAATGGTAAGTTGTTGGTTCTCTCCCTGCAGGCGTTGTATTTCATTTACGTAATCATCAATTCTGCTATTCAGTTCACCAACTAATTTCCTTGCCTCGGCTAGATCAGCGGCATTTGCATTTTGTTTATTCACCAATATTCTGAATCTATTTTTTATGGCATCAAGTTCTGTATTCCGATTTTTCACCAAACTGTCCAATTCTGTATTCGTTTGGGTGAGCTCATTCAATCTGACCATGGCACTGTCGTATTCCTTTTGAACTGAATTTTTGGCAGAATCAAGTACTGCATATTGAGCATCTTTTTCAGTAATCACATTGTTTGATTGATTTTTTGAATAGATGAAATAGATCCATGAGCCTATTAACGCTATTGTAAGCAGAATAATGATACTTGTTTTATTGTCTTTTTTCTTATTCTGAGGGAGGTTTCCGGCTGAAGGGTAAGTAGGGTTCATAAAAACGATAATTGAAAGTGAATATTCGGTTTCTTATTGATATTTTTGGGATTGATACAAGGTATGTCAAAGAAGTGGCTTTATTCTGTTATTGTATGGATAAAGTTTCATCTTCATATTTTTAATCAACTTTTTTAGTTTCTCTTTTCACCATATAAATCTCACTCAGTTGAGCGCAGAACAAATTATTTCCGATTGGAAGCGTGGAGCTACTCATCCAATATATTGGCTTGAGGGAGACGAGCCCTATTATATTGATCAACTGACTGATTACGCAGAACATCATCTTTTGCCTGAAGAACAAGCATCTTTTAATTTAAGTGTATTTTATGGCAAAGATTCAAAATGTGAAGATGTAATCAATGCCTGTAAAAGGTATCCAATGTTTGCTGAAAAGCAGGTTGTTATTCTTAAAGAGGCACAACAAATGCGCGATCTTGAAAAGCTTGAACACTACCTTACAAATCCTTTGACTTCTACCATTTTTATCGTTGCCCACAAGGATAAAAAGTTGGATGGTCGAAGTAAGCTTGCGAAACATGTAAAAAATTATGCAAAAGTTGTCACCACTAAAAAATTATATGACAATGAGTTACCTGAATGGGCATTGGCACTCATTCGTCAAAAAGGGTTGGAGATTAAGCCCAAGGCACTGCAGATGTTAATTGACCACTTGGGTAATGATCTTCAAAGAATTGAAAATGAAGTTGAGAAGGTTACCGTTAACCTTAAAGGAAGGAAACAGATTTCAGAGGATGATATTGAGTCGTATGTAGGCGTAAGTAAAGAGTTTAATATTTTTGAGCTACAGGCGGCCTTAATCAACAAAGATTTGTCTTCAGCACTAAACATTTTAAATTATTTCTCTTCAAACCCCAAAGCCGCTCCAATTCAACTGATTCTTCCAACCCTGTATGCTTTTTTCAGTAAGCTGTATGCTGTTTCTGCAACCAATTCCCGTGATGAAAGTAGCATTTCCGCAATATTGGGGGTTAAGGGATTCTTCACGAAACAATATATTCAAGCAATGCAGCGATACAGTTTTCCTGAAGTGGAGAAAGTACTTATTTTGTTGCAGCATTATAATCTTAAGAGCATCGGAATTGATAGGGGAGATGTTGACGATGCTGGACTAATGAAAGAACTTGTTGCTAAGATTATTATGAATGGGTAATCTCCTCCATCAATTTGCTGATGTTTTTTTTGTCTTCATTCAGTTGGTTAACCAGAGCATCTAGTCCCGAAAACTTTATTTCATCTCTTACAAATTCAATCAAGCAAACCCTGAGTATTTTCTGGTAGATTATTTCATCAAACTCAAATAAGTGCACTTCAATTCTCTTTTCTTTCCCATTGACCGTTGGTCTAATGCCAATGTTCATCATCCCCTTTAAATTTCTAACTTTTCCTTCTTCTTTAAGTTGTGCAGTAACGGCATAGACTCCCGAGGCGGGGATAAGTTTATCCGCTGTTGTCAGCGATAAGTTTGCCGTGGGGAAGCCCAGTTTTCTACCTAGTTTATCCCCTTCGATAACGATGCCTTCAATCTGATATCGGTAGTTAAGAAGTTTATTGGCTTGGGTTATCTCACCAGCAAGCAAGGCTTGTCGGATTGTAGTTGAACTGATCTGCGCATCGTTCAACAGCTTTTGCGGTATTTGCCTAACCTCGTAGTGATGCAAGATCCCAAGGTTGGCCAGCATGGTATAATCGCCTGTTCTGCCTTTTCCAAACCTGTGGTCATATCCGATAACAATAACTTTAGGGTGGAATCGTTGTACAAGAAATTTTTCTACGTATTCTTCTGCACTCATCTCTGCAAAAGCCTGATCAAATGGGATAATGACCAGATGATCTATTCCGATTTTTTCAAACTGTTCAATCCTTTCCTCCATGCTGGTAAGTAAGCCTGGAGCTTGGTCCCTGTTTAATATTCTTCTCGGATGTGGATCGAATGTAATGACCACTGTTTCGCCACTGTATCGAACTGCTTCCTCAATAAGTTGTTCCAAAATTGCCCTATGTCCGGTGTGCACACCATCAAATGTGCCTATGGTTAAGACCGCATTCTTAAAACGGGGCAAATTGTCAATATCAGTATGAACTCTCATTATTGGGTGCGAAAATACTCCAATTGAGAGAATCAACATCCTGTTGATAAGAAAGGGGCCAAATTCTTGTTCTTTCAGTGTTCTAAAGTAGATTTGCGGATACCTTATCATCTCATGAGTTTATACCAACAAAGGGGCGTTTCAGCCCAAAAGGAAGAAGTTCACGCTGCTATTCAGAACTTAAGCCAAGGGCTTTATCCCAATGCTTTCTGTAAAGTTTATCCAGACTTTCTGACTGGTGATGATGAATATGTAAATGTCATGCATGCTGATGGAGCGGGTACCAAGAGCATTTTAGCCTATTTGTACTGGAAAGAAACGGGTGATATTTCAGTTTGGCGAGGCATTGCCCAAGATGCGGTAGTGATGAATTTGGATGATCTCCTTTGTATTGGGGTATATGATAACATTATTTTTAATTCTACCATAGACCGAAACAAGGGACTTATCCCAGGAGCGGTGCTCAAGGAAATAATTGATGGCACCAGTTCTTTGTTTTCTACCCTCGAATCCATGGGTGTACGCATACATTATCTGGGTGGCGAAACTGCTGATGTAGGAGATGTGGTCAGAACCGTGGCTGTTAATGGGACCATGACTGCACGATGGCCAAAGAATAGATTGATTACAAATGAAAAAATAACACCCGGAGATGTCATTGTAGGACTCTCCAGTTCAGGGAAATCTACTTATGAAAACGAGTACAACAGTGGGATTGGTAGTAACGGGCTAACGAGTGCAAGGCATGATATGTTTTCTTCTATGTATGGCGAATCTCATCCTGAATCTTTTGATCCTTCATTACCACCTAATGTGGTTTATATTGGGAAGCATAGCATGACTGAAAAAGTGGACATTCCAGGATACTCCATAGATGCAGGAAAGCTTGTTTTAAGTCCAACCCGAACTTTTGCTCCAATCGTTAGAGAAATTCTTGAAAATCATTTTGATGCGGTTCATGGAATGATTCACAGCAGTGGGGGTGGACAAACAAAATGCTTGAAGTACTTGCCTTCGGCCATGAAGATTGTAAAAGACAACCTCTTTGAAATTCCTCCTGTGTTTAAACTTATTCAATCTGCCAGTGGGGCAGACAACAGAGAAATGATGCAGGTCTTTAACATGGGCTGCCGGATGGAGATTTATACGCCAGCACACAACGCAGAGCACCTTATAGATATAGCCAAAAGGTATAACGTGGATGCGCAAGTAATTGGCAGGGTTGAAAAAGCCGATAAAAAATCGCTGACTATTCATTTCGAAGGAGAGGAGTTGCAATTCTCTTGATGCAGGCCTTGATTAGTATTTGCTATATCTTACCTTTATCATTCAAATTACGTTCATGAGTCAAGTCGTTTTATCAATCAATAATGCAAATATTTATCAAGGATCATCCTTGATCCTCAGCGGTGTAAACATTACTGTTTCTAAAAGCGAGTTTGTGTATTTGGTTGGAAAAACGGGTACAGGTAAATCAAGTTTACTAAAAACTTTGTACGGTGAACTCGAACTTAAAGAGGGTACTGCAAACGTTGGGGGATTTGATTTGAAAGACCTTACATGGAAGACCGTCCCTTATCTTAGAAGAAATATTGGTATAGTTTTTCAGGATTTTCAACTTCTTACTGATAGGAATGTGCATGACAATTTAAAGTTTGTACTCAGTGCAACTGGTTGGCAGAATGAAAGAGAGATTGAAGACAAAATAGATGAAGTCTTGTCTAAGGTTGGATTAAAAACCAAAGGCTTTAAATATCCTTTTGAGCTATCGGGCGGGGAGCAACAGCGTGTAGACATCGCAAGGGCTTTATTAAACTCTCCGAAACTTATTTTGGCTGATGAACCAACAGGAAACCTTGATCCTGAGACCACCGAAGAGATAATGAATTTGTTGTTTCAAATTTGCAGGGAGTTGGGCACTGCCATTGTAATGGCTACACATGACTACATGGTTATCAATAAATATCCGGCAAGAATGATTAAGACTGAAGGCGGAAAGGTGATTGATAATGCTAGTATAAAATCCTAATTAATTGATCTGCTGCATTGCTGCAATTGTATTCATTGCTAAGGACATGTTCTCTTTTATAGTGATCTTCTTCTGAGAATTCTTTTTCAAACAGTATTGAGGTTTGCTGAATGAACTCTTCCGGATTTAATGCGGTTGAACAAATTGGAATAAGTTCCTTTTCTTTCATTCCTTTTTTGTTGGTAAGCACATGCTTGCCCAATATCAATGACTCCCTAATATGTTCACCAGTGTTTGATGATATAAATGAAGGCAGTAGGCATACCTGAGCTTTTTTGATTAAGTCTTGCAATTCTTTTTCAGTTGGGTTTGCAACCAGGCAAGTATGCATTCTTAAGTGTGCTGCTTGTTCAAGCGTAGAGGATGGGTCTGTTCCTGCAATCACAAATGGGATATCGATTTTGCTAAATACGTTTTCCAGCAACCAAAGGGCGGTATATTCATTTTCCCTTTCAGACAGTTTTCCAAAATAAAGACAAAAGTTGCCTTTCCCGCCTTTGTAAAATGAAAAGGGTCTGCCAGTGAATTGGGGGATGATCTGTGAATTTATTTCATTATCTATCTTATTTAGCTCCACACTCAGCTCCTCGGAACTGACGATACAGCTGACGTTTCCAAGGATCTGCTTTTCATGATTTCTGCAGAGCATACTTTCTATGAAATAATATATTTTCTGGGGGCCAAAAGGGGTAATCTGGGTTAAGTCACCATAATATCTACTCTCTAACCTATGCAAACGAACAAATATTTTCCTGTTCCTTAACTTTGTGACATCTCTTAACAAAAAGGTGGTGTGCAATCCTTCAAATATGATGGGGTAATTGTCTTTACTGAGTCGCTCTTCCAAAGCATGGTTTGCTCTTGAGCTGATGATGTAGGGAATTGGAAAGGAAAATCCTGTATGCCCACGATTGCGCTTATAGTAGTGAACCTCATGGCAGAGTTCGTTTAGGATGGCTGGCTTTTCCTTGCCATAGGCATAACAATGCAAGTGAATTTTCACCCCTTTTTCGTTGAGGGCCATGATTTTGTTCATGGTATCTCTTAAAATAGGTGTATCAGCCGGATAAGGGATGTCTTGCGTAATGATATGTAGATGTTTGATCACCTACCTTATAAAATACATTCTGAGCTTAATTGTTCTTATTACCTTTGAATAAATTCAAAATAATGAGCATGTCAGGCCAGAATTCAGATTTATCTCCCTCTAGACCATGGTTTCTGACCGTGTTGTGTTACCTCACAATTTTTGGAAGCAGCTATATGCTGGTTTCTGCCATTTCTGCCTTGACGGACCTCGATCAGATAAAGGTTAGCCTTGAAAAGAGCATTGAAAATGGGCAGGTCGTATTCGAGCAAGCCTTTAAGAATAGCCAAGCTGACCTGGAGAAATTTGATGAGCTTTTGGGGGATATTGCTGTTGCCAACACCACTTCAAACCTTCGTGATTACAATATATTTAGCCTTGTTTCCAATATTTTCACCCTGTTAGGGGCGAATCTTATGCTCCGACTTAGAAAAAATGGATTCAGGTTCTATGTTCTTGGTACGCTGATAGGGGTGATTTCCCCGATTTTGGTTTTTGGTTCAGGAAATTTCTTGGGGTTTGCCTTTGCCTTTTTCTCAGCTTTTTTCGGAGGACTCTTTACCCTGCTTTATGCCCTGAAAATGAAATACATGCAATAAAAATGAGGTTTAGCGATTCTGAGGGGTATTTCTTTGCATTTCAGAAATAATACCCTACCTTCGCCCCCGAATTTTGAGCTGTAAACTTAGATGAAAAAAAACAAATTCAGATGTCAAGCGTAACACACGAAAAAAAATCTTCAATCGTTGCCGAATTCGGAGGCAATCCAAAAAATACCGGATCTATAGAAGCCCAGATCGCTCTTCTTACTGAAGAAATTAATGAGATCTCCAAGCATCTTAGAGTCAATAAGAAAGACTTTTCAACACAAAGAGGACTAATGAGAAAGGTAGGCCAAAGGAAAAGGCTGTTGATGTACATGAGCAAGCATAATTTGCTTGGCTACCGTGCGATTCTCGAAAAATTAGGACTTAGAAAATAACATTTTACTAAATCGTTTTATTCCCAACCTCACGTTGGGAATATTGCTTTTTGGAACATCCCCCAAAATCATACTATGCTACAACAACCATTCCAATCAAGTTTCGATCTTGGTAACAACAGGATCGTGACTATCGAAACTGGTCGTCTTGCCAGACAGGCAGACGGAGCAGTAACTATAAGGCAGGGAAACTGTATCCTTCTGGCTACAGTTTGCGCAAATAAAGAACCAAGAGAAGGGCAAGATTTCTTTCCACTTTCTGTAGACTACCAAGAGAAATTTTCATCTGCGGGAAGAATTCCAGGTTCATTTTTCAAACGCGAAGGTCGACTTAGCGATTCAGAAATATTGATTAGCCGGTTGATTGATCGTGCCCTTCGCCCCTTGTTCCCTGAAGATTACCTCTGTGATGTACAAGTTCTTATCACGTTGGTTTCATCTGATCCGGAAGTTATGCCTGATGCATTGGCATGTCTTGCTGCTTCAGCAGCTCTTGCCGTTTCTAATATTCCAATCAAAGAAGTTATTTCAGAAGTTAGGATCGCGAGGGTTAATGGAAGTTTCATTGTCAACCCAAGCAGAACAGAACTTGCTTCAGCGGATATGGACTTCATTATAGGTGCTACTTCCAAGAATCTAATGATGGTGGAAGGTGAATCTAACCAATGTTCTGAAGAAGATGTGGTGAAAGCGTTAGAGGTTGCTCATGATGCAATTAGGATTCAAATCACTGCACAAGAACTACTCAGAGAGAAAGTTGGTGTTCAAGGTAAGCGTGACTATACAAAGCCTGCTACCGATAGTGCAATCGAGCTTAAAGTAAACCAATTTGCTACCGATAGAGTATATGCAATTTCAAAAAGTGCTAGTAGTAAATCAGATAGAAGCAAGGCTTACGATGAATTGAAAAAAGAAGTGATTGCATCACTTGGTGAAGAAACTACTTCTGAGCAAATCAAGCTTGCAAAAAAATATTACGAAGACCTCAAATGGGAAGTTATTAGGAATATGATGATTGACGACAGGCTTCGTTTGGATGGCAGAAAGCTCGATGAGGTTCGTCCACTTGACATGGAAGTTGATGTTCTTCCTTCCCCACACGGATCAGCATTGTTTACCCGCGGTGAAACCCAATCGCTTACCACAATCACCTTTGGTACACCACAGGATGAATTGTTGGTTGAAAGCGCTGCAAAATCTGAATACACGAAGTTTATTCTTCATTATAATTTCCCTGCTTTCTCCACTGGAGAAGTTAAACCAATGCGCGGACCTGGAAGAAGAGAAGTTGGGCACGGAAATCTTGCACTTCGTTCTTTGAAACAAATGATGCCTGGAGCCGACTACGCCTATACGGTGCGTGTTGTATCTGACATTCTTGAATCAAATGGTTCTTCTTCAATGGCAACTGTTTGTGCTGGTTCACTCGCGTTGATGGATGCTGGAGTTCCAATTCAAAAACACGTCAGCGGTGTAGCGATGGGATTAATCACTAGACCTTCAGATGGCAAATATGCAATCCTTACAGATATCCTCGGTGATGAAGATCATTTGGGGGATATGGACTTCAAGGTTACCGGAACACGTGACGGAATTTGTGGTATTCAAATGGATATCAAAATTGACGGACTGAGCATGGAAACCATGAGAGAAGCACTTGCGCAAGCCAAGGATGGCAGACTCCACATACTTAATTCCATGTACGCTTGTATGCCTGCTGCAAGATCAGAGGTTAAGCCACATGCACCTAGGATGGAGAAAATGTTCATTGACAAAGAATTTATCGGTGCAATTATCGGCCCACAAGGAAAAATTATACAGGAAATTCAGCGTGAAACTGGTGCCAATATCAACATTGAAGAAGTAGGCAACTTTGGCGAAGTGAGTGTATTCAGCGCCTCTAAGGAGAGCCTGGATAAAGCTGTTTCTTGGATCAAGGGAATTGTAGCCATGCCAGAAGTAGGCGAGGAGTACGAAGCCAAGGTTAAGTCGGTCATGCCCTATGGTGCTTTTGTTGAATTCATGCCTGGTAAGCAAGGTCTTCTTCACATTAGTGAAGTGAGCTGGAAGAGACTTGAAAATCTTGATGGAATTTTAAGAGAGGGCGATTCAGTAAAAGTTAAGCTTATTGGAGTTGATCACAAAACAGGCAAGTTTAAATTGAGCAGAAAAGTGCTCATGCCCAAACCTGATTTTAACGATAATGAAGGCGGACCTGAAGCCTCAAACTAATACCTAGGCCGGCTTTTCGCCGGCCTTTTTTTATATGCGTTATACTGAAATATTTTTCACAGACCTCTCCTTAGAGACAACAGAGTTACTGATTGCAGTGCTACCAGATTTTGGTTTTGCCGGAATGGAAGAACTGGATAATGGGTTAAAGGCCTATGGATCTGAATCTGAAGTAAATCTTGATGACCTTGCTGTTTTTGCTGAGCAACATTCTTTGCTATTTACAATGGCTAACATTGAAGAACAGAATTGGAATGCACAATGGGAGTCAAACTTTGATCCGGTGGTTATCCCCGGAAAAATTCATGTAAGGGCTCACTTTCATCCGGCCATAGAAGGAATTGAACATGAGATCCTGATTACCCCTAAAATGAGTTTTGGTACCGGGCATCATGCTACAACCGCCATGATGATGAAGGCCATGCTTGAGCTTGATTTTACCAACCATCGGGTTATTGATTTTGGAACTGGAACTGGAATTTTAGCAATACTAGCAGAAAAGCTAGGTGCCCTGGTTGTGGATGCAATCGATAATGACGAATGGAGCATCAACAATGCCCGAGAGAATGCAACCAACAATAAATCAATTAACTTAACTATTGAACTGCTTGATTCTCTAGAAACGTTAACCCCAGCCAACCTGGTTCTTGCAAACATTAATAAATCAGTACTGCTAGAAAATGTCAGTTCCTTATATCAAAAGGTATTGCCAACAGGGTATTTAGTTCTAAGTGGCTTGTTAACAGAGGATTATAATGATATTGCTGCTGCATATTTTTCTTCATTTGGACATCCTCTTAAAAAGTATGCTGAAAATGGGTGGATAGCAATTCTGTTTCAAAAGATAGTTTAACATCCTTAAAACGGCCATTTATTAAATTTTCATTAATTTTGTCATCCCCTTTAAAATGAAAATGAATTAATGAACGAGTTATTTCTTATCATATTGGCTTACCTGATTGGATCAATTCCAACTTCGCTTATTGTAAGTAAGACACAATTTAATATCGATATCCGTGATTATGGAAGTGGTAATGCTGGTGCAACCAACACCTTTAGGGTATTGGGATCAAAATGGGGTACCCTGGTAATGATTCTCGATATGCTTAAAGGCCTAATTGCAGTAAAGCTTACCCTACTGCTTCCTTTCTATATGGATAATGAATTTGCAAGAACTAATTTTCAGATTGGTTTGGGATTGGCCGCTGTACTGGGTCATATATTTCCCATTTGGGCAGAATTTCGTGGCGGTAAGGGTGTTGCAACACTCTTCGGTCTGATCATCGCTATCTCCCCATGGACAGCCCTAGGCTGTGTAGGGATATTTTTAATTGTGCTCTTTCTAACTCGCTTTGTTTCCTTAAGCTCAATACTGGCGAGTTTAGCTTTTCCTATTTTCATACTGGTCATCTTTAATGTTGACAATGATGCATATCGAATTTTTGCCATCGCGGTAGCCCTTCTCGTTATCATGACTCACCAAAAAAATATTGGCCGTTTACTCTCTGGAAGTGAGAGCAAGGTGCCTATCTTCAGAAGTAGAGATAGAAGAAGATCTCGAAGGAATTCATGAAATCCTTGAATTTTTTTTGCTGATTTGCCCTTATTCTAAAAGGCCCTTTAATTAATCTCTGTTTTTGTGTAAAAAGTGTTAATTTCACTCTCCCTAACTAAACTAACTGACGAATGCTGATTAACATGTTTGAAAGACTTCAGCTTTGTGATGAAAAAAATATTTTGGTCCAGGGGATCCCCTCGACGCTAGAGAAGTATTTCACAAAATTATCTTTTGCGAAAAATGTTACGCCACTACTAAAAACTCGAAAAATTGAGTTTGCCCTAGTTTTTGCAATTAATTACACACAGCTATCTTCAATTTTACATGATGTAATACCAGCTCTAAGGTCTAAGGGAAAATTATGGATTGCCTATCCTAAACCAACATCAAAGATCGTTAGTGATTTGAATAGGGATTGCACTTGGGAATGCCTAGTTTCAAACGGATTCTCCAAGATTGATGAAGTAGTTATTGATCATGTGTGGACTGCCATGCGGTTTTGCACATTCACTGATCATTTGAGTTGTAACGAGATTGATGTAATGGAAATGGACGCTGACGCAACTATAAAGGACGTACTCTCTTCAAAATCCATCAAAATAAGCGAGCCATTAGGGCTTTAGTTGCTTAGACCAAATTTTTACACGCTTCAATAAGTGTTTTAAAGTCGGTACTCAAATTTACGTTAGGAGCCACAGTTGTTAACCCCTTGAATGCGGGTCCCCCACACAATATGTTCTTGTCTGGAAAACGATCAGCCAAACCTTGAATATAGTCGCTTGCGTTAAAAGAAGTAAAATTAGTTATCATGTACAGCAGCAGGGTAGTTGCACTTAAGCTTTGTAGACATTCTTGAACAACATCATCACTTGTATTTACTCCCAAAAAGAAACTTCTAACCTTATTCTTTTTTAAGATGTATTGTAGATACAGCAATGGCAGTTCGTGGTATTCTCCACTTGGGCAAAAAAGGATAACCTTCAATTTGTTTTTCTCATCTAGCCTAGGCGTCCTGTCTATTGATCCAATTAATTCATTTCTGATTAGATTGCTCGCAAAGTGTTCATGCATAGGAAGGATATGACCAGTTACCCAAAGGTTGCCGATTCTCATAAGAAAGGGGAAGATGATTAATGTATAGAGGTTTTCCTCTCCCATTGTTTCAAGCAGCTCTGCATACAGTTTCTTAAATGAAAGCTCATTCATGTCAATTGAAAAATCGATGAGCTGCCCTATAAAAACGTTAAAACTGGTTTTTTTATCAATGGTGAGTGAGATTGAATTAATCTCATCAATCGTCATCTCAGCAATTGCCGCGATCTTAATTCCACCATGATATAAAGACGCAATCTTTAGCATGTGACGAAGGTCATTGTTGTCGTATTGTCTATGTTTGCCGGCTGGCGTTGGAGGCATGATGATGCTGTATCGTTTCTCCCAAATTCTTAGTGTGTGGGCCTTAATTCCAGTAAGATTTTCAATGTCTTTAATATTGAAGTGATTCATCTGGCGGTCAATTGATAAATGAATATAGACAATTATGTTAATTTTGCAATACCCTGTTTATCATATTCTTAAAATCCTGCTTTTGTGTTACATTTGGTTTAGAAAAAAATTAAACAATGAGTATAGGCTGGCTTATTTTCATCCTTGCATCCGTAGGTTTCCATATCGGCTTATTTGGCATGTTCAAAAAGGCTGGTATCGTTGAATGGAAGGCATTCATTCCCTTCTACAACACATACCTGATGGTTGATAAGATGGAGCTAAAAAAATATTGGTTTTATCTCCAACTTATACCCATTGTAGGGCAGTTCATCACCCTCTGGATCTGCATTAAATTTGTTGAACATTTTGGTCGATTCTCAGTGCTTCATCATGCGGCAACTGTCTTTATTCCCTTCTTCTTTTTTCCGTATCTGGGGTTTTCAAAAAATGAACGTTATGCTGGTATACCTGTAGTAAAGAATTATCAGAAATCTGCTGCGCGAGAGTGGATTGATGCTGCCGTTTTTGCAGTAGTTGCTGCAATCATTATTAGAACTTTTATATTTGAAGCCTATGTTATTCCTACTGGTTCAATGGAGAAGACATTGTTGGTGAACGATTTTCTTTTTGTTAGTAAAACAAGTTATGGCCCCAGGGTTCCCAATACACCAATAGCCTTTCCATTTGTTCATCACACATTGCCTTTTGGTAAATCGCAATCTTACCTTGAGTGGATAACATTGCCCTATAATCGTTTTTGGCGCAGTGAAGTAAAACGAAATGATGTTGTTGTGTTTAATTATCCGGTTGGCGATACCGTAATTCGTGAGTTCCAATCAGAAATCAATTATTATGATTATCTCCGTGCGTACGAGATGCGTGGTGGTACCCGTGATATGCTTTTTGCTGAAAGGGATGACATCATCACAAGACCAGTAGACAAACGTGAAAATTTCATCAAGCGATGTGTTGCCATTGGGGGTGATACACTCGAGATAAAAGACGGATTTGTCTATATCAACAATGATTTAAATGATATTCCTCCCGCATCAGAGATGCCATATTATGTCACCTTGGATGGCAAAGGTTTTTTCTCCGATGAATTCATTAAGAATGAACTCAATATCGATCCCCAAGATATGGATCAAAGGGATTTGCTCCAGTTGCAGGATAAGCCCAATACCTATAGAATTACATTAACACCGCAGCAACTTAAGATGGTCGAGGATTTTCCTTTTGTGTTGAAGACATCCATTTATGCAGATCTTAACACCAGCGGTTTTGGAAATACCTTTCCTTATGATACCGCTAAGTTTAAGTGGAGTGAAGACAATTTTGGTCCAATATGGGTCCCCAAGAAAGGGGCTGTGGTAGAATTGAATGAAAAGAACATCTCTTTATACCAAAGGGTAATTCAAGTGTATGAGAACAATACCTGGGAAAATCGCAATGGTTCAATCTATATCAATGGGGTCAAATCAAATTCCTATACATTCAAAATGAATTATTTTTGGATGATGGGAGATAATAGACATAATTCTCAAGACTCAAGATTCTGGGGTTTTGTTCCAGAAGATCATATCGTAGGTAAAGCCTCTTTAATCTGGTTTAGTTGGCAGAATGGCCCACGCTGGAAGCGATTATTTAATAAGATTAAATAAATTCAGTTTTCTATAATTTTGTAATTTCTCCTGCAAGAAATTTTAAAGTCATAGCACCAAGTTGGGCCCTGTACTGAGCCTCAATGTATCTGTCTTGTGCCTGAATCAAACTCAGCTGTGCTTGTCTTAGTTCTATTGAATTTGATTGTAATTTTTTAAATCTTTCAGTTGCAATCATGTTGTTTTCTTCTGCCAACTTCACATTTGCTTCCTCCAATTTTGTAACTGATTCAGCCTGCTTATAAGACTGGAATGCAATATATAGATCTCGTTGAACTTCTGACCTTATCAGATCAATTTGCAGGTCTTGTCGTTTTTGTTCAATTCCATTCACTTTCAATTCAGTCTTGTGTATGTTGCCATTGAAAATTGGGATTCCCACCCCAACGCCGATGTTCGGACCAAAGGATTGGTTGGTAAGAAAAAAACCAGCTCTTGATTTAGATCGATTCAACTGTGTTGTTGAGTTGATGGTTAGTGAAGGAATACGTTGCGAATTGATTATTTTTCTTTCTGCCAACAAATTAACTTTTTCTTGATGCGCAATGAGGAGTTGGAGGTTTTGGTGATCAATTTTTTCTGACATATCAAGGTAGTTGATCTGCGGAATCTGAAACTGCCGATCAGCTGTTGTAAATGCTTCACCTGAAGGTCGCTTCAATATCGTATTCATAGCCGCTTTGCTGGTGGTAATCTGTGTGGTAATTTCCTGAAGGGTAACCTGTTGTTCATTTAAGTCGATACTCGCTTGTAGCATATCTGTTTTTGCGCCACTTCCGACTTCTAGTCTTGTTTTTGCAATTTTCAATCTTTCTTCAGATAATGCCATGACCGATTCTGTTGCCTGAATTTGTTTTTGTAATCGTATTAAATTGTAATAGATACCAAGTACGTCAAAAACGATTTGGTCAATCTGTTGGTTCAATGCTATTGCACCCATTTTTTCAAGGGATTCAAATCTGTCTTTTGTAGCCCTAACCCTAAGCCCATTGAACACCCTCCAGCTAACTCCAAGGTTTGCGTTGAAGCTGCTGTTTGAGACATTATTTCGTTTGATGCTAGTTCCGCTGGCCAATTCTTGATCAATATTTGAAACTGCTTCGGTATTTGATAGTTCTCCTGTTATTATTGGTAATGCGCCTGCATTGCCCCAAGTATTATTGATAGTTGCAATTTCAAGATCAGTAGATGCAATTTGTATGGCCAAGTTTTGCTTCAATGCCATATCAATTGCATCCCTCAC
>JBILBU010000085.1:0-3700 GCA_044353505.1 Chitinophagaceae bacterium | reverse complement strand
TGTTTCCTGCAATCCCAAATATCTCAGTGACTACACTTCCCATTGAATCTATGAAGGCAAGATATTATTATAGGGATAAAAAATATGACGAAGCCCTTGCCTTGCTTGATAAAGGAACAAAGGCAAATCCTTATATATATTATAGTGAATTTTTGAAAGCAGCACTTTACTTTTCAACAGATAGAATGGACAGTGCCTACAAGTATGGTAAGCTTTCGTTTTATAATTGGCCAAGAGCTTCAAATTATTACCGAAACTTTATTGCGATTCTTGGAAAACAGAAAGATACCACTGAAATTAAGAAAGTATTTGCCACTTATGTAAAATACCGAAATGAACCTTTTGCATGGAATACCTTTCTAATGGGCATGTTGCAGTCAAAAGGCAAAGGCGATCAAAATCTACTTATGCTTGCCGACAGTGCCCTAAAGCAGTTCCCTGGCGATACCAATATAGTACAACGACGTAAAGAGATATTGGGAACAATGCAATCCGGCATATCAACATCTGGGAGTACTCAAAATAGTATTGAAGAGGCAAATCGATTTTATCTAGAAGGCTCTAAACTATTTTCCCAAAAGTCTTATTCTGCAGCTGCCCAGAAATTCATTCGTGCAGCCAGTTTAAATCCCGGGAACTACGCTTTTTTTGAAAATGCAGGCATTTGTTACTATGCAAGTAATCAATTTAATAAAGCTGTTCTTTACTTTGACAAAGCCATACAACTTGGCACTTCTGCCAGCGGTAAGTCCGAGTACTTCAAAGCTGTTTCATTGGTTAACTTGGGAAGAAAAGATGAAGGCTGTGCTTTGGCAAAAATTGCTAAAGAAAAGAAATATCCAGATGCAGATTTGTTCATCCAATCAAATTGTAAATAAGTCTTATTTTCTCACTGCTTTTGATAATCTCCGAATGAAAAAACAATTAAACGAGTGGGGTAGGCTTAGGAGGCCGTTTGTTTTCCTGATTGATTTTGAATGTCAACAGCCTCTTGCATGGCTAACTGACGACATTGGGAGCGATATAAAGTTTCAATTTCAAGATGTCCGTAATTGCACAAAAAAATCTACTCTTCAACTAAGTTTGGATTTAAAGCCTCGTCCGATTAGTCTACCTGCATATCAAGAGATGTACGAAAAGGTGAAAAGTCAAATTGAGTACGGCAATAGCTTTCTCACAAATCTTACCTGCAGAACGCCAATTGAGATTAACTTATCTATAGAAGAAATATTTGACCGGGTTAGTTCTAAATATTCATTTTGGTTGAAAGATCAATTTGTGTGTTTTTCTCCAGAAACATTTGTGCAAATCAAAAATAATCGGATCTATTCCTTTCCAATGAAAGGGACTATTGATGCCTGCATCGAGAATGCAGAGCAGATTATTATGGGTGATGTAAAAGAACAGGCTGAACATGCTACCATTGTTGATTTGATTCGAAACGATTTGAGTAAAGTATCCAATCATGTCGTAGTCAATCGATACAGGTATTATGAAGAAATTAAAACCAATGCTGGTGTTATAGGTCAAGTGAGTTCTGAAATTATGGGCGAGCTTGCACCTGACTTTAACGAGCATATTGGGCATATACTTTTTGAACTTTTGCCAGCAGGATCCGTTTCGGGCGCACCCAAGAAGAAAACGCTCGAAATTATCAAAAATTGCGAAACGCTACCTCGGGGATATTATACTGGAGTAGCTGGATATTTTGATGGTAATACATTGGATAGTTGTGTGCTAATCCGGTATATTGATCGTGACAAAATTTATTATAGTGGGGGCGGGATCACTGCACAAAGTGATTTAGAGAATGAATATTTGGAAATGATAAAAAAAATCTATGTTCCAATTCATTGAAACAATTCGTGTTGAGCAGGGGCAACTAAAAAAATGCGAAGTACATCAAAAGCGAATGGATGATACCCTAGCTCATTTTGGGGTAAAGCCTTTTGCTTCTCTTCATGACATACAATGTCCGCTACCTTATTCATCAGTAGATCTCGTAAAGTGTAGGGTTCTCTACGATTTTACTCAATTTCTGCAAATCGATTTCACCCCATATTCAATTAAGCAGATTTCTACTGTTTCACTTGTTGATATTGGCGATAGAGATTATTCATTTAAGTCTGCCGATAGGCAATGGATTACTGATTTGCTAAATACTTCTGGTGCTAGTGAAATTATTATGCATAACAATGGAACTGTTAAGGATGCTTCGTATGCAAATCTTGTTTTTTATGACGGATCCAGATGGATTACTCCTGCCCGCCCTCTGCTGCAAGGCACCAAGCGAGATTTTTTATTGAACAACAACATCATTTTTAAGGAGTCGATACTTGTCGAGGAGCTTCCTAATTTCACCAAGATCAAATTTATCAATGCCATGATGAATTGGGATGAATCGACTGAGCTTGATATAACTACTTTAGCTTTATAATAATATTGACTTATTATCGAGAACTTATTTTTAGGATCTCTATTTATTAGTGCTTTTCATTCTTACACTAAACTTTATGTCACAAATAATATCCTTCATATTCATTTTTCTTTTCTTAAGCGCATCTGTCTTTTCGCAAAAAACAGAGAATCCAGTCCAGGATATCCCTATGGAAAAAATACCCGTACAAGTTGCGGAGGGTCCTTTTGAGCCCACCTGGGAATCTCTCGGTGAACAATTTAAAACCCCTGGGTGGTTTAGAGAAGCGAAGATTGGCATGTGGCTTCACTGGGGCCCACAGTCGATAGGTGAAGATGGCGATTGGTATGCAAAGTGGATTTATATGCCTCAGTCTGCATGGGGTGATTACACTAGAGTCTATCCTCATCATCTTCAAAGAATTGGTCATCCATCCATTCATGGATATAAGGATATGCTACCGCTTTGGAAAGCAGAAAACTGGAATCCTGAAAAATTGATGGCACTTTATAAGCGTGCTGGGGCTAGATATGTAATCGCACAAGGGATGCATCACGACAATTTTGATCTTTGGAATTCAACCCATCAACCCTGGAATTCGATGAAAATCGGACCCAAGAAGGATATCCTTGGTGGTTGGAAACGTGCAGCTGATAAGGAAGGCATGAAATTCGGGATAGCGTTTCATGGCGACTATTCACTTTTTTGGTTTCAGCCCGCGTTCTTATCTGATATTGAAGGTCCACTTCGAGGGGTTCCTTATGATGGAGCAAAAAGTTATGTAGGGGAAAGTACATGGTGGAAGGATATGGGACTAGATCTAAAAGATCTTTATGGGATTGATTTAAAAGACGATGTAGTTTATCCTGAAGGATTTGATGGGGATTCTGTTGCTTATCGGATGAAAGATCCTCTCTCACATGGTATCCCAGATGGTAACCTCAAAAAAAATATTGATTTTGCCAGGTGGTATGCTACCAAATGGACAAATAGGGTGGTGGATGCAATAGATCAATTTTCTCCTGATTTTATTTATTTTGATGGCGGGGGGAGTTATCCATTCTGTGGATGGTTCACAGGCAGGGGATATCGGGCAGACGCAACACCGCGTGTAATTTCCCACTTGTATAATACAAACATGAAAAAAAATGGGGGCGAATTAAAAGCCATGGCTTTCACAAAAGGGAATGAAGACCCACGTGCAATAGCAGTTAATATTGAGTCTAGTTTTCCCGAAGGCATAAAAAAAGATCAGCCTTGGCAAACCGAGGTGGGACTTGGCGA
>JBILBU010000020.1:0-36278 GCA_044353505.1 Chitinophagaceae bacterium | reverse complement strand
CAATATGACATTATTGTTTCCGAGAATATCGGAATATTTTCTTATGGTGCTTATGCCGAGGGTGTTCACCTCTTCCCATACCGAACAGAGCAGTTAAGCCCCTCATGGCCGATGGTACTGGGATTCGTCCCGGGAGAGTAGGTAGGTGCCATATTTATTATAACCTTGATCTTTTATTAGATCAAGGTTTTTTTTTGTCCTTTATTTCAAGGTTAAAATACCTTTGGTTATGATTACTCGTGCTGCCCGTCGGATCGTTTGGCTATGCTTTACCTTGATGATCATGCTATGCCTTTCCTGGTCTGACAGCCCAAATCCTCCAATCAAATTTTCCCTTAAAGGGCCTGCCCAGGGAACAACATTCCTGATTACCTACTATGCTGAAAAGGAAATCTTTCCCATAGATTCTGTAAACCTGATTCTCCAAGGGGTTGATAGCTCTGTTTCCCAATACACACCAAATTCTTTAATCTCTCGTTTCAATAGGGATGCTAGGGGCATAAAAATTGATCAGCACCTAAAGACGCTTCTGCTTAGCGCTCTTCATTTTTCAGACCTCACCAACGGTGCTTTTGATATCACAATAAAACCCATTTCAGTTTTATGGGGATTTAATGCTGTTCAACCATCTACCGTACCAGCCAAAAGAACGATCAGGTCAACACTTAGTCTAGTTGGCTCCAATCATCTCATCCTTGCAAATGACAGCCTCTTTAAGTCTGATCCTGGCGTAATGATTGACCTTGATGGCATCGCCCAAGGGTATACGGTAGATCTACTCTCTAATTTTTTAATAGAGAAGGGTGTTAAGCATTTTATTGTTGAACTTGGAGGTGAGATCAGGACTTCTGGATCTAAGCCTGATGGTTCGCTCTGGTCTGTTGGCATTGAAGGCCCAATGGACAATGCCCAACAAGGCGCCATTATTGATAGGGAATTGACGATCTCAGGAAAGGCTGTTACTACTTCCGGGAGCTACAGAAAGTTTATTAAGATTGGGGATCGATATTTCAGCCACATCATCAATCCCAAAACTGGATACCCATCCAACAATGGTCTTATATCCGTGACCGTTATTGCAGATGATGCAATAACGGCAGACGCACTCGATAATTCTTTTATGGTAATGGGCTTAAAAAATACATTTCGACTCTTGCATACGATGCCAGACATAGGCGTATACATGGTATACAAAAAAGCCAATGGCAGCATAGCAGATACAAGCAACAGCGTATTTAAAAACTATATCAACTCGACTTACTAGTGTTGAAAATTAATGCTTATGATTAGCCTTTCTGGCTTGGCCTAGCTTCACTTGCAATCATATTCCTTCCCAATACATCGGATTCATGCAATGCCGCAATAGCTTTTTGCGCTTCTTCTTCATTTGCCATTTCAATAAATCCAAATCCTTTACTCCTGCCACTCATTTTGTCAATGATAATTCTTGCAGAACTAACTTGTCCATAAGGGGTAAAGAGTTGCTCAAGTGCTTCATTTGTTAAATTGTAGCTTAGGTTGCCTACGAAAATGTTCATATTTAGTTTGTTTTGTATACAATGTACAATAAAATGGCCAAGGATTATTTACTTAAAATGATATCCCTTAGTGGATGGTCCCGCAAATAAATATCCTTCCTGAAATTTAATCTGCCTAAATCATCCACAAAGGCAGTAAAATACACCACGTATACCGGAATTGGTTTTTTTAGTGTAACATACCTTTCTTTGCCATATTCCATATTTCGGTCTATCGCTTCCTCAGTCCAACCTGGTTCATCTTCCAATAGAAAAACTGCTAACTTCCTTGGCTCGGCTACCCTAATGCAACCATGGCTGAATGTTCTTTTTTCTTTGCTGAACAGTGTCTTTGCAGGTGTATCATGCAAATAAATATTGAACACGTTGGGGAATAGAAACTTCACCTTGCCCAATGCATTTTGTGCTCCCGGTTTCTGCCTGATCTTCCCACCATTCCACTCCATCTCATGTTCTTCTAAATACCTGCTGTTTTTTTTTATCTCCGGCAATATTTCTTTTTTGATGATGCTCTCAGGTACATTCCAATATGGATTAAACACTACATATTTCATGTCTCCTCTGAATATTGCTGTCTTATTGGTCTCTTTGCCCACAACAACCTTGCATGAAAATTCAGTACTGTCTTGTTTATATGCAAAGAGTGTATAGTCTGGGATGTTTACTACTATATATTTTTCATATGTCTGATTAGGAAGCCATCGACATCGTTCCATGTTTACAATAAGTTGTTCTATCCTTTCTCTTATTGGGATATTCAATTCTTTAATCAAAGCGGGTTTGATGATGCCATCTGCTATTAATCCATTAGTTTGTTGAAAAGCGATAATGAATTTTTCTAGTGTTGTGTCGTACACAGTTTCATGTACATCCCCCAAGTACTCTCCAGTTTTAAATAGTCTTTTACGAACTGCCGCAATCGTATTTCCATAGTCACCTTTTTTGTATGACCTCTTATCTGATTCTATTTTCTCCCATCCTCCCTTTTTCTCGATTTCATTATATCGCACCAGCTCCTTACGTAGTTTTTTATATTGGGGATACAGAGAATTGCTGATCGCCTTGGTGTCACCTTGTATAATGTCTTCCAGAAGGAGCGCATAGTTTATTTTCTTTCTTGGGATATACCATTGAATTGATCTAGAATCTGTTTCCGGTATTCCATTCAATACCTTTTTTGCAAAGGTTAAGTACTGGGCTGTAAGCATCAACTCCTGAGAAACCAGATCCTGTCCTTTTGGATTTTCCATCATTCGGCTATAAATCTCTATGTAAGGGGCTTCAAGTGGAAGTCCATTGTCTTCCATGTGTAGGATACGGTTGTATAAAATATTCGACTGCTCAATCAACCTGTTGTTTTCATACCAAGCAAGGGCATAGCCTCGGCCGTTGTAAAACTTGCTCAACTCTTGCTGAATGGGATTGAAAAGGGGATAGGCTAGAATAAATTGACGAATTGCCAAACTGTCAATCTTCAAGTTTTTTTGGTCGCTAAAACTCCCTGCAATAATATCAGGATTAATAGTGTCTAACTGTGTATAGCTTTCCAGATCGTTTCTTGCGCTGGTATTGCCATTTGAATTGCATGCAATCAGGAATATGGCGAATACACAAAGAAAATAAACCTTCATGGGTTTAAGGTAAACGAAATTCAACCGGTCCCCAATAAAATAAATATAAAGGATTTATATAATTACGCTAACTCAATTTGCACAAAAAAAAAGCTCCTGCATGCAGGAGCTTTTTTCTAAAAAAGTGTGAGGATTATTCAGCAACAATTTCCAAAGTAATTTCAGTTTCGTTTCCGTTGCCAAAATCAACTTTCGCTTTGTAGCTTCCCAGTTCTTTGATTTCATCAAGAAGGGTAATGCGACGTCTGTCGATCTCGTAGCTTTTTTGTTCACGAATCGCTTTGGATACTTGAACTGTAGTAACGCTTCCGAAAATCTTTCCACTAGTACCTGTTTTGGCACCAATGGTAACTGGACCAGACTGAAGTACTGCAATAACCTTGTTGAGCTCAGCAAGCATTTTATCTTCTTTTTTCTTGATTTGCTTAAGACGTTCCTCAAGTTGCTTCAAGTTAGAAGGAGATGCTTCGATTGCCATTTTCTTTGGAATCAGAAAATTACGGGCATAGCCGTTTTTTACTGACACCAATTCGTTGGCTCCACCAAGGTTGTTTACATCCTGAATTAAAATAATCTGCATAGTATTGTTTTTAAAAGTTTTACCAACTCCAATCCCGGTTTTGCGGAACTGTCACACCTTAAGGTGATTAGGTTGGAGGTTCTACTTCAACAAGTCGGTTACATAAGGCAATAATGCCATCTGACGTCCACGCTTAATGGCCTCAGACACCTTGCGCTGATATTTAAGAGAGTTGCCTGTAATACGGCGGGGTAACATTTTACCCTGCTCGTTAAGGAACTTCTTTAGAAACTCAGCATCTTTGTAGTCGATGTACCGGATACCATATTTCTTAAAACGGCAGAATTTCTTCCTTGGTTTCTCGGTTTTGATGGCCGTTAGGTACTTGATTTCATTTGCTTTTGCCATGATATTAGCCCTCCACTGCTTTTTCGGTTCCGGTTGGTACACCACTTCTCTTTTTCTTGTTATACTCGACGGCGTATTTATCGAGTTTTATAACAATGTGACGGAGGACCTGCTCGTCACGCAGTAGCTGAATCTTCAGCTTCTCATTCATGTCGGATGGCGCTACATATTCCATAACCCAGTAGATACCAGTGGTCTTCTTCTGGACGGGGTAGGCCAGTGATTTTAGCCCCCAGGGGTTGCTATGAACGATTGAACCACCGCCAGCGGTGATGAAATCGACATATTTTTTCTGAGCAGTTTTGAATTCTTCCTCACTCAGAACAGGGGTAAAAATCACCATCAATTCATAATTTTGCATAATACCCTGTATTTTTTTGATTTGATAATGGGGGGCGAAGGTAATGAATTCAAGTTATAATACGGTTTATTTTATCCCATTTTTGTCTTTAATTCTAGCATTTTAGCTGCTTTTTCCGTGCCATCCTGTCATCTTTGGCCTTTGGCATCCAATTTGAAATCATCTTATCAAAATCAATCGTATGCAAAAGGGACAAATCAGGGTTCAAACGGAGAACATTTTTCCAATCATTAAAAAATTCCTTTACAGCGATCACGACATTTTTTTGCGTGAACTGATTGCAAATGCCATAGACGCCACACAAAAGTTGAAAACCTACTCCTCTGCAGGTGAGGCCAAGGGTGAATTGGGTGAGTTGAGAATTGATATTGTGCTTGACAAAGAAGCTAAGACATTGACCATTGCAGACAGGGGTATCGGAATGACGGCTGAGGAAGTTGACAAATATATAAACCAAGTAGCCTTTTCAAGTGCTGAAGAGTTTCTTGAAAAGTACAAGGGACAAAATGAAGGAAATATCATAGGTCATTTTGGATTGGGTTTTTACAGTGGGTTCATGGTGAGTGAAAAAGTACAATTGGCTACCCTTTCATATAAAGAAGGTAGTGAAGCAGTAGTGTGGGAATGTGATGGTAGTCCTGAGTTTTCATTGAGTCCCTCAGAAAAAAAAGAACGGGGTACGTCCATCACGCTTTTCATCAATCAGGAAAGTGAGGAGTTTCTGGATTCGTCTAGGATTAAAAGTATCCTTGAAAAATTTTGTAAGTTTCTTCCTGTTCCCATCTTCTTTGAAGACAACCAAATCAATACCACAGATCCTGCATGGATAAAAAAACCTGCAGAGCTTACAACAGCAGACTATCA
This sequence comes from Chitinophagaceae bacterium, assembly GCA_044353505.1. Classification (GTDB taxonomy): domain Bacteria; phylum Bacteroidota; class Bacteroidia; order Chitinophagales; family Chitinophagaceae; genus Pollutibacter. Next base: position 30,956 of record JBILBU010000020.1, on the reverse strand, counting down.
AGATTTTTATAAAAAACTTTATCCTTTCAACGAGACGCCACTTTTTTGGATTCATCTGAATGTAGATTATCCCTTTACTTTAACTGGTATTCTCTATTTCCCCAAAATCAAACAATCCTACGAAATTCAAAAAGACAAAATCCAACTCTATTCAAATCAGGTATTTGTTACCGATGAAGTGAAAGATATTGTTCCTGAGTTTTTGATGTTGTTGCAAGGAGTGATAGACTCTCCAGACATCCCGCTCAATGTAAGCCGCAGCTATCTTCAAGGAGATCCTAATGTTAGAAAAATTAATAGCCATATCACAAAAAAGGTAGCTGATAAACTTGATGAAATATTCCGAAATGAACGCAAAGAATTTGAATCAAAATGGGAAAGCCTCGGATTGTTTGTCAAGTATGGCATGATGACAGACGATAAGTTTAGGGAGAAGGCGGATAAGTTTCATATCATGCAAGATGCCCTATCCGGAGAGTTTTATACGCTGGATGAATACAGGGCAGCTGCAGAAGGATTGCAAAAGAATAAAGATGGCAAGTTGGTTATTCTTTATGCAACTGATTTCATACAACAAGATGCCTACATCAAATCTGCTGAGGAACGGGGATATAAAGTGGTTAAGATGGATACCCTTGTTGATGCTTCTTTTATAGGCCAAATTGAATCCAAGTGGGAAAATGTACAGTTTACAAGAGTGGATTCAGACATCACCGATAACCTGATTGATAAACAAGAAGACAGTAAGTCTGTACTTTCTGAAAAAGAAGAGGAGCGGCTAAAAAAGTTATTCGAATTCAACGTTCCTGAGCTTACCCTAAATACAGAAATAAAAGGGCTAAGTCCAGATGCCCCTCCAGTTGTTGCCACCAGGCCGGAATTTATGCGTAGGATGAAGGATATGGCTTCAATGAGCGGACCAATGGGAGCCTTCTATGCAAATATGCCAGACGAGGTTACCTTAACGGTCAATGGGAATAATAAAATATTTTCATCCATACTCTCAAATAAAGATGAAGCTGCACAGCTCAAGCAAATCAGAAACCTAGCCGATTTGGCACTGCTTTCACAAGGGATGTTGAAAGGAAGTCAGCTTACAGATTTCATTCAACGCAGCGTTGAGTTGATGAGCCCCAATGAAGACAAATAATTAATTGATTTGAATTTGAAAGGCAGACATTTTGAAGGGAACTAAATTGCAGATACTGCTAAAGCCGGTTGAATAAGATGTTTATTGTTGTTGTACAGCCATGAAGTACAACTCATCTTTTTCCGGCGGCATCAAAGTCAATCACTTTCATTTGTAGGGTAACCGAATCCCTGAAATTATTTTCTTCCAATGTGAAAATAATATCAAGGTACTCAAGTGATTCAATCTTGTTGAATGTATCTGCAAGGCCGAATCCTATTCCTGTAATGCGCTGGCCTAATTGTTCAACTTCAAACCGCACATGTTCTTCCTTCACAATGCGTGTGCCAGTATTTTTTACATTTCGCAAACAGAATATTGGATGTGGATTTTCTGGGCCAAAGGGCTCCATTTGTCGGAGTATATTATAGAATGAGGGAGTAATATCTTTTAATTCTATTACCGAGTCAACTAAAATTTCAGCTACCAATTGATCCGCAGAAAGTGTTGCCGCTGCAATATTTTCAAATCGATCTTGAAATGCTTTTAGGTTTTCAGGAAGCATGGTCATCCCGGCTGCAAAATAATGTCCGCCAAAACCAATCAGTAAATCGCTGCATTGTTCCAACGCATCATGGATGTTGAATCCTGCTATACTTCTGGCACTCCCAGCAAGCACGTCACCACTTTTTGTGAGAACAATCGTGGGGCGATAGAATTTATCAAGTAACCTGCTGGCTACAATGCCGATTACTCCTTTGTGCCATTCTTCCTTACAGAGAACAGTTGACTTTCGCTGTTCCAGGTTTTCATCTGCCAACATCATTTCAAGGGCCTCTTCAGTAATCAGGCTATCGGCTTCTCTGCGCGAGGTATTGTCTGTTTGAAGTATTAATGCCAATTCTTTAGCCCTCTCTGGATCTTTTTCAATGAACAGCGATACTGCTTTTTTCGCATCATCCATCCTTCCCGCAGCATTGATGCGCGGCCCTATCATAAAGGAAAGGCTACCGATGGTAATCTGTTTCTTAATTCCACTAAGCTCGATGAGGGCCTTTATACCAACCGAAGGGGAGGAGTTCACCTGTTTTATTCCATGAAATGCCAATAGTCGGTTTTCACCAGTGATGGGTACAATATCTGCGGCAATGGCAGTTGCAACCAATTCGAGATAAGGCATAAATTCTGATTCATCGATATTTAGTTCTATGGCAAGTGCATGAATGAGTTTAAATCCAACCCCACACCCACAGAGTTCTTTGTATGGGTACTGGCAATCGCTTTGTTTTGCATTGAGTATAGCTACAGCCTCAGGAAGTTCTTGTCCTGGTAGGTGATGGTCGCATACAATGGTATCTATGTTTTTTTCTTTGGCTTGCTTAATGAGCTCAGTAGATTTAATGCCACAGTCGAGTGTAATCAATAAACTAAACTGATTTTCTTCGGCATAGTTTATACCTTGTTTTGATAGTCCGTAACCCTCTCTGTATCTGTTCGGAATATAAAAAGATAGTCGGTCGGGGGTGTAAATTTTTGATAAAAAATCATACATGATGGCAACAGATGTTGTTCCATCAACGTCATAATCACCGTAAACAAGAATTTTCTCATTTTGCTCTATCGCAGTGATGATGCGGCTTACAGCTTTGTCCATGTCCTTCATCAATCCAGGGGCATGCATATCATTGATGTCAGGTCTGAAAAAATGCTTTGCAGAATCAAAACTTTCGATACCCCTATGTGCGAGTATGGCACAAATTAATGGATGAATCTTAAGGCTTTCCTTTAGGGCAGCTGTTTCTGCAAATGGCAGGTTCAGGAATTTCCATCGCTTGGCTCGTTGACCCATGTTATTTTTTTCGCTCCGTTGTATACTTCACAAGTTCTGATAGTGCTTCTCTTTCTGGTGAAAGAGGAAATTCGGTGAGGATATTGAGCGCTTTGGTTTTATATTGTTCCATAACGTCTTCAGCGTACTTTATCCCACCAGCCTGTTTTACTTCACGAATCACTTCCTCAATGCTTTTCTTGTCTTTGTTCTTATTTTTTATAATGTAAGTTAACTTTCTTTTGATTTCTCTGGAAGCTTGCTGGAGTGTGAAAATCAACGGTAGGGTTAGTTTTTTTTCTCGAATATCATTTCCTGTGGGCTTTCCTACATCTTCTACACCATAGTCAAATAGGTCGTCTTTCAGTTGAAAAGCAATTCCTGCGAACTCTCCAAACTGTCTCATTTTTTCTGTAATTTGCTCATCTTGCGTTGCTGAGTAAGCCCCTGCTGCACAGGACGAAGCCAGCAAGGAGGCTGTTTTATTTCTAATAATGGTAAAATAATCTTCCTCTTTAATATTTAGCAACCTCGATTTTTCCAGTTGAAGCAATTCTCCTTCACTCATCTTTTTTACCGCATCTGACAAAATTTCAAGAGTTCTAAAATCTTTGTTTTCCAAAGACAGCAGCAACCCCTTTGCAAGCAGATAGTCACCCACCAACACCGAGGCCTTGTTCTTCCATAGGGCATATACAGAAAAAAAACCCCTTCTTTCTGCAGCGTCATCAACAACATCATCATGAACCAAGGTGGCCGTATGCAACAATTCGACCATTGAGGCCGCCCTGTAGGTGCTATCATTAATGCCTCCTGCGAGTTTGGCGGAGAGAAGGACAAACATCGGACGCAGTTGTTTCCCCTTGGTTTTGACCACATATTTTAGAATTCTGTCCAATAAGGGAACATTGCTTTTTACAGCATCCTTGAACAGTTCCTCAAATTGTTTGAGCTCTTTCTTTATGATTTCTTGGGGGGATGACATTTGGAAGCCGCTAAATTAAGCTAAAATTTGCCAGGGGATTGAAGAAGGCTGACATATGCAGAATTTATATATCACTAGTAGCCGTTTTAGCAGGGGGGGGGAAATGTTGTTATTTTATGAAAAATTGTGGAAGAATATTTGAAAATAGGAAAGTTTAACAGTACTTTCGTTTAGTATTTTGATCTACGCTAACATTAACTAACTTAACAAAGAACATTATGGTAAGTAAAAAGTATTTTCTATTCCTTAGTCTGTTGACTATGGTATTGATTACTCACGGACAAACATCTTCTACTTCAGGTCTAGAGTGGAAAGATTCTTCAATCGTTCCCGCAAACAGGATGGCCCAACATAATGAATTTTTAAACAATCAATACAGTTTTCCTGCAAAACCAAGAAGCCAGTGGGAACTTGGTCTGAAAGTAGGATCTCATGGCATTTTGGGCGATTTCTCAAGCAAGTTTCCTGGCTTTGGCTACGGGGTGCATTTGAGAAAATCTCTAGGATACGTAGTTTCTCTTCGCGCTGAATTCAATTATGGATCAAGTAAGGGTTTATATTGGGACGAAAACAAGGATTATACACCTACTTCCGCATGGGGCAGAAATGGCTACACATCTGGCATCGACAGGGTTTTTCTAAATTACAAGAACAACAGTGCAGATTTGAGTCTTCAAGCTATATTCAATGTGAACAATATACTTTTTCACAAAGCTCAGCCGAAAACTAGCTTGTATGTAATAACCGGTCTTGGGATTGTAGGCTACGATACAAAAGTAAATGCTCTTAATTCAAGTGGCCAGCGATATGACTTTAGTGGTATTCCAAAAGTGTCATGGAAAGATAGGAAACAAAATTATGATAGGCTCAATGCCCTTTTTGATGATACTTACGAAACTGAAGCTGATACTGACAACCCCGATGGTGTCAAGGTGTTTGGTAAACATGCACTTGTGTCTGCAACTCTTGGGGTAGGACTAGCATTTAAACTTTCTCAAAAAGTAAATCTGGCAATTGAAGACAAAGCAACTTTTGTTACATCTGATTTTTTGAACGGCTACCAAGGCCCGATGCTACCTGATTTCTTCAATTTCCTATCTGTGGGTCTGAACATTAACATATTTTAATTTTAACCTACAAAAACATTCATAACATGAAATCCTCAAAAATATTTTCTCTAGTATTTCTTTTCTTCTCCCTCTTGATCTCTCAGGATATCTTGGCTCAGAAGAAGTCAAAGTCAGTCGAACCGCTCTATTGGAAAAATCCACTTGAATTCGTTTATGGTGAACTAAATTCTCCTAAAAGGATGAAGCTTCCTAAGCCAATTCTTGATGATGGTGATGGTGATGGTGTTACAGACCAATTCGATAGAGAACCAAATACTCCAGCAGGGGCTCCTGTAGACTCTCACGGCGTGAGCAGTGATACAGACGGCGATGGCGTACCAGATTTCAAAGACAAGCAATTGATTACACCCTCTGAGTGTCAACCAGTAGATGCAAACGGAATCGGAACTTGCCCAGAGCCACCTTGTTGCAAGAACATGGTAGCAGTTACATGCAACATATCTAATGTACCTAGCATATCATTTGCTAAGGGTTCTGCAAAAGTTTCCAAAGATGCCCTAAACCTTTTGGCTTCTACGGCAGACAGGTTGAAAAATAACCCTTCATGTAAGTTAATCATCACTGGTTATGCAGCTGCCTCAAAAGCAAGCCAGCAGCTTAGCTGGGATAGGGTTAATGCAATCATTACCTACCTTGCTGAGAAGCAAGGTGTGGCAAGCGATCGCTTGATCAACAAATATGGTCAAGCCGATGGAGATGCTAATACCATCGATTTCACAGCAACTGCTGAAGCAACTGACGGACCAAACACCGTTCCTGCTCCGCACCCGAACCTTCGCACAAAGAAATAATTGACGATTTATATAGAAAAAGACCCTCTCCTTGAGGGTCTTTTTTTTATGACTTGTTTAACCACAGCTTAGCTATTTTGGAATTAACTTCGGACGATTCCCAGAAAATTATTAATTTACGCCTCCTTTATGCGATTAAGACTATCCCTTTTTGTTATTATTCTGGTTGCCCTGGTATCCTGTTCCAAATTCAGTAAGGTATTGAAGAGTAAGGATTACGAGTACAAGCTCAAGATGGCGCATACTTATTTTGATAAAAAGCAATATCGTCAGGCACAGGTGCTGTATGAAGAACTTTTTCCGGTATTTAAGGGAACCCCACAGTTTGATGACTTGTATTACAATTACGCCTTCGCCCATTACAATGCACGTGATTACGCTACTGCAGAAAATCTGTTCAAAGGATATCTTGAGGTCTTTGCTAGCAGCGTGAGGGCTGAAGAGGTGGAATATATGCAGGCAGACTGCTTCTTTAAGCAATCTCCCAAAGCAGAATTAGAACAAGCTAATACCATGAGGGCTATTGGAATGTTCCAGGTTTTCATCAATACACATCCTGAGTCACCAAGGTCAAAAGATGCTGAATTGATCATCGAAAAATGCCATAAAAAACTCGAAGTAAAAGAGGCCCTATCCGCACAGCTTTACTTCAATGTTGGTCAGTATAAAGCAGCAGCGCTTACGTTTACTACCCTGATCAATAATTATCCAGACTCCCCCAAGAGTGACGAATATAAATTGATGGCAATCAAATCATACTTCAGGTTTGCCTCATTCAGTATTATGGAGAAGCAATACGAACGATACACCAAAGTGATTACTGAGGTAGAGGATTTTCAAGACCGCTTTCCCGAAAGTAATTTGCTGAAAGAAGCCGAACGTTACTTAACTTTGACAAAAAATAACCTAAAATCTCCTAATAATGAGCAGACTCCGCAGGCAGCTAGGAAGTAACCTTACAAACGTAGCTGAAACCAAAGATCTTAACGAGATCAAGAAAAAGACTGGAAACCTATATGAATCAATATCGATTATAGCCAAAAGGGCTTCTCAGATCAATATTGTGCTCAAGGAAGAACTCCACAATAAATTAGAGGAATTTGCAAGTCATACCGACAGCCTAGAGGAAATTCATGAAAATAAAGAACAAATCGAAATCTCAAAAGCCTACGAGAAAATGCCTAACCCTGCCTTGTTAGCAACTCAGGAGTTTATGGAAGACAAAATATATTTCCGTAAAAACGAAGAAGATCTTTTTAGATAGCCTATCTGCATAAGTTATTCAAGGCGATGAGTTCATTACTCATCGCCTTTTTTCATTGCCTAACCTATCCATAAGCAGCAATCTCTATAAATTTATCTCTAACTTAGACAATGAATTGCTTCGAAAACGAGTTTTGGAATTTTATGAAATCATCAACATTGAACTGCATAAGGAATAAGGCCTGCCTGATTGTTGGGGTGTTTGTTCTCCATCTGCTCACGCATGAAGTTTCTGCACAAGAGATCAATGCAAAAGTTAATGTGGTCTATGCTCAGATTGGCACAACGGTTGATAAAAAAGTTTTTCAAACCCTTCAGGCTTCGCTTGTTAATTTTCTTAATAAAAGAAAGTGGACTGCTGATGCCTTTGAAGCAAATGAAAAAATTGAATGTAGTTTTTTGCTTAACCTGCAATCAGTTGTTGAACCCAATGTTTATAAAGGCTCTCTGACCATTCAAGCTGCACGACCTATCTATAATACCAATTATCTATCTCCGCTTATTAATTTCATCGACAATGAAGTTGTTTTCCGGTATGTAGAGTTTCAGCCTATTGAATTTAACGAAAATCGAATTGCTGGAACTGAACCACTGTCTGCAAACCTCTCTGCAGTATTTGCATATTACATCAATATTATTTTAGGATTGGACTATGACTCCTATTCCCCAAGAGGGGGTGATCCATTTTTTCAAAAAGCAAATGTTATTGTAAACGCATCTCCAGAAGGAAGAAGCATATCTGGATGGAAACCTTTTGATGGGCAGAGAAATCGTTATTGGCTGGCCGAAAATCTTCAAAATAGCCGGTATGCATTGGTCCATGATGCAATCTATACTTACTATCGCCAGGGTATGGATAAGATAGTTGAAAATGAAAGCACAGCGCGTGAGCAAATAGTAAATTCAGTTTCTATGCTCAATACACTGCATTCAGAAACGCCTAACCTGATGGTTATGCCATTTTTCTTTCAAGGAAAATCAGACGAAATTATTAGGCTGTTCAAGAAAGGAACGATGCAGGAAAAAAGTAGGATAATTGATCTGTGTACAAAAATTGATATTACGAACTCTGCAAAATACCGACAGGAACTAAAATGATTAGATTTCTTTTTTTTTGTGTCATTGTTTTTCTAAGTTCTTGCTCAAGTCAGAGAAATAAGTCCGACGCTATCCTAGAAAGTCATGAAATGACTGAGGTGTTTCGTGATATTCTGTTGGCTGAAAGTTATGTAGAGTCATATCTAAGTAAAGATACCACACTCAATAAGGATACACTGTTAAGACGAGAAATGGATTTGGTCTTGGCCTTGCATAAAATTGATGCCAAGACCTTTTCGAAAAATTATAAGTACTACAAAGACCACCCCGATTTATTTAAACTGGTTATGGATTCCGCCAGTTCTCGCCTCTCCAAAGAGAAAGATAAGGGGCACGGAAATTTCAATAAACTTGTTCCTTAATTCAATACCATGTTTCTGACAAAAGATGATTTGAAGCTTGCATATGGGGTCGACCTTGAAATAGGGGCTGTTTATGTTGATAGGCCAGTACCTGTTAATAATCTTTATTGGAAAGGCAGAACAATCTATACTCCTGGTGCGCCAGGATATATATTCATGCCCATCTTTGCTGATATTCTTTTTCGATGTGGTGCAGAGAAGAAACTGATTTTATCCAACGACTTTATTTCTATCAATGAAAAAATACTTCATAGCGCGGCGCTCTTGGAGCACCAACAGATTAGTTGGCAAGAACATGCTCGGCAGCTAAACGAGGATCTTCGTCCACATGCTAAAAACCCTTCCCTTTTTGACGCGTTGAGCAAATACCTTGGACAGCCTGCACCACAGAAAATGTCTGGGTCACCGCTCGGAACCATCTTCCCATCGCTAAATCGAGCAGACACCTACCTCTACTCACTGGCCTGTATTGATTCTCCAAAGTTTGATCAGGCAAAGGCCATCAGTGGTTGGTATGCCCTCATGACTTATTTCTTAATATTGGATGATTTGGCAGATATCAAGGATGATTTGATAAAAGGAGAGGATAACGTGTTAATTGATGTAGGCTTGAATGCAAGCGGAATCGAAAAAGTGAATGCCATGATTGATGATAGCATGTCCGCCATGCTGTCCATCAATGCAGTGATGGCCAACAGAATTGAACATAAAAAAACGGTGATCGACCTGGAAGAAATAATCCGTTCGATCACCGCTTGATTTTTCTAAAAAGATTTTAGAAAGGAAGATCGTCTCCATCTGCTGCTCCAATACTTCCAGTACCAGAATCAGCACCATTCCCCTCAGCTTTTGTTCCACCGCCCAACAACTGCACATTCAACACCCTTAACGTAAGGGAAGTTCCTGTTGTGCCGTCATTTTTCGCGTACGAACGAACCTCTGGGGCTCCTTCCGTGTAAACAAGCTGCCCTTTTTTCAAGTAAGGAGCTATTGCAATCTTTTCTGTCCAATAGGCACACTCTACCCATGTGGTTTTTTCCTTTTGAACGCCTGAGGCATCCTTATACTTTTCACTGTGCGCAACACTAAAGTTGATTACATTTTTTCCGTTAACAACATTTGTTGTGCAGTCTTTTCCAAGATGTCCGATGACTTGTAGTTTTATCATTTCTATTTTTTTTGTAAAACAAATATCCTTCAAAGTAAAGCCAAAAGAAAGTGTAAATCATCCAAATTCAACGCTAGTTTTCCACTTTAATCCGGTGTAAACACCTAGATGATTGTATAAGTTCTTTCATGGCAATTGCTCAAATCGGGTATTTTTGCAACATGAGCAAAATTCTACACCACAAGCAGTTGCTTGACTTTACCAACGAAGTATTCTTGAAGATGGGTTGCAGTTCAGTCCACGCTGAAGTTGGCGCCAACGCATTGGTGTCAGCAGACCTGCGAGGTATTGATTCTCATGGTGTAGCAAGATTGTCTGGATATATCAGGCTCTGGGAAGTGGGTAGGGTGAATGCAACCCCTTCCATCAAGGTTATTCACGAGACGCCGTCGACTGCTGTTGTTGATGGTGACAGTGGACTTGGACTGGTTATTGCCCCCTATGCGATGTCCGTCGCCATTCAAAAGGCTGAATCTGTTGGAACTGGCTGGGTGAGTGTTTCAAATAGCAACCATTTTGGTATCGCGGCCCATCATGCGATGAAGGCCCTTGATAAGGATATGATAGGGATTGTCATGACTAATGCCAGCGCTTTGGTGGCGCCAACTTTTTCTAAGGAACGAATGCTCGGAACCAATCCAATTTGCGTAGCCATCCCCGCAGGGATTGAGCCCCCATTTATTGCTGATATGGCAACTACCACCGCAGCCAACGGTAAGCTCGAAATCTTGCAGCGCAAAGAACTTGAGGCCCCATTAGGCTGGATTCAGGACGTTGACGGTCATCCTTCTTCAGATGCTCACGCCTTAAAGAATGGGGGCAGCCTTCTGCCTCTGGGGGGGTCTCCGGAAGGTGGCTCCGGGGGGGGACACAAAGGATACGCCCTCGGATCAATAGTTGACATATTCTCTGCAATCCTCAGTGGTGCAAATTTTGGTCCCTGGGTTCCTCCCTTTCCTGCTTACGTACCCATGCCTGAAAACCAGCCTGGTAAGGGAATTGGTCATTTTTTTGGAGCAATGCGCATCGACGCTTTTCGCCCTGCTGATGAGTTTAAAAAGGACATGGACCTATGGATTAAACGATTTAGGTCTGCAGAACCAATACATCCACAACAACCTGTTCTAATCCCTGGAGATCCTGAAAGGGAGATGGAAAAAGTTAGAACCTCCGAGGGAATACCATTGCATGACCAAGTGTGGAATGATCTGCGAACAATAGCTGAAAAATTCAATATCAAGTTTTAACTTCGCAACCATTTATTAAAATAGCAGCATGAAAATAATGAAGTTCGGGGGTACCTCCGTAGGCAGACCAGAAAGAATGGCACAGGTAAAAGACCTTGTAACCCGAGATAACGAGCCAACAATTGTTGTGTTGAGCGCCTTAAGCGGCACTACCAATGCATTGGTTTGTATCGGAGATGCAATGGCATCTGCAGAAAAAGATAAGGCAAAGCAATTGATTGATACGCTATCTGCACATTATAGCCAATTCATCAACGACCTCTTAAAAAAAGAGTCTGTAAAAGCAAAGGCTATTCATACTATCAATGAACACTTCGATTTTCTCTACATCATACTTAAGATATCATTCAATGATGCACTAAACAAGGATATTCTTGCTCAAGGCGAACTGATGAGCACCAAACTTTTTTCTTTCTATCTTGAAGAAATGGGAGTTGATCATGTGTTATTGCCCGCACTGGATTTCATGTCTATTGATTCCAATGACGAACCTCAGGTAAGTGTTATTAAATCTAAAATCACAAAGTCACTTGAGCATCATCCCGGCAAGTCGTTGTTTATTACTCAAGGGTATATTTGCAGAAACGCAAAGAAAGAAGTTGATAACTTAAAGAGGGGTGGAAGTGATTACTCTGCATCGCTCATTGCTGCTGCTGTCAACGCTTCTGTATGTGAGATATGGACAGATATTGATGGTATGCACAACAACGATCCTCGGGTAGTGAAATCAACAAGACCTATTGAACAACTGAGCTTCGAGGAAGCTGCAGAGCTTGCTTATTTTGGGGCAAAAATTTTGCACCCGGCATCAATATGGCCGGCCCAGCAGTACAATATCCCGGTTAAGCTCCTCAATACGATGCAGCCAGATGCAAAGGGAACCCTTATTGTAAAAGATGCTGAGGGTGAAGGAGTCAAGGCAGTAGCTGCGAAAGACGGTATTGTAATGCTTAAAATAAAAAGTAGCCGTATGCTACTGGCTTATGGATTTCTTAGAAAGATTTTTGAAGTCTTTGAAAAGTACAAGACTTCAATCGATATGATTACAACATCAGAAGTTGCTGTGTCTGTAACAATCGACAACACACTGCACCTTGATCAGATTGCAAAGGAGCTACAACCTCTCGGGGATCTTGAAGTGATACGAGATCAAACAATAGTTTCTGTAGTTGGCAATAAGCTCACTCAGCATGATAACCTGATGACCAAAATGTTTGATTCTTTGTCTGATATTCCTGTAAATATGATCAGCTTCGGAGGCAGTCTCCACAATGTGTCTATCCTTATCCCTACTACACATAAGAACGAATCGCTCAAAGTGCTGAATAAAGGACTCTTTGGGTTAGACTAGTAAACGCTTAGTATATATCGCATCAAGTACTTATCAAATGATAAGCATTGCATCGCCATAGCTGAAAAATCTGTACTTATCCTTGATCGCTTTTTTGTAGGCTTCCATTGTTAATTCATATCCTGCAAATGAGCAAGCCATGATGAGCAAAGAAGTTTTAGGAAGATGAAAGTTGGTGATCATCGAATCGCAGATTGAAAAGTCATGTGGTGGGTGGATAAAGATATTTGTCCATCCTTCAGAAGGCTTCAATAATTTGTCTGCAGTGAATGTACTTTCCAATGCCCTAGCCGTTGTAGTGCCTACAGAACATATCCTATGGCCTTCAGATTTTGCTTTATTTACAATCCGGCATGCAGTTTCGTCTACCTTATAATATTCCGCTTCCATTTTGTGTTTGCTGAGGTCTTCAACTTCAATGGTCCTAAAGGTGCCAAGTCCAGTGTGTAGGGTTACTTCAGCAAATCGAATTCCCTGAATTTCAAGTCGCTTGATTAATTCAATTGAGAAGTGAAGGCCCGCGGTTGGTGCTGCTACAGCTCCTTCATGCTTTGCGTATACTGTTTGGTATCTTTCTCTATCCAACTCATCTGGCTTGCGCTTAATGTATTTGGGTAGGGGAGTTTCGCCAAGAGAATTGAGAATGAGTTTGAATTCTTCATCGGTACCTTCGAAAAGAAATCTGATGGTCCTTCCTCTTGAAGTTGTGTTGTCAATTACTTCTGCAATTAACTCATCAGCATCACCAAAATAAAGCTTGTTGCCTACGCGTATCTTTCTTGCGGGATCAACGATCACATCCCACAACCTGTTTTGTTTATTCAATTCTCTTAAAAGAAATACTTCAATTTTAGCTCCTGTCTTTTCCTTTCTTCCATACATCCTTGCAGGGAATACCTTTGTGTTATTTACAACAAACACATCCTTCTCCTCGAAGTAGTCCAATACGTCTTTAAAGTTTTTATTTTCAATTAATCCTGTGTCTTTGTGCACAACCATAAGGCGAGCATCTTCCCTTCTTTTTGTAGGTGTTTGGGCAATCAGGTTAAGTGGGAAGTCAAATCTAAATTGGGATAGTTTCATGCTAAAAAGTTTTGTGCCTGAAAACAAATCCAGATACCCATTATTGGGTGATCATTAAGGTCAAACCTGATCTTACGGTACCAGATCTGTCTTGGGCAATTAAGGTTGCAAAATTAATAAAATTTTTTGGTAAACCCCCCATGCCCCCTATTCCTTTGTACACTTTTTTCACCCCTTTGATGGACATGGCTATCTTTTCCTGTGTTTTTAGGTTCTGAGGCTTTCAAATAAAAATACTCACTATTTTGCACCCATGATCAAGCTGGATTTTCCTGAACCGGATTTCAAGACAAGGCTAGAAAATGGCCAGCCTGTCATATTCGACTCAATCAGGCAACGATGGGTTGTACTCACACCTGAGGAGTGGGTTCGGCAAAACATAGTTCAGTGGCTGATTTTGCGGGGCGGAGTGCCAAAATCTGCAATTGCAGTTGAAAAGGAAATAAAGCTTGGGACTCTTTCGCGAAGGTTTGATGTGTTGGTTCATGATAGGAATACCGATCCTTGGATGCTGATTGAGTGTAAGGCGGATACTGTTCAATTAGACGAATCCGTATTGATGCAGATTCTGTCTTATAACCTCTCTGTACCTGCACAATACTTGTTGATCACCAATGGTCTGGACTGTCATCTTGCTGAAAGGGGTGGGGTAGTATCCTCTTGGCTGTCTAATTTCCCCCAATATCCACCTCAATAAGGGTTATGGGAAAATACCTAGCTCAAGGTAGCTGGTGCCCACTTTGTTAATAGCAACAACAAAAGCAGCCGTTCTCATGTCCTGAATTTCAGGGTACTTCTTCCAGCAATCCAATATCTCATTGGTGGCCTTAATCATGGTGTCTTCCAAGCCACTTCTGACCAAGTCGATTTCATCTGGTCCATGGACGATTATTTTTCTTTGGTCGTCTGTCACCGTATTGCCAGTCATGCTCTCTATCTGAGAAAGAATATTTGCATTCTGGTTTTCCATAAACCTTTTTTCAAGTCGGCCGTATGACACGTGGCTGAGATTTTTTAGCCACTCAAAATAAGATACAGTAACCCCCCCAGCATTTAAGTACATATCGGGCACCACCAATATATGCTTAGCCAATAAAATCTCATCTGCTTCAGGTGTCAATGGTCCATTTGCAGCCTCTCCAACAATCTTTGCCTTTACTTTTCCAGCATTGTCTTTGTTGATTACATTCTCAAGCGCAGCAGGAATCAATATGTCGCAGTCGGCCTCCAGCGCATCTGTATTTTTGGGAAGATTCGTTGCACCCGGAAAATTTAAAATAGATCCAGTTTTTTTTCTGTGCTGAAATACAGCTTCTACATCAAGTCCGCTTTCACTATATATTGATCCCTCATATTCTGCCAAGCCCACAATAATTGCACCGCCTTCCTGGAAAAATTTAGCAGCGTGATAGCCAACATTTCCAAGGCCTTGCACGATTACTCGTTTTTTCTCAATACCTGGGGTTAGTCCAATTCTCGCCATAACCTCAAGGTTATTGCACACTTCCCTTATTCCATAAAATACGCCAAGTCCAGTTGCTTCCTTTCGCCCCCGAACACCACCCTGGGTGACGGGCTTTCCTGTTACACAGCCTAGGGCATCTATCTCTCCCGGATGCAAAGCCATGTAGGTGTCGAGAATCCAAGACATTTCACGCTCACCTGTTCCATAGTCTGGTGCTGGTACATCTTCACCAGGGCCAATGAATCTTTTTTTCACTAGCTCACTGGTATATCTTCTTGTGATTCGTTCCAGGTCGTAAACATTATATTTTTTGGGGTCGATGGTGATGCCTCCTTTGGCACCGCCAAATGGAACATTGACAATTGCACATTTGTAGGTCATCAGTGCTGATAGGGCCATTACCTCATCGAGGTTAACCATTTCGCTAAATCGAATTCCTCCTTTGCAGGGTAGTTTATGGTGTGAGTGTTGAACCCTGTAGGCCTTGATGACTTCAACCTTATCGCCAATTTTTACTGGGAAGTGCATCCTGAGTACACTGTTGCATTGCTTTATTTGCTCAAGAATTCCGGAGTCGAAAGTTGTGAATTTTGCTGCCTTGTCAAAGCTTTTACATACTGCGTCAAAAAAACTGTATTCCGGGTTCATTTTTTTTAATTTATGATTAAAGGAAATAACTGCCGCGCAGTGACTTGAAATCAATTATTCTTTTTCAAGCTTAGAAATTTTTCTATCAAGACGGATGACATATGCAATGAGTCCAAATAATATGGTAAGCACTACCGCAACCACCACGTATATTTTTCCGTTGCTTCTCATCACACTTGCAGTAGCATCATTGCTGCTAAAGTTTTGTTGCGCCTGTATGCTAATCATCCCAAGAGTAAAGAGGAGCGTAAGAATTTTATTTTTCATTGTTCACGATTTTTCTTTCTACAATAAATTTATATCTGATGATGAGTGTTGAAATCCATACTCCGAGTAATGTCCATCCAAGAACAGCTGGGTAAAAAACAATTCTCATTCTGGCGTCAATGTCATTGAAGTTGAGTGCAGGATTGCCTTCTTGGCCAGGGTGTAAGCTCGGGAGGAGCCTTGGAATTATCCAAATGGAAGGGAAGAGCATGGCGTAGGCAAATACATTATATACAGCGCTCACCCTTGCTCTTTGGTCTAAGTCCGTGACGGAACTTCTAAGGATAAAATAAGCTCCATAGATTAGCAATGCTATTGCAGCGCCGATTAGCTTGGGTTCTCTCATGATAGATCCAAATGATGCATAGGCTGGATTGTTTGGATCTGCCCAAGTATAGCTTGCCCAAATTGCTCCAGTGGCATAGCCAAGCAACCCCATATACGTACCAACCCCAGCATATGACATGGCTTTAATGTCATGTCTGATGTCTCCTGTTCTTAGATATTTTATGCTTTGTATGATTGAGATGGTAAACAATATCATCATGGCAAACCACATGCATACATGATAATATAAGTTTCTAATGGTTTCTCCCAATTGTGAAAGTTCTGGAACGGGAAGTAAGAGCCCCCCCACCACAGCATAAACCAGCAAAACAACAGCACTAATTTTCCACCAAGTAAGCTTCATGTTCAGATGATATTTTTTTTCAATAACCAACAAGCTCTGTCATCACTTTGCAAGATGACCTTTAGCAGTTGTTTCAAAATTAGTCTGTTCGACTAATCTTTCCATAAAAAAGGGTACAAAATAACCGACAATAAAACAATCAAAATGTCTAGTGCCAATATAAGTAGTACAAGCTGCATGGGAACGCCCTCTCTAAAAATCTCCGAAAAAGCAGCTTTTGAGAGCCTCGCCAGCAAAAGCAATTGAGGTATCACAAGGGGGAATCCTAAAATCGCCATGAGTGATGCCTGTTGCATGGCTTTTGAGGCAATGGCTGCAAGCATCGTAAAAATCAATCCTAGTCCAATCGACCCCAACACGCCAATACCCATGAATAAGAAAAAGGAGGATGTAGGATTTCCCATGAATGCGGCGAACAGCAACAAGTTGATGACCCCCATCGCTACCATGAGAACGATGTTGTAGGTGAGTTTTGAAAGAATGAAAATTACAGGGGAGGTGATGGAATAATAGTAGAGCATTCTTCCTTTTGCCTCTTGCAAGAAACTTTTTGCCACTGCATTGATGCAAATGAAAAGTTGTGTAATCCAAAACAGCGCATTCCAGGTCTCAGACTCCGGAGATTCCATGGTAAGGTAAATGACAAAAACAGTAGAGGCGATATACAGCATCACACCATATAAGGTATGCTGCTGACGAGCTTCAAGAAGAAACTCTTTTTTTAGTAAGGCTTTATATTGTTTTATGGCATCCACTATGATCTATTTAGGAATGAAAGCAATTTCTACAGCGGGCTTCATACTTGTCTTTTTCTCCAATTGCTACTTGGTCTTTACTTATATCTTTTCTATATGAATAACTGGCTTCTCCACCACACAATACACATTGGGCGTGGAGTTTTGTAATGTAGTTGGCCACTGAAAGCAGCGATGGCATTGGGCCAAAGGGCTTGCCTTCATAGTCCATGTCCAATCCTGCCACAATTACCCTCTTGCCTGCATTTGCCAATTGCTCAACAACCCAAACAATTTCTTCTCCAAAGAATTGTGCTTCGTCAACCGCAACGACGTGTGCGTCTTCAATCCCCTCCAGCATAATCTTAGCATCGCTAATGGGCTTCGCATCAAGGGCACTTGCATCATGGGAAACTATTTTCTCTGCATGATAGCGCGTGTCAATCACAGGTTTAAAAATTGCAATTTTTTGTTGTGCAGACTCCGCCTCTTTTAGTCGACTGATTAACGCTTTGGTCTTGCCAGAAAACATGCCTCCACATATTATTTCAATCCACCCAACACGGTGATTATTTATTTTCCTTTCAATGGGCATCTTCCTATTTGTTAATCTTCGGTATCTTTAACAAGATAGCCGGATGTAAAAATACCATAAAGGGATGGAAAGACTGAAACAATTGATAGAAAAGTTAAATACAGAGCTTGACTCAAATGCCGCCCGTGAGCAATTGATGGAGACGATGTTTGATATGATTCGTTCAATAACAGAAGAAGGACCTTTGGTTAATGCCAATGATAACCTGAGTGCTGCAATACCAATTCAAAAGGAGCCGGACTCTTTAGCGTCATCATCCTCAAGCCAGACCATAGATAAAGGCAAGCCAGATATTGCAGACCTGCTTCAACATCGGCCCATCAATTCCATTCGCTCCGTAATGGGGATTAATGAAAAATATATTTTTCTTCAAGCTTTTTTTAAGGGAGAAAGCAAAGGGTTTGACCTGATGATGGCTGAATTGGATGAGGCCAAAAGCTATGAACAAGCTAGCCTAATTGTATCATCATATGTATCGGCTGTACCAATCAACGAAGAACAAGCAAAGGTAGCAGAGCAATTTGATCAGTTGCTTAGAAGAAGATTTTTTTCTATATAACGCATAATCTTTTCTGCACTTCCTAAATTTGTTTCTACAAATTCCTTTGCAATATTATTTTTCTTTTCTCTCTCAATTTTATCTTCAAGCATCCTACCTAAGAATCCAGTAAATTCTCCTTGACGTGAACAACTGAATCCAGCACCCAGCTTGATTAGCTCACCAGCCTCCGCAGATCGCTGATAGTTTGGTCCAAACAGCACAACGCGGCCATAGGCGGCAGCTTCCAATATGTTATGAATTCCCGCCTTATTAAAGCCTCCACCTACATAACAAACTGTACTGAATCTATAAAGCTTAGACAACATGCCAACGCAGTCAATCACCAGAACTCTCGAATTGCTGCTGTTCTTCCCAGCCTCAAGTGCCGAAAGCAAGATGGAGTCTTTAAATCGCAGTTGTGTTTTTTCGATTACAGCAGGATTCACCTCATGTGGGGCAATGATTAGCTTCAACGACGGAAATTCATTTGATGCTGCAGAAAGCATCTCTTCATCCTCATCCCATGTGCTGCCTGCAACCAACACTTCTTCGTCTGTACAAAAGTTTTCGATGCTGTGATGATTGAATGGCTGATTGATAATTTCTTGTACTCTATCAAATCTGGTATCCCCAGCCACTGAACATGCACCGCGAACCCCAAACTTTTTCAGTAGATCAAGAGAGTCCTTATCCTGTACAAAAATATGTGTGTAGTTTTCAAGCATGCTTCTCAGAAAACTCCCAAGAGGCCCAAAAAAGTTTTGCTCTGATTTGAAGATGGCTGAGATGAGCAGGGTAGGAATCTTTCGTTGATGTAATGTGCTAAGATAATGGTACCAAGACTCATACTTCACAAAAATGACCAGCTTGGGTTGAACGGCATCAAGAAAAGCAGCTGCGTTTCTTTTCCCATCCATTGGGAGGTAGTAAACATAATCAGCTCCGCTATTGTTTTTTCTTATCTCATACCCTGAGGGAGAGAAAAAAGTCAAGATAATTCTATGCCCAACATAGGTCTTTTTGAGTTGTTCAAGAACAGGCCTTCCCTGCTCAAACTCCCCCAAGGATGCACAATGCATCCAGATTACGGGCCCTGTCCCATTAGCCATATCCGAAATGATATTGTGCATGAGTGATTTCCTGCCCAATACCCACAGCCTTGCTTTGGGGTTCCAGATTGATGCAATCCGAAGCCCCATGGTGTAAAATCTGAGGAATAAATTGTAAAAAAACACCATATATGATATCGCGGTTAAAGCTACGACATCTCCCCGCATCTGCTTAATTTTATTACCTTTGCGCCACAATGTTTACTTTATGACGCCCATACAAATGGTTGATTTAAAAAGGCAGTACCTCAAGATAAAAAATGAGGTGGATGGGGCGATACTCAATGTTCTTGAAACGACTGCTTTCATCAATGGCAAGGCTGTCTCTGATTTCTCTGCGCATCTTGGTCGATATTTAGGCATTGAACAGGTCATTCCTTGTGCAAATGGAACCGATGCGTTGCAAATTGCAATGATGGCACTTGATCTGCAACCTGGTGATGAGGTGATAACGCCTTCCTTTACCTATATCGCCACAACAGAAGTAATGGCACTCCTTAGGCTGAAGCCTGTCTTTGTAGATGTTGATGCATCAACATGTTGCATTACCGCGGAGGGGATAAGAAAGGCCATCACTCCAAAGACCAAAGCTATTGTACCAGTTCATCTATACGGGCAGTCCGCACCCATGGAAGCCATCATGGAAATTGCAAAGGAATTTGGTTTGTTTGTCATAGAGGATAACGCCCAGGCTATTGGTGCATCCATCACATTCAGCGATGGCAAAACCTATAAGACAGGTACAATAGGAGATATAGGGTGTACATCTTTTTTTCCCTCGAAAAATCTTGGTGGGTATGGCGATGGTGGTGCTATTGTTACTAAAGACGCAGCATTGGCAGATAAGATCAGGATGATTGCCAATCATGGACAGAGTAAAAGGTATTATCATGATCTGGTTGGATGCAATTCCAGACTCGACACAATTCAAGCTGCAGTACTGAATATAAAACTTGGGCATCTGGATGCGTATAATGCTGCCCGAAGCGCTGCAGCTCAATCTTATACTGAAGCTTTTAGATCTAACCCTAAGATTACTACACCAACAATAGCTCCAGGCAACACACATGTGTTTCATCAATATACATTGATTTTGAACGATGCAGATCGTAATGGATTGGTCGAATACCTGGCTACACAAGGTGTTCCTGCAATGATCTATTATCCAGTTCCTGCCCATAGGCAAAAAATGTTTGAGTTTTTAAACCTGCCTGCTGTTGATCTGCCTGTGACGGATTGGTTGACAGAAAGGGTGGTCTCTCTTCCCATTCATTCTGAGCTTGATAAAGAGCAGTTGGATCATATTATACATCATGTAAATTCATACCTCAAGTAAATACCATAAGATGAAGATTGCTGTTATTGGAACTGGTTATGTTGGACTTGTTACTGGAACCTGCTTTGCAGAAACAGGCAATGATGTCACCTGTGTTGATATTGATCAGAGAAAGGTTGATAAATTATCTGCAGGAGAGATTACTATCTATGAACCTGGACTAGAAAAGATTTTTGTAAGAAATTTAAAAGAGGGCAGACTGCATTTCACTTCCAATTTGAAAGAAGGAATTAAGGATGCCAAAATACTTTTTTTGGCACTTCCCACGCCTCCAGGCGAAGATGGATCGGCTGACTTGAGATATGTATTGGGTGTTGCTCAAGACTTGGGTAAGATCATTGAAGACTATGTGGTTATCGTTGATAAGAGTACTGTTCCTGTGGGTACAGCAGAGAAAGTGTTTCAGGCAGTAAGAGAGAATAGTAAAGTTGATTTTGATGTTGTTTCCAATCCTGAATTTTTACGGGAAGGAGTGGCAGTAGAAGATTTTATGAAGCCTGATAGGGTGGTGATTGGAACCAATTCAGAAAGAGCGAAAAAGTTAATGAACGAATTGTATGCGCCCTTTGTTAGGTCTGGCAATCCCTTGATCTATATGGATCTAAGGTCTGCAGAACTTACAAAATATGCTGCCAATTCATTTCTTGCAACAAAGATTTCATTCATGAATGAAATTGCCCAGCTCTGCGAAAGACTTGGTGCAGATGTTGATATGGTCAGACTCGGTATAGGTAGTGATGCGCGTATCGGGAAAAGATTTTTATTTCCTGGAATAGGATACGGAGGAAGTTGTTTTCCAAAAGATGTTCAAGCTCTTGTGAGAAGCTCAAGCGAAGTGGGTTATGATTTTCAGATATTGAATGCAGTCATGGAAGTGAATGAGGTCCAAAAAATGCACCTTGTTCCAAAGATCAAGGCTTTTTTTGACGGCAAACTAGCAGGAAAACATATCGCTCTTTGGGGTCTTGCCTTCAAGCCCAATACTGATGACATCAGAGAGGCTCCTGCATTGTCCATCATTGATGCCTTGGTTCAAGCCGGAGCCACGGTTACAGCCTTTGATCCGGAAGCAATGGACAATGTGCGCCAGGAAATAGGCGATAAGATCAGGTATGCAGAAAATCAATATGATGCATTGGCAAATGCAGACGCATTAATTATCGCAACCGAATGGAATGAATTCAGAACTCCTGACTTTAATAAAATTGGAGAAATGATGAAGGCCAAGGCCATCTTTGATGGTCGTAATCTTTTTGATTTGGCGAGCATGCAGGATCTTGGATTTCATTATGAGAGTGTAGGTCGGTCTTCAATAATCTAAAAAATATATCAAGTGTCTAATAAACGTATTTTAATTACTGGTGCAGCAGGCTTTTTGGGATCTCATTTATGTGATCGATTCATCAAGGAAGGCTTCGATGTAGTGGCCATGGACAACCTCATCACAGGGGATCTAAAAAATATAGAACACTTGTTTAAGTTGAAAGAGTTTGAGTTCTACCACCACGATATCACCAAGTTTATTCATGTGCCAGGCAGGCTAGATTATATCCTCCATTTCGCCTCGCCCGCCAGTCCAATTGATTATCTGAAAATCCCAATCCAAACACTAAAGGTTGGGGCACTCGGCACACACAACTGTCTTGGACTAGCCAAATCGAAGGGCGCAAGAATTTTAGTGGCCTCCACTTCCGAAGTGTATGGTGATCCACTTGTACACCCTCAACCCGAAGAGTATTGGGGCAATGTAAATCCCGTTGGTCCACGTGGGGTGTACGATGAAGCCAAGCGTTTCATGGAGTCTATAACTATGGCCTACCATACGTTTCATCAAGTGGAGACAAGGATCATTCGAATCTTTAATACCTATGGTCCTAGGATGAGATTAAATGATGGAAGGGCTTTGCCTGCATTCATCGGTCAGGTGTTAAGGGGGGAGAACCTTACTGTATTTGGTGATGGTTCACAGACGCGCTCATTTTGCTATGTTGATGACCTCATCGATGGCATTTATAAACTCTTGATGAGTGACTATGCATATCCTGTGAATGTTGGCAATCCGGTTGAAATATCCCTGCTTGAATTTGCAGAAGAAATATTAAAGCTTACTGGATCTTCAACCAAGATTGTATTTAAAGATCTACCGGTAGATGACCCCAAGCAAAGAAGACCTGATATCACAAAGGCAAAAGCGATATTGGGATGGGAACCGAAGATAGATCGTGCAGAAGGGTTGAGACGAACCTATGAGTACTTCAAGAGTCTTCCGATTGAAGAGCTCAATAAACAGCCGAAGGAATTCAACAGCAAATAAAAAGAACAAACCCTGACAAATAAAGAAATGAAAAAAATTCTTATCACCGGCGGCGCCGGATTCATAGGTTCTCATGTAATCAGGTTGTTTGTGCATAAATATCCTGATTATCATATTGTGAATCTCGATGCACTCACGTACGCTGGGAATCTGGAGAACTTGAGGGATATTGAAGACCGGCCAAATTATTCGTTTGAAAAAGGTGATATTACTGATGAACAATTTATTGATGGCTTGTTTGCCAACTCTGATTTTGATGCCGTGATTCACCTTGCAGCGGAAAGTCATGTAGACCGTTCTATAATGGATCCTTTATCTTTTGTGAAAACAAATGTAATCGGAACAGCAATAATGCTAAACGCTGCAAAAAAATATTGGGTAGATAAAACCGATAAACTTTTTTATCATGTCTCTACCGATGAGGTTTATGGTTCTTTAGGAGAAACAGGATTCTTTACTGAGGACACACCATATGATCCGCGTTCTCCATACTCAGCCTCAAAGGCATCATCCGACCATTTGGTTCGTGCATACCATCATACATATGGATTGCCAATGGTCATTTCCAACTGCTCAAATAATTATGGTTCTCATCAATTCCCTGAGAAGTTACTCCCATTAATGATTAACAATATCCTTCATTCCAAGCCTCTCCCTGTATATGGCAAGGGTGAAAATGTGCGCGATTGGCTTTGGGTTGAAGATCATGCCACTGCAATCGATGTAATTTTTCATAAAGGGAAAGTTGGCGATACGTATAATATCGGAGGATTTAACGAATGGAAAAATCTTGATATTGTTCATCTCTTGTGCAGCATTATGGACAAGAAGTTAAATCGTATTGCCGGCGAGAGTGCCAAGCTAATTACCTTCGTAAAAGATAGAGCAGGCCATGATAAGCGTTATGCTATTGATGCCAAAAAACTGAATTCAACATTAGGGTGGAAGCCTTCATTGCAATTTGAAGAGGGATTGGAAAGGACAGTGGATTGGTATCTTGCCAATAATAGCTGGATTGAAAATGTTACTTCAGGGTCGTACAAACAATATTATAATCAACAATACACAAGCCGATAATCATGAGGGTTGAAAAAACATCTTTTGAAGATTTGCTGGTATTGTCTCCTGCAGTCTTTAATGACACTAGAGGATACTTTTTTGAAAGTTATAACAAGAACAGCTTTGCGCAACTTGGTATCAATACTGAATGGGTGCAGGACAATCAGTCTCATTCTTTGCATGGGGTAATACGCGGACTTCATTTTCAAAAAGCACCACATGCTCAAACAAAACTTATTCGTGTATTGCAAGGAGAAATTCTTGATGTTGTGGTTGATTTGCGAAAAAGTCAGCCCACGTATGGGAAATCATATTCTATTATTCTCTCCGCTGAAAATAAAATACAGTTGCTCGTTCCCAAAGGGTTTGCGCATGGATTTTCTGTGTTAAGCGAAACTGCAGATGTGATGTATAAGTGCGATGCTTTTTACAGCAAAGAGAGTGAGTCAGGACTTCTATATAATGATCCAAGTCTTGCGATAGATTGGAAGTTGTCACTTCAAGATATCAAGGTCTCCGAAAAGGACCTCATCCTTCCTGGCATAGCTCAAACAGATGCTAATTTTGAGTAATGGAAAAGCGAAAAAAAATATTGGTAACTGGGGCAAATGGCCAATTGGGTAAAGAGCTTAGGGATCTTGAAAAGCGGTTTAGTCAATATGAATTTCTCTTCCTTTCAAGGGAGGATCTTCCCATTCATCATTATGAGTTGGTTAGAAAAACTTTTGATGCATTCAAGCCAGACTATTGCATTAACTGCGCTGCCTACACTGCAGTAGATCGTGCAGAGCAAGAATCTGATCTTGCATTCATCGTAAATTCAGAATCGGTTGGCATACTTGCGGCAGTATCCGCGGCTCATTCCACTAAGTTTATCCATGTTTCTACCGACTATGTATATGGCGGGGATTCAAACACTCCCTACAAAGAAACTGATCCCACCTTACCCAGTTCTGTATATGGTGCCTCAAAAAAAGCTGGCGAGGACCAAGCATTTAAATACAATTCTGATACTATAGTAATTCGTACATCTTGGGTCTATTCCTACTATGGGAACAATTTCGTAAAAACCATGATGCGTCTAATGAAGGAAAAGGATGAGATTGCCGTGGTCAATGATCAGCAAGGAAGTCCCACTTCAGCAACTGACTTGGCGTCGTTTATAATGCACGTGATTGGACATCCATCTTGGCATCCGGGAATCTATAATTTTTCAAATGCTGGCGAGATTACCTGGTATGATTTTGCAGTGGAGATTAAAAAATTATTGGGAAGTAATTGTAATGTTAATCCAATTCCTACTTCTGCCTATCCTACGCCTGCCAAAAGGCCTGCATACAGTGTGATGGATAAAACTAAAATCAAGCAAGTGTATGGGGTTGAGCCTAATGATTGGAGACAAAGTTTGGCGGTGTGTATGAAGAGGCTAGTTGAGTAGGTTGAAGAGGTTGAAGAGGTTTAAGCAGTTTAAGCGGTTGAAGTGGTTGAAGTGGTTGAGGAGGTTGAAGGTTATTTTTGTATTTCTTCAACTGCTTAAACCTCTTCAACCTCTTATTTCATTTCAGTCTCGATGGACTCAATCGCAGAAATGAGTGACCTTACTTGGCTATCGAGCAATACATTCCTCTCTTTCAGCTCAAGATAGTTGATCTCCATGTCTGCATACTGATCTATCGCGTTCAATAGAATCTCTTTTTCTTTTTTAAGTAGGTCGATTTCAGACAAAAGCTGAAGCCTCTCATCTGCCATCTGGCGGACCGACCCCATAAGTGAGGATAGTTTTTCCTGCTCCATTATTGCGTTTTCATTCATCATCAGAAGATAAATTTAGTTAAGATTAAGTGAAATACAATGGTGTGGTTATCCGACGGCCTTTTTGGCCTCGATGGCTTATATTTGCACTCAATTACTCACTATGGCTTTACTCAAGGCTAATTTGGCTGAAGGTGACTTCGGGATGGATATTGTTGATGCAGACGGGCACCTCTTGAGACTGGATATTCCCGTTGCTCAAGGGGGCAATGGTACCGGCTTCAGGCCCATGCAAACAATCTTGGCTGCACTTATTGGGTGTAGCGCTGTGGATGTTGTTAGCATTTTGAAAAAGCAAAAGCAGACACTCGTCAATCTTTCTGTGGAAATTGATGGGCAAAGAGAAGAAGGCAAAGAGCCCTCTTTATGGAAAACAATTGATGTTGTATTCAAGCTTTCAGGTGAAATTGATACTGCCAAAGCAATTAGGGCGGTAGATCTCTCTATAAAAAAATATTGCTCTGTAGCCGAAACACTAAGGGCTGCAGGAGCTGAAATAAAGTATAAGATATTTGTTAACGATCAAGAAGTATTCGGACAATAAAAATTATTGTAATGCGCCCAGAAACATTAGCGATAAGAACACAGACAGAAAGAACTGGTGAGAAAGAACACTCTACACCAATGTTTCTTACAAGCAGTTTTGTTTATGACTCTGCCGAGGACATGGCTGCGGCTTTTGCCGACGACACCCTTGATGTAAACATCTATTCAAGGTTCTCTAACCCAACTGTCGATGAGTTTATAAAGAAGATCTGCATCCTTGAAGGAGCGGAAGATGGGATTGCAACCTCAACGGGCATGGCTGCTATTTATTCTAGCTTCATGACTTTTCTTTCATCAGGTGACCACATCATTTCTGCTTCAGCAGTATTTGGTTCTACCCATACCATTTTAACAAAGTACTTACCGAAGTGGGGCATTCAGTACAGCTATTTCAACATGAATAAGCCGGAAGAATTGCCTTCATTAATAAATCCCAATACAAAAGTGCTTTATCTGGAAACGCCTTCCAACCCCGGTCTGGATATTGTTGACATGAATTATGTCTCAGCGCTGTGTAAGAAACATAATATCTTGTTTATTGTTGACAACTGTTTTGCTACTCCGGCAGTTCAGCAACCAATTAAATATGGTGCTGATCTGGTGCTTCACTCGGCTACAAAGTTTATCGATGGCCAGGGTAGGGTATTGGGTGGTGTTGTTGTAGGGAAAAAAGATTTAATCAAACAGCTATATCTCTTTGTTCGAAACACTGGGCCTTCCTTAAGTCCATTTAATGCGTGGGTACTTACAAAAAGTCTTGAAACCCTTTTCGTGCGTATGGATAAACATGCCGAGAATGCATTTCATATCGCTCGTGCACTTGAAAATAATCCAGCACTGAGTTGGGTAAAATATCCTTTCCTTGAATCTCATCCTCAATATGCAATTGCCAAACAGCAGATGAAGAACGGCGGAGGGGTACTTACCTTTGAGTTGAAAGCGGGACTAGAGGGCGGAAGAAAATTCCTAAATAATCTAACATGGTTATCGATGACCAATAACTTGGGAGATACGAGAACCATTGCTTCTCATCCAGCCAGTACCACCCATTCAAAGTTGACAGAGGCTGAAAGGCAGGAGGTAGGAATTACGCCAGGTCTAATTCGTCTGTCAGTCGGACTTGAACATCCCGAAGATATCATTGAAGAAATAATTCAGGCATTAAATAAATAAGATCATCCCCAAACCTAACAACCCATTGTATGGATAAAATATTCGACGAGCCAATAAAACAAGCATCAGACTTTTCCTTCAATAATAAGGTTGCGGGAGTGTTTGATGATATGGTCACCCGCTCAGTACCTTTTTATGTTGAAATGCAACGCATGATGGCTGAACTTGTTGCTGATCAGTGCGGTCAAGATGGAGTTATTTATGATCTGGGGTGCTCTACTGGAGCCACGCTGATTATGATGGATCAAACGGTGCCTCAGCATATCAAATTTGTTGGCATAGATGATTCAGCCCCCATGTTGGATAAGTGCCGTACTAAACTAGAGGAAATGGGGATGAAAAGACCCTTTAGTCTAGAAGTGGCAGATTTGAACACCGGTGTTGTTCCTATGGAGGATGCATCTGTTGTTATTCTATGCCTTACATTACAATTTGTTAGGCCTATTGCCAGAGAAAAGCTGTTGCGCAACATTCATGAACAGTTAAGACCAGGGGGAGTATTAATTGTAATTGAAAAAATCCTTGCTGAGGAAACTGATTTTAATAGGGATTTTATAAAGTATTATTATAACCACAAGAGAAGAAACAACTATAGTGAGATGGAAATTTCACAAAAACGTGAAGCACTTGAAAATGTCTTGATTCCATATAAACTCAGCGAAAACATTACCTTACTAAAAGAGGTGGGTTTCAGAACTGTTGAGGTATTTTTTAAATGGTATAATTTTTCTGGGTTTATAGCAAAAAAACAATCATGATTGCAATCGGAAATTTCTTTTTCAAGTACAGAAACCTGCTTTTTATCCTGCTGTATGGTCTGTTATTTTTGCCCTCTGCTGAATTGTTTAATGAACAAACATTTGGTGTAGACTATAGATGTTGGCCTCTAACGCTGGGGGTGTTGATTACAGTATTGGGACAGGCTACGAGGGGTGCTACCATTGGGTTGGCCTACATTGTGAGAGGGGGAAAAGACAAGAAGGTGTATGCAGAAGAATTGGTGACTACAGGTATTTTTTCTCATTGCAGAAATCCCTTGTATGTTGGAAATATTCTTATGCTTTTAGGTGTCGGCATATTGGCGAACTCGCTCATCTATGTAGCCATCATCATGCCTTTGTTTTTATTTATATATCAGGCTATTGTCTTGGCAGAGGAAAATTTTCTAAGAGGAAAATTTGGTCCTGCTTTCAATGAATATTGCTCAAGAGTAAATCGATGGGTTCCTTCCTTAAAGGGTATCGGTAAAACATTTTCATCCATGCAGTTCAATTGGAAAAGATGGGTGTTGAAAGAGTATACTACCCAGTTTATCTGGCTTGCAGGTATTGTGCTGCTTATCATTAGGCTTTACCAGATAGAAGATGTTATGAGAAATAGCTTGTATGCTGTATTGATATTAGGTATTGTTTATCTGTACGTACGTTACTTGAAGAAATCCGGTAAGATGACCGAATAAAAAAAGATCCGCAATTGCGGATCTTTTTTTTGTTGCCCGACCTGGATTCGAACCAAGACAATCAGAACCAAAATCTGACGTACTACCATTATACTATCGGGCATTCTACCAATAGGGTTGCAAAAATAAGATTTTTCGGTTTTGATGCCAAAAATATAACGGACTAAACCCGCGAAATTTTATTCAGCTATTTTAACGAGGTAATGGTTCTTTTTCCCCTTTTGAACTACCACGTATTGGTTGGCCAATAAACTGTTTGTATCAACTGTAAAGGCGATGTCTGTCACCTTCTGCTTATTGATGCTAATTCCGCCCCCCATGATCATCTTACGGGCCTCTCCCTTGCTTGGCATGATGCCTGATTCAAATAGAAAGGAAACAATATCTATACCTGAAGCTATTGAGGCTGACGCAATGGTCTGCAAAGGAACACCATCCATGGCATTAAGCAGCTCTGCCTCACTGAGTTCATGTAGATTGATTTCCTCTTTTTTGCCAAAGAGCTGTTCAGTAGTTTGTCTTGCGGTCTCAAATTCTGCGTTCCCGTGTACAAAAATCGTGATGCACTCGGCCAATTTTCTCTGTAAAATCCTTGTGCCAGGGTCTTGCCGGTGTTCTGCAAGCAATACACTAATCTCATTTTTGGGTAATAGCGTGAATATTTTAATCCATTTTTCAGCATCTGCATCTGCCGCATTCAGCCAAAACTGATAGAACTGAAACGGGCTCGTTTTTTCTGGATCAAGCCAAATATTTCCTTTTTCAGTCTTTCCAAACTTGCCTCCGTCGGTTTTTGTGATTAATGGGCAGGTAAAAGCAAATGCCTCGCCCCCCGACTTCTTTCTAATCAACTCGGTTCCAGTAGTAATATTTCCCCACTGGTCGCTTCCGCCCATTTGGAGCTTGCATTTTTTGTTGGTGTAAAGCCAGTAGAAATCATAGCCCTGCATCAGCTGATAGGCAAACTCGGTGTAGCTTATGCCTGTTTCGCCTTCAATTCTTTTCTTCACGCTGTCTTTAGACATCATGTAGTTTACGGTCATGTGCTTGCCCACATCCCTGAGAAAATCAATAAACCCCAGCCCTTTGAACCAATCGTAATTGTTTACTATTTCAGCGCAATTGAGTCTGTTAGGATCAAAGTCAAGAAACTTCTCAAGTTGTTTTCTGACACCAATAATGTTTTTTTGTAAAGTCTCTTCGTCAAGCAGATTCCGCTCTTCGCTTTTTCCGCTAGGATCCCCAACCATGCCGGTGGCGCCGCCAATCAGAGCTATTGGCTTATGGCCGTCTTGCTGCAGGTGATACAGGAGTAATATGGGTACCAGGCTGCCAATATGTAGACTATCTGCAGTGGGGTCGAAGCCGATATAAGAACTTGTGGGTTCTTTTTTCAGCTGTTCCTCCGTGCCGGGCATGATATCCTGAAGCATGCCTCTCCAACTGAGTTCCTCGATCAAGCTCATTGTTTATTACTTTGAGCAAATGTAGTATAGATTGACCTTCCTTACAAGGGGGAGACGAAAGTGGGGGAAAATGTTACTTGTCAATATAACTGCTATTTAACACCGTAAAATCAGCCCTATTGCGTAATTTTACCATCAATATCCTTTGTAATTCCATCAGTATCTAATGAAGCTCGCTAATTGTCCGTCGTCAAACCAATGTAGACTTTTGGTTGTAGAGAGTTTCGTTGTTTGAAAATAGTGTTTTTTCTTTTAAAAATAATTTTCTACGTCTTTTTAGGGACTCTTTTTTGATGATCTCTCTTT
>JBILBU010000048.1:0-12302 GCA_044353505.1 Chitinophagaceae bacterium | reverse complement strand
TCTTACTCACCGGCTTCGGAGGATTGGATCACGACCATGCACTGCATGCTGGGGTGTTTGGCCCAGATGGTAAGATCTATTTCAACGTAGGTAATGCTGGTCCTCATGTGGTAACGGATAAGTCGGGTTGGACACTCCGTTCTGGTAGCTTGTACACTGGTGGCACTCCTTACAATCTTACAAACGAGGGAAATCAAAAAAGTGATGATGGTAAAGTTTGGGTAGGCGGACTGCAACTAAGTGTTAATCCCGACGGAACAGGACTCACTGTTCTGGGGCATGGATTCAGGAATAGCTATGAAACGGCCGTTGATTCCTATGGTGATATGTGGCAGAATGATAATGATGATGGCGTAGTGACTTGCCGTGTGAGTTGGTTGATGGAGGGTGGCAATGCAGGTTTTTTCAGCAGCGATGGAACAAGGTCATGGCAAGCCGACCAGCGTCCGGATCAAAATATGTTTACTGCCCATTGGCATCAGGAAGATCCGGGTGTTATTCCGGTTGGGGATAATAGTGGTGCAGGAGCTCCAACTGGTATTGTTCTAAATGAAGGCGATGGATTGGGAGAGAAATACCGTGGAATGTTGATGAGTGCAGATGCTGGACGCAATGTTATTTTCGGTTACAAGCCAGAGTTGAGTGGTGCGGGCTTTACTCTTGCAGGCAAGCGTCAAAACTTTATAAGCTCATTACCTTCCGACAACGAAGGATATGTATGGTATGATGCGGCAAATGATATCGATACTACAAAATGGTTTCGCCCAAGTGATGTGATGATTGGTACCGACGGCGCAATGTATATTGCTGATTGGTATGATCCAGTTGTTGGCGGACATCAAAGGAAAGACAATAAAGGACATGGCCGCATCTATCGAATTTCTCCTAAAGACAAAAAACTGGTGACACCAAATATCGACCTCAATACTGTTGAGGGTCAGATCGAAGCCCTCAAAAATCCTGCTATTAATGTTCGTCATG
Organism: Chitinophagaceae bacterium; assembly: GCA_044353505.1. GTDB lineage: Bacteria > Bacteroidota > Bacteroidia > Chitinophagales > Chitinophagaceae > Pollutibacter. The sequence goes on along the minus strand of JBILBU010000048.1, from coordinate 11,321 downwards.
AAGGGTTTGAGCGTTTGAGAAGTCAGGGTGAAAAAGTAATCGATCCGGTTAAAGCGTTGATGAATTCGGATAATCCATACCATCATGCAAGAGCTATCGGTTTACTCGCGCAGCTTGGCAAGAAGGGGCAGGATGAGGCATACTCTTTGTTATACAGCAAAGATCCACGTATTGCAGCAGCAGCATTGAGGTCATTGCGAAGAGTGTATACCCCAGATCAAATGGCTGAGCTGATCGATCAATTCTTTTTGACACCCATGGATTCGCGCCGTCCTAAGTTATCTAAAGATGAGATTTGGCCTTCACTCTTTTTACAAAGAGAAATTGTCACCGCCATTAGAGATGTGCCACTCAAGAAAAAGAAGGGAGCTCTGTTGACCATCGTTGCAGCATTTGATGGAAAAGATCCTTATTTATTGGAGACAATCGGACAAGCACTTGAGCAAGATGCCGAAGCGATATGGCCTGAGCTTAATTTCATGTTCAGGGAAAAAATTAATGCATCACCTGAAAAGTGGAATGAAGCATATGCGCAATTGATGTGGAGGCTTCATCCTACAGCCGCTGTTTATATTTTGCAAAACTGGGCAAATTCACCTTCCTTGCCTGCAGCAGAGCGGAAAAAAGCCATTACTGCATTGGGGTTTGTACATGACAAGTCTGGCGCCGAAGCCATGCTCAGTCTTTCAAAAAGTAACCTTACAGATGTTTCGGAGCAAGCCAATTATTGGCTTTCATTTAGACAAGACAATGATTGGATGACTTATTTGGATTGGAAGAATATTGGATTGGACTTAGGAAAGGAGAAGAAGAAGGCTGAAATGAAAGCTGCCAGAGAGAAAATAATAAATGAGCTTATTGTTTTTGATGATAGAAAATACACCGCTGAGTATATGGCAAAGGATTCGGTAGGCGGACAAATGATTATAGGGATGTTGGCTGCCAAAACTTTTCCTGCTGATCTTGATTCGGCCGTTGAAGCTGTAATTTTCACAAACCCAGATCAAACAGTTCGAACTCAGGCAGGCAATTACTTCAAGAGAGCTGGCGGAATGAAGTATTCAATAGCCGACATAAAAAAAATAAAACCTGATCCGATTAAAGGAAAGCAGGTCTTCACCCAACATTGTGCAACTTGCCACCGTGCAGGAGAGCAGGGCGGAGAGATTGGTCCTGACCTTACTCAAATTCACCAAAAATATGATCGTGAATCCTTGCTTGATGCCATCATCAATCCAAGTGCTTCCATCGTGTTTGGTTATGAGCCTTGGCTAATTAATACAAAAGACGGTGAAACCTTTTTTGGATTTCTTTTGGCTGACGGCAAAACACTGTTGTTAAAAGATGCAACTGGTAAACGACATTCAATTCTTAAAGACAATATCAAAAGCCGTGAAAAAATGACAAAGTCACTGATGCCCGATCCGGGATCTATGGGCATGTCTGGCGATGATTTGGCTAATGTTACAGAGTATCTACTTGGAATGAAATAGTGCAATTCATGATTATTGTTTTTTTAACCCTTAACGCTGTTTAAATTACTCGAATGCAAATTTGGAAACGCTTTTTTGCCATTGCTCAAGTTATTGTTCTTTCATTTTCTTTTTCTCTCTCTGCCAATGCCCAAGGTATCCCTTTGGTATGGCAGAAAGTAGCGAATGGAGTTTGGATGGCCGAAGCAGGTAAACCAGAGGTTATGAATTTCTTGACCGTCTCAGGCGTAGCCCCAAAAACTTCTGCTATCAATGCCATGTTGCCGGTTGATTTTCCACTCGAAGAAAATGAAATCAAGGTTGATTTGTATGATGGCAAAACATATTTGCGTTTTCCGCTTGATGAAGCAGAGAAGATATTTGGATTGGGTTTAAATTTTAAAACTGTCGAACAACGAGGACGTATTCTCAGGCTGCATGTTGATCATTATGATGGAGTCGATAATGGAAGAACGCATGCCCCTGTGCCTTTTTATGTTTCCTCAAAAGGATATGGTGTATTCATCAACTCAGCCAGGTATCTTGATGTGTGGGTAGGTACTGGAGTTCGCGTAGACAGCAAGCATCCTCCAGCATCCACCGATAGGAATTCAGATCCTCAGTGGTCTGCCTCCCCTTATTCTGATAACGTAGAGGTGTTGGTACCTGCTGAAGGAATTCAACTTTTCGTATTCGGCGGACCTACCACCCTTGATGCAGTAAGCAGGTTTAATCTCTATCAAGGTGGTGGTTGTCTTCCTCCAAAATGGGGATTAGGTTTCTGGCACCGTACTCCAACCTTGTTTAGCGATCAAGACTTACTCAATGAAGTGAAGGGTTTCGAAGAGCATAATTTCCCACTTACTGTAATCGGTCTCGAACCCGGATGGCAGAGCAAGTCGTATCCATGTACCTACGAGTGGGATAGCAAGCGTTTTCCAGATCCTCAAGGTCTCATCAGTAAGTTAAAGGGGAAAGGCATTTACACCAACCTATGGATCAATCCCTATGTAGCGCCTAGCAGTAAATTAATCAGTTCATTGAAGCCCTATACTGCCTCTCATACGGTATGGACGGGCTATGTTCCTGATTATGCAATGAAAGAAGCCACTGAATTGGTTGGAAAACATTTTAAGGACAATCTGTTGAATCTTGGGGTCAGTGGTTTCAAGATGGATGAAAATGATGGCTTTGATTTTTGGCTATGGCCAGACGTAACAAGATTTCCTTCTGGCGTTCCTTCAGAAATCATGAGGCAGTCTTATGGCTTAATGATGCAAAAGAATTTCACGCAGTTGTATCGGGCAGAAAATAAGCGAACCTATGGATTGGTAAGGGCTTCTAATGCTGGAGCTACCTCCTTTCCGTTTGTGATTTACAATGACTATTACAGCCATAAGGATTTTATTACTGCGTTAATCAACAGTTCTTTTATTGGAACACTTTGGACCCCCGAAGTACGTGGGTCTGCTACTGCAGAAGAATGGCTGCGTAGGATGCAAACGGTATGTTTTTCTCCAATGGCCATGCTCAATGCATGGGCAGATGGCACAAAGCCCTGGACATTTCCGGAAGTTGAAAAACAGGTTGCTGATGTTGCTAACCTGAGAATGCAATTGATCCCATATCTCTACACCTGCTTTGCTGAATATACTTTTTATGGCAGGCCTCCTTTTCGGGCTATGAATTTGGTAGATGGATTTTCTGTTGAGGATAAATCCGAAACTGGAGAATTGAATTCTGTTGATAATCCGTATGCGATGGCCAAGAAGCGTGAAATCAAAGATCAGTACATGGTTGGCGATCATTTGCTCATTGCCCCACTTTTTACTGGAGAGACCAAAAGAGAGGTAGTACTTCCCAAGGGCAAGTGGTTTGATTTTTATACAGGTAAACTAGTTGGTGAAAGTGAGGTAATTACCATATCTCCCGGTCTTGATCATATTCCTGTGTTTGTTCGTGATGGGGGCATTATCCCAATGGCAACGGTTTCTTCAGTCTCTGATGGCAAGTTTGATCTGGTCATTCGCCATTATGGCGATAAAGAATCTGATTATAACCTCTATGACGATGATGGCAAAACCTTTGATTATGAGAAAGGGGATTTTTCTTGGAGAAAAATTTCAGTTAAACGCAATAAAAAAGGTGAACTAAAGGGTACGGTATCTCCTGCTGAAAAGGGGAAGCCTGATAATATTGGTTCCGTAAGTTGGGACTTCAAACTCCCCCCCCTGAAACTATGATTGTATAGCTCTGGCTTATTATTATGATCTCATCATTTTTTGCACCATTCCTCTTTGTTTCCTTTGAGTAGAGAACTTCCTCTTTCTATTAATTAGAAATATGTTGTTTAATGCCATGTAATAAATGCCATAATTTATTTGGGATTTATTTGGTGGGTTATCTTTTACTTTCTAAACATTAACTGTGGGTTTTTTGCAAAGGTTTGATCAGTCCGGATTAAGACGAGATTCATGGCTTGATTATGACAAAGGAATTAGCATCATCTTGGTATCTTTTCGACATTGTTATGAGTCACTTTCAAATTCTGGATTAGATGTGGCAAGTTATCCAGCACTTGAGTACATCAATGTGTTTTTATTTGGCTTTAGAATGCCACTTTTCTTCATTGCGTCTGGTATTTTTTTCTCTTCAAGCATAGCAAAAAGGGGATTGGGGAGATATGCAAAAGTAAGGGTACGGAATATTCTTTATCCCATGTTGGTCTGGGGCGCTATCCAACTAACATTGCAAATTATTTTTTCGCCTGTTACCAATACTGTTTATGGCTTAAGTGATTATTTGTCACTCATTACTGATCCAAGGCAAACAGGACAGTTCTGGTATCTGAACGCCTTATTTTTTGTAGGCATGATTTATGCTGTGTTGAAAGTTGAAATAAAACTTAATATCTATACACAGTTAATATTAGGACTGGTTATGTATTTCACGGTTTCTCTACTTCGGCAACATGTTATTTATCTGGGGTTTGTGATGGATATTTTACAGTACTATCTTTTTTTCGCAATTGGGGATTTCGTTTCTGCGTCGATTAAGTCTACGGGGAGTAAAAAGCTTCTTTCTTCTTATGTGCTGCTTTTCTTTCTACTGCCCATTTTCATTCTTGTACAATATCTTTTTACAGATATCAATATGTTTCATCAGGATAATTATTATGTAGAGCATTCCATGCCTTTTTTCTATCTGTTGGTAGCCTTTATAGGATGTCTACTTTCAATCAACATATCGTTTATCCTTACTGGTCTTAATAAGGCCAACTACATCCGTATCATTGGCTACCACTCAGTGTATATTTTTTGTATGCAGATTATTATGATGGCTGCCGTTAGAATATTTCTGGTTAAGATATGTTTAATTACTTCTGTTCCAATTTTGTTAGTTGCCTTATTATTCTCAGGAATTATCCTTCCAATTGTTGCCTATAACTTATTTGTTAAGTTAAAGATGCAGTGGTTATTTACGCTTGCGCCGTCTGTTGTTAAGCCTGAGCTTAAGTCAGCTGCATATCTACCAAAACCATCTAGATAATATGGTTCATCTTTATTGATACGCTGAAAGGCTTTTAAGTATCGGATTTCCTGCACTTTCGATGATCTTTATTCTAAGTTCAGGTGTAACAACGGCATCAAAAAATTGTATTCTTTTATATCCTATTGAAGTTCCCTCGCATATTTTATTCCATTCTCCATCTATAAGGGCATCAATTTCATATTTGCGTATTCGCTGGCCATGCTTAATCTCCTCTTGTATTTCTACTTGATTAATTGCTGAACTATCTTTAATCTTTAGGCTGATGATCTTGCCACTTCCCCTTGTTGTTGCTATTTTCTTATTTTCTCTTTGCTTTAACATTGCGCCAAACTCTTCAAATATTCTTGTATCTTTTTCAGGAAATAATCCTGACGTATCTATCGCCATGCCAATCATCATATTAGAATTTCTTCCTACTGAAGTATAAAATCTATCCATTAATTCATCTGATTGAAAAAGGTATTGATCTTCATTGGATCTCCAAAGCCATCCGCCATTCCATGCTGTTTTCTTGCGGTTGGGAAAATCGGCTTCCCCGGGCATCCATACATCGCCATTGGGATCGCCATGGTATTGATTGTCTGTTTCGGATCCATCTCCAGCAACATTCTTCAGGAAGTTTTGATTCCAGTGTGGATATGGTGTTCGTCCGTCTTCATTGCCCACCCACCTTACAAGGTTATTCATTCCAGATAAGCCGCCAAATAATAAGGCATTTGGCTGGTGCTGCTCAAGGAGCTTTGTAACCCTATCAAGGATTCCTGTTTTTGGATCAGACATCACACCACCATCAAACCATATTTCAAATAACTTTCCATAGTTTCCCCAAAGTTCAGAAAGCTGTTGATACACCACTTCGTTAAACTCCAGTCTTTTTTCTTCAGTCAATGCGGTATACCCGGCACCATAAAAGGTATTCATGTTGGTGTTGTAGTAGATACCTGGTTTTAAGCCATATTTCTTGCACGATTTGATAAATGATTTTACCACATCGATTTCTATCGGTGAATTGCCCGTATGATACCCGTTTGCTTTTGTATGCCACAAGGCAAATCCAGTGCCATGTTTTGCTGTCAGTACAGCATACCTTGCCCCAGCTGATTTTGCTGCTCTTATCCATTGGTCAGTGTCAATACGCGTGGGGTTAAAAGCTGATGCTGGGGGAAGTGTTTCCTTTTTGGCGTAGTCAAAAGTTTCTGGAGCATATATATTGATATCCAGGTGTATGATTACGCCAATCTCTTTTTGGAGATATTTTACTTGTTCGCGACTTGGTAATATATTCTTATCCTGGCCATTAGTAACCAGACATAGACCAGTATACACAATAAGAAATAGACTAATCTTTTTCATAAGAGATTTTTTGTTTCTTTGCTGAGATTGATACGCTAATTTAAGTTATCTATTCTTGTCTTTTAGACTTAATTGAACCACTATTTCTTCATGGAGGGTTATCGATACTTTATATTAAATAAGCCATATGATATGGTCTCTCAGTTCATTAGCAGCCATAAACTAGCACTACTGGGCGACATTGATTTTTCATTTCCTGAAGGAATACATGCAATCGGAAGGCTCGATAAGAATTCTGAGGGATTGTTGTTGTTGACAACCAATAAAAAAGTTACACGCTTGTTATTTCAAGGCAAGGTGCCGCATGCAAGAAAGTATTTAGTCCAAGTTCGGGGAATCGTCTCTGACGAGTCACTGGCTAAGCTTACTTCCGGTGTACTGATTCCAATCACTACCGATACTGAGTACACTACAAGGCCTTGTGACGCCTTTATCGTCAAGCAACCCGAAGGCTTATTTTCATCTGGGTATGAACTGCACCCGAATGTGCCAAATACTTGGATTGAGGTGGTGTTAACTGAGGGTAAATTTCATCAGGTGAGGAAGATGATGACTGCAATAGGCCATCCATGCAAAAGACTAATTAGGATTTCTATTGAAGAACTAAGTCTTGGGGACCTACAACCCGGGGAAGTTAGGGAGGTTCTTGAGGAAGAGTTTTTTACAAAGTTGCATCTGTATTGATCTGCGTTGATATACTATTAACATGAGGATATAGTTTTTGCTGCTATACCCCCATGTTATTTATATATATACCTATTTCCCTTTTGCCAATTCATTGACTTTATGGGAAATCTTATTGAATGTTGATTTTGCACCAATTTTTTTACTCATGTCTCGCAGCTTTTCTTCAGATTCTTTGTATTTATCCCTAATTTTTTCGCTCAGATCCTCAACGCTGGTTTCAACTTTCTCTTTAATTTCTTTTGCTGCGGCAGTAGCCCTTTTTACTAATACATCTCTCTTCTCTTCGGCTACAGCAGTTAGGCTACTCGTTCTTTGTTTCTGTTTTGTTTTCATGGGATTGATTTTTTGGTGGTGAAGTAACTTAATTGGATTGTAAATGTATTTTCTGGCACATCTAAAATCAATGACCCGAGTCACTGTCCACAACTTTCTTAATCATTTTATTTACCCTATATGACTAGATTTAATTTGTCATCATATCTGCAACCCTATACTGGGTTTAGTACTATTATTTCTTGTATATTAGTAACTACTGATTTAATTGCTTTACATGAGTCTATATTGTATGTTACTGAAACGAAAATTGTACCTATTAATCCTGGTGATGGTGTATCACCTGTTTGCTTTGGCATTTCCTGCTAATATCTATGGACAAGGGTTACCCAAACGGGATAATTTCGCACGACAACAGCTTATTGCGTGGTGTATTGTTCCTTTTGATGTAAAAAATAGAGGTCCACTGGAAAGATCTCAAATGTTAAATGGGATCGGCATCACCAAGTTGGCATATGATTGGCGTGACCATCATGTCCCAACCTTTGATCAAGAATTGGATGAGCTCAATGCACATCAAGTAAAACTGCAAGCTTTTTGGTTATTGTCTGGCTCAGATCCTTCAAGTGAATATGGGGTAATTGAAACCTTTAAATTTTTAGAAAGGCGCAAGGTGAATACCGAAATCTGGTATATGTTTATTCCACCAGAAGGATTTGATACGCTCTCTCAGCAACAGAAAATTCATACTGCCGCCGCCGCTGTCAAGTATATTGCCCATCGGGCCAGTGCCATTGGCTGCAAGGTGGGTTTGTATAACCATGAAGGTTGGTATGGTGAGCCAGAAAATCAGTTGGCTATTATTCAGTATTTGAAGTTGAACAATATTGGCTTGGTCTATAATTTCAACCACGCCCAAGATCAGATAGATCGCTTCCCAACTTTTTTCCCTGCGATAGTTCCTTATTTGCTTGCATTGAATTTGGCTGGTTTAAAGAAGGGGGATAAGCGTATTTATCCGATTGGTGAAGGGGATAGTGAGCAAGAGATGATCCGTTTTGTCCGGTCTAGCAACTATGACGGACCAATTGGCATCATCAATGAAGATACCCATCCAGATGCTGAAACCGGACTAAAAATGAATATGGCCGGACTTAAAAAAATATTAGCAGCACTTGGGGATAGGGCATCTGTAAAAACCTATGATTAATTATACATCTCTTCATTGATTGATTTTCTGTAAACCTTGCTTAATGAGCCTAGTTCAATTTTGTGTTCGGTTTGTCTTCTTGCTATTACTTTCTTCATCACATGTTGTTGGTCTTTTTGCTCAACATATTCCCATGCATATTGACCTTAGTCAAAAAAATCAAGGAGCGGTCATATCGCCTTTATTATTTGGACATAACTTGGAAGTAACCCGGCGTGGTTTTTGGAGTGGATTAAGTGCTCAAATGGTTGCCAACAGAAAATTTGCTGCTGTATCAGGTAGTTTTCCTAATCAATGGAAGGTAGTGGGATCCGAAGGCTTGGTAAGCATTGACACTACAGTTGCCTATGCCGGTAAGCAGTCAGTTGCTATTGTTATACCTAAGCATCGTGAGTTGTCTGGTATCATGCAACAACAAGAGATGTTAGCTGTTAGGCAAGGCGATACTTATGTTGTTAGAGTTTGGGTAAAAACGAATGAACAGAGGGAGATCTGGATTAATTTATATGGTATTAAAGGGCAACAGCTGTTTAAAAAGAAATTCTTGGTACCTGTTGGTGACTGGGAGCTACTGACCTGCGAGTTTAAAGCTCCATCAACCAAAATCAATTGTGCATTATCAATTACTAGCAAAGAACAAGGTCAATTTTGGCTTGGTGCTGTTTCGTTGTTGCCCCTTCACAACTTTTATGGCATGCGCACTGATGTGGTTGAGTTGCTCAAGCGACTTCATCCAGGATCTCTGCGTTTTCCTGGTGGATGTTATGCTGAATTTTATTCATGGAAAGAAGGGCTGTTGCCAGTAGATAGACGATCTCCCATTTACAAGACTGGATTGGATTTTCTCCTTCGAGATACCGATGATACAGACAACAATGAAATGGGAACAGATGAATTTATCGCCCTATGCAAAGCGGTAGGTGCTGAGCCTATACTAACAGCAAGGGTCAGTGAGAATAGTCCTCAAGATGCAGCTGATTGGGTTTCCTATTGCAATGCTGGACTATCATCAAATTGGGGAATGGCAAGGATTGAACGAGGTTTTCAAGAACCATTTAATGTTCGTTGGTGGTTTGTAGGCAATGAGCTCTATTCTTTTGGAAGAGGATTGGCCAATGGCATTGTGGGTGTTACAGAACAAACAAATCTTTTTTCTCAGGCCATGAAAGCTGTTGATTCAACAATTCATCTTGTTCCCTGCACTAAGTTTGGTGGTGCTGATTTGTCTGATGAATGGAATAAACCTTTATTAGGAGTTGCTGGTCAATATGTAGATGCTGTAACAGCACATCAATATATCTTGGATGCACATCCTCTGAAGACTGCTGAAGATTATTCGTTCCTGGTCAACGCACCTGAAATGATAACCCTTCCTATGTTAAAATCAGTCCGCAACTATCTCGATACTGCTGAGTCAACTAAAGGTAAACAGATCGGTATCACTTTTGACGAGTGGAACACCCGATGGGGGTTGAAAGGAAACGTTCCGATGGGTATGTATGCTGCACGCATGCTCAATATGCTGTGTAGGGAAGGGGGTATGCTAGGATTGTCAATGGCCTGTTATTTTATGCCAGTGAATGAAGGTGCTATTGCGGTTAGTCCATTGGCTGCCGAATTGGATGCAGCTGGTCATGTTTTTGAGCTTTACAAAGTTCACCAACAGAATTTGCTATTGACTATTCCTGCACATCCAATTGTTGATCTCTGTGCTTCCATTACTCCGGATGCCAAGAAGGTATACCTTACTGCGGTAAATAACATCAATGAGGAGCAGTCGCTGCAGTTTTCTTTTGATGGTGATGTAAAGGATGGCGATACGGTTTTAGTGACCAGCTTGATGCCAAGATCACTTGACATAGCCGAAACTAAATTTGATAGGGTAGAGCGTGTTTTATTGATTAGTAAAGGAGGGTTATTGGAACTGATCATTAAGCGCGGAGAGGTATTGAGGTTGGAGATTAACCTAAAGTCAGATTAGTCAACTATCGAAACGTGTTGGGTGCTTTTGTGTACCATTACTCACTTGAATACATCGTGAAGAAATGTCAGGTTTGAAATCTTGTATATGCAATGTTTAGGCAGCGATACTTTTGAAGCTACAAAAGGTAAAATTCTGTTTAGTTTGAAATGGTGTAGTATGATCAACTTCAATACACTTGATTTTTCGAAATCCATCCATAAACATTCTTGTTTGTTGTTTATCGTCATATTGCTTTACAGAAAGTCCACTGCATGCATTTGGGCCACTGGTGGAGAAAGTGCCCACAATCATATACCCCTTTACACAGCTTCTTACTATCCTCAAGTAGGCACTTACTTCTTCTTCTGTTGTTAAAAAATGGAAGGCTGCTCTATCGTGCCATAAACCATACTTTCTATTTGGCTTAAAGCTTTTTATATCAGACACTATCCAGTTAACCTTTTTGCTTTTTTCGCCCAATCTTTTTTTTGCTCGCGCTAAACTCTTTTCGGAAATATCCAATACGGTTATATCTGAATAACCCTCTTCAAGTAAATAGTCGACAAGCTTACTGTCGCCACCCCCAATATCAATAATACTTGTATTTTTTGCTAAATTAAAGCTCTGAATAAACGCTAAAGAAGTTGCCGGCATTTCTTCTGTCCAGCTCACCTCTTGAGGCTACTTGGTTTCGTAAACCCTATTCCAGTGATCTTTTATACTTGATTCCACACAACGAAATTGTAATCTTTTCTACGAGGGAATGGTGATAAAAATCACAGAGGGGTATAGATTTCTTGATTATTTAACC
>JBILBU010000084.1:0-3962 GCA_044353505.1 Chitinophagaceae bacterium | reverse complement strand
ATGAAGAGGCCGATAAGAAAAACAGAAATAAACTCTACAATGAACGCATAGCAGAAAACCCTCGTCTGTGGTTTGGCACCTATGAATACGGCAACATGGCTGACCCAAGAACACAAAGCGAAGATTTGGGTGACAATGCCATGAAAGCAAGTGAATATGGCATCAAGAATCTAAAAAGGGTTATTGCTCAACTACAAACCTGGACCAAAGAAGAGGCTGATCGTTATAATAATCTATCAGAGATGTACAACCAAGTTGTATCACAATTCAACCGATACATGGGGCATGTTGGAAGGAATATTGGAGGATATTATGAAACCCAAAAAACTGTTGAGCAAGAAGGTGCGGTGTATGAAGTAACTCCAAAGGCAACGCAAAAAGAAGCCGTTGCATTTCTTAATGCGCAACTGTTCACTACCCCAACATGGTTGGCAGACAACACCATACTTGATAAGATAAGCAGTCCGAGTATGGATCAATTAGGAACCTTGCAAGATGGTGTGCTGTCCAGTATACTATCGGCAACAAGACTTTCAAGGATAGTCATTTCTTCCAATCGTTATCCGAATTCCTACGCTATTGATGAACTTTTTAGCGACTTAAAAAAGGGAATCTGGGGAGAGTTGGCAAGCAAGAAAAAAATTGATGGATACCGCAGAAACCTTCAAAAAAGCTACACTGAAAGAATGATATCGCTTTTGGGCAACAGTACTACAGCCAGCACCAGCAGTAGCTCCTCCTTCTCAATTAGTTTTGGTCCGGATACTAAGAAATCAGACATTACCTCTGTTGTTAGAGCACACCTTGCTGGGCTTAGAACTGAAATTCTAGCTGCCACCGCAGCAATGCCTGACAGCATGAGTAAGTATCACCTGCAGGATGTAGCGGAGAGAATTAAAAGGGCATTAGACCCGAAGTAGCATTCATGATTCGCTTGAACATAAAAAATCCCCCTCAGTCATGTGGGGGATTTTTTTTATTGCTGTGGCCATAGAATCAATATTCTATAAGCCCATCATCTACTCATATCGTAACGCTACAATTGGATCGAGTCTTGAAGCTTTCATCGCTGGATAAAGCCCTGCAATAAGTCCAACTGCTGAACAGATAACAATACCAATGGTAATCACTTTCCAAGGAATAAAAAATGGAGTATCCATTAAGCTTCCTACCAGATTGCCAATGATTACCCCAAGAAGAATACCAATCACCGCACCCATCAGACTAATAAGGGTAGATTCAAACAGAAACTGTGCTCGTATAGAATTGCGTTTACCACCAAGGGCCATAATCAACCCTACTTCTTTTGTGCGTTCGGTAACAGCAACGAGCATGATGTTCATTAACCCGATGGCAGCACCGATTAACGTGATGAACCCAATTGCCCCTGCCGCTGCGGAAATTGTTCCTAACAAACCGATAAAAGTTGCGGCAATGCTATCGCTTTTGTCAACATAAAAATTACTCTCCTCAGAAACCCCCAGCCCCCTGATTGGCCTGAAGGTTCCTTCAGCTTCTCCAATTGCCGACTCCAGCTGATTGACATCGTCTACCATGATGGCCAAAGCGAATGATTGATTTTTATTGGGATAGCGTTGCCTTACGTTGGTGTAGGTTGAAAACACAACATTGTCTGCCTGCAAAAATGCACTTGATCCCTTTTCCTTCGTGATACCAATAACTCGGTATTTATTGCTTCCAACACGTATAACTTTATCGAGTGCCCTGTCATAACGCGAACCAAATAATTTGTAGGCAACGTCTTTTCCTATGATGCATATATCCTGACCGCTCTCTACATCAGCACGGTTAAAGTTTCTGCCAAATCCGATTTCGTAACCGCTGAGTTGTAAATAGTTCTCATCTCCCCCAGTTACGGTAACCGTAGGATTCGTTTTTTTATTGGCGTAGTTGACAACAGTATTTCTAGGGCCGTTCAGCCCAATACTAACACTTGCAGGATAGGCATAATTCTTTTTAAACTGCTTGGCCTGATTGAACGTAATAAGTTTGCCGGCATTTGATTGCTTTTCTTTTCGATTTGTTCTGGTATTGGATTTGGTAACCTGACTATTACGCCCGAATGACATTCTCCTTTCCTTGAATCTAATGCTAAACGCATTTGCCCCCATCGTAGAGAAACTATCTCGAAGGCTATTGTTCATTGCCTCAATGGCTGTAATAATTCCTACAAGCGCCATGATTCCAAATGCAATGATTGCAACCGTTATGGCTGTACGCAGGGTGTTGGCGCGTACAGTTCTCCAAGCTAGCGCTAGATTATCGGTAAGTTTCATGACATAAAATTAGTTAAACCTGCCCGCTTGGACCCAAAATATTAAAGCCTGAAGTAGCACAAGTTGTGTTGTCGCAATTAAGCCCTAATAAATCAGCTTGATCAACCAATCAGGATGAATACCCAATACAAGTATCAATATTGCATTAACGACCATGATAACCTTGAAGAATCCAGAAAATTGAAGCCCCGACTCGGCTGCTGGTTCTCTGAAATACATAGCCTGAATCAAGCGGAAATAATAATACACGCTTATTGCGGCAGATAATATAGCCACCAAAGCAAGCCATAAAAGCTGCCCATATTTTAACACCGCCAACAGCATATAATACTTCGCAAAAAATCCTGCGGTGAGTGGAATACCGGCAAGTGAAAGCAGACTAATCAACATAGAGAATGCAACAACAGGATGCTGCTTGGCAAAGCCATTGAGCGCTTCTATGGAATGATCTTTAAGCTTAGCCAGTACCGCAAACAAGGCAATGGTAGCGAGACTATATGCAGCAAAATAGAGTATCATGCCTTGTTTGGCATAGGTGTTAATCGCAAATACACCAAGCATCATGAAGCCTGCTTGTGCGATAGAAGAATAACTGAGCATTCTTTTAACACTCTGCTGAAACACAGCAGTAATATTTCCGATAATTAAGGTGAGTGCAGCGATTACTGCAACCAACATTTGCCACTCGCCATGAACTTCCCCAAATGCGGATTCAAATAATTTTAAAAAGGCAAAAAAGGCGGCAGACTTAACAACCGTGGCCATGAAAGAAGTATACACTGTTGGGGAACCTTCATAGACATCAGGGGTCCAAAAATGAAAAGGTGCAGCAGATACCTTGAACGACATCGAAGCCAACAGCAATACCATCCCACTGGCCCTCATCGGCGTCAGTACGCCCACCCCTGCAGCCACACCTTCCAAACTAAAGCTGCCTGAAGAACCATATAAAAGTGCAATACCCATGAGCATTAGTCCGGTCGAAAAGGCCCCCATCAAGAAATACTTCAAGGCGGCCTCATTGCTTTTAAGGTTTGACTTATCACTTCCTGCAAGAACGTATAGTGGAATAGAAATAATTTCAATTCCAATAAATAACATCAACAGCGATTGAAATCCAGCAATAACAGATATTCCTGAAAGCACAAAGAACATCAAGGCATACAGATCAGAAGGAGTGTGACTTGATTTTTCAATTTCAGTAGAAGAAAGCAAAAAGTAAATAAGGGTTGAAAACAGGATGATGCCATTGAATACGAGTCCAAATGTGTTGAACTGCAACATTCCCATTGTATCTATACTGATAAAAGAAAGACCGAGGTATTCCAACCAATTGGCAACAAATGCCAGTATAACCCCGAGTATAGCAACCAAGGAGACAGTACGCTTGGCGCTTGTCATGAAGCCGGTATACATCATCAGTACACCCCATAAAGCAGAAATAATAATTGCGTTCATAGTACTGTCAATATTTTATTTGGGATTGTATTTGTTTATGATAGGTCCAACTGCATCTGATATAAATTCAAACATCGGTTTAGGATATATTCCTGCAATGAGGATGAATATGGTGAGTACAGACAATACCGAAACCTGAACTCTAGAAATATCAGTGAACTTAGTTACCGCAGCAGCAGGCTCTCCGTAAAATACATTCTTGATCAT
>JBILBU010000019.1:0-38330 GCA_044353505.1 Chitinophagaceae bacterium | reverse complement strand
CCAAAGCACCTAAAGACATCAGGTTGCCTGAAACACCGAATAGATTCATCATGCCAATAGCGAAGAGCATGGCCAAAGGAATAACAGAGGCAACAATAAGTCCTGCGCGAAGATTCCCAAGAAAAAATACCAACACCAGCAAGACAATAAGTGCTCCTTCGAGTAAGTTTTTTGTTACCGTAGAAAGAGTTTTATTAACCATTTTTGTTCGGTTAAGAAAAACTTCTACTTCAACGCCTTCAGGTAAGGTTTTCTTGATCTGATCCATTCGCTGCTCAATATTGCCAACTACTTCAGAAGCATTGGCACCCTTTAGCATCAATACAACGGCACCAGAGACCTCTCCTTCATCACCATAGGTAAGAGCCCCGAAACGAGTTGGACTGCCAATCCTAACCTGAGCAACATCACTGATGAAGATGGGTGTTCCTGTGGCAGAGGGACCAACAAAAATATGTTCAATATCAGCAATTGACTTGGCCAAGCCCTCTGTCCTTACAAAGAGTAATGAAGGTCCTTTTTCAATATAGGAGGCACCGGAATTCTGGTTATTCTTTTCAAGGGCGAGGAATACATCCTGAAGCGTAATACCGATACCCCTCATTTTAACAGGGTCTAATGCAACTTCATATTGCTTTAGTCTGCCACCAAAACTACTGACATCTGCAACACCTTTGGTACCCAATAGCTGGCGCCTGATGATCCAGTCTTGAATAGTTCTTAGTTCAGTGAGATCATATTTATGTTCGTAGCCTTTCTTTGCTCGAACTACATATTGATAAATCTCACCCAGACCTGTAGTAACCGGAGCTAGTTCAGGAGATCCTGCTTCCTTTGGGATTTCATCACGTACCTGAGTCATTCGCTCAGTAACCTGTTGACGACACCAATAGATATCGTGCTCATCTTCAAAAACAATCGTTACTACAGAAAGTCCAAACCTTGAAATCGATCTGATTTCTTTTATCCCTGGTATATTAGAGGAAGCCTGTTCAATAGGGAAAGTGATAAGTCGCTCTACTTCCAAAGAACCAAGTGTAGGAGAAACAGTAATTACCTGTACCTGATTGGACGTGATGTCTGGCAGTGCATCAATAGGAAGTTTAAATAACTCGATAACTCCCCAAATAATCCAAGCAAGAGTAAACAGTCCGACAACTAGCTTATTCCTTACTGAAAAGTGAATAATTGCATTTAGCATAATCTGCGATTTGATGAAAAAAGAAAAGCACTAACAAGAAATCAAACAAATCGCGGCGGCTGAAAAATGGATACCTGATGACATTGAGGCACCAACCCTTTTTTAAAGGAATTGAATTGAGCCGAGGGAACAGGAAATGAAGGAATAAAATTAAGTTGATCAAGAACAGAGTGAAAGGCTATAACAAAGGAGGTGCTGACTTGATAAAGGGGAAGACTAGCATGTCGTATTGGATCGGATTGTTCGTGATGGCTGTCAAAATAGTGAAGCTTAAAGAAATCTAAAACACCAAGTGGATGTGTACCTGACTGATGTTCAATAAAATGATCAACAAGATCATTGAATTTTACAACTTCAGGAATGAAGTTTCCAGAGGTGATGATTTGAACTGCCAAGATGAAAAATAAGAATCTTTTCACCTCGTGAAGATAGGGATTTCAGTAACAAAGATAGGCCTCGATAGATTGAAGAATTTCGGGAAAAATGACATTGGCCCTAAAACATATAAAATACTAGTTCTTTTTAGCGATGCTTTAAAGCATTCAAGAATGTACGCTCGAAGCTAAAATAGACACCAGATCTGGCCATTCTTTCAGCGTCACTGACAAGCTGAAACCTATACCCAAGATTAATTTTTGAATTGCTGTTCAAAATGAGTTGCAAAGCAGGCGCAAGGTCTGTATATGAAAAACGTTTATCGACTCCAAATCCACCAATACATTCAAAGTATATGTTCAGGTTGGGCTGCTTGTAACTGGTATATTTTTTGGGAAATAAAAGATAGCCACTAGAAAAGCTGTAGTTTATTCCTTGATAACCAAATCGCCTTGGACCAGCATACTTTTCCCACCGTTCTGGATTAATAACTTCAGTAAGTGCTAAGGTAGTTGACAGAGCAAGCTTGTTGATTAATTGGGTAAGTATAATACCTCCTTGAACAACAGACTGATCGCCATCAACAGTTAACTCATCATACCTTAAGTCATTCTTACTAAAGACAGTATTCAGAAAGAATGCTGCCCTAAAGTGCCGGTGAACATTATCATTTGAGAAAAAACGATATTTGGCAGACATTGAAAACGACTCAAATTGTTGTTTTTTATGTGAATACATATCACTTAAAGAAACTCCGGCACGCAACATGATTTTTTTATTGATGCCAAGTTGTGATTCAAGCATATGCCTACTGTCATTGGATGAGTGATTCATGGTATTGTTGCCGACCCATTTACTACCGTATTTAAATGAAAGTGAGTTTGCAGGTACGTTGGAAGCAGGATTGCTGAAGACATAGAGCTCCTGTGAAAATGCGCTGGCGATGAAAGAAAGAAATATTGATATGAATAATGCTACTCTAATAGATTGGGCAATTGATGGTGTTAAAGTAATCTTCATGATCAAATCGTTACATGGTAAATGCGTGTTCCCACTCTTACCTCATAAGGATTACAACAGCTCTCGGCTTTCCCAGTTTTAATACAATCAAGCTTGGTCATTGAACTGTACTTTTTGAATTCTTTTGTTGATATAAAATGTTTATCAATAATGGTTAGATCAACTTTTTCATTAAGCGTACGCTGACCAATATGCACAAAATGAAACACCTGGCCATCTAGATAGACATGCGAATCATCTTCAACCAATTTATTTGAAAATGCAGCAGTAAGGCGAAGGGAAGCAACTGAAAATCCTGCATCTTCTACTTTTTTATTTAGCATATCAATATCTACTAAAACACCAGGCTTAAAAGTGATTAGAAAAACAGAAGCATTTAGGTCAGTATCAATTGAATCAACAAAGGAAAGCAACTGAAGGTTATCATATATGGATTTTGAACATAGGGCACAAGTTAATCCACTTGCCTGAAGGCTTGCTTTCGTTATCTGAGCGTTACTGATAGCTGAAGAAAATAAAAAAGCGAATACTATTGGTAAGAACTTTTTCATGGTATGATATTTATATCAAAGCTCACTTAGAGAAGAAAAGATTCGGCCCGGCCTTTAGGCCGGGCCGAATGAATTATGATTTACAGCAAGTCTTATCCTTGTCGCATGATTCTTTTACACAAGCTTTTTTGTCACCTTTATGGTCACAATTTGCTTTTGCGCAACAGGCCTTTACTTCACCACCATCAAGGTTACTTGAAGCTACTTTACGATCGTACTGGCAGCAAGGTGGAAGCTGGTTGTACACTTCAGCAGGTGCAGTAAAATCTTGGGTATCATACCCAGAGGCAGCAATAGCTTCCTGAATCTTGCTCTGGTCAGCTTTCTTTTTATTATACACAACGGCAAGAATTTTTGAAGTCTCGCTCCAAGTTGCGTTCGTTGCGCCACCTTTTAAAGCAGCTGCCTCAATTGTTTTTTTACAGCTGCCGCAGTTGCCCCATACTTTAATCTCTTCTTTCGTTGTTTTTTGAGCAAAAAGGGCTGTTGAAAAAACAAACATGAAAAGAACTGATGATAATACAAATTTAGATTTCATAATCTTGAAATTTAGGTTGATAAAAAATTGAATTAACTATAAATGAATTAACGGATGATAAGTTAATACGCACGATAAAAACTTTGAAAATAACAGAGTAGAATCAATCAACAGAAAACAATAAACGTGTTGATTTAAATAGTTCTAGGGAACTAAACGCTTGCTTCATACTCAGCGGCAGAAAATAATGTTATCAAATCCTGTAAATACAATGAAGCACATAAGAAGGCGGTTGCCCTAAATGTGAAGAAGGTCTGAGGACGAAATCACCCTTAGATAGGGCAATTGAGAAAGATGTATAGCTTGGTGCAGGGACTGAAAAAGGAATTTTAAAATCAGATAAAACAATTGAGGTTTGCTGAAGATGGTTGTTATCGAGTTTAATAACTTTTGGCTCGTCATGACAACAGCCCATATCTTTCATTCCACAGGTTGAACAATGATCAGCCTCTTTATTGTTTTGCCCGAAGCGAAGTCCAGAAAAATCACCCATGCAATAATGTGCACTCAAAACCGTACCGCTGCTTGCAGCTGTATGAATCAATAGCAAGAATATTACAAGGATCTTTTTCACTATGTAAAAATACAGATAATTTTAATTAACAAAATTC
The DNA here is from genome assembly GCA_044353505.1 of Chitinophagaceae bacterium. Taxonomy (GTDB): domain Bacteria; phylum Bacteroidota; class Bacteroidia; order Chitinophagales; family Chitinophagaceae; genus Pollutibacter. The sequence continues at coordinate 34,034 of JBILBU010000019.1, read as the reverse complement.
CAAAATATTCCAATTCGGAACACCATGCCTGGGTTTGGATAGAGCGGGGCTGCCATATTATTCACCTTAAAGCCAAATCCATACTGAGTACTAGCCGTATTCAGGTTCTCAAACCTCAAATAAGTAGTAAAGCTTCTGATCCGAAAGTTAAGGTAATAAGCCAAATCTGGCCGTATTGCAATCTTTTGCTCAGTCTGGTAAAAGAATTGACCTAGTAGTGGCGAGTAGCCATCAGCGTAATAGTCGCTATAATAGCGCAAATCAAATCCGGTAGCCAATACCAGATTTCTGTATGGCTTTCCCTCGTAAGCAATCCTATTGCGGGTATAGAGCCATGGGAGGTGAATGGGTGCATTTCCAGCGGGAGTTTGAATATAAAGATCCATATACCACTTAAATCGCCTCCCAAGAGAGGTTTCCTTGGAAATACCTGCCCTAACAAAGTTGAATATGGGTGAATATTGGGCTACTGAGCTATACCCTGTTAAATAGGTGTAATTGGATAAAAGAAAATAATCAACCGTCAGTTTGGTCTTTAACGGAGCTAAGTAAAATGAACCATAAATTGAGCTGACATTTTCGTCATTTAACTCATTGTTTCTTGTAATAGGAAAAGCAGTTTGTTTTGCAAACAGGTAAGATGGAGATCTGTTGATGTTTTGAAAACCCAGCTCAAGGGACCCGATTTTTGGTCCCAGTGTTCGTTGAAGTTTTGCTTGAACGGAATAATTGCCGATATCTCTTCCTGCAGCATAAAACTCACCATAAAGAAGCATATCCCACTTTTTATTGCGGGTGCGGTTTCGATATTCGCCATGTGCCATGATGTTTGTAAATACATCCCGCAAAGAATCCGGGCTGGTGGTATAATTCATGATTGTTAACCCTGCCTTAAAAAATTGCAGAAGATTCTTTGCATCAGGGAACTGAACTATGGAAACATCATTTTTCAGTACACTCATGTTGTAGTTGAGGTCTACTGTATCTGGAACAGAAAGAAAACCATAATTGGTCTGGTAAAAACTCTCTGCTCCCGGAGCCTGAACATCCAAATACCTGTAAGCATAACTTGATGATTGAATAGTATGTTCAAAGCGAAGTCTTGGGTAGAACAACTTCACAACAGTAGAATCTGTGACCAAAGAATCTTTCTTTCCAAGATCATATTGCTGCCTAAGCAAGAACGTTTTATCAACATACCGATTTCCAGTAATCAATTTCACATTAAAAAAGTTTCTGGAAGCATAGGCAGTTGTTGCCAGATTGGTAGGAATATTAAATCGATCATTGTAGGCCGGATTTGGATTGATCAACAAACTTTGATCACTTATTCCACCATTTTCAGAGGATTGCAAGGCATTGGACATCAATATCAGGTAGGCATGGTACCGCTTATCCTTGGAAGTATAATCTGTATTGAAACGAATATTATTATGGTTGGTATTTTGCGAATTGAATGTGCCTGGGGCATTGAGCAATTTATACTGCAACACAAAATTCCAATCAGGTGAAGCATTCTGGGTATGAAGAATTCCGATTTGTTGCTCAGCCTTGCTGCCTACCATATAGGCCAATTCGGTATAGGGCTTTGTGGTATTCATAAAACGGGTATCGGAAATAGTCAGTGCAAATGGATCAAGTGCATGAAACCCGGCATCCCAACCAGGCATCCTTAGCGGAGAAAACAGGATTGGTCTTGTTGCATTTCCAAGGTGCCCAATTTGAATGAGTTCTGGCTTCAATGGCACACGCATATAGTAATCACTAATCGACGAATCAAAATTACTGTACCTCGCTGTGTCCAGATACCTAAACCTCACATTTACTGAATCATCAGCAAATTTTCTTTTTTCAAAAGATAGAGAATCACCCCCGCTCTTACCACCACCTCTCGAGCCCCCAGCATTAGTCACGCTCTTCATCACTGAGCGCATTTGTGCCTGGATTGAATTGGAATCAACCAAAACTATTGATGCACAAATCAGGAGCGAAATAAAATACTTGCGCTTAGACCAACATCTCATGCTCAAATAGGTAGCTAGATTCATTATTATAATTAACGATAAAACAGATCTTTTTTATAAAACAATTGCAAAATCTCATCCAGAAAACACACTATAGCGTTGCAATCAATTTCTTAAATATCGTGGTTAGCAATGGGGCTGCGGCATTTGCAGCATCCAGTACTTCCTCATGTGTAAATTTATTATCCTCTTCTCTAATTCCAAGGTCAGTAATCACGCTGATGGCAAAAACAGTCATACCACAATGCACAGCAGTAATCACTTCCTGCGCAGTACTCATCCCTACTGCATCGGCACCAACACGCTGAATAAATTTATATTCCGCACGGGTTTCAAATGATGGTCCAGTTACTGCAAAATATACTCCCTCTTTTAAATTTATCCCTGCATCAATTGCAATTCCATGGGCCTTGGCAATCAATTCTTTTGAATAAGGCTCGCTCATATCAGGAAACCTCGGACCAATTTCATCATTATTAGGTCCGATGAGTGGATTCACAACGGAAAAACTGATATGGTCGGTAATAACCATGAGGTCCCCTACAGTAAAATCAGCATTTACTCCACCAGCAGCATTTGAGATCAACAATGTTGTTACGCCCAACTGATGAAGAACCCTAATGGGAAAGACAACCTCAGTGGATGTGTATCCCTCATAATAATGAAAGCGCCCAGACATAATGATGACGCGCTTGCCTTCAATGGTGCCAATAATCAATTTACCCCCATGTCCTTTTACGGTCGATACCGGAAAATGGGGAATATCACAGTATGGAATTTCAGCCTCAATATCAACACCTTTGGCAAAACCACCCAACCCACTACCCAATATCACTCCAATCATGGGCTTATCAGGCCAAACAGACCTTACAAAATCTACAGCCTGAGCAATACGGGATGATTCCGACATACAATCGATTTTCGCAAAGATACTACCTTTAGCCATTGCCTTAAGGGTATCAAAAAGGATATAGCTGTGGGGGCTATACCATGACATAAGCCACGTAAAAATGGGGAGTAAACAAGAAACTAAGAGGAAGGCTAAAAGGAACTTACCTTTGAAATGATGTCAGTAAAAGATTACTATCATGTACTCAATATCCCAGCAGGCTCTAGCACTACAGAGATCAAGAAGGCATTTAGGAAATTGGCGATGACCTATCATCCTGACAAACAAGCAGATTCCGCCCAATACAATACTTACTTTAGTGAAATTCAAGAAGCCTATGCAGTCCTTTCAGATCCTGAAAAAAGGGAACAATACCACTATCAGCGTTGGCTGGAAAAATCGATGGGACATGCACTTGATGAATCACTTGGTGCTAAGCAAATTCTTAAGCTGTTTATCAAAGTTGAAAAATACATTGCGTTGTCGGACAAATTCCGATTAAATAAACAACTGCTATTGCAACAGCTTCAAGAACTGTATAGCCTTTCAAGATTAAACACCATCGTTAGGGAGGAAAACCCGACGATGATAAAGGAGGTTATAAAAACGGCAATAAGAACCTCTGAGAGTTTGGATAGTACTCGTGCATCCATGCTGATGCAGCAATTTGAACCACTTCTAAAAAAAGAACCAGAACAACGAAGTGAATGGGAATCGATTATTCTCAAATTAAAACGTGAAGAGAAAATTTCAGGCCTTACTATTCCAATAGCAATCATTATCACCATAATTCTTTGTCTGATTGTGTTTTTGGGGAGTCGGCGATAATTCAAAATATCAATAGAATAGAGGGCTTGCAGACTGCCTCGCTTTATCGTACCTTTGCACCATGCATTATGTGTCTGTAGAGAACCTGGGAAAATCATATGGAATTAAGCCTTTATTCAGCAACATTTCATTTCACATCAACGAGGGGGATAAAATAGCCCTGATAGCAAGAAACGGATCCGGTAAATCTACCCTGCTCAGAATTCTTGCCGGAACAGAAACTGCCGGTGAAGGCAAGGTCTGGATTAATAAAGATGTGAATACCGTACTTTTTGAACAAGACCCGATATTCAATGAATCCTCCAGTATTCTTGATAATATTTTTGCCAGTAATCACCCTGTGATTAATGCAATCAAGAAGTATGAAGCGGCTGAGGACTCCAATGATCCTGATAGGATTACGGATGCATTGAGTGATATGGAAGACCACAATGCCTGGGATTTTGATGCTAAAGTAAAACAGATTCTGAGTAAACTCAACGTTCACCACCTCGATCAAATTGTAGGTAGTCTGAGTGGCGGACAAAGAAAAAGAGTTGCCCTTGCCAGAACCCTCATCGACATTGGATTTAACGACAGCCACTGTCTCTTGATCATGGATGAACCAACCAACCACCTCGATGTTGAAATGGTGGAATGGCTTGAGCACTACCTCGACAAAGAAAAAATTACTTTACTTCTTGTAACCCATGATCGGTATTTTCTTGATGCAGTATGCAATGAAATATGGGAACTAGACAACAGCAAAATCTATGTCTACAAAGGAGATTATCACAACTATGTTGAGAAAAAAGCTGCCCGAATTGAAAGCGACTTGGCTACCATAGACAAAGCTAAAAATACATTCAGAAAAGAACTGGAGTGGATGCGAAAACAACCCAAGGCCAGAACAACAAAATCAAAAAGTAGACAAGACAATTATTACGAGATAGAAAAAATTGCCAAGCAAAAAATTGAAGACCGCCAGGTTGATCTACAAATGAAGATGAGCAGACTTGGGGGCAAGATTGCAGAGCTCAAAAAAGTATACAAAAGCTTTGGAGAAAAGGTAATACTATCAGGATTCGATTACACTTTCAAAAAAGGTGAAAGGGTTGGTATCATTGGAAAAAATGGAGCGGGGAAATCAACTTTTGTCAACATGCTCCAAGGTCTTGAAGAACCAGACAGCGGGAAAATCAACATTGGTGACACCATCGTTTTTGGTAACTACTCCCAAAAAGGATTGGAGATCAAGCAGGACATGCGTGTGATTGAATTTGTAAAAAATATCGCAGAGCATTTCCCCCTGTCAAATGGTGCAACACTCAGTGCCGCTCAATTCCTAGAACTCTTTCTGTTCTCACCGGATCAACAATACGGCTATATCAGCAAATTGAGTGGTGGTGAAAAAAGAAGACTTCATCTGCTAAGCATCCTTTTTAAAAATCCAAATTTTCTAGTGCTGGATGAGCCCACCAACGACTTGGATCTTCCGACACTTTCCGTGTTGGAAAACTTTCTAATGGACTTCCCTGGATGCCTTATTATCATCAGTCACGATCGGTATTTCATGGACAGAATCGTTGACCACCTCTTCGTTTTTGAAGGCGACGGTGTTGTTCGTGATTTCCCAGGAAATTATGGCGAGTACCGTGCCGAACTTCTTGACAAAACAGTTGACCCGGAAAAAATAAAATCTCAAATCATTGTAAATAGAGAGCCTGAAAAAGAAGCAGCAGGTACAAAGAAAAAACCAAGCTTTAATGAGAAGCGTGAATTTGAAATGCTTGAAAAAGAGATCAAGAAATTAAACGAAGAGAAAAATATAATTTCAGAGCGTCTGTCAGCAGCAAATCTTGAGTATACTGAAATTGAAAAACTCTCTACACGATTTGAAACTATTGCAAAAGAGATTGATCAAAAAGAAATGAGGTGGTTGGAACTGAGTGATCTCATGTAATACCCCAGGAAAAGCTTGAGGTAAGTGCAAATAGGATACTATCAATTTCCTACTGGCCTCCAGCGAAGGCAGCCCTACTCAATCGGTCATTAATGGCTGCCCCAATCCCATGTTCTGGAAATCGTTCAGTTATAATCAGGTCAACACCACTTGCATCAAGTTCCCTCATCGCGCTGAAAAGGCCTGCAGCAGCCTCTTCCAAATCAGCTTTTGCAGAAAGTACAATTTGCTTTTCACAAGCAATATGATACAGCGTTTTGAAAGATAGTATACCTAATCGTTTACCTGCATGAAGTGAGGCGAGTTCAATAATATCGCCAATGAACAATGGGTTTGATGTGGCATAGTGACTTTTCAATTGGCCAGGAGCCATGGGAGATGAATGAGACAGGGAAATAACAACTTTTGCACCTGTTACTGATTCTATATCTGCTGCAGTAATTGCTCCAAGCCGGTGGACAACAACAACACCTTCATCAAAACCAACAATAGTAGATTCTAAACCCACCCTACAGTTACCCCCGTCGAGTATATAGGGTATTTTACCATCTAGGCCATCCAAGACATGATTAGGAGATACTGGGCTTACATATCCTGACGGATTGGCGCTGGGAGCAGCAAGAGGAAAATCAAGCAGAGCCAGAAGTTCCCTTGTGAGCTCATGATCAGGTATTCGAATAGCAACAAGGTTGCTTCCTGCAGTAACCAGATCCGGTACTATGTCAGATTTGGGTAATAAAAAAGTAATTGGTCCGGGAGAGAAATTAGTCATGAGTTTTTTACACAATTCAGGAATTGCTTTCACGAGCTTCCCAGCCTGATCAACATTGGCTACATGAAGAATCAACGGATTAAACTGTGGGCGGTTTTTTACGCTGTAAATCTTTAATATGGCATGGGCATCAAGGCCGTTTGCCGCCAATCCATAAACGGTTTCTGTGGGTATAGCAACGAGTTCCCCCCTTTCTAGGAATGCTCTTGCCCTATCTATATCATTTCCGATTTCAGTAATCATAAAAAAAGCCCCCGACATGATGTCGAGGGCAAATTTAGTTCATAACATGCGGTTATGCTTTTGATTTTTCTTTCTTTTCGGGTAGCTTCTTTATTGAAAAGATAATTTTTTGGTTTTCCTTGTCAAAATCGGCAATCATAAGATCTCCCGCCTTGATACTCATATTCAAAATCTCCTCGGCAAGTGGATCTTCCAGATACTTTTGAATTGCTCTATGTAACGGTCTTGCTCCGAACTGCTGATCATATCCCTTTTCTGCAATAAATTCTTTGGCCTCCGTACTTAATTCCAGTGAGAATCCAAGAGCACTTAGGCGCTTCATGACGGACTTCATCAGGATATCGATAATTTCGAAAATATGTTCTTTTTCCAAAGAATTGAAGATGATTACATCATCAACGCGGTTCAAAAATTCAGGAGAGAAAGTCCTTTTCAAGGCTTTTTCAATTACAGCCTTGTTTGCCTCTTCTGCATTTGCCTGACGGGCACTGGTTGCAAAACCAACCCCTTCACCAAAATCTTTCAACTGGCGAACTCCGATATTGGAAGTCATGATAATCAATGTGTTTTTGAAATCAACCTTGCGGCCCAGGCCGTCGGTCAATTGACCATCATCAAGTACCTGTAAAAGAATATTGTAAATATCTGGGTGCGCCTTCTCGATCTCATCGAGAAGTATTACTGAATAGGGCTTTCTCCTTACTCTTTCTGTTAGCTGCCCACCTTCTTCATAACCAACATATCCGGGAGGGGCACCAATTAGTCGGCTAACCGTGAATTTCTCCATGTACTCACTCATGTCAATACGAATCAATGCATCTTCTGTATCAAACATATTGCGGGTGAGGGCTCTAGCAAGCTCTGTTTTACCTACGCCAGTTGGACCAAGAAAAATGAATGTCCCAATTGGCTTCTTCGGATCTTTCAAACCCACCCTATTGCGCTGAATGGCCTTTACAACCTTGCTAATTGCCTCACTTTGGCCAACGACCATAGCCTTCATTTCCAATCCCATATTGCGCAGCTTGTCTGTCTCCGCCTGCACCATACGCTTAACCGGGATACCGGTCATCATACTCACTACTTCGGCAATATCTTCTTCTGTAATCGGGAATCGCTTGTGCTTTGATTCTTCTTCCCACTTCGTCTTGGCAGCTTCCAATTCTTCTTGAAGTCTTTTTTCAGTATCTCGCAAACTAGCAGCTTCTTCAAATCGCTGGCTTTTAACTACGCGATTTTTCTCCAGTTTGATATCATCAATTTTCTTTTCCAGCTCGATAATCTCTTCTGGTACATTGATATTTTTGAGGTGAACCCTTGCCCCAACCTCATCCAATACATCGATGGCTTTATCCGGCAACAACCGATCCGTCATGTAGCGATCACTCAGCTTCACGCAGGCATCAATGGCGTCTTGAGAATAGTCGACATTGTGGTATTCTTCGTAACGCGATTTAATATTAATAAGTATTTGTATGGTTTCATCAACGGAAGGTGGCTCAACAAGCACTTTCTGGAAACGCCTATCCAGTGCACCATCTTTTTCTATGTGCATACGATATTCATCAAGCGTTGATGCTCCAATGCACTGTAGCTCGCCGCGAGAGAGTGCGGGCTTGAAAATATTTGATGCATCGAGTGACCCACTTGCACCACCGGCTCCAACAATTGTATGGATCTCGTCAATGAAAAGAATGACATCACGATTTTTTTCTAACTCATTCATGATCGCCTTCATTCTCTCCTCGAATTGTCCCCTGTATTTTGTTCCAGCAACTAGCGCTGCAAGATCCAATGAAACAACACGTTTATCAAACAAGACCCTTGATACTTTTCGTTGAACTATTCTAAGTGCAAGACCTTCTACTATTGCGGTTTTACCAACACCCGGCTCGCCAATCAAAATTGGATTATTCTTTTTTCTTCTGGATAGAATTTGAGATACTCTTTCTATTTCTGCCTCGCGTCCAACAATAGGATCTAGCGTTCCTGATTCAGCAAGTTTGGTTATGTCTCTTCCGAAATTATCCAATACAGGTGTTTTGCTTTTTCCTGCAGCCTGTGCTGGACGTGATTTTTGTTGAGATCCCTTACGCTCTTCATCAAACTCTTCTTCCGGCTCGTCAGAGAATTCACTTTTCACATCATTGCTTCTTAGTACGCCCAATTCATTTCTGAAAAGATCGTAATCAACATCAAACTGATTAAGGATTTGTGTTGCAATATTTTCCTTATTCTTCAAAATGGAAAGCAACAAGTGTTCAGTTTCTACCAATGGACTTTTCAATGCCTTGGCTTCTAATACGGTAACCCTAATTACTTTTTCTGCCTGACGCGTAAGCGGAAGGCTATTTATATTTTGAATGTTTTTCCCTGACTTATCTTTTACAGCAAGCTCCACTTCCTTACGCAATTCATAGAGATCCACATTGAGGTTTTGCAGCACTTTGAGTGCAGTGTTCTCTCCTTCACGGATTACCCCCAAAAGCAAATGCTCTGTACCGATAAAATCATTCCCCAACCTGAGGGCTTCTTCCCTGCTGTAAGAGATGATCTCCTTTACCTGTGCCGAAAAATTGTTATCCATAGAGGGTATATTTAAAGTGATACAACACAATGATAATGAATAAATCCGAGATAAAACATGAGACTAATGTTGTGGTAGTATGACGACTGCAATATTAACCAGACTTAAACAAATGAGGTATATTTGCAGCCGAAATCATGTTTTTTTACCGAAATTAAGCACACAACCATGAGGGTCAAAATTGATACCAAAGAAGCATTTCATGTCATTTCCATTGAGGAGTCAGTACTAACTGCAAATATGGCAGAAGAACTGAGTTCAATTCTTGCTAAAAAACAGCAAGATGACCCTAAAAACCTGATTATCAATCTCAATAAAGTAGCGCAAATTGACACATCCATTGCAATACTTGTGAAGAAGATTCATCAACAAATGTATAGTGAGAAAAAGTCATTTGTGTTATGCGAACTTACCGCTGCTGTAAAAAATGAGTTTGGGAATCATGGGTTGTTGGAAATGATCAACCACACCCCTACTGAATCCGAAGCATATGATATTGTGTTGATGGAAGAAATAGAAAGAGAACTCGACAGCGATCTTTAAAATAAATCAGTTACTTCTCATGCTTGCAGTTACTATACTTGGAAACAATTCGGCACTATCAATGCACAACCGCCACCAAACATCTCAGGTGGTTACTGCTGATCATGAATTGTTTTTAGTCGACTGCGGAGAGTCGACTCAACTGCAGATGCAGCGATACAAAATTAGAAAGAGCAAGATCAATCACATTTTCATATCACATCTACATGGTGATCACTATTACGGGCTACCTGGTCTCCTGAACACGTTTAGCCTCACCAATCGTGCAGAACCACTTCATGTATATGCTGTTCCAGAACTAAAGGAAATTATTGATCTGCAACTTAGGGTATCAGATTCTTCATTCAATTTTGAATTCATTTTTCATCCGATAACAGAGGCTGGTGCCTTGCTCGAGTTGCCCAACCTAACAGTATCCTGTTTTGCCGTATCCCACCGGATTCCTTGTTGGGGATTTTTATTTACACTAAGATCAAAGCCTGAAAGAGTTAAAGATGGGGAATTGATAAGGCCTGCAATACCCTCAATGAGTTATGCGTATTGTGCAGACACGAAGTATGATGAGTCGATTATCCCAACAATCATCGACGCAGACTTAATCTATCATGAAGCCACTTATCTAGACGACCAGGTAGAAAAAGCTTCTCCACGTTTCCATTCAAGCAGCACCCAGGCTGCGACCATTGCCTTGAAATCGGGAGCAAAGAGGCTATTACTCGGACATTTCAGCAGCAAGTATGAGGATACCTCCTTATTTGAGACTGAGGCAAAGAAGACATTTCCAAATTCGGAGGTGTCGAGAGAAGGGGTTACATATTTAATTGCCCCCTTCAATTAAATTTCCCCGAATTGCACTTTAAAAAAACAAAACCATTATCTTTGCAACCCGAAAACGAGATAAATCATATCGTTTTAAGGATTGATAGTTCGGCTTCCAAAATGCCGCGCTATCACGGTCCCGGCTTAGCCGGGACGGGTTCGAGAAAAGTTTGGATCGGTAGTTCAGTTGGTTAGAATGCCGCCCTGTCACGGCGGAGGTCGCGGGTTCGAGTCCCGTCCGGTCCGCAAGAAACAACCAAAGTGTTCTAAAAGCCCTGACTCATATGAATCAGGGCTTTTTTAATTACAACTATTATCTTTGAACAAACAAAACCCAATTGCCATGAAACTTAGAATATCTTCGCTACAAAGCTCCGTTTTAATTATTTTCTCTACACTTCTCATTAGCTGTGAGGCTACTAGCTCTAGCCAAAAGGGTAATTGGTCTGCCGAAGAAAAAGAGAAAACCCGATCAGAAATGGAACTTGGATTAAACACCATTGGAAAACAAAAAGATGGAAGCAACCTCTTTGAATCGAAGGAAATCCAGGATAAATTTCTCGATTGTTATGTAAGTAAACTTGAACAGACATACTCTTCATACGACGAATCAAATAAAGACCTAAAGGGAATCGAGAAAATTAGTGAGGAGTGCACCTACGCTGTATTGCTAGGAACCGATAGCACAAACACCGCTACTCCAGAAGAAAAACACTAAAGAACAGTAATCAAGATACGTCCGGTCCGCAAGAAACCCCTTCAGCAATGAGGGGTTTTTTTATGCTCTTTAGTCAAACAACTTATCATACTTATAAAAAAATGCAGGTCCTGACGATCCCGCAAAGCGGGATGTCGGGATGCAGACATTCTACAAAGTGGAATCGTCTGCATTCGAGTCCCGTCCGGTCCGCAAGAACCCCCTTCAGAAATAAGGTGGTTTTCGTAATTGCCTAACTAAAAAAAAATCTTGTCTTTTTATTCACAGATTTGAGTAGTCTATTCAAAATCAAAAAAACTAAGAATTATACCATTGAAAACAGCATTATTCTAGCTCTTATAGAGTACCATAAATCGTGGAGTATTAACTATTGTTATATAAAGATTAGCCTCTAATGCTCTAATTTATTGTTGCGAATATTAAGGAGGGAAAAGAGAATTTTTTAAATGAATCCAAGTATAAAAGAGATAAACGTGTACATTTCAATTTCATTACACAACTCATTTATTATTATCTTTTGCACTAATTAATTTTGGATTCGATCATAAACAAAGACCCAAACAGTTGCAACATCTGTACTAAAAATTCTATTTCTCTATGGTTTCAACAGTTATGATTATAAAATTCAAATTTGCTTATGGAGTTTCATTTAACTTATTACATTATATTTTTCTTGTTAGTATACTCAAGAAGCGCATGAAACGAAGATTAATATAGCAGTAAGCATTCGCAACAAATTTGATTAATTTACAATGAACTTGAACTATATCATAATAATTAGAACGCTTTGTTTACCCAAACTTTGCAGCTCAAATTAATATCCAAGAAACCAAATATTAAAACTTATGACATTATTATCCAAAGATAAATCTATTGCAATTTATGCAGCCCTTGTATCCTTTGGTACCTATGTATTTATTTTTGGTTTTAGAAAGTCATTTACAGTTTGCACTTTTGATGGTTTAACTTTTGGGCCCATTGCATTTAAAACCGCCTTAGTAATTAGCCAAATGTTGGGCTATTTATTGGCGAAGTTTTATGGCATTAAATTTATTGCAGGATTAAAAAAATCAAATCGATATCAAATTATTTTTTTACTAACAGGTATTTCTTGGTTGGCATGGCTATTGTTTGCGATTGTGCCAACACCCTATAATATTGTTTTTTTATTTTTAAATGGATTTCCCCTTGGGATGTTGTGGGGAGTTGTTTTTTCTTACGTCGAAGGACGTAAAACGACCGATTTTATTGGAGCTGCTTTAGCAGTGAGCTTCATATTTTCTTCGGGCTGGGTAAAATCTGTAGGCGCATGGTTAATGGAAAAATACCAGGTACCAGAATTCTGGGTTCCTTTTTTTACAGGACTCGTTTTTGCTTTACCATTGATGATATGTGTATATTTTTTAGAGAAAATACCTCCACCGTCAGCTGAAGATGAGGAGCAGAGAATCAAGCGTATACCAATGAATGCATTAGATCGAAAACAATTATTAAAACAGTATCTACCAGGAATTATTGCCTTTGTTACAATATATTTATTTGCTACTATATTTAGAGACATTCGAGATAATTTTTCGGCAGATATGTGGAAGGAGATGGGGTATGGTTCTACGCCAGCGATTTTTACACAAACCGAAATTCCCATCACCATTTTTATTTTAGTGATTATTGGAGCTGTAGTTTTAATTAAAAATAGTTTTAAGGCCTTGATGGTTGCACATGTAATTATCTTAATAGGCTTTATTTTGGCTGGAATTTCCACCTACTTATTTACTACCCAAATGTTTGATCCATTTTGGTGGATGATGTTGGTTGGAACAGGACTTTACATGGTGTATATCCCATTTAATTCTATTTTATTTGACAGATTGATTGCCGCATTTTCAATGAAGGGAAATGTAGGTTTTTTTATTTATGTTGCCGACGCTGTCGGTTATGTGGGCAGTGTTAGTGTAATGCTGGTGAAGGAAGGAATGAGCTTACAAATAAAGTGGACACAGTTTTTCTCACAAAGTGTTATAATACTTTCATTTGTGGGTGTAATTATTACGCTGTATTCGATTTATTATTTTTTCTCCAAGGACAAAAGTACACCGTAAATACAATAAGGAAAATCAGTAGGCAGCTTATAAATGGTTTGCCCCCTTAAACTCACAAAACTGTGTAACCAAAATATAACAAAACTATGAATATAAATTCTATGACAATTATTCAAACTAATCAAACGATGCTTCAACGATGATAAATTATTACTTATAAAGAATTAATTATCAATAATAGTTATAAATATTTAAGCCCTGTTAGCTCCGACAGTGTAAATCTTAGTTCCAATTAAGAAAGCGATGTACTCAATTATACACCAGCCTTTTTGAGCACTTCCAATGTTTTTTTAAGTCCTGTTTTAGCTACAGTCAAAAGATCCTGTTTATAATAATTTGGGTTATACATTTCAAGGGAAATAAAACCTTTATACCCAATTGCTTTTAAATCCTTAAATATTGAATCCAATGGCAATATGCCATCACCAGGATACACCCGGTGCTCATCACTTAAATCTTTAAAGGCAGGAATAGAAGGCGCATCATTGAATTGGAATATGGCAATGGCATCGCCTTTCAACATCTTCAAACCTTCAAAGCCTCCGCCACTAATATGCATGTGGTATACATCAGGAATCACCTTAGCCATTGGATGATTTGCATCCATGGCAATACCCACAGCTTGACCTAAAGTTTTTATGGTAAAATATTTTACAAAAACCAATGCTGGTTTAATATTATACTCCTTCAAACCAATTTCTATAATATCTCTAAATCGATCTGCTACCCACTGATGACTATAGTTTTCAGAAAGCTGGTTAGGAATAGTTTGAATATGGTCTGCACCAATATCTCGGGCCATACGCATACGACGGCGAGTTTCTGGAAGGGAACTTAGAAATAAATCCATAGTGTCTGGAATGGCATTCCAAAGTCCAATTACACTCGGCACTTTTAGACCCAATTTCTTTATTTCTAATCCCAACTCCTTTAGATTTCCACCATTTTTTTCAAATTCTTCTAGTTCCCCATCCCAAGGTTCAATGCCATCATAACCTGCCTCTGCAGCAATGTTCACTTTATCAATCAATGAGGCAGGACGAATGGTTGCAGTATCCAAACAAATTGGCCAAGGGCTTGCACCATGCTGATATCGCTTTTCGTTTTTTTCTGCTTTAACTGAATCGGACATTGATAAAGCAGGTATGGCACTTGCTAAAATTCCAACAGTGGAACCCAATCCAATAAAATTTCTCCTTTTCATAATTGTTAGTTATTTTTTCTACAAAAATTCATCGGTTCGTTTGAGGGTCTAATAAAAGTGTAGGCAATCCCTCAAAACGATGCATAGAATTAAAGATAAGTTTTTTTATAGCTCATAGAGGTGTGCTTCAATTAAAGAATGGTAGTATTTATTTTAGATGTTCACTCAAAAAATCAGGCGTGGCATTCCCGTTCAATCTAATTTAAAAAAATTAACCCCAGGTAAATTAAATATACGAGGGGTTAATGATTGCTTCGTTTTATATCTGAAATATTCAATCTTGTTTGAATGAGCTAGATCGAAAATATAAATATTAAAAAGAGTACCTAGCAACCCTTAGATAATTCCAGGTTATCTAGCGTTTCAAATTTATAGTTACTTCAACTTCTTCATTGTCTAGGTAAAAAGAGAGCTCCGAAGTTGTTAGTGTTTTAATTGTAAATTTCAAAGAGTCATCCAAAGTAAGATTGCTATTTTCCAACAAATAAGTTCCGGTTTCGGTTTCATCAGACTCAATAATACCATTTTCATCATTATCAATTTTGATCACCATTGCCCCGTTGGATGAAAAATCTATAGTTGAAGCCGCGCCGTAAGTAAGTGTATCTGATTCTCCGGAAGAATTATCTTTTAAGATCTGATTGACAATATCCCACTTACCTAAAATTAGCTCAGCATAGGTTACATTTTTTTCTTTGGAACAGGATAGCAAGAAGATAAAAAAAGAACCTAAAAGAATGGATACCAGATAACGCATGTTTGTTGGTTTATTTGAATGAATATAGACCAATTGGAAAGGTTAATAAATTTAAAGTCTGAAAATTGATGGTTCTAGCATAGGTACGATTGTCAAAACTAAAAACATGTACCATTTGCTTTCTAATAAACTATCCCTAATAAAGGGAGAGGTTATGATTGAGGCTGGAAAATCAAGATGGTCCATTTATGTGCTCTGCTAGATAAAATCCTTCAATCACATAAAGAGCATATCCCCCATCTGGGAGTCGAAAACCCTCCTGCTTGAGCCTTTGATCATCAAAAATCTAAGTGATCTCTTTTAAACCGAGTCAAAAAAAGCAGAACCCTGACACTCCCTATGCCTACCCTCTGAATTTTCAGGCTGCACAGAGTAAAACAGAGGGAAACGATCCATAAACCTAGCACCAGGCACAAGCCTGTTCCATTCTGATGGCCTTGGAAGATGGGTTACCTAAGCCTCAGACTTCCCCATCATGGCGAACAGTAGGGCTGTATAAATAACATATCGCATAGCAAATATTTGAGTAACAATATAGGCTGATTTAGAGTAAATTATTACCCCGCTAAACAGGTTTTTCCTATTTATTCACACCCCTGGGTTCAGGGCATGAATGGGGGAAATTTTACTACCTTTACGGTCATCGAATCTAATTTTCACCCATGGGAGAAGTCAGCACTCGTCAGTTCCTGGATTTTGAAAAACCAATCAAAGACCTATACGAACAAATTGATCAATTGCGCATTACCGCAGAGAAGAACAAAATCGATCTTTCTGATTCAATAAAGCAATTGCAAGAAAAGATTGAGGAAAAAAAGAAAGAGATAACGGATGGCCTTTCAAGCTGGCAAAAAGTACAGCTAAGTCGCCATCCAGACAGACCTTACACCCTTTCATACATCGAAAGAATCTGCACCAACTTCGTTGAACTTCATGGAGACAGAAACTTCAAGGATGACAAAGCTATTGTAGGTGGATTTGGACAAATAGATGGGCAGACCGTGATGATCCTTGGGCAGCAAAAAGGCAACAACACCAAGACCAGACAATTAAGGAATTTTGGAATGGCAAATCCTGAGGGATATCGCAAAGCCTTGAGGCTTATGAAGCTTGCCGAAAAATTCAATAAACCCATTATTACACTGGTAGATACCCCAGGTGCTTACCCTGGAATTGAAGCAGAGGAAAGAGGACAAGGCGAAGCAATTGCAAAGAATATCATTGAAATGCTCAGGCTTAAAGTTCCTGTAGTGTGTATTATCATAGGCGAAGGCGCAAGTGGTGGTGCAATGGGTATTGGCGTAGGTGATAGAGTCTATATGATGGCAAATACGTGGTACACTGTTATCTCTCCTGAAAGTTGCAGTTCTATTTTGTGGAGGAGCTGGGACCATAAAGAAAAGGCTGCGGAAGAATTAAAACTCACCTCAGACCATATGCTGAAATTCGGACTCGTTGATGGCGTAATTCCAGAGCCCCTCGGTGGTGCACACTGGAATCATGATGAAGCAGCATCGCTACTAAAGAAACAGATCGTAAAAACTATTGGAGACCTAAAAGATATAGACCCTGAAATAAGGATCGACCAAAGAATAGATAAATTTTCCAGAATGGGATTCTGGGAAGAAATGACAGAAAAAGATATTTAACCATAGATAATGAGCATACATCCTTTCTCAGGTACAGGCGTAGCAATTGTAACGCCATTTTTGGACAACGGAGACATCGATACCCCTGCACTTGGAAAACTTATTGAGCATTTAATCAATGGCAAGGTAGACTACCTTGTGGTTCTAGGAACAACTGGAGAGACGGCTACCCTATCCTTTGAAGAAAAAACAACTATAGTTTCATTGGTAAATACATTCAACAAAGGCAGGGTTCGATTGGTTGCAGGAATTGGAGGAAATGACACAAGAGCAGTTGTGAGGGGGTTGACTTCATTTGACCTTACCGGTTATAGTGCAATACTTTCCGTTGGCCCTTATTACAACAAGCCAAATAACGAAGGAATCTTTCAGCATTACAAAGCCATAAACGATGCTGCCCCCCTACCTGTTATTATGTATAATGTTCCAAGCAGAACCGGCAGCAACATCAACACCCATACAACACTTCGCATAGCAAAAGAATGCAAGAACATCATCGCTACAAAAGAGGCTTCAGGAAATATGGAGCAGATCATGCAGATCATTAGAGATAAGCCTGAAGGGTTTGAAGTGATCAGTGGTGATGATGCACTCACGTTGCCGCTTATTGCCTGTGGTGCAATTGGCGTGATCTCGGTTATCGCCAATGCTTACCCAGCCCATTTCTCCAAAATGGTGAGTTTATGTTTACAGGAAAATTTTACAGAGGCAAGACTGATACACGAAGAACTCATTCCTGCAATTCAATCCATATTTGCAGAGGGAAGCCCAAGTGGTGTAAAAACCTACTTGTCTGAAATGGGTATCTTAAAATACAACTTCAGGCTTCCAGTAGTAGGCGTGAGTGAAGACCTCAAGCAAGAGATCCGCAGCGTTATGAAGTCGCTGTAAAGGTCAATCTATTTGACCGTGAGTGTTGTCCCAGAGACTACTAACATTTTCTTTACCAATCCAGTAGTAGCAGGTCCGCCGGTACGGTCACCTGAAATTGAGAAGTTAGACTGATGGGCGGAACAATTGAAACTGTTGGAACCTTGCACGTAGGTTACTGTGGCTCCTGCATGTGGACAGACACTTGAAAATGCTGTGAAACTGGACACTTCATTTCCTGCAGCGATCCTTACGACGATGATTCCGCTCCTGGAGACAAAATCACTAACTGATAACAGCTCATTTGATAAATTGACAGTCAATAACACGGCAGTATTTCCTCCGCCGGGAGGATTCCCGCTGTCGGACCCAGATCCCTCATCCTTAGAGCAGGCTTGCATCATACAGGCCACGCAGGTAAAGGCTAAGCCCCCAGTAAGTTTATTTAAAAAATCGATTCTTTCCATGTTGCTTGATTTTATGAATTCTAAAACAAACACAAGACTCAATTTGTTCAATTATTCTTAATTTGCCCCCTTCAAGAACCAAAGATGCTATGAACAAACATGAGGCTATGGAAAGCTTCACTCCCCTGTGGTGGACGGTAATTACAATTGTTTTTCTCGCCATCGTTGTATTATTAATCCTTCCAAAGTATAAACCATGGGCAAGCCATAAAATATACAGAAAGGCATTATCCATGGTGCTACTTAGCAATTTGGTTATGGAAAATTGTTATGGCCTGTATGTTGGCAACTGGAGTATTCAGGAAAACTTACCCCTACATTTGTGTGGGATAAGTAGCCTTATTTCCATTGCTCTGCTATTTAATTACCATAGACCCACAGCGCAAATCTTTTATTATTGGAGCCTGACAGGAGGATTTTATTCCTTGCTCACACCCGAATTCGATTTAGGCTCACAAGGATTCTTTTTCTATGCGTATTTCATCAGCCATGGAGGATTAATTTTGGCCAGTCTGTATATGATTATTTATGATGGTTTTGTACCTGAAAAAGGATCCTGGCTCAAGTCTTTTGTTGTAATTCAATTCGCGGCAGCTGGAGTTGCTGTATTCAACTGGATAACTCGATCAAATTATATGTATTTATCAAGTCCCCCTATTGCAAAAAATTCATTAATCATGGGTGGATGGCCTTGGTATATTTTAACTTTCGAGGTATTGGCATTGGGGCATTTTTTGTTTTTTTACCTACTATTTTTTTTCATCCAAAAAAACTACAAAAAATTGCTGTGCTGACCAGATCGAAAATGATTTCAAATTTCATTAATGCTTAACAAAGGCATAACACTTTGATTACATAGCAAACAGATCTTTATGATGGCCAAAAGCCAGGGTAAATGATGCTGAAAGGCAAAAATTATCTTTTAATTGCAACGCCCTGCCATTCTTGGCGGGGCCATTTGTTGAGAATTCTTAACAATTTGGTAATATGGCAAACAGTTCTCCTAAATGCCAATAGCTACATCTTTGCCCTGCAATTAAAAGAACCCTACCTTGAACAAAAGAACAAGCAAAATCCGTTTTGCCATGTTGCTATTGGTAATATGCAATAATGGCTTTGCTCAGAGTATCCCTGTAAAAAAGACAACAAAACAATGGTTTGAAACCATTTCACTCCGAGGTTATATGCAGGTAAGATACAACAGACTACTAGAAACCAACTCCAAGCTCAAATGTGAGCAATGTGATAAATCATGGGGGGATAACGGGGGGCTAATTATCAGGCGGGGGCGACTTATTTTAAGTGGAAATCTAACAGACAATATCTATTTCTACATTCAACCCGACTTCGGAAGTTCAGCAGGCACCTCTCTCAATATATTTCAACTACGGGATGCTTATTTCGATGTGGGCTTTGACAAAGACAATGAATACAGAATCAGAATTGGGCAAAGCAAGGTGCCATTTGGATTTGAAAACATGCAGTCGAGTCAAAATAGAATACCTCTCGATCGGGCCGATGCGCTAAATTCTGCAGTATCCAATGAGCGTGACCTTGGTGCTTTTTTTTACTGGGCCCCTAAAGAAACAAGAAAATTATACTCAGAGTTTGTGAGAGAAAACCTCAAAGGATCTGGCGATTATGGGGTGTTTGGCTTTGGGGTATATAACGGACAAACTGCCAATAAAGCTGAACTAAACAATAGCCTTCATGTGGTGAGCAGATTAAGTGTCCCGATAAAAGTTGGCAATCAATACATTGAACCTGGTATTCAGGCTTATGCTGGAAGATATGTACTCCCTTCTGATACCAGAAGCACCAATGTAAAAGCCGTTTCTTCTTTTGACTTTAATGATAAAAGAATTGCAGGCACATTTGTTCTTTATCCAAAACCGTTTGGAATTCTTGCAGAATATAATGTCGGAAAAGGACCAAGATACAATCCTGCTCTAGACTCAATTGAAGTTCGCTCCCTATCGGGAGGATATGCAACGTTCAGCTATAAAATTTCGGGAAAGCGCAAAGAAGAAAGCTTTTTTCCATTCGCAAGATTTCAAGTGTATAATGGGGGCAAAAAACATGAATTGGACTCAAGAACCTACCATGTGAGGGAATTGGAATCCGGCCTGGAATGGCAGCTGAACAATAACTTTGAAATCACTGCATCCTATGTCTTTTCTCACAGGCGCTTTGAAGACAGCAAACTTAAGAATAATGATCAGAAAGGTCGACTTCTCAGATTACAAGCACAAATTAACTTTTAATAATTAAACAACAGAACCATGGCAACGAATTCATTTTTTAAGATGTTCCTTCCAAAAGACAGAATTTTTTATAGCCTTTTTGAAAGTGTTGCAGATACTGTGCACAAAATGGGAATTGCCCTGCAAGAGATGGTGTATGAGGCAGATGAAGATAAAAGGGCGAGCATTCTTGCACAGATCGAAAACATGGAACATAAGAATGATGACATGACCCATAACATCTTCACCGAATTAGGTAGAAACTTTATCACACCATTTGACAGAGAAGATATTCACCAATTGGCGAGTGCCCTGGATGATGTCGCAGATTATATATACGCCTCAGCAAAAAAAATAAACTTCTACAAAATTAATCCAAACGATACCGGTATTCATAAGCTTACGGAGTTGATTCTTCAGGGAAGTATAGAAATCAAAAAAGCTGTTCATGGCTTAAGAGATATGAAAAACCTGAGAGAAATGACAGAGGCGCTAGTTAAAATTAACAGCATAGAAAATCAGGCAGACGATGTATTTGATATGAGTATTGAGATGTTATTTAACAATGAGAATGATTTCAAGGAAGTAATTAAAAAAAGAGAAATCTATCAAGTACTCGAAATTGGAACAGACAAATGCGAAGATGCTGCCAATGTAATTGAGTCAATCATCATCAAGTACGCGTAACGCAATCAGTCCATTCAGACAAACAAACTATTATGACTCTTTTGATCGCTATTATCGTTCTGGCACTCATTTTTGACTATATCAATGGATTCCATGATGCCGCCAACTCCATTGCCACTGTGGTTTCTACGAAAGTCTTGACCCCATTTCAAGCAGTAATTTGGGCTGCATTTTTCAACTTTGTCGCTTATTGGATATTCCAAGACCACGCCGTTGCAAACACCATTAGCAAGACGGTAAACAAGGAATTTATTACACTAAACGTAATTTTAGCGGGCTTAATTGCGGCAATCTTCTGGAACCTGCTGACCTGGTGGTATGGGATTCCTTCCTCTTCCTCACACACCCTTATTGGAGGATTTGCTGGTGCAGCATTTGCACATGCGCTTGTAGACCTTGGAGGAGATTTTTCATGGGGAAAGGTAGTGGAGAATGACACCATCATTAAAACAGTAATATTCATCATTCTGGCTCCACTTATTGGAATGATAATCTCCATCTTCATTACGATTGTTACCATCACAAGAAATATGTTTGTTCGGATGGGAATCATCATCACTGCCACAGCACTTACCGTGTTGCTATTTGATTCCTTTGAGCAAAATAAAATGGACGCTGGATTTAAAAAATTCATAAAACTCGACAAGTACCAAGGTGATTATGAAAAAACTTTATCTGCTTATGCGTTGAACAAGAATGACAAAAAAGTTTCAGAAGAACTCGAGGCAGCAGAGAAAAAAATGAACAAGGCCAATGAGATTTATCTTGCTGTTGAACCAAAAATATCAGACTACGATAAAATTGGTGCTGATTCTATTGCTTCATTTGCATACAATAACAATCTGCTTCAGGATATTGAAGTGAGCAAATTGAAAGACGAAATACGCAACGCTAACAACTTCCTTGTGCTGGAGGCCCTATCGGCAGACAATCTTCAAAAGAAGAAAGAATATGATACAGTAAAATTAATCACTGAAAAATACAAAGAGCCTGTTAAGCAATTTCTGAAAAAAGAGATTGGCTTAGACAGTACACTTGCTGTGATAAATTCCATCTATCCAATTGATCCCCAAAATACAGAACGAATCAAGAAAAAGATAGAGAAATTTGACATCAAAAAATCTTTAGTAAACGATATTGAAAAGTCTGACAACAGCAATATTGTATGGGGTATAATATTTACGTCAATACTTTTCATGTTGGTTTATTTGTATGTAGAAAAAATAAGAACGCCTACCGCTTCTTCAGTAGCCAATATGTTTAAAAAACTACAATTGTTTAGCTCTGCAGCATTCAGCATAGGGCATGGTGGAAACGATGCACAAAAGGTAATGGGCATCATCGGTGCGGCATTGATTGCGAATGGAAACATTCAAGATTTCAGTCAGCTTCCCAATTGGGTACCGGTTGCCTGCTATCTCGCCATTGGTATAGGCACGATGAGCGGAGGCTGGAAAATTGTAAAGACAATGGGTACAAAAATAACAAAAGTAACACCATTAGAAGGTGTAGCAGCTGAAACTGCGGGTGCATTTACCCTATTCTTTACCGGGCAAATGGGTATCCCAGTATCAACCACACATACAATTACTGGGTCTATCATTGGAGTTGGAGCAACCAAGCGATTAAGCGCCGTTAGATGGGGTGTTACGTCGTCATTACTTGTGGCCTGGGTACTTACCATACCTGTAAGTGCTATCCTAGCAGCACTCAGTTATTGGATTATAACCCTATTTTAGGACGAAGCAAAACTTATACAAACAAAAAAAACCATCCAAAATTGGATGGTTTTTTTTGTGTTATTTGGCTACGGCCCAGGGCCTAGTTTTCAAACTTGAGTTCTAGTCCCAATCCCCTTAGTTCATGTACAAGTACATTGAATGATTCAGGAATACCAGAACGAGGAACATTATCACCTTTGACGATGGCTTCGTAAGTCTTGGCCCTTCCGATGATATCATCAGATTTGAGGGTTAGCAACTCTTGAAGGATGTTGGATGCTCCATAAGCTTCGAGTGCCCAAACCTCCATCTCTCCGAAACGCTGACCACCGAACTGTGCTTTACCACCAAGCGGTTGCTGGGTAATTAAGCTGTATGGTCCAATCGAACGAGCATGCATCTTATCATCCACCATGTGATGGAGTTTAAGCATATAGATGATACCGACAGTTGCTTTCTGATGGAAACGATCTCCGGTTTCCCCATCATAAAGATAGGTATGTCCGAATCCTGGAAGACCCGCTTTTTCAATAAGGGCTTTTATTTCATCAACAGTAGCTCCATCAAATATTGGCGTTGAGAATCTCAATCCAAGTTTTTCTCCAGCCCATCCAAGGATGGTTTCGTAGATCTGACCGAGGTTCATCCTCGAAGGCACACCTAGTGGATTCAGTACAATATCAACAGGGGTTCCATCTTCAAGGAATGGCATGTCTTCAGCTCTTACGATCTTAGCAACGATACCTTTGTTACCATGACGGCCCGCCATCTTATCTCCAACTTTAAGCTTACGCTTAACAGCGAGATATACCTTGGCCAACTTAAGCACACCAGCAGGTAGTTCATCACCAATAGAGATATTGAACTTCTCACGCTTGTATCGGCCCAACTCTTCGTTGTATCTGATGTTGTAGTTGTGCAAGAGTGTGTTGATTGAATCATCAATCTTCTCATCACTTGTCCATCCCAAAGGATTGATATTTTGGTAATCAATTCCAATCAATGATTTGGCACTAAACTTAGACCCTTTCGGGATGATTACTTCACCAAAGTTATTGGACACACCAGATGAATTTTTATCCTTCAACAATATTTGTAGTTTACCTACAAGCAGTTCAAGAATATCTTTTTCAGTTTGGGTATGTACAGCTTCGAGTTTCTCGATTGCTGCTTTTTCCTTAACCTTAGAGTTTTTATCTTTCTTAGCGCGCTGGAATAATTTTTTTCCAATGACAACACCTTCGGTACCACTTGGAGCCTTCAACGATGCGTCTTTGGCATCACCAGCTTTGTCTCCAAAGATTGCACGCAATAGTTTTTCTTCAGGAGTTGGATCACTTTCCCCTTTTGGAGTAATCTTTCCGATAAGGATATCGCCTTCATTAACCTGTGCACCAATACGGATGATACCATACTGATCAAGGTCTTTGGTAGCTTCTTCCGATACGTTAGGAATATCTGGAGTCAGTTCCTCTTCTCCAAGCTTGGTATCTCTTACTTCCAATTCAAATTCAGAAATATGGATTGAAGTGAAAAGATCCTCACGAACAACTTTTTCATTGATTACTATGGCATCCTCAAAGTTGTACCCTTTCCATGGCATGAAGGCCACTTTCAGGTTACGACCAAGGGCCAATTCACCATTCTTCACAGCGTATCCTTCTGTAAGGAAATCACCGTTTTTCACACGCTGACCTTTCGATACGGCAGGTCGCAATGTGATTGAAGTTTCTTGGTTGGTCTTGATAAACTTGGTAAGTCTGTATACTTTAAGATCGTCCTCGAAGCTAACAAGCTTTTGAGCTTCGTCGCGTTCGTAACGAACATGAATTTCATTTGCGTCAACAAATTCAACTACACCCTCACCTTCTGAGTGAAGCTGGATACGTGCATCACGAGCAGCTTTTGCTTCAAGTCCCGTACCTACAATAGGCGCGTCAGGCTTGATCAATGGAACTGCTTGACGTTGCATGTTTGATCCCATCAATGCACGGTTGGCATCATCATGCTCAAGGAAAGGAATCAAGGAAGCACTCAATCCAACAATTTGGTTTGGTGCAACGTCCATGAACTCAACTTCATTTGGCGCGAGGATTGGGAAGTCACCTGTTTGTCTGGCCTTTACTGTTGCTTCAGCAAACTCGCCTTTTTCAGTAAGGGGAACATTCGCCTGTGCAATTTTGGCTGTATCTTCTTCCTCAGCACTGAGGTAGGTTAATTTTTTTACATCAACTTTTCCGTTGTTTACTTTACGGTAAGGTGTTTCAATGAACCCCATCTCATTAATCTTTGCGTGAACACAAAGGGTTGAGATAAGTCCAATGTTTGGACCTTCTGGAGTTTCAATAGTACAAAGACGACCATAGTGTGAATAGTGTACGTCACGCACCTCAAAACCAGCACGTTCCCTGCTTAGACCTCCAGGGCCGAGTGCGGAGATCCTACGCTTGTGCGTGATCTCACTCAGTGGATTGGTTTGGTCAAGGAACTGAGAAAGCTGTGATGTTCCAAAGAACGAATTGATCACAGAAGAAAGTGTACGGGCGTTGATGAGGTCTACCGGAGTAAACACTTCATTGTCACGCACGTTCATACGCTCACGGATGGTTCTGGCCATTCTCGCAAGACCTACACCAAACTGTGCATACAATTGCTCTCCAACTGTACGTACACGCCTGTTGCTCAAGTGATCAATGTCATCAATCTCTGCCTTGCCATTGGTAAGACGAACGAGGTATTTGATGATCTCGATGATATCTTCTTTTGTAAGTGTCTTTTGTGTAAGAGCGTATTCGAGGTTTAGCTTCTTGTTGATTTTGTATCTACCCACCTCTCCAAGATCGTAACGCTTATCACTGAAGAACAACTTGTCGATAATTCCACGAGCTGTTTCATTATCTGGTGCATCTGCACCACGAAGTTGTTTGTAGATGTGTTGAACAGCCTCAAGCTCAGAGTTTGATGTATCCTTGTTCAAGGTATTGTAGATGATTGCATAATCACCACTTACCTCTTCTTTCTGAATGAATACACTCTTAACACCTGTTTCAAGTATTGCCTCAACATCTTTTTCATTCAACACCTTATCACGCTCAAGAACAACCTCATTTCTTTCGAGTGAAACAACTTCACCAGAATCTTCATCCACAAAATCTTCAACCCAGGTTTTAAGTACCCTTGCTGCAAGGCGTTTGCCAAGCATACCGCCAAGTACTTTTTTGTCTGCTTTTACCTCGTCAGCCATGCCGAAGAGTTCAAGAATATCTTTATCGGTTTCGAACCCGATGGAACGAAGTAATGTAGTTACAGGGAATTTTTTCTTGCGATCGATATAAGCATACATGACATTGTTGATGTCTGTTGCAAATTCCATCCAAGCACCTTTGAAAGGAATAACACGGGCAGAATAAATCTTTGTTCCGTTTGGATGCAGTGATTGTCCGAAGAAAACCCCAGGCGAACGGTGAAGCTGTGAAACTACTACCCTTTCAGCACCATTGATTACAAATGTTCCACGAGGCGTCATGTATGGGATATTACCCAAGAAAACGTCCTGAACGATTGTTTGGAAATCGACGTGCTCCTCATCGTTACAACTCAAGCGCAATTTTGCCTTAAGCGGTACCGCGTAGGTAAGTCCACGCTCCATACACTCTTCTATCGTGTAGCGGGGCGGATCAATGAAGTAATCAAGGAATTCCAACATGAAAATATTCCTGGTATCGTTGATAGGAAAATTCTCTTTGAAAACCCTGAAGAGTCCTTCGTGATTACGCTTATCGGGCGTGGTTTCGAGCTGAAAATAATCCTTGAATGATTGGATCTGAATTTCCAGAAGGTCAGGCGTTTCCGCCAGATGCTTTACCTTACCAAAATGCATCCTGTTTGAAGCCACTTTTGCTGAAGACATAGTATGATGTGCTTTTTAAAGTGTGTTTGAGTTAATACAACAGAAAACCATTGCTCTTAAGCAGAATGCAAAAAGCTGAAAATCAGCTCATTACGACGAGTATGGAAATTCTAATTGTATTAGGCCTAAATTAAAGGAAGGCGAAGGTAGGATAATTGCTTGAAACAGACAAATTTATTGGGTATTTGCGACCAGAAAATAGCAGTTAACCATCAGGAACAAGAAGCTCATCAACAACCCCTGAAAATATTCAAAAACTATAGCTTAAGGACCACAAATGAGTACAATTATTGTTAGGCTTATTTGAAAAAAAGGGGGTAAAAAGAAAAAGCCCCAAATTGGGGCTTTTCTATTATTTCTGACACCAGTCCACGAGGGATGAGTGTTCGAAGGCTATTTAACTTCAACCTCAGCACCAGCTTCTTTAAGCTTAGCTGCCAAGTCATCAGCCTCAGCTTTAGAAACTCCTTCCTTAATAGGCTTAGGAGCTCCATCAACCAAGTCTTTTGCTTCTTTAAGCCCCAAACCTGTCATTTCTTTTACAATTTTAACAACACCCAATTTGCTTGGGCCGCCATTTACCAAGATAACATCAAACGCTGTTTTCTCTTCAGCAGCGGCTGCGCCACCACCGTCTCCAGCTGATACTACTACTGCTGCTGCAGCTGGTTCAATGCCATAATCAGCTTTCAATACGTCAGCTAATTCTTGTGCTTCCTTTACTGTTAAATTTACTAGTTGTTCAGCTAATGCTTTTACGTCTGCCATTGTTTTACTTTTTGAACCGCTTTCAAAGCAATTGCTCCAGCGGATGGTTATAAATTATGCCACATTTTAACCTCAGTGGCGTTGGGATTTATCCGATTGAACTATTCTGCAGCTGCAGCTTGTTTCTCGTGGTGGTGCAACAAACCAGCAAGAACACGTTTGGCTGGAGACTGAAGTAGACCAATGACTTCACCGATGAGATCATTTTTACTCTTAAGTCCTTTAAGAACACTCAACTGATTGTCGCCTACAAACACATCGCCATCAATGAAAGCAGCCTTCAATACTGGTCTTTCTGCGTTAATGCTTTTTCTGAAATCAGTAAGTATTACTGCGGGTTGCTTTGCGCTTTCAGAAAACATCAAAGCTGTTACGCCACTCAAAGAATCAAAAGTAGATTGAAACCTATTTTCATCAAGCTGTTCAAGTGCCTTGCGAATCAAGGTATTCTTAGCCACCGTCATCTCAACGTTTTTGTCGAAACAGATTCTTCTGAGTTTGGTGATTTGTGCAACCGATAGCGACTCGGTATTGGTGATATAGAAGTTGTTGTACTGACCGAACTTGCCTTTCAGTATTTCAATTACTTCGTTTTTTTCCTGCTTAGTCATTGTGAAGCTTTTAAATGATTTAGAATCTGATCAGCGATTAGTGAACCAATACTTTTGTGTCCACCGCTATGGCAGGACTCATCGTACTGGCCATAAATACGCTTTTCAGGTAAGTTCCTTTTGCGGTAGACGGCTTAGCCCTGATGATTGCGTTGAGCAATTCCAAGCTATTCTCGGTAATCTTTTCAGCCGAGAAACTCACGCGACCAATTGAAGCGTGAATAATTCCAGCTTTATCAACCTTAAACGCAACCTTACCCGCTTTTACATCCTGAATGGCAGCAGCCACATCATTGGTAACAGTACCGGTTTTGGGGTTTGGCATAAGGTTACGAGGACCGAGAACTTTACCGAGCTTACCAATTTTTGGCATTACAGAAGGTGTAGCGATAATGACATCAATGTCAGTCCACCCACTTTCGATTTTTTGTATAAACTCATCAAGTCCAACATAATCAGCACCAGCTGCTTTGGCTTCCGCCTCTTTTTCTGGTGTGCAGAGTACAAGAACTTTCTTTGTCTTTCCGGTTCCGTGAGGTAGGGTAACAGTACCGCGGATTGCCTGATCGGCTTTCTTTGGATCCACGCCCAACCTTACATGAAGGTCAACAGAACTATCAAATTTTGTGCAGTTAACTTCTTTTACAAGACTAGATGCATCGGCAAGAGAATAAATCTTTTTCTCATCCACTTTGCCGGCAACTGCTTTTCTTTTTTTTGTGATTCCCATCTTAATAAAGATTTAAGGTGTGAAATTAATTTTCCCAGGGGGCTTTGCCTTCAACGTTGATACCCATACTACGTGCTGTACCAGCAACCATTTTCATGGCACTATCAATAGTAAAGCAGTTGAGATCAGGCATCTTGTCCTTCGCAATGGCCTCTACCTGTTCCCATGAAACCTTACCAACCTTTAAACGGTTGGGTTCCTTGGAACCACTTTGAAGCTTGATTGCCTCAAGCAACTGTACAGGTGCTGGAGGAGTCTTGATGATGAAGTCGAATGATTTGTCAGTGTAGACTGTAATCAAAACAGGCAATACTTTACCTGGTTTGTCTTGCGTCCTGGCATTGAACTGCTTACAGAACTCCATGATGTTGACACCCTTTGAACCAAGTGCTGGTCCAACGGGAGGTGCAGGATTGGCCTGACCGCCTTTTACCTGCAACTTTACATAGCCAGAAATTTCCTTAGCCATATTAAATTGTTTTTTTGGTGATAACGTTCCGGAAATATTCCGGAACTCCCAAATCCATTCAAAAAGAACTTTCGATTGGGGTCGGCGAAGGTAAGGCGGTTTTTTGGATTTCTCTACTATTCCATTATAAAAAAATAGTAGGGACTGAATTAACTAGATTCAAAAATAAATCTTAATTTTCTCGCGCGACACCAAATCCATTCATTTTCAAATTATTAAACCATGGCTTCCGCAAAAAAATCAGTTAAAAAACCTGCTAAAAAAGCCACTACAAAGAAGGCTGTAAAGAAATCTGCTAAAAAGGCTGTAAAGAAAGCTGCTCCTAAGAAAGCAGTCAAGAAAGCGGCTAAAAAAGCTGCAAAGAAAGCTGCTCCCAAGAAAGCGGCTAAAAAAGCTGCAAACAAAGCTGCTCCTAAGAAAGCAGTGAAGAAAGCGGCTAAAAAGGCTGCAAAGAAAGCTGCCCCTAAGAAAGCAGTGAAGAAAGCGGCTAAAAAAGCTGCAAAGAAAGCTGCTCCAAAGAAAGCGGCTAAAAAGGCTGCAAAGAAAGCTGCTCCAAAGAAAGCGGCTAAAAAAGCTGCAAAGAAAGCTGCTCCAAAAAAGGCTGTGAAGAAAGCTGCACCAAAAAAGGCAGTAAAAAAATCTTCCCCAAAAAAAGCATCTAAGAAACCCGCAACAGCATCAGTGATCATCAAGTCTGCTCCTAAGAAAGTTGCAAAAAAAGCTAGCGCAAAAAAATTAATTTCTAAGCCTGTGGTAACAGCACCAGCAGTTGATACTACCCCAACATCATCTCCTGTGCTCACCAGTAACGAATTGCCTTTTACAGAAAACAGTTCTCCGGCAACTCAAGAAGAAAAATCTGAAGGCTCATCTAACTAGATTGGTTGAGTCCACAAAAAAAGGGTAGCAAATGCTACCCTTTTTTATTATATCCATTAGATCGTCTTAGATTTTCTCAACCTGCATGTAATTCAGCTCCACAGGAGTAGATCTTCCGAAGATTTTTACAGTCACTTTCAACTTTTTCTTTTCGTCATTTACTTCTTCAATAACGCCATTGAAATCGTTAAATGGACCATCAACAATCTTAATGGTTTCGCCAATGATAAATGGTTCGCTCATCGTCATTCCACCAGCATCAGTCATTTCATCAATCTTTCCTAGCATTTTATTCACCTCTGACTTTCTTAGAGCCACAGGGTTTTCCTTGCCAAGAAAATGAATCACATTGGTGGTGTTCTTGATAGAAGAAATGATATCATCATGTAGCTTTCCACCTGCACATTCAATCATTACATACCCAGGATAGAAATTACGCTCACGCATTACCTTCTTGCCATTCTGAACCTTGTATACCTTTTCAACTGGAAGAAAAATCTGTTTGATTACAGTATCCCATCCATTACGAAGAATATCCTTATCTAGGTATTCTTTCACCTTTCTCTCCTTCCCGCTAATTACGCGAAGTACATACCACTTGGTTTCCTGCTGTGTAGTTGTTTCCATTACTTAAACAATGAATAAATGAATTTAAGAACTGAATTGCTACCAAAATCAAGTACCCATATGATTGCGGTAATGATCAGCGTTGCTATCAAAACAATCATGGTAGACTGTTGAAGTTGCTGCCAATTGGGCCAGGTTACTTTATCCAACAATTCATTGTAGGAGTCTTTAATGTATGACTGAATCTTGTTCATGTTCTTTCGGTTTTAGAAAAGCAGGACGTTAAAGTTAGTCATTCTTTTCATTTTGCACGGGCACTAGGATTCGAACCCAGATCAAAGGTTTTGGAGACCTCTATTCTACCATTGAACTATGCCCGTTCGTACAAGTTAAAGAGCGAAATTATGGTACCTTTTAGAAACAAAGTACCCGGATGAAAATCCAGGTACTTCGTTTTATTATGCTTTTGGACGGTATTCTCTCATGAAGAGAATCCTATCTTATTGGCTTATTTCAAGATCTCAGTTACCTGACCAGCACCTACGGTACGGCCACCTTCACGGATCGCAAACTTCAACCCTTTTTCCATAGCGATAGGCTGAATAAGCTTCACTGTGATGCTGGTGTTATCACCAGGCATAACCATTTCAGTACCCGCTGGAAGTTCGCACTCTCCAGTTACATCTGTGGTACGGAAATAAAACTGAGGACGGTATTTGTTAAAGAACGGAGTGTGTCTTCCACCTTCGTCTTTGCTCAATACGTATACTTCACCTTTGAAATCAGTGTGTGGAGTGATAGATCCTGGCTTGCAAATAACCATACCGCGACGGATTTGGCTTTTTTCAATACCACGGAGAAGAAGACCTGCGTTGTCGCCAGCCTCACCTTCGTCAAGTAGCTTACGGAACATTTCAACTCCAGTACAAGTAGAAGTCAATTTGTCTTCCATCATACCAACAATTTCAACACCCTCACCAACTTTGATCCTACCGCGCTCGATACGACCAGTTGCAACTGTACCACGACCAGTGATCGTAAATACGTCTTCAACTGACATAAGGAAAGGAAGATCAACTGGACGAGGAGGCAATGGAATGTATGAATCAACAGCATCCATCAACTCATTTACTGCAGAAACCCACTTTTCATCACCAGCAAGTGCACCTGTTGCAGAGCCTTTGATAATTGGTGTAGTATCGCCATCAAAACCACGCTTAGTGAGCTCCTCACGGATCTCCATTTCAACGAGTTCAAGCAATTCTGGATCGTCAACAAGATCAACTTTGTTCATGAACACAACAATACGAGGAACACCTACCTGACGGGCAAGAAGGATGTGCTCTTTTGTTTGTGGCATTGGACCATCAGTTGCGGCAACCACCAATACAGCGCCATCCATCTGGGCAGCACCTGTAATCATGTTTTTTACATAGTCAGCGTGACCTGGACAGTCAACGTGAGCGTAGTGACGAGAATCTGTTTCGTATTCTACGTGCGCTGTGTTAATTGTAATACCCCTTTCTTTTTCTTCAGGAGCACCATCAATTTCATCATACTTCTTAGCCTGCGCAAGACCTCTTTTCGAAAGAATCTCAGTAATTGCAGCAGTCAATGTGGTTTTACCATGGTCAACGTGACCAATTGTACCAATGTTTACGTGGGGTTTGTCCCGCTTGAAAGTCTCTTTAGACATTGTTATCCGTTTTAGTTTGTTTGAACTTGATTTACCTATTGAAATGGCCGCAAAGTTATTGACTTTGTGACGATTAAAAAAGTTTTTTCCCGGAGGACCTGAGCCGTTATGGGGAATTGAACCCCAGACCTCTTCCTTACCAAGGAAGTGCTCTACCACTGAGCTACAACGGCATTTTGCATGTTTTGCTCCTGAAACCACCTTCCGACAACGCGGAAGCCTTTCATCACTGAGCTGGAAACACCGTTGGTTTCTGGACTCCTCCAGACCTTCCCGATACATCGGGATGCTCTAACACAAAGCTACCGCATCTTTTACAACACTGTAAGCAAATAATGAGCGGGAGACGAGGCTCGAACCCGCGACCTATAGCTTGGAAGGCTATCGCTCTACCAACTGAGCTACTCCCGCAATGTATACTATCAAAAAAGTCCAAAACCCATTTTTAAAATGTGGGCAGGAGTGGATTCGAACCACTGAAGTCGTAGACAGCGGATTTACAGTCCGCCCCATTTGGCCGCTCTGGAACCTGCCCGCACGCTCGCCAACATTGCAGAGAGATAATCTCCAGAATGCCTGTTGAGCCAGAGAAGGGACTCGAACCCCCGACCAGCTGATTACAAATCAGCTGCTCTACCAGCTGAGCTACTCTGGCATAAAATTGCGAAACAATGGTGTTGACCTCTTTGAAGTATAGCTAAAATAAACAAAGACCTACCCTTTTTTTGGGGAAGGCAAAGGTAATGGAATTCTTCAAAAGCAAAAATTTTGAGCTGTATATTTTGTAAATATTTCAGTTGCTTGGCGTGGGGAGTTGCTTCTCTTTTACCTTCTGGATTTGTGTTAGCATAGAATCCAGTGCCCAATCGAAAGATTCCTCAAAGGATTTTGAGCTCTGTTTAACAAAAAATTCATGCCTTGGAATCGTTACCCTAATCTCAGAAACCTTGTCTTTTATGTTGTGAATCACGTTGTCAAGTTTCAAGAACACATCCACCTTTATGATCCTGTCGTGGTGGTTACTAAGTTTCAAAATTTTCTTGTTTACATGATCCAACAACTTGCTGTCTGCTTCAAAATTTACTGCATGAATGTTTACTGTCATGATACTGGTTTTGAGGTGTTAAATCGCGAGTGGACTTAAATATTTAATGCTCCATTCTTTCATGTATAAGTTACAAAAAATACAGGAGAGATTAAAATAAAAATTAGTGAAAGAAACGAAAAATCATCCTTTGGGATGGGCTTTTTTGTGGATGTCTCGCAAGCGCTCAATGCTGTTGTGTGTATATACCTGAGTGGCAGCAAGGCTTGTATGTCCGAGTAACTCTTTTACCGCATT
>JBILBU010000083.1:0-4105 GCA_044353505.1 Chitinophagaceae bacterium | reverse complement strand
GACAATCCGCAGTTTCGTAAACTGCTTATTGAAAACCTCAACACAACAAGAAGTCTTGGTCTTACTCCTGCAGAGATGAAAACCTTTGTGAATTCAGCTAGTGTTGGGGTACCTTTCAATCAATTAAAAGGGTTGTTGGCTCTCGATCCGGATGATCCGCAAACTGAGCGCTTAATTAAGCAGCAGCCGGGTATACCTTGTGCTGATTCAACAGGTGGAGAACTCCTCTTTTGGGTTAGGGATGCTTTGAACGCTTATGCAGGTAGAAAGTTGAACCTCTTGATTAAGGCTGACAATTATACCAAGTATCCGGATTTTAAAAATATCCTCAATGCTTTCAAAAAGAATGATCAGAACAAGTTTCTTCTTGTAACATCTCCAGAAGATGCTCCTGAAGGTACTGCACTCGCAGTCACTCGTGAGAAGCAAATAACTGGAGAGAAATAAACATCATCAAATAAAATACCTAGTATGGCAAGTATAGACACTGGTGGAGGTGATGGTCACAAAAAAGGACCTGGCGTAAAGAAGGCAAAAAAGCTTTCAACTGTCGTGGATATGACACCGATGGTGGACCTGGGCTTTCTTTTGATTACCTTCTTCATCTTCACATCAACCATGGCACAGCCAACAGCAATGAACTTGTTCATGCCGAAGGATGTTGACAAGCCAGAAGATCAGAACAAGGTTAAAGAGTCTGGAGCATTTACCATTATGTTGGGTAAGCAAGACGTTGTATATTATTACGAAGGTCTAGATCCCACCAAAATCCAAACTGCAACGTTTAAGACCATCAGGGATGAAATCATCCGCAAGCGCCAAAGTACAAACCCTGAGGATTTGGTTGTTATCATCAAGCCGACAGAACATGCCACCTACAAAAACACGGTGGATATGCTGGACGAGATGACGATCAATGAAATCAAGCGCTATGCGATGGTCGATATTTCAAAAGTGGAAAACGAATTAATCAATATTACTGAAGCCGCTGCCGGAATAGAGTGATTTGTGAAAATTTAAAGAATATGAATCTCAATTAAAAAGCATTACAATGGATGCAAATAAAATATTAGATGCTGATTTGATAGATCTTGTTTTTGAAGGAAGAAACAAGGGCTACGGTGCTTATGAATTGCGAACCCAATATAATAAGCGTCTGAGGAATGCATTGATTGTAACAATCTCAGCTTTCTGCTTATTGTTGTTGTTGGGTTTCCTTTCTACGCTTGACCTTGGATTAACCAAAGGAAAGTTAGAAATCAAAGAAGTTCAGCTCGAGGAAATCAATACTGAGGAGCCACCTCCACCGCCGCCGCCTCCGCCACCAAAACCACCAGAGCCACCAAAAGTGGAAATGGCAAAGTTTACGCCACCTAAGGTTGTGAAGGACGAGGATGTAAAGGAAGAGGAGAAGCCACCAGAAATTGAAAAACTCGAGGATGCCAAGATTGATGTGCGTAACCAAGAGGGTATCAAAGATGAGGGTATTGTAGCTCCAGTAGAGGATAAAGGCGGAGTGGTTGAAGCCCCTAAAGA
The DNA here is from genome assembly GCA_044353505.1 of Chitinophagaceae bacterium. GTDB lineage: Bacteria > Bacteroidota > Bacteroidia > Chitinophagales > Chitinophagaceae > Pollutibacter. The sequence goes on along the minus strand of JBILBU010000083.1, from coordinate 2,569 downwards.
AGATGATTATGACAAAGTATTCCAGAAGGTAGAAATTGACGCTGAGTTTCCTGGTGGAGTATCTGGGTGGACGCGATATGTAACTAGAGAGATTGAAAGGAATATTGACGAACTTCAAGATGATGGCCGCTCAGGAACTATCGTTGTTCTCTTCATCGTGGATAAAGAAGGTAAAGTGAGTGAAGTGCGTGCGCTTCCTTGCAGTGAGGCTGGAGTCGCAAGATGCTTGCCTCCAAACTCTAAACTGGCAGAAATTGCAGTGAGTGCAATTCGTAAGGGTCCAAAATGGAAACCTGCGGTTCAAAACGGAAGGAATGTAAAAGCATACCGCCGTCAGCCAGTTACTTTCCAGCTCGCTGAAGACTAACTGATTCTAATAACTTTATATGAGTCGTTCCGCATTTGCGGAACGACTTTTTTATTATCCCTACCAAACAAAGAACACCGTAATTTTGCACCATGTCTAGATCCAGTTGGAACGATCTCATTGTTGCGCTTGCCACCCCTCCTGGGGTTGGTGCCTTGGGTGTGATACGCCTGAGTGGCAATGGGGCAATTGAAACGTTGAATGACTTGTTTCCCTCAAAAGATCTCTCCACCCAATCCGGCAACTCACTGCATGTGGGGTTGTTGATAGATGGAACTGAGAAGCTTGATGAAGTGGTGCTTTCAATATTCAGATCTCCACGATCCTATACAGGAGAGGATGTTGTAGAACTATCCTGTCATGGCTCTGCCTTTATTCAACAACAAATCATTGAAGCTTGCATCAGACACGGCGCAAGGCTCGCTACGCCTGGTGAGTTTACGTTAAGGGCCTTTCTTAATGGGAAGATGGACCTGGTTCAGGCAGAGGCTGTGGCAGATCTCATTGCCTCAGGGACTAAAGCTGCTCAGGAAACTGCCCTGACCCAAGTAAAGGGCGGATTTTCTCATGTGCTATCAGCACTGCGTACAGAACTGATCAAATTTTCTGCACTTATTGAACTTGAACTGGATTTCTCTCAAGAGGATGTTGAGTTTGCAGATAGAAGGAGTCTAAGGGAGCTCTTAGATAAAATTGATATCACCGTTAATGAGTTGCTCCATTCTTTCAAGCTGGGTAATGTGATCAAGAACGGTGTTACTGTGGCCATCATCGGCAGACCCAATGCGGGGAAGTCGACCTTACTCAACGCTCTTTTAAATGAGAACCGTGCAATCGTCAGTTCCATTGCAGGTACTACGAGAGATACCATAGAAGAGCTATTGAATATCGACGGCATTATTTTCAGGTTGATTGATACTGCCGGCATAAGAGAAGGGCTTGATGAGATTGAAGTCATTGGCGTTGAGAAGAGCAAGGAGAAGATGAAGACCGCAGATATCGTGCTTTCTTTATTTGATGCTACTGCTGAAACTGAAGAGGAGATGCGTTTGATGGAAGATGAACTGAAGACCATTGCAAAGTCGTATTTGCTGGTGGGCAATAAGATTGATGATCAGGCAACCACAGCACTTGCAGAAAAAAAATATCAGCTCAACGAGGCCATATATATTTCTGCACGGGATCATATCAATCTCGAAGCCCTAAAGAAAGCCCTTGTTGGCAGGGTGGTTTCCGGGTCCTTGAATACTGAGAATATCATCGTTACCAATGCCCGTCATTATCAGTCGCTTCAAAAAGTTTCTAATAATATCATCGCCATCCGCGAAGGCATGAAAAATAATATCTCCGGCGATCTCATCGCCATAGACATCCGACAGTGCTTATACTATCTCGGTGAGATCACTGGTGAGATCAGCAATGAAGATCAACTTGATTTCATCTTTTCGAAGTTTTGTATTGGGAAATAGTCTACCTAAAATAGCATCGTTATAAATATCTAAGTTCAAGAAATAAGTGCAATTTTTTCAAGTATCACTTGGTTAGGGTTTTTATAATTAAATTTTCTAACTGGTCTGTTGTCAAGTAAGAAATTTTAATCCAAAACCCTTGCTCAACTGCTACTTGAACTTAGATGATAAAATCTTATAGACTGATCTTTTGCTTCTCCGCTGATCTTCCTCAACATTTCTTTTAAAAATTCTTAAAATGAAGCATGTAAAAATGAAAAAAACCATATTTTCAATTTCTAACTATCAAAACAGCTAATATGAAAGCCATTACTACCCATTTTTTATTAATGATTTCCTTTTTATTATCCTCTCTTTTCTCCACTGCCCAGCAATGGGAGCAAGTGGGAGGTACTTCTGAATGGAGTACCACTTCAGATGTGATTGCTATGAATGGATACTTATACAGTATTGAAACAAATGGAACACTATTTAAGACGGATAAGAATGGCAACCATCAGCAAGTAGGAGAAAAGGGACTTTTCGATAATGTTCATTTTTTAGTAGGTCTAAATAATGAGATCTGGACAATTGAAGATGGAACTCTTTATCGCAATAATTCCTCAACTGGCAAATGGCAGGCGATAGGCAAGGAAGGAGAATATGAGAATACTATTGCAATAGCTGCATTAGATGGAAAATTATATTCAGTGGAGACAAACGGTACCCTCTATGAAACAAAAACTGACGGAAC
>JBILBU010000082.1:0-4110 GCA_044353505.1 Chitinophagaceae bacterium | reverse complement strand
CCCTTGTATTGCTGTATTTTTGATTCTATCAAATCAAGGTCAGATCCAACAATAGCTAACCTGGATTCAATAAAGGCAAGCGTAGTTTTCGCCAATGCATTTTTCTCACTAATGAGTACGTTGTTGTATGCAATAATAATCTCATTTAGTATGTCTTCGGATAATTTGGGAAGTCTATCTCGGTAACGAAGATCGATGACACTGGATAATTTGTTTGTTGCAGTAACCTTTAGATTATCAAGTATATTTTCTGTCGTCTTTTTTTTGTCGAGCAATAAAAAATAATATGGCTTATCGGGCTCTAGATCGACATAAGATGTGGAGGGAGTAAATTTTAATTTCCCGTATTTGGTATCCACCCATTCCCCAATAGCAAAAATCACCGTATCGTTTATTCTTACAACACCAGAATTTTTATCTACCCTAAAAAAGAATTTTTTTTCATTGATTGGGATCGAGTCTATATTAAGGGCTTCTACCTGTAAAGGCGAATTACTATACATCGGCATGTCCCTGACCTTCCCCTTTTTGTAAACTGGCGCATACAGGTGCAACTTTTTTACTACGGTATCAATAACAGTTCGCGATTTGAGAACTTCAATCTCATTTTCGATGATTTTCTTTGCACTAATCATATTCAAAGACTCCATAAGTTTGGAATCCTCATTACCCTTCTTCTCGTCCTTTATAATCAGTGAAGCTGTAGCCTGAAACATAGGGGTACTATATCGCAAGTAAAGCAGAGCAGACAAAATAGATAAAAATGCAAATAAGATAAATAAAGGCCAGTATGGGAGGTACTTTGCCAAAATCTTTACAAAAAGACTTTCCTGGTTAGCGGTATTTGAAGTGTGTGTATCCATTATATATATTATTGAATAACTCGATCAACAACAAGAATGATAACAGACAGACCCGATAAAATTGCAGGTAAATAAGGAGTCATTCGTCCTACACTTGCAACCTTATTTTTATTTGCTTCTACATATACTATGTCATTGGGCTGTAAGTAATAATATGGCGAACTCAAAAATGACTTTGAATTAAGATCAATGTGCTTTACCCGTTTCTTACCATTCTCCTCCCTAATTAATAATACATTGTCTTTTCGACCGTAGATTGTAATATCACCAGCAAGTCCGAGTGCTTTTAGCAGAGATATTTTTTCATTGGGAACAGTAATAACTGAAGGATTTCCAACTTCTCCAATAACAGTAACTTCAAAATTCAAATGCCTGATATTAACAATTGGATCTACCAGTAGCTTTTTGTCAAGAATTAACTTGGTGATATTATCTTTCAACTGACTTTTTGTTAACCCTGCGGCCTTAATACTTCCTATAATTGGCAATTGTATCTGACCATCTGCATTTACCAAATATCCAGAGGACTGTGTTTGATTTCCTGAGACCGACGATGAACTTATTGCAAAATTATTGGTGGCATTAAAAATTGCAGACGCTTCAGGATTTAAGCTACTGATTGAAATACTGAGTATATCGTTGTTTCGTATCAAGGTCTCTAGGTCAGCACTAGGCTGCACATAGATGGTGTCTGCTGCATTGTTAAAATATGTTGATTCGCGAGTGCTGATACATGAACTACTACCAATAAACAACTGTGCTAATAATAAGAGTGAAAGGCTAATTCTGATCATGCTTGTATGGTTGAGTTACTAATAACAACAGTAGCCTGATTGAAATGGACAACTGTATATATTGAATGAAGAATCAAAAATATTTCCTAAACATATCCTCATCAATGACTTAAATGAAATAACCTGATGACCCTAGTCATTAATAAATATAAACCGCAGCAGGCTTTGGTCAGTGCAAAAAATGATCTGCAATTTGCTACAGGAATGCAGTATTTATAAAACTGAATTTTGCATTTAATTCAATTTCACAGGTCAGAAATACTACATCATATTTTGTCTTAGGTTCAATCCCTAAACACCCGTGAGACGAAAAAATCAAGATCAGTAGACTTTATGACCATTTTCATGCGAGTGTTCTGCGGTTTAGCATTGAAAGCAATGCTCATAATCAGGAAAAAAAGTCATTTTGGGTATTGATAAGGGATGAATACCATATGAAGGCTTTCCTTATCTTTGTTCCCTATGAAATTTTATAATTTATTTATCAAATACCGCTTGCCAATAGGTTTAGTTTCTTTAGCAGGTGGCCTAGCTGTCAATTTTGCCTACGGATTTTGGCAATCTCTTATATTGTACATTATTGCCTTGTTATGCATTTTTACTCATTTTTTCATAGGCCCCTTACGCCTTATTCAAGAATTTCTTGAGGATGGAGATTTTGAAGGAGCTGAGAAAATTCTCAATGGGATAAGGTATCCAGGGCTACTTTATAAACCCATTCGCTCTGTATATTATACATTAAAGGGAAATATTGCCATGACCAAACAGGATTTCGTGTCTGCAGAAAAACACATGAAAAAAAGTCTGGATCTGGGGTTGCCGATGAAAGAAGCAGAAGGTGCAAACAAACTTCAGTTGGGGATGATGGCCATGCAAAGGGGAAGCATGAAAGAAGGGGAAGGCCTAATCAGGCAAGCGCTGCGTTTGGGTATTACGGATAAAGAAAGTGCGGCCCTGGCGAATCTACAAATGTGCCAAATCATGATCCAAAAACGTGAATTCAGGGCTGCCAAAGACTTTTTCAGAAAGGCAAAAGCGCAAAAGCCAACAACAGATCAGGTGGTAGATCAAATAAAACAAATAGAGAAGTATATCTCAAGAATGCCTGGATAAGGTTTGTCTGAATAATTCGCCAGAAAGATGGAAAATGGAGTCAGCGCCCAAACATCTCTTCAACTTTGCGTTTTCTAAATTCAAATATGCCTTCCAGCTGCCTACGGATAAATAAGGCATTTGCAATATCCCCCAAGAATCCCAATGGTGCTTTGTAATGAATTAAGTCTGTCATCTCCACGCCATTAACTACTTCCTTGAAATGATGTTGGTGATGCCATAATGAATATGGCCCGAAGCGTTGCTCATCAACAAAAAACTTCTTAGGCATCACATGAGTGATCTCAGTCATCCAAAACATTGGAATTCCAAGAACTGGCCTCACGTTGTAGGTCATGACCTGACCAGGATACATCTCGTCACCATATAATTCATTCGTAAACTTAAGATTCAAGTAGGAGGGCGTCATCACAGCCAGATTTTTTGGATGAGAGAAAAATTCCCATGCAATATCGAGTGATACAGGCAAGAATTGTGTGCGTTGAAATTTGTGTACAGACATTTAAAAGGAGTTCTAGTCTATATAATGCATTGGCAGAAAAATTGTTGTAAATTGAATGATTAATTTTTTCGGGACGCACCACCTAACTTCTTATAAGAAAACCTACAACCTAAGCCCATGTCAGAAAAGGAAAAACTCCTTACTCAATTTAATCAGGAATATAAAAATCTTAACCCAAGCCAGAAAGTAGCAGTAGACACCATTGAGGGTCCGGTGATGGTGATTGCCGGTCCGGGAACAGGTAAAACACAAATACTTGCAATTCGCATCGGGAAAATATTATTGGAAACTGATACCCAACCGGAGAATATATTGTGCATGACATACACAGATTCGGGAGCAATTTCTATGCGCAAGCGATTGGTCAGAATGATTGGTCCTGATGCCTATCGTGTAAATATTCACACGTACCACTCGTTCTGCAATCAAGTCATTCAAGATAACCTTGCATATTTCGAAAAGAATTCTCTTGATGCAATTTCAGAACTTGAATCCATTGCACTAATCAGAGAGCTTATAGACAGGTTCCCAAAAAATAATCCGCTCAAAAGATATCGCAGCGATGTGTACTTTGAAACCAAAAATCTTAGACAGCTATTTAGTACTATCAAAAGGGAAGGATGGAAACCTGCCGATATCTTGAATGCCATTAAAGACTACCTAAACGATCTGCCTAGTCGTGAAGATTTTATCTATAAAAAGAAATATAAGCAGTTTAATGCAGGCGACCTGAAAGCGGAGAAATTCAATGAGGAAAAAGAAAAAATGGCAAAGCTTGAGGCGGCTGTGAACGAGTTTGAAAAGTACCAGCAGATGATGAAGGATAGAAGGCGGTACG
>JBILBU010000100.1:0-39547 GCA_044353505.1 Chitinophagaceae bacterium | reverse complement strand
AAATAAATGAACCGCTATAATCTAGGTGCATTGCTACGCTCTTAACCATTGGCATACGAGAAAATGGCTTATTGAGAATAATTTCCTGACGCTGGTAGATACCCTGTTTAGAAACCAAGTAAACATTGTTACTGATTTTAATACGTAGGCATTCAGATGATCTAACGGGGCTGATAGTTAAAGACGAAGTTGTTTCCATTTTTTTGACATTTTTAGTCCTCATCGATAGACCACCGTTGCTTGGTTGCTCGGTTGGTATGCAGACATTCCGTGAATGCATTCTTGATGAAGTTGTAAAAGTAAATCTTTAATGAATAAGAAAACCATTGAGCTCATGTGTAGAGCTTAATGTTTTGTGAAAAATCGTTTGTATAAATAACTTATATACTTTATTAAAATATGTATAAAGCACAAAATGAAGCTAGTTTTTTAACCGTTTGAAACTCCCCTTAGCGTAAGACTATTTTGTACCTTCATAAAAACACCCCCATGACTGCGGCGGCACTCAAGCGAAAATTAAAAAATACATCAGGACTACTCGAAGAGCTGGGGATACGACTGCATCGGTCGATCAGCTGGTTGCAGTGCGCAGAGGACAATGTGAAGGACCCCGACCTGCACTTTGTGGGACAGTGGATCGCTTTCAATTCACTTTATGTGATGGATTACAATGAGCGCGACCAGAAGACCGAGCGGGAGAAGTTCAGGATCTTCATCGGCAACCTGGTGAAGCATGATCTGGAGCGAAGGATCTTCAATGTGTTGTGGCAAAAGTTTTCAGGACCTGTGATGATGCTGATCGAAAACAAGTATGTATATAAAACCTTCTGGGATTTCCAGCGCGGCGATGCACCCGAGTGGGAGAAGTCGTTTAAGAAGTCGAACGACGATGCATTCAAATATTTGTCGGCCAACAATGTTGCCGGCTTATTGGAGATCTTGCTCGACAGGCTTTATATATTAAGGAATCAGCTCATGCATGGCGGCGCCACGTATAAAAGCAAACTCAATCGCAAACAAGTAAAAGACGGCGCAAGGATCTTAGAGATGCTGATACCCATCATCATCGAGATCATGATGCAACACCCAGATGAAGATTGGGGAAGGTTGTTGTATCCGGTGGTGGAGTGAAAACTCAAATACATATGTCTTTTATAAATACTGAGAAAATTCTCAGAGCTCACATAAGAGATCTATTCGAGCAATTAAACCATAAAATCCATCTTTATCATTTAGAAATTCTGAGTGAATATTCAAATACTGAAGATCAATTTGCAAATCTTATTGGGAAGTTCCTCATCTACCAACACCTTTCGCACTTGATGTCTTTCTGAAATAAGATATAAAACAGTGGTCTCCAATTTCCATTTATATTTTATCAAAATCTCTATCAGTAAGGTAATTATCAGAATAGTTCTCAACTAATAAATTCTCATAGTAATCATCCAATTTCAAAGTCAAAAAATAAAGAGAAAAAGCAAACAAAAAGATTAATTACTTTATGCTTGTGGATACTTTTGTAAATAAGATCCAACTGGACTATCAAGAAACTGATATATTTTTACTTTCTTAGAACTATTTGAGCAATAACTATCTATTATTTGCTTCCACTCTTTTTCAAAAGCATCTGAATCCCAATCTGAAGTTATAATTATTGTATTATGAGTTATTTGACAATTCAACCACTGGCAAATAATATCTTTAATTAGTCCTTTAAATCCAATCCTTGGTTTGTCTTTATGCCTTCCATGCCCAAATTTTTTAGTTGCAACTCCAATGCACAAAATTTTACAGTCTCCTGTTTTATCTGAAGGATAAAAATTCATAGTAGAAGGTCCTTTATTAGTTCCGATCTTATTTATCTTGTCAATCCAATCTTCTAGAATTTTTATTGTAGATTTTCCTTTATTCTTATCAAAGAAATCATCAATTTTAAGTAAGCTTTCCTCATTTTCATCTGCTTCTATATCTGAAGGACGAAGTTTTCTTATCTCGGAAGATAACAATGTAATTTCGAGTGGTTGATTTTTTGTCATAGCATAGGTTTTTTATATAAGATAATATCAATTGATTTGTTTAAAATAATAAATATTTCAATAATATTCTAATTAAATTTACTTTTTTGGTCATCGCGTAACTTGACTCAAATGAAAAACCATTTCCATCACCACGAAAAGGTTAATTTATCAAGTTGAAATAAAAATCACAACGCTCTCGGCTCACTGTAGAAGGATTAATGCCAATGTTAGCTGCAATCATTTTTTGTTTCATTCCAGCCTTAGGTAAGGCTTCAATCTGATATCTTTGTACCAAACTAAGTTGAGTGTTTTTTTTGTCATAGTAACCAAAAAGTCGCACTGCTCGGTCAAATGGCAAAATACCCCTATAAGCATTTTTGCCATTTGTTTTTAAAAATTGCACTTATTACTTGAACTTACATAAATAAGTTTATTCAATTTAGAAGAAATAACCAATTTCAGGGTTTTCAAGAGTGCCAATAATAGTTGCTCTGTCTAATTGAGTATTGAATTCTTCACAACTTGTTTCAGGAACTATACTACAATTATGGCAGGCAGAACCGTTTACATTATCAGGGCCTTGACCACTTGACTGTCCTATGTCGGAACATACCGGATCTGCTGAGCACCATCTTGCATCTTCAATAGAATCTTTAAGCAATTTGCCTAAAAACATTTCTTTTCCTTGGCGAACTAAACCCCCTAATGATCCTTCAGAATCACCGGAAGATGTATAGATCATTATACCATTCATTCTGCTTTTGGGATTACTATTGAAGTAAATTCTTTCTCTTAATGAGGAGGATCCGTATCCACAATTAAAGCAAAGTCTTTTAATAAGAAGGTGGGCAAGGGTATGCATTAAGATAAAGGAACCATTCAAGTCTTTATTTTCATAATCTGGCTTCCTCTTGCGCATTGCCAAATGATATCTCGTAACTAAATTATTAAAATAATTTCCATTTTTATTTTGCCATTGATCAATTTTTTCATCTTTAAATTTCAAAAAAATACCTTCGCCAAATACTTCATATGCGGGCAGCCATTTAACAGCTTCTTTTGAAAGTTGACTCATCTTTAGAGTAAGATCTGATTTATCAGGTATAATTCTTGAAAATCCGGTAAAAACTCTTGTTTCCTTGAGCTTTTCAATTAATACTACGGTTTCAAAATATTCTTCTAATAATTCTTTATCATCGTAATTTTCAAATGTTTTTTTCAAAGCTTTAAAATCAGAATTCTCGGAATTTCTACCTTTTAGTATATATTTATATTCTTCATGTCTTAAATCGGCTTCATTTTTAATTTCAGTTTCTTCAGGATTTCTATCCAATTCAAAAAGAATGCCATTAATAAGTTCGTCCTTTTTTATTAATTTGTTTTTCACAACAGCTGTGTTTTCCAGAACAACTCCAAGTAACATGTTGCTGCTATCTTGTGTTTTATATTGCCTTAACTTTTCAATTCCACCTACTATTTCATTAATAGCCTTTTCTATATATTCCTCAGCACCTTCTGAAATTTTTGGTAAAAAAAGAGCTGAAACAATATTAGAATAATGAATACTGGAACCGCCTCGAATTAAAACTTGTAGATGAGCACTATGTGGATTGGCATTGTTCATTCCTTCTTGTCCAAGCCAAGGCCGATGACCCTTACAATACTGGCCAGAAGGATTGTTATTGTTTTTATTTGTTTCAGAAAACTCTTGTTTATCATCTTTGCTTAAACCAATCCTTGCGAGGGCACTATCAAAAATAGTATTTTCACTTTTTCGGATATTCATTATTCCAGCTAAAGATCTTGTCATATTACAAGAACATTTAATAAATATGCTTCCTAAATCGCCAGACCCTGAACCTGTGCTGTAGGTTAATGTGTGTGTTAAACCATCATTTGGGATAGGGCCATTATGAACCCACTCTTGAAATGGAACGTCTTGAATATGTCCTTCCAAACAAGCTGCAACAAAACGAACAGGGATCATTTTTGAATTGCATGAAGGACAGCTGACTTTCTTACTACTAAAAGTTAATTCAACCTCTAACATTCGACCACACTTTGGGCTTGTACAATAATGCCATCCAGGGAAGCGTACACCAGGTATTTCAAGGTATTTATTGTTTAACCCTTTTGTCTTATAAGGGAATGGTTTTCTGAAATAACCTACTCCTAAAAACTTTTCCAGCCTTGGCTCTGCAATTCTTAAAGATGTTTCATCTATAGAATCAAGGCCACCGATAACTCTCCTATGTTCAATTTCAGCGTCCCACAGATCAAGGCCACAAACCATTAATGATAATTCCTCAGGAAAATTAATTATTTGACCAATTCCAAAGGGAGAAAGTAATTGACCACTTCTTATATTATTCTTCGACATCTTTTTCTAGATTTGAGTATAAATTAATTACTGATTCTGTATCTACGCCACGCATTGACGTTGGTGTGGCAATAGATCTATTTCCTCTGATTATTTCTTCTCGGATTTCAGCACTATTTGAATAGAGAAGAGGAACCCAATCTTCATTTTTTAAAATATTAAAATTGCCCGCGTCTCCATAATTTTGAAATCCCATTTTCCATCTTTTTATTCGTTTTTCAAGCAATAATTCAGTGTTTTTAACTTCATCCACATCTACAATTTTACATCTACTTAAAATAATTCTTTTAAATATTTTAATTAATTCCTCAAATTCAAATGAATCTGTTTGAGGACTATTTTTTAATTCCCCTTGCGAAAATTGTCTTACTAAACCAACTAATATCGCATGTAATGCTCTTTCTCTTGAATTTATTGAAAATGGCGTAACTGAAGTAGGTTCAACATTTGAATAAATACGGCTATGATAACCTTGAAATTGCTCATACTGAGATTTGTCTCTTGGCTTAGAGGGGCTGTAAAGAGTAAAAATTAAACCAGGTCCATCAGGTAACTTTCTTCCAACACGTGAACTAGCCTGAATATACTCTGCAGTTGTTTTTGGTTGACCATGTATAAACATTAATCCTAGACGCGAAATATCAACTCCTGTGGCAACCATATTAGTTGCAAGACAAATATCTATAGCTCTATTACTGCTAATTCTAAATTCTTCTTCTAGTTTCTTAAGCACTTCAGGAATTTCCCCAGAAGTTATTCGACTAGTTAATTCCTCCATTTTATTAATGTATCTTTTATCGGTCTTATTTAATAGCTCTCTACTTTGAATTTGGCTTAACCTTTCTTTTACGTCACCGTAAACTAAAGAAGATGCTCCACCTAATTCTCGGATACTATTGAAATATGCCAGCAAAGTCCAATAATAGTCAATACCATTTTCTTTATCAAGTTCTTTAACTTTTTGTAGTACTGTTGAATATGTTCGCACAATAGCTGTTTGTGCTGACGGATACCCGGAAGTAAGAATACCTACATATTTTCTACCAGGATAAATTAAATTTCCATTTTCATCTTTATCATGAATTGATTTTTCTTCAGAAAACCAAGTATTACCAAAATCAAGACCTTGTGATGGGAAAATATGTAGTTTGTTTTTCCCATCAATTCCATAAAGACTTTTAACTTGTTCAAATGCTCTACTAATTGTTGCTGAAGAAGCTATAATTTTAGGAGGAGAAAATTGGTTATCATCAGCAGTTAAGAATGGGGGTGTAGTTCGATTATAATTATTACAAAGAGTTTGAACCATTGTCTCATATAAACCCACCATTGTACCTAATGGTCCAGCAATTAAATGAAGCTCATCCTGTATTATTAATTCAGGAGGTGTAATTCTATCCCAAAAACCATTTTTCTCTCTAAATCCAAATAAATAACCAGATTCTGGCTTCCAAGTGATCATTGCGAATTTATCAACGGTACCTAGTAACAGTGTTGGTGGATTTTCGTAGATATAATCATCAACAACTGCAAGAGGTAATGGAATAGATGAATATTCACAATGGTTGTTCTCGCATTGAAAAACTATTTTTCCATTTGCACCATCCATTTTCCTAAGCCCTTTAATTTTAATATCTCTAGACTGAGATTTAGAATCTAATTTTCCAATTTGAGCGCCACAGCAAGGACATTTCATTACAATAAAATTATATGGAGCATGTGAAGCATCTCGACCAATAAGTTGATTAAATTGTCCTTTTGCATTTTGATGGTCGTTAGGCGTTGAGCTGCCACCAACCCAAAGACCAATAGAAATTGGTTCATCACCTAGATCTGTAATGTTGTCTTTCCTTATTAAATCACAAGCACAAATCAATGATGCAGCCCTTTCATATTGCTGTGTTGTGAGAAGCCTTAAAGTATAACGCATTAAAACGGTGGTTCCACCATAAAGAGTCCAGTCAAAATTGATTCTACCTTTTATCCGTCTATAAAAGACAGAGAATGCTGTTAATCCTAGATAAGCTTCAGTTTTACCTCCACCAGTCGGGAACCAAATCAAATCAACTATCTCTCTTTCCTTCGAATTTGGATTGATAATTGATTCTATATTCATTAGAATAAAAGCAAGTTGAAATGGTCTCCAACGCCCATTAAATTTGCTTTTATCATGAAAGTCTTTTAATGAGCTAAATTTAACTTGCTCTGAATCGTTAATCCCATCAAGGTTATATTGAATATTGTTTGACGAACCGGTTTTATGCCACTTTCTTAATTTTGCTTTTGATCGTTGCTGTTGCCATAACATAGCTTTATTCATCCAAAAGAAACATTTCAAAACATCAGATCCTGTTTTCGCGTTACAAAGTATATCCACACCATTTTGTATCCTGTTTAGGGTAGTTTTACATTTTGCTACATTTAATAATGCTGCTTCTCGATAATTTTCTAAATCATTTGAATTCTTTGCAGAAGTTTCAATTTCATTTATCCATTTTAAATATTCAGCTGTTAATTTTTTAAGACTTTTTTGTGCTTCAGTCCAATTATCATCATCTGACAAGGCAAACATACTCAATTCAACATGGCTAGTTGGTGCAACTTGAGGTATGTCATAAACAGGTAATACTGCCGTTTTAATTTCTTTAACCCGCTCTAAATTATTATCATCGATTGTATTCCAATTTACAGCAGTACCATGACCTATAGCAAATATTCTTTTTTTTCTATAAAGAAGATTTAATTCTTTTTCTTCTTCAGTGTCAGTTGATGCCTCTCTTTCCCTATATGGAACAATTAATTTATAATTTTCAGTAGATAGTCTTAATTCATTCTGATATAAAATATAATTACTATTAATTGTGTCATCCGTGCCCGATGCTTTGATTGAATTTATTAGTACAAACGTAAATGTGAAATAACTATCTTTCTCATCTTTTTTTGTAGACCTATTATATATTTGCAATGTAAGCCAATCTTTATCATCTGTAGACTTCTTTAATACCTTAGTAAAAGAGACCTTTTTAGTTTCAAACAAAGTATTAATATTTAACTCAAGCGTATCAATTTTTATTGGCACTCTAACCCAATAATCAGACAAAAGCTCACCTTCCTTTGAACGTATTATTTCGATCTTAGATTCTGAGGTTACTCTTTTTACAGCTTTTTTATCCTTACGTTTTAAATAATGTGCAGCTGATATGTTAAGTTTAATTATATCGTCATTTTCATTTTTTTTAAATCTTATAGTAAAGCCCATAGCTGAAGGCAAATATTGATTTGCAAGACCGATAGGTTCTTCAAAATCAGTATCTCCACGTAGTTTTCTGAAACTTGTTGTTTCTTCAATTTCAGGAATACTCTCTGATTCAAGAGCAGGATTTAGATCTAAGAACTGATCCTCACTTTGAGCACCAGGATCAATTTCTTCAATATTCACTGTTGCTTGAGGATATAACATCCCTGCGCCATATCTTGATTTTGGAGAACCATGAACTCTCGCCAACAACAATTCTTCGCCAGTTTCAGGATCAAGGTAATTTGAATTAGGAGATGGCCCAATTATTTCCATTTCTATAGCGTTTACAATTTCATTTCTAATATCCATTTTAAATAAATTTATTTATATTTTTCAAAATGAGCTTCTTGTAGTCATCTTCAAGTAAGTTGTTAAGAATTAAATATAATTTTTGTCTCGCTCTTGAAATACCTATGTATAGCAGACGTTGTGATTCTACTGAGGATATTTCTTCAAAATCAAAAAGAATAATAAAAGTATTTTCAAGGCCTTTAAAAGAATGAATGGTAGAAAAATATAAACCTAGCGATAACCAATCTTGGATTTTTGTTGAATTAGAAATAGAACTATTTTCGAATTTCTTGGGAGATAATAAAGTCATCTTATTAAACGGAATTCCATTTAGCAATAACTTTTCAATGATACCTTCAATGCATTCAGCTTGTTTACTTTTAACTGGGAATTTATTAACTATTTCATCTCCTTCTATACTTCTATTTGAAAATTCAGCTTTTTGGATACCGGTTAAAAGGGTGTTTTGAGAAGCAATCTTTTGAGTGTTTCTGCAATTTATTTTTAAGGTCGGGAATTTGGTGAAATTTGTTTTTGAATTTAATAAATTGAATGTTTCAATTGGGTCATTTAAATAAATTGCTTGATTTGAAAAATCTCCCAAAAAAACCCAATTGCCTGACTTTATGCCGCCTTTAAGAATAGAATCAAAAACTTCCAAGTAATTTATAGTAATAAGATCCTGAGCTTCGTCTATAATAAGATAATCATATTTTTCATTCTCTTTTAACGCTTCATTTCGTAACAAAAAATTAAAGGGAAGGGCCTCATTAAAATAAGTTTGCAAACTCTTATCTTCTTCTGGATACTTTAAATCTGACCCTTGGGATAAAAAACTATGTAAGGTTCCTGCAAAATAATTCTCGTTATTATTTCCTGATAGTTTTTGAAGCGATACCTTCAATCTATTTCCTAAACTACTATTAAAACAAAAAAGAGCTATTTTCTTTTTTTGTTGAAGATTTCTATACGCAAGCTCTAAAGCCATAATGGTTTTTCCTGTGCCTGCAAACCCTTGGATTAAGCACCTTGGATTATAAGTTACGAAATCTAATAAGCTAAATTGTTCCCTAGTATACTCTTCTATTAATTTTTCATTATCATTTATTTTATTAATATCTGAATAATTTATTTCAAAATCTCCTCTAAGAATCTGAACTATTTTATTGCAATCTTCAGCTGTTGGTCTAGATAAATTTACATCGTATAAATGTTTTCCTTTGTTTTCATTATGCCAACCCTTTGATAAAGAATCAATATAATAACCAATTGGTAAATTCAAAGATGAACGGGTAAATATTTGCCAAGAGTGTCCCTCTGTACCAAAATCAACAAATTCATTCATGCCTGTGAAAGCAATTCCAGTCCCAAAAAGTATTTTAGAAAATCTTTCGTGTTCTTTTTTGTTATTCTGGAGTTTTTTTAAAATAAAACTTCTTATTGAGTTAATTGTTCCATCAACTTGACTAAATGGGCTCTTATCTTTTTTGGTAACTACACCATACCTGTTTTCAAAATGCCATGTTCCATCATGCCGATATACTTTTCCATGTTTAACTTCAATGGCAAAAATACCATGTCCTGGTGCTAATACTAAAAAATCAAGTTCTCCAGAAATGTTTTTAAGATGGAAATAAGTAAAAAGTGAATGCAATACAAAATAGTTATTTGCTGATCCATCAGATTTAAACTTAAGATAAAGCAGTTTTTCGCCTACTGATTCAAAATTATCTATGTTGTTAGGAATTAGCATTTAATTTAAAATCTTATGGGTATTAGTGAAGTCAATTTCTATTTCACTTTTTTCAAGACTTGAAATAATTCTTCTTTCAACATTGATTTGAACCCCATCAATGTCTAAATTGAAATGATTATGACCAATTGTAAATTGTTTATCAATTATTTTGCCAACACTTTTTTTAATATACGCGCTTAAACTAATGATATACCCTTCTACTTTACTTTTCGCTAACCCGATTGAACTAATAGTTTTATCTATGTCTTTGATTCCTGAAGCCGATAGAATTATCCGTATATTTTCTATTTCTGGTGCTATCAGCTCTTCATCATATAGCCATCTTTGTATATTATTTTTAACCGGATTCCCAACACTAAATTTATTTTTTTCTTTAGTTGTCAATAAATATTTTTCAAGTATATCAATATCCGAATCGCAATCTGAGTAAATACTTTGTAATAAAGTTTTCCATATTTCTAGTTCCGAAAATGCTTTTTTTACTACTGAATTATTTTTAGCCAGCTCTCTTAAGTCCTTTCTATCTTTTTTATATTTAAATACACAAAGCCCTATTTCAAGTTCAGAAAAAGGTGAATTTCTAAACTTTGGCGAGCCATCATCTGTTTCTAATTGAGCTAAAATTTTACTATTCTTAGGTAAGAATAAAAAGCTACCATCACTGAAATTAATGATATCACACTTTATTCTATAAGAATGATTTTCTTTAATAGAATTTTCATATTCCTTATATTTAAGTTTATAAACTTCCTGAATTTCAGCTTCCTGCTCAGTTAATACACTTTTAAATTCAGGTTTAACTTTTTTGCTGCACACTAAAAAAGCATCAGTTTCGGATAGAAATTCTTCAGGTTTAATAAATATATAATCACTTGAAATTTTCCATTCTAAAGTAATATTATCTGTAAAATAACCAGCTAAAAGCCTTCGTTTTAAATAATTATATGTTAAATCTGCTTCAATGGGCCAACATATAACTTCTATTTCTGGCACATAATAGTGGCAGACAGAATCAATTAAATATTTACCTGAAAATTCGTTGTATGGATAACCCGTGTAAATAATTCTTTCAGTTTCAAAACCCGGTAAATTTATAATGTTTTTATTATTAGGAATATAAACGTTTTGTCTATAATTCAAAGGCAGTGTGTTAGAAAAGATGTTTTCATTTTCCTTAATGTATTTTGTATTTCTTATTGGATTTTTTAGAAAATCTACCGTTTCCCTTAATATTGCCAGAGAAGATTTATCAAGATACATTTCATTCTTTTGAAGGACTTGATCAAAACATTCTGCTAGTTCCAATATTATTTTGTTTTTATTACTTGAGTTTTTATAAAGATAGGCGGCCGGATATAAATGTTTATAATATGATTCTTGAATATTTTCAAATTCTGAAAGAGTTTTAATTAATTTCTGAGACTCATATAATAATGAGTCAAATGGGCATGATTCACTCACAGTAATTTTGATTGATTGTCTAGAATATCTCAAACAGTTATTCCAAAGTTCTGAATCAAGGTAATCAATAGAATCTTTAGCATTTTCTTTTAAACCCTTTATTTTTTTTTGGTTCCAGTTAAATCTTAAGGCATCTGGATTTTTACTGAAATAGTTATCAAAGTAATTCAAATCTGCATTACGCTGAACGTATCTATCTGATATAACATAAACAGGAATACCACTATTTAAAAATCCAGTGATTGTGTCTTTATATAAATCAATTTGATCAACTTCATTTAGAATAACTGCTTTAATATTTTCAGGTACCTGATCTTTAATGCCTGGATACTTTTCGTAAATTTTATTTATTTCAGGAAAATCATCGCCGTAATAGTCTTTTAAATCATCTAGTTTATCCTTAAAGGTTGATGTTAAAAAGGAACAATCTTCTAAGTGATTAATTAGTTCAACTCTCAATTCGGCTTCTATTGAATCTGTTTTTTTTAAGAAATTTAAAATTAATTGTTGAAATAATATTTCCTTATCTGAAATAAATGTGTCAAAAGAATGCTTATAGGACTCTAGATCTTTTTTTATCAACAAGTTTTTATTTTCAATGAAAATATCACTAAGCGGTTCGCCATAAATCTCGTGTGACTTTAGTATATCTCTCAGTTTTTTTGAATTGCCCCGCCCTGTTATTAATAAAACCTTTGAAGTAAGCTTTTCTTCATTAATAATTACTTTATCATCTTTTGGTTCTAATATTTTTGAAATAGGATTCCTATTCCGTCTAGCGTTATTATAATTACTTAAATAAAGTTTATACTTATTTATTAAATTCTTTTTTGCTTTATTAACATGCTGCCTAAGCTTTTTGGGAATAGGAATATTACCTTGATCAGAAAATTTTATGAGTAGTTTCTCATCGGAAATATGTTCAATTTCTCCTACAGCTCCAAAAATTTCTACTTTATCTTTTTTTGCGAGTTTCAAAATGCTATCGTTTTCCGGTTGATAGATGTAATCTTCAAGAAAACTATTAGTCAGAATTGATAATGAAAGCCAAATTGAAGCATCATTTTTATTTGGAAAGCTTATATAAAAAGGAAAACGTTGTTTTCTGTTTTTATGTAAATCTCTATATGATAACGCTAATGCAACTGATGTTTCCATAATTGGACTAAATGTATAATCACCTATACTTAGGTGATATTTCCGTCTAGCCATATTAAGGAAATCAATCATAGTGCTTTTATTATTGACTTTGCTATTAATCCCGCCATTAAGGGAGGCACTGCGTTTCCAATTTGTTTAAAGGAGGCAGTTCTGTTTGAAAAGGTTTTATTTGTACAATCTCCTTCCTTTACCCCTTCAAAATAATAATCATCAGGAAAAGATTGTAAGCGAGCAGCCTCTCTAACACTAATTGATCTATTCTGTTTAAGATCAGGATGTATGTAATAATGTCCATCCTTGGCAATATGCGCAACAATGGTATGTGAATAGTTTAAATCCTCTGCAACTACTTTAAAACGATCAAAAAACGAGTGCCTATTTTTATGTGTTTTTAAAATTTCAGGAAGATCATTGTAATTTAAACGCTCTTTAGCTGTATTCCATTTATCAACAGCAATGCTATATATTTCTTTATCTTGGTCGTTATTGGGTCTAGAAACATGTTGGGTTAAAATTTTAATGCCATTTCGAATGCCACTTTGAGTTAAATATAAATTTGAGCCCGCTTTGTATTTAACAAATTTATCAAGTCCTTCACCTGAATTTAATTCGGGTAAATCGCAAAGTATCGATTTAACTTTTACTAATACTTCACTTTTAATTTCTTCGAGATTAGGAATATTTACCTTCAAGTCTTTTCTCCAACCAATAATGATGATTCTTTTTCTACTTTGCAAAACACCAAAGTTTTTAGCGTCAACAGTAAATAGTTGCATTTGATAGCCTTTTGTAAAAAAAAGTTTTTCCATATTGCGAAGGTATTGCCCTCCCTTTGCCGACTTTAAACCTAATACGTTTTCAAAAACAAACATCTTAGGATTGTATTCCTCAAGGTACTTTGCATATTGAACGTATAAGAAATTTCTTTTATCACCAGACATTCCATTAGCTGACCTTGCTCTTCCTACAAGTGAATATGCTTGGCATGGTGGCCCACCTACAATAAGATCAACATTATTTTTACCTAATCGTTGGTGAATGGCTTTATGGATTTTTGGATTATTTTCGGTACCAATAGGTAAGTTAATTATAGAGTCTAAAAGATTTGATGGGATATGCGAGTATAATTCAGATCTGCTAATTTTTCCTTTTAAATATTCTACATAAACATCGTATTTCCCTTCGTTTTTTAAATAATGATAGGCTGTTCGTGTCTTAAGGGTGTAGCATGCCGCTAGGTCCATTTCAACATGTGCTATTGGTTCATAACCTTCACGAATGAAGCCTTCACTTAACCCGCCTGCTCCAGCAAATAAATCAATGTATTTAATTTTTTTCATCTTCACTATTAGCTTTATGCTGATTATTGTGCATTGCATTATGAGACCTTAAAAATTCTCCATTACTTTTTTTATGATGATATGCTATTGCATTATACTCATGATTACCCATTACAGCCATTGCTTGGTTATTATCAATCATATTTTTTACAATATGAAGCACTTCACGAATGGAAGGCCCCTGTCAATAAAGTCTCCTACAAATATTGCTTTTCGCGTGGCATGGTTCCAAAATCCATGCTCATTTCTATACCCCATATTGAAAAGCAATTTCTTCAATTGATCTGCATGCCCATGAATATCTACAATTAAATCGTACATCAGTTTTGTTAGGTGCTAGAAAAGGATCCCTAGGTTATTAATTAAAAGAAAGTATATGAAATATAAGATCAAGCATAAATGTAGTTATTTTCAAGTAGCACTTAGAAAATAAATTTCATATTACATTTATTAAAATTTCTACGCTTTTTACAAAAGTAGTTATCCTCACAGGCCTTTTTTGTAAAAATAGCACATGTATTGTTTGTTTCTAAAACTGCAACTACACTAGAACTCCACAAATAACAGAATTATCCATTAGCTATAAGTTGATATTTCAACTAATAACGGGCAGATGAAGTATTAGTATTATACTCTTAAGAATTTAGATGTTAAAAATCCTAACTTGTAACATAACAAATAACCCCCTAACGCTCGGCATGAATCATCCCCTTAAAATATATTACACAATCACCTCATTGTTATTTCTGTTGATAGTCAACGGGCAAGAATGCTACACCTACAAAGCTGGCGACCCAAATGGGATAAAGAAATGGTATATGGGCCGGCAGATTGCACAAGTGATGAGTCACTATGGTATTGAGTGGCTGGAGAGACCAGAGAGGGAGATCGAAGAAAACACAACAATGCTGCTTAAAAACCTGGACCTTAAATCGGGGATGCATGTTGCAGATATCGGAGCAGGGAGCGGCTACTATACCAAGTTGTTGTCAACACGGATTGGAAATGGAAAAGTATATGCGGTGGATATCGAGCCGGAAATGATTGCTTACCTAAAAGAAAAGATAAAAAAAGAAAAACTGTCAAACATCAGCACGGTGCTCGGCACAGAAAAATCAGTTTCACTTCCTACCGAAAGTATAGACATGATGCTTCTCGTAGATGTGTATCATGAATTCTCCTTTCCCTATGAAATGTCTCTATCGATGTACAAATCACTCAAGCCAAAAGGAAAGCTGGTCTTGGTGGAATTTAGGACAGAAGATGTTGCAGTTCCTATCAAAAAAATCCATAAAATGAGCGAAGCTCAGGCAGTAAAAGAATTAAAAGCAGCTGGCTTCAGGTTAGAAAAAAACATCAGCAACCTCCCCTGGCAGCATTGTATGGTGTTTGTGAAAAAGGGTGGCAAATACAATTAAACGATTGTCTAGGTTATTCAAAGTTTTATGAGTGCCAAATTAATTTTACAGGTAACCTATTCAGTCTTCTATTGAATTATCAAATGGGAATATGAACCTATCAATACGCACCTGAGTTGAAAGAAATTCTAAGGATGATGAACAAAGAAACCGAGTACACTCATAGATGTCTAGAACCATGCCATCTTTTACTTCTACGATGAGGTCCATATACATCCTCGATGTATTGCCAACAAAGCGATAACCGCTAGACTTGAAATTACAGTCTGTGGAATCACAACACCCTTCATAGTGCTCTAACCAGGTATCTCCGGCATCAATAAACTTATCAAATGCAATCTCGAGCTTGTTAATAAATCGAAATTTGGGCATGTCTTGATAGCAGCGCTTATCGTCGAGCAAATCGCTTACCATTACAACATCAAGTTTTCTAATAAAGTATAATACGGCATCGGCCTGGGTGCTTTGCGCTGAAAGTTCTGGTTGTTGCTGATTCATTTGTCTTTTTTTTCTTTACTGACTTGATACATAAAATGAAACTTCCCGTACACGAGGTTTCTAATGTCTTTCTGGGTTATGGCATATCCTTCTAGAGCCAAATATGCCTGATACAGGTCTTTCTCTAACTTGGCAGTAAGCTCCTTATACGCTCCTGTCAAATTGTGCTCTTCAAGATATTTGTCGCCCTGCTCAAAAGCTACTTTAATCAAATCAAGGTCGGAGTAATTCATGTGCAGTCCATCGTCAGCCGATGTACCCCAGTTTTTTAACTTGATCATGGGCGATGAAAATATTGAGCTACCACATTGTAACTCGCCATCTCTAAAGGTAAATTCCATCATCGCCGGCTGGTTGGAAATGGCATAGGCGTAAAGCAGTTTCAAGGGAACCAAGATCTCATACAACCCAGTTGTCTCACAATTGATGCAACGATAGATTCCTGTACTTGACAACTCTATGCCTCCGGGCATAACCCGAATCTTACAGATCGTTTTTGGAAACTCCTTTTTCAACAATCGCTTGAACATGTTGAGCACGTCCTGAAAATCCTTTCTATTGAGGATAAAGTTGGAATAATCAATTTTCATTGGTGGTATTTTAGTCAAAAGGGAAATAAATGTAAGGAGCTATATAACGGCAAATCATCAGGTGGATATCTTTTAGCTGGGTAATTATACACATATCAAATTCACGCATTTATTATTCATTGCTTTTCAATTGGTGTATTCTTCTTGTCAACAAAACAATCTTCAGGAGTAGAAAAAAGATAAAACTGGGCAGCATGAAAACAAACAGCACCACATTTACTTGCTCATAGCTTGCCCCAATTAAATCGGCTAACCAATAGAGCAGTCTGACGCATGCATCGAATATTTTATTCATCATCGGCTGAACTGTTTTTAGGAGTTAGATAAAGACGATTACCCCACTTGCAAATCGTTCCACATTCGTTGTTTTCATGAAAACTTAATTAGACGAACTAACGGATAAAGGCTTTTTGTAAGGAATAGCATCTACTTTGAGCGGCGTAAGAAAATATTCAATTCCAGTATTGTCGTCATATAGAACCCTAAGGCCATAGTCATTATCCTCTTTAAAATAAAAAAGGTATACTGAGCACTTGTTCCAATGTTCATCACTGGCATCAAGCCAGATTCTCGTAACTGCTATTGAATCCTCTCTTTCCTCAACAGCGGAATTAAAAACGATCCTGGATGTGTCTTTGTCAATGAATGTAATCTCATCAAAAGCCAAGATCACCTTTGGATTATAACTGGTGAATTTACTTCTCAAGCTGTCTTTTACGTATTCTTCTGTTTCATCATCCCAGTAAATATTCCTGAATTTTATAAGTCGTCCAATAACGGTCTGGGAAGAAGCAGAATAGAAAAATAACAACAAGGCAATAGCAAAAAACATTTTACTGTACATGGGTGTAGGTTTTAGGTTAACAACGGAGGCCGAGCGAAAGTAATGGGATGAAATAAAAAGAATTGTTAAGTAGTCCTACGCAGATGTTAAAGTGATGTTAGTTAGGATTTTGTTACCACAACCTATTTGAGGTCAAATTCAATGAATAGAAAAAGAATAATTTGGGTGTAGTTGCTTAGGCAAAAAAGAAAAAGATAATAATATGTCCTCCAATAGAGAGCGGCCTGAAGTACTAGTTTTAAAAAAATACATGAAGCACTATATACCATATGAAGCCGGTGAGCGGCTAGATCAATTAAATAGATGGTTTAACGCGATAATTTGTTCTAAAGATTATTCTGACGATGATCAGTGGTTGGCCATAAGACTTAATTTATTAAAGTGGCATGAACTTGGCTATAATTACAAACAAATACAACTATCTGAAATTGATGATTTTTCTTTGTCTATTCACTCTCCAGCCTTACTTATTAAATGTTTTTGAGAGGAGGGCAGAATTGATTAATTTCAAAAGACAACCGAAACAACATGTCAAACGAACTGCAGAATCTCATAGAATTTTTACAGACCAACAATTTCAAGGCCGAATGTCCGAGTTGCAACGGCAAAATGGACTTATCAGAAACGGCACTGTTTGATGCAGAACATTTTACACCAGAGGCCAAAGAATTATTGAAAGACCGGAAGCAGCTCAATAAGGAGCGCAAGGACGAACTGAAGGGAAGGTCTGGGAAAATGAGTCAGAAGATTGAAACCACCACGCAGAGTGTTAACATTGGTTTCATACTGGAGCGACTGGCACCTGCATTGAAGGGATTTCGGTTTGATAAGAATGATTGCAGGAGTTTGTTTGACCCGATTGATTATATCATTTTTGAGGGATTGAACAAAACAGGAAGTGTACAGAAGATCATCTTTACCGATATCAAAACAGGCGATGCGCGTTTGAAGAAAAACCAGAAGCAGATTAAGCAGGTGGTTGACGATAAGAAGGTAGAATTTAGGAAATACAATCAATAACCAACAACACATGCACCAACAAACTTTATTGTTCTTTCAGTATCAGCGTCAGATTTTTGGCATCTGCACTTGTTGCGGGGATTTTTTCCGTTTGAGTGATTGCAAGGTGTATCAGGAGGCGAAGGCACCAACTGATTGGTTAGATAAAATAGAGAAGGATGAGCGGAGGATGGACCTGGAGGAAGAGAAATTGGCTGAGGTATTGGAAGAGCTGAAGCAGGCAGCCAGGGAAAGGGGAAGAAAGACTGCGAGCAAGATGGTAAAAGAGGTGGACATAGTATTTCATCCCCAGAAGCTAAATCCAGACGATGCAAAAGTGATTTTTCATCCGGTGGACTACGTGGTGTTCAATGGCATGAAAGAAAACAAGACCGAAGGGTTGGATAGTATCCTATTGCTGGATGGCGAGAAAAGAACTACCGAGGGGAAACAGATCCAGAAAAGCATCATGAAGGCAGTGGACAAAGGGAATTACGAATGGATCACGTTAAGGGTAGAGAATGATGGAGGGATAAAGGAGGAGTGAGTTTAAAAAAGTAAGTCACATAGATCATTGCAGATAAAGTAAATTTATTAGATAACAAAGAGGTGGTATAGAGCTTTCAAAGGTGCGTATTTTGTAATGTCGAATTGAGAAGGAAATACAATAAACGAAGTGCGTATTTTGAATTCTTTAGATGCGTATTTACTTGATTTCGATCTATTTGAATGCGCTTTCTGAAATAAACTCATTGGAATTAAAATAGGGGATTAAATGCGTATATTTTAGAGTTAGGTGTCATTGTAAAAAGACAGACTACCGAAAAAAAACTCCCCGACAAGAAAACCAGCCGCACAATTTAGCACATTTGGTTGCCCAACCACACGGGCGACAGCTTCGCAACCAAAAGAGCTAAATTTTTTCAACCGCACGACAAATATTCGGAATTATGTTTTATATTTGACCGATATTGTCAAAACATATTTTGTCTTATGAATTCATTTAACGAACTAATAAAAAATGCAAGAGAGGCAAGCGGACTTTTCCTCAGACAAGTTGCTGCTGAGATGGACATTGACCAAGCTATTATTAGCAAATTTGAACGGGGAGAACGAAAACCAACCAAAGAGCAAGTTTTGAAATTTGCAAAATTTTACGAACTAGACAAAGAAAAAGTTCTAATAGCTTGGCTTAGTGACAAAGTAGCTTACGAAATACAAAATGAAGATTTTGCTGAAAAGGCTTTGAAAGTTGCTGAAAAAAAAGTCAAATACTTGAAAGAACAAAAACTTTTATGAAAGCAGAATACAAAACAGAAAATGATTTACTTCAATTAGTTGAGGAACCTCAGTTGGATTTGTTTTTAGAAAATAAATTTGTGGGTTCGACCTCTAACCAAGAGGAAATTGACAGTATAATTGCTTATTATCAAGAATTTGAAAACAAATATCCGATTAAAGTAATTAATCGTAAACAATTTAACACTCCTGTTAACTTCAAGCAAGCAAAACTTTTTCCAAGACACAGATGGTATACATATAAGGAAGGATTTTCACCTCAATTTGTAGAAGACTTTATTAATCGGTTTACTAATTCTTCAAAAGACGTTGTTTTCGATCCCTTTGGCGGAATAGGCACAACCGTTCTTCAAAGTTCTATGTTAGGTTATCAATCTTTCTCTAATGACATCAACCCGTTAAGTAATTATGTTGCGTTAGTAAAGACCGACACATATACAAAAAAAGATATTGCTGAACTTAAGCTATCCCTCGAAAGTTTAATTCAGTCTGATTTAAAATTAAAAGCCAAGGCTCCAATTAACGAAACTGTTACCAGTTATTTTACAAGTGAAATACTTGAGTCTATCCTGAAAATTCAAATTTGGATTAGCTCACTGAAATCAAATAAAATAAAAAATGTTTTTTCAATTGCATTATTGACAATTTTAGAAACGCTTTCCACACATAAAAAAGATGGTAATGGAGTTAAAAGAAAGAAAAATTTAAATAAACCTTATTCCATTATAAACATTAAAGAATTAATAGGCAAACAGATTGATTTATTCATAGTAGATATAGAAAGCACAAGTGTAAAAATAAAGCCTTCAATTCAACATCAAAGTTCATTTGAAGAGTACACATTAAAACAAAAAGCCGATATTGTAATTACGTCACCGCCATATGCAAACTGTTTTGATTATAGTAAAGTCTATTTGGTGGAATTGTGGTTTGGTGGTTTTTTTAAGAATATTATTGACCAAAAACTTTTTAGGCAGTCTTCGATTACAAGTCACGTACATTACAAATGGGAAAAACGACACGGCAATTTTGGACACGAATTAATCAATAATCAAATCTCATTATATTTATCAAAACAAAACCTTTGGGATAAAAAAATTCCAAGTATGCTTGTAGGTTACTTCTCAGATATAGGGAAAGTTTTATTTGAAATGATTCCTAATTTAAATAGTAATTCTAAAATTGGGATTGTTGTTGGCAATTCTGTTTATGGTGGACTTCCTATTGCTACTGACATTTTATTAGCACAGATTGCAATGAAAATGGGCTTTGAGCTAATTGGAATAGAGTCATACCGAACATTAACCTCATCATCTCAACAATTGAAAATAATAAGAGAAAATGATAAAAAATATTTACGAGAAAGTTTAATTGTTTTAAAATGGAAATAGAAGACTTTAACACTTTTGGCGGGTATAATCCTTCAAAATTAGAATGGGATGAAACAATAACATTTCCAAGTACAAGAAAATTGCTTGAATTTGGAAATAGAGTTTACAATAGATATCCCGCTCGAAGTATATTTTTAGTGCCTAGAGCAACCATACATAATAAAAAAAACGGTAAGAAAATTCTGAATGTGCTTGATCCTTTTATGGGTTCAGGAACAACAGCCGTAGAGTCGAGCGTACAAAACTGCAATATTTATGGCACTGAGATGGATCCTTTTGCAAGGCTAATTGCAGAAGTAAGTATCTTTAGATTTGACACTAAAGAATTAAAAAAAATTGAACAATTATATAATGAAATAATTACCGAATGGAAAAAATATCCAATTG
Organism: Chitinophagaceae bacterium; assembly: GCA_044353505.1. Taxonomy (GTDB): domain Bacteria; phylum Bacteroidota; class Bacteroidia; order Chitinophagales; family Chitinophagaceae; genus Pollutibacter. Next base: position 18,416 of record JBILBU010000100.1, on the reverse strand, counting down.
ACAATAGTTTGTACCCTGATTTAAATAATGTTGAATATTGGTTTAATGAAATTATCTTTCAAGATTTACTTCGTTTAAAATCTTATTTATATCACAATATAAAAGATAAAAAAATCTTTAAATTTTTTCAAATTGCTTTTGCTGACTGCATTAAGCCTTCGTCAAAAATGGAAAGACAATCAACTAAACCATATATCTCAGCAAAATTCAAAAAAGAAATCAAACCAGTCATTGATTCGTTTTCATATAGCTATAAAGCTCATCTCAAAGCTTTAAGTCAATATCAAATTAATAAAGAGAAAACTGCTGAAGCAAAAATTAATTGGTTAGGAACCGATGCGACAAATTTCAATACTATTAAAGACATTATTGATGTTGCAATAACATCTCCTCCATACCTAAATGCTTTTGATTATACTCAAATAATAAAAGTTGAAAGTGCTTGGCTAGGAACTCTTGTCAATGAAGATATAGAGGCACTAAGACTTAAACAAGTTGGTCACGAAAAAAGAAGAGATAATGCTATTAATCCAAAAGTCATTAAAATTTTTAAACCGTATTACGAAAAACTAATTAATGAAAATAATAATACAGAAGTAAAAAGAACAAAAACAAATTTTGAAAATGTTGCGAAAACTTGCTTGTCATATTTTAATGATATGTATGATAATTTGATTTGCGTAAAAGCAGTTTTAAAAAAGGGCGGAGAATATCATATGGTAATTGGAGATAATGTCATAAAGAACATAGAAATTCCTACACATAAATTAATTGCTGAAATTGCACAATCGGTGGGTTTTAAATGGACTGGCTATTATAAATACGCCATTAAAGACCACAGAACCTCAATTCCAAGAAATGATAATGGCGGTAAAATAAAACACGAATTTGTAATAATATTAAAAAAATGATTTATAGTTATCCAGATACTTTATTAGAAAAATGGGTTGAATGGTGTGAAGGTTTTCTTTCCGTAAAACTTAACAACAATACAAATGATCTAAATACTATACTCGGAACTACTGGTTCAGATAATCCTTCAAGAGCTAATGAGTTTTATAATATAGGTTGCTTAAATCACCCATTAACAACTTCTCCTATTGCATATGACAATTTAAGATTAGATAAGGCGATTCAATCTGACTTTGGTTATTTGTGTTTCTTAATTAGTAAAACCAAAATAGCTAATCCTAGTGCCAAAATAGACAATGCGTTTAATGCGATTTGTTCATTATGTCTAATTCAACAATATGAAGAATTTAAGAATGGAATATTATCTTTAAATAGCATTTTACTTTATTTGATTGAAAAATTTCCATTGCCTCAAAATTGCGATGAAAAACATTACTTAAGATATTTAAGTGCAGCTATGTTTTGTGAACTAAATACAGATAAAGAAAAATTATTCTCTTCAATTCTGACAAATTCGGTTCCGCCTCTCCAAATAATTGATAGAGACACAAAACTACCAAGAGCTACATTTAATTCATCAAACGACATTAAACTAGCAATTGATGGTAAAGTTTCATTGACCGGAATAGTATATGAGAAAGGATCTACTTTTTTTATTGGAAATCCAAAAGATCAAATCCCTAGAGGTTTGTTTTACAGTGCTTATAGTCAGTATAAAGATTTTTTAAAGGATTGTTATGAAATTGAAATTTTAAATACAAGTAATAATCCATTTTTACCAGTCTTTCAGAAATCACCGAACACAAATATTATTCTCTTAGTCAATAGCATTTTAAAAAAATCAAATAAAAATCATAAATATCTTGACCTTATGAAATCATTACAAGAAGGCTGCATAGAAGCAATAAAGTTTTTGAATTGGGATAACTTTCAAGAACAATCTATTGCCACTTTAAATACTATTTTTTATGGTGCTCCTGGCACTGGGAAATCTCATAAGGTTGAAAACATATTAAAAGCCATTTCTGACGACAAAAAAGAAAGAATTACATTTCATCCAGAATTTGACAATGCTTCATTTGTAGGCGGTTACAAACCAATTTCAGAATTAAATACTACAACAGGAGAAGATGAGATAAAATACAAATTTGTGCCACAAACGTTTATAAATATTTATGTTAATGCGTGGAAAGATATTGATTCAAAGTATTATTTAGCAATTGAAGAAATAAACAGGGGTAACTGTGCTGAAATATTTGGTGAATTATTCCAATTGTTAGACAGGAACAGCAATTACAGTATATCTCCATCAAAAGAATTAAGAGAACATTTACAAAAAGAATTAGGCCTCGAACACGAAGGAATTAAAGGTGGTAAAATGAAATTGCCAAACAACTTAATTTTAATGGCAACAATGAATACTTCTGATCAATCATTGTTTCCAATGGATAGTGCTTTTAAACGTAGGTGGGCTTGGGAATACGTTCCAATTAATTATGACGAATTAAATGAAGACGGTTCTTCTAATGAATCTTTCAATTATATCGTGAAAATTGATCAATCGAAAGGCTTTAAATGGATTGATTTTATCAAAGAAATAAATTCTGAAATAAAATCTAATTCAAATCTTGGGATGGACAAATGTATTGGAAATTATTTTATTAAGGCAAGCAACAATGAAATTGAGATAGAAGAATTAATTAATAAAACTGTTTTCTACTTATGGAACGATGTTTTTAAAGATGAAGAGAATGGAGTTTTTCCAGAAAACGTCACTTATGAAGATTTCTTCCCAATTAAAACAAAGGGTATCGAAAATTTAAATCGGATTATCGAAAATTTACAAATTCAAACTGTTGCATTGTAGCATAATAAATTTAGTTAGCAAATGAAAATACTAATTGAAGGTGAAAAGTATGCTATTGCAGATTTAATAAAAGTTTTTGACGATCCAAAGTTTTATTCACAAAATGGCAGTCAAGGAATTATTAATTATGTTGGTTATTATCATTCATTTGAAAAAAATGAATTGATCTATCTTTTACCAAAAGTATTTGTGCAGGAAGGGAAAGTGTTTGGAAAATATGATCCATCTCAATTGTTTGAAAAAGAAATTTCTGACTCATTTAAACACAAAGATGAATATAATTGGGTTAGACAGCTATTAATTTATTTTTATAATAGTTTAACAGAATTTAAAAAGAGGTACTCTGAAAACATTATAACAGAGGCAAGTCAAACTTTCGAGCTTAATTCTAACTTAGGAAAAAACGAATATACTTATCTTGATTTAGTATTAAGTTTTGTAAACTATTACAAAAAGAATAAAAACACAATATTGTTTCACCACATAGAATTTATTTCAAGCCAAGCAAAAAAACCAAAATGGGAAAAAACAATTAGAACCTCATTGCCAATTATTAATTCTAATAATGCACCTATTTATACTAGCATTAGGAATAAGAAAAAAGTGGTTAATAATGAAGAGGAATTGATTTGCTATTTTTACTCAATCCTAAATTATTTTAATGATGAGGACCATCTAAACATTTCTATTGATAGAAGCTATAATATAATTAAAGGTAACATTTTTAAAAAACTACAAAAATCAGGTTTATCCAAAATTAGATCGATTAAATACAGGTATTTTTCGGACACCTTTAAAAGAATGTATCAATTGTGTGAATTGTATTTTAGTCAAACTGACACAAGTAGTATCAAAAAAAGAAAAGAAGAATTTATATCTATTCGCAACTACAATATAGTGTTCGAGGATATGGTAGACAAACTATTTTCTGACAAAATAGATGCTAATAAAAGGGTTGACGATACATCGTTGAATGATTTAAAATACAATAATGATGGTAAAATTATTGATCACATTTATGAATATCAATCCTTAATTGATACAAGTAATATTTTCTATATCGGAGATTCAAAATATTATAAATCTGATACAGAAGCAGGTAAACTATCTACCTTTAAACAATTTACTTATGCAAAAAATGTAATTCAATTTAATATTGACTTGTTTAATAATGGCAATTATTATACTCCAAGAATAAGATACAGGGATGAACTAACCGAGGGCTATAATATTTCACCCAACTTTTTTATTTACGGTTATATTTCGGATCTAGACGACTTTGACAACCCTTTATTGCAACCGTATAAATTACCAAAAAAATCGTTTCACTTCAAAGACAGGTTATTCGATAGAGACACTCTATTTGTTCATCAATACCGAATAAATTTTTTATACGTTTTAAAATCATACTCATCAGTTAATATCAAATTAATAGACGCATTTAGAAAAGAAACAAAAAAGAAATTTAGAGACAATTTTATTGAATATTTTAATTTGGAAAACGAATGCGGTTTTGAATTGTTCGAAAAAGACTTTGAAGAAACCGATTTGGAAAAATTTGTTTCGGAGAACTTCAGAAATCTTAACGGTAAATGTATCAGCGTAGATGGAAATAAATTACTTGTAGCAAAACATTCACAAGACAATGAAATAAAATTATTAATAACTGACTTTAAGACAAAAGAATTACAATAAAATGCAAACGCTTCGCAGTCATACATATTTACAAGCCACACAAGCCATTTCACAAACCAAAGCTTGCAAAAAAGTATGCCTGCCCAACCGCACGGCCTTAGCAACATTAGACCGAGACCGCTTGACAGAAAAAAAACAACGAACACCTAACAGCACCTACAAGAAATTGGCTGTTCAGTGGTTAAATGAAGCTTTGTGCTTCGTATCAAGTTCAGTGGTGGCAGACAGTTTTCGTCTCCGAAATCGCCAACTTCTTGTAGCCCCAAAACGTTACCTCCAAGCCTAAAAACCTCACCTCGTCTGCAAAAGACATTAACGGCAAACGAAATGTGTACACAACAATCACCATTAAGAATATTAAAATTCTCACAAGCCCACTTCATCCATCCAATACTCCCAGATCATAACCATGGCCATGGTGTCTAATTCGCAATAGCGGAGTAGGGCCTGACGGTAGAGTTCTCTTTCAACATCTGTCATATCAGCAAATTGCAGATAAGCATAGGCAACCATAGCGGCCCCTCCATTGTCTAGGCTACTTAAGGTTCCCTCAGTTTCCATGTCTTCAAGCGCTTGCTCATTAAAAATGGGTGGTAGCGTTTTATATGGATTAAGCCCTTTTGCTTCATCTATCCAGATATGTGGCTCAGAGAAATTCAAACTTGGTATTGTGGCAGTTGCGTAAATGGGCTGACTATACTTGTTCTTTAAATAATCTGAGCTTTTTATTATAGCGGGTAAAATATCTTTAATGGAATTAGAACCCTTTGCATGCAATGAGTAGAAATACTTTATTACAAACTCCCACAAGTCCTGCATGTTGTTGGTGGGTTGCCATGAAACACCGGGCGTATCATCTGATGGGGTTGTTATTTCTCGGATAAATGCCATTAACTCCTCTTTATCAGCAACTGCTTTTTCACTCACGGCATGAAGCTGTTTGTATAAATGCAACAAATAGCTGTTCTCGTGTTTATGGTACCTGAATATGGTTCCTTCTATTCCACCTAAATCCTTCTTTAAATGTCTTAAAAAGTCATAATTAGGAAAAGCTCCTTTCTCAAAATTTAAATACTGGCTTTTGTGAACAATATTTCCTTTTGCCTCCATTACATGATAGGAATACTGAAATGCAATGGCCTCATAAGGATTCCTTCCTTCATGGAACGGCAAGGCTACCATGGTGGTTTCAAAATCTATAAAGTGATAAGGTGCTGGTAGGCTTTCGAATAATTCCCTTAATCCTTCATTGTCGATATGGGGGGTATAGTCTTGTTTTCTTGATTTTTCTACTTGAAGCAGCCTGCGTCTGGTAGGATCAATTGCATCTCCCAATGGTTCAGGCTTGCCAGCGCTTCTGGGAAATGCGGATTCATCTAACTGCTTTAGTAAATACCGTTTGTCGGCGCAGGCATCATGTATAAAACTTTTTTGTCCAGCTAGTCCACCCCACAATTCAAGTACCAATGGTTGTGCGAGTTCAGCATCACTAAGCTTTGCTATATGCTTCCAACATTCATGCAAGCCGCTTTTTTGATCTCCTAGTGGGTATTCCTTATTCTTATATTGACAAAGCTTGCATTTTGATCCGATTGTATTCGACCAGATTCTTTTGTTATTGGAATATTGCTCAGACAAATAATTAATAAGTGTTTCAAAGGTCCAGTCCTCAGAATTTGGATGATCCAAATCCATCTCCACCTTGTTTGAATATATCCAATCACAAACATCATCCACATTCAGGGTCTTTAATGGTATCTGTCCTAAGTCAGATGCGGTTATTCCATGTTTTACCTCTACATCAATGTATTTACCATTACGCTTTATTTTAAACAGTTGATTTAATCCGTCTATGGTAGCCGCTTTGGTTTTATCAGCTAAAACAATATAAGTGATTACTGTTTTCTCAGGATTTGCTTGTTGAACGACATATTTTTGAAACGCAATGTCATATAAATATTCCCTCCATTCTTTACTAAGTTGTTGGGTTCCTTTTAACGGTCCTCTTGCAACTGTTTTAAGAAACTCCACATCCTCATCCCAAGATTTTGCCTTTACCTCGTATATTTTTATGGTGTTGCCTTCCTCTACAAACAGATCGGTTCTTACAAAAAAGTCCTTATAGCCAAATGCGGCTTCTGCTATAACTACCCTACCTCCTTGATCACGTTTCTCTTTTGTTTGCGCCAATGACTTTTCATAGTCCAATTCGTTAATGGTAATAGCTTCACCAACGGGGTCACGGCTGACTAAAAACTTTGCCAACTCCCCTACTTGATAGCCCCCTTCTGCCAATGCCATCATGAAAGGATCATCAGCATTGTTATCGGCGTAGTTATTGCCCTTTGTGCCGTAGTATAATTTCGTGGGACAACTCAGTGCTTGCTTAAACCGTGATTTGGATAGGTAGGCCATTGGTGTAATAAATATGTTCAATATACGATTTATTGGTAGCCGAATAGGTCAAAAAATAGTATCGAGACCTCAAATAGCTTGCGCTGTGGTATTGTAAGTTTATCGCGTCAATGCGCTATGCATGAAACAGTCTTTTCACAATTTTCAAAAAAACCAGCACAATGTCTGAATCTATTTTATCAATAACTCGCGACATGAGTGAAGCTGTCTACCGTAAATATTATCTCTTAATTACATTATGAAAATTTAAATATAAACCCATTAAATAAAACCTATGAATACGAATGAATTAATAGAACTCTTTACGCATGGAGACATCTCCTTTAATGACATCACAACCAAAAGGCTTGAATGCGAATATGGATTTAAATTAGTCCAACGAGGTAAAAGTAGATTTGACGAAAGGAATAGACAGTCTAACAAAGATTGGTTGGTAAATAATGAATTAGGTTGGGGCGGCAACTTAAAAGATGAATTTCCCAACAGATGGGACATCACAGAGGATGCATGTGTTGTATGCTATAGGAACAATTTTGTAGAATATACATTCTTTGACGTAGTGCTCCTTGGTAAACCCGAACAAGAAAGCTTCATCAAAGAGAAAGCTATTGCCGATAAAGAAGCCTTAGAACGGGCAAGAATCGTTGACATACTTACTCCTGTATTAATTCAACAAATGCTCCCTTTTGGCAAACTGCAATCAGGATTTCTAGAGATGACTTATGGCATACATTTAAAACAGACCCAGCGAGATATGCATATGCACATGAAATATAAACCACGATATGGCAATGTACAATGGGTAGCCAATCAGGTCCTCTGCTGGGGGTCAAATACAGGCTGGGATATTACTGTAGATGGTAAAATTGCCTGCTGCAGAATCAACTATGACGATTATGTAAATTTCGAAATCGAAGTGTTGACGCCTGAACAAATTGAGTCATACAGGCTGGCTAATTCAGAACCGACAAAAGATATTTCGCAAAGAATGAAGACGCTGAGTGATCTATTCACTGAAGGACTGATTTCCGAAGCTGAATATGCCCTGAAAAGAAAAGCAATTATTGCAGAAATTTAAGAGATTGTGTACAGAGCCAACTGCTTGCATTAACAGCCTCCCCCCTGACCCCCATTTGGGAGCCTAGAGGCTATTTACTGACGTAAAATAGATAATATGTCCTCCAATAGAGGGCGGACTGCCCATCTATCTTGTGTGCATGACAAACTTATTGCAACACCTACAAGAAAAGTTTTGCCAGGAGCTTAACAATGCATGGCTTCAAGCCATTAAGCATAACGAGGGAACCCAAATGGATACCTCAAGATTTGGCGAAATGGTAGCCCTCATCAGCGAGGCCACTGAACAAGGCTATGAATTTAATCTGCACTATTCAGCTTCTGAATATATTGCTGAACGCATCATGGAATCAGATAAGGAAAAAGACCTTTACGGCCTGCCTGAATGGAACAGCATTAATCCAATCATCAAGATGATCAAAGAATGTGATGAACAGCAATGGGAACACCTGAAACCACACCTGGAAAGCCTAAAAAGCCAAAAAGTTCAACCCATCCTCCAAAAATATACAATTGAGTTTTCAAGGGAAAATGGACCTTTCTACCCCGGAAGAGAAAACCAAGTGATTAATGTATACGGTCAGTTTGGTTCTGTGGGGGCAGACCTATTGCTGGTAACACTAATCTACGGACGAAAAGAAAAGCAACTTCAGTAGTTCAAATCAAGCTAGTTTAATTGCTTTTTTATATCTTGAATTATATACCGCTAACCTATGCCCAAAAATAAATCTGCTGCCATCCGATACCGCATCATCGATCAATGCATTAACGACAAACGGCACAAATACCCTACACTGGAATATCTGGCAGATCGCTGCTCAAATCTATTAAACACCGATGTGTCCTGCTCTACCATAGAGAAAGATATTGCAGCAATGAAAAAAGACCACCCTATTGGATTCAATGCGCCCATTGCCTATTCAAAACAAAATAAGGGCTATGTATATACGGAAGTGGGCTTTTCTATCTCAGAACTTAACCTTCAGGATGAAGAATGGAATGCGCTTCAATTTTCAGCACAACTGCTTCACCAATACAAGGACGTTCCCATCTTTGCAGATTTTAAAAACGCTATAGAACGCATCAACACCAGATTCTCTTTAGGCATTGATGCTGAAGAAAAAATCATCAACCAATTTGTATATTTTGAAAAATCAACTGCTTCTAATGGGCAGGAATGGATACACCTCATCTATGATGCCATCAGAAATAAATATGCAATAAAGTTTAACTACAACAACATTTACAAGAAGAAGATTGCTCCCTACCAACTCGTTCCTTACCTGCTGAAAGAGCACCGCAACAGATGGTATGTGATTGGCTGGGAAGAAGGCCGAAAGGATTATATAACTTTTGCACTGGACCGTATCGCTGAACTGGAGGTCATCAGCAATGTCACCAAGAAGAACGCTGACTTCCAGGCAGAAACATTCTTTCAACATGCAACAGGCATCATGAAAGGCGCTTCATCAAAACCCGTTCATGTTGAACTGACCATCAAAGAGCCCATCAGTAAATTGGTGCTCTTGGAGCCTATCCACAGTTCGCAAAAACTGATTAAGGAAAACGATGGAAGTATTGACATTAGCTTGAATGTGCTGGTAAACGAGGAGTTTTGTCTTGGTATCTTAGCCATGGGCCCCTGGTGCATAATCACCAAACCCACCCAGGTTAGCAAAACAATTGCTGACATGGTAGCGCAGATGGCAAAGAATTATAAGATCAAATCATAGTCCATTGATCAGCTCACTACCTATAGGCATCCAAGCCTGCATATCATAATTAGGATCAACCACAATTTTTTGCACCTTGATATTGCCTGCGCGAATCATAATCCCGGGCTCTACATAAAATCCAAAACGGTTGCCCTCTGATTGCATGTGAGACTTATGACAGATATAAACAGGCCGCTGGTAATGATGCAAGAAAAAATAGTAATAGTCCTGCAGCAGCATAATCGAAACAAACTGTTTACTCCCACTCATGTATTCTTTTTCAAAAGACCCGCTAAACCGGTGAAATGAACGGCTATGGTCTTTCTCAAAACGCATGACCGTAAACCTTTCGGTTTCCGCGGAAACAACAAACCTATTGAGGATATGATGCGGCTTGCTAAATCCCCATACCAATCCAAACTGTCCATACCCCTTATGCTCAAGCAGTTCCAGCTCAGCATTGATGATATAGTTTTTAGGTAGCTGACGCGGCAACTCCTTATGGTAAAACATCCACCTGGAATCCGTTTTGTTCTCCATATAATAATGACCCTTTGAGATGAAGCTCTGTTCGTCTTCATCCTGAATTTTTTCCCATCCAGCGATATCATTGTCAAAGTCGTCTTCAAACATTGTTTCGCGATGCACAATAGAGGCGATAGGCAGATTGAATATTTTCATAACAATAGTTTTATGATCAGAGCCTGCCCAGACACAGCAGGGCTGTGTACTGGGTATAGGTTGGTATCTAGGTTAGCAACGGCTAGGGTTGAATCGTTTAACGGAAACTCAGCCGCTGTTTATCAGGCTCCTTTTCATTGATTAGCTTCTTATATTACAAACTTAAAGTGGAAGCCCTCCATCTATAGGAGGACTGAAATAAATTCAATCCGCAGATAGAATGAGGAGTGGCAAAATACTTTTGATGAAAAGAAATAAAAATGAAAAAGTATCTTACATCAATTGTTGCCTTGGATAACAAAGAAGGAAAGATGGCAAAATTTGTTGGACCTATTATTGAAGCCGAATCAATGGAGGCTGCAAAAGTCTGGTGTGAACAGCAAGTCAAGTATCTTTTTGTTGAGCAAGAGTTGATAACATATCAAACGACTGATAAATTAGTATGTGCAAATTGATTCGCGCAATCATCATATTATTCATGTTAACCTTATTCTTTTCTGGCTGTGATATCGCACCCATCAAGGAAAGAAAAAGCGGATCAGTGTATGTAAAACCGACTGTTACCAGAACTGGTAAACTAAGAAAAGGCTATGTAAGAAAATCCGTTAGCACAGATAAGAATGCTGTGAAGAAGCAGGGCAAGTCGAGATACTATTATAATACAAGGGTTAAAAACAGAAAGTAAGCATCTATTAATTTTCCATGAAAGACCGAATTGATTATATCATTAATGATGCGCGTTGCGAGTTAGCGCTTGAAGATTTCTATAACAATGTTCCTAAAAGTAGTTGGATATATGATAACCTTAAATTGTATTTTCTGATATCAATTCATAAGCAACCAGAACAAACCATTGCAGATGCTGATCATCAAGGAGAACACTTTGTTTTCATTCGCGACTTTCATGAAGTATTTAAAAAGGTTTGGGATGATACAGAGCCGTTGTTCTAGAATGTCTTTATAAATTCGCTTGAGAAAATATAAGATTTACGTATTTAATTATTAATAATTACAACTATAAATTCTTAATGATATGACAAATGAACAATTAAAAACAGTAAATGAATTTAGAGCTGCTCTAGATACCCAAATTATAAATTATTTAACCTGGGGTAGCAGTAGGTGCTTAAATGTTATATATTTTGAAGATGGAGATAATGTATTCCTACAGGCAGTTGTGCCTGATGGAATATCTAATGATGACGCAGGTATGTTTGTAGCAAGACATAATTTTCGAATCGAAAAGGATGGAAATTATTTTGAAATAACTTCAGCTAATTATCAAGCAACAAAAAAGTTAGCAAAAGAAGTTATAAGTTCTAATCCAAATGCTTAAATGAATAATATGATAAACGGGTTCGTCCTTGAAATTAAAAATCACTCATCGAATTGGGAAAATGTTACTTTATTTAAAGAAGGTGAAAATAACCCGAATGTTGACATCAGAGTTTTGCATTCTGACTATAATTATGATTCACTTCTATTAATGGCTAACACTAAAGGGTTTATAGGAAGTGGTATTCAATCAGAATGCGGCTTTATAGAAAGTGCATCAATTTATACGCCAACTGGCATAAACAAAATAGAATTCAAATCAATTTGGGATGCAGAGGAGATTTATATCAATGGGTTTTCAAGTTACATTACAATTCAAGTGCCCCCATTGGAGAAAGGAATTTTTCAACTTATGCCTATTTACAATAGAATAATTGACGAGAAATAAAAAACCCAATTGAAAAGAATTCAAAATAAATCTTACAAAAATTTCAGTTGGGAATATATTAAGATTGAAAAGCCGTAAGTGATAAACCTTCAAATCGTGCGTATTATAGAAAGATTATTAAACAACAGACCAGTAAGAAAATTTAATTATAAAACCCCTAATCAAGTGCTACTTGAAAAAATTGAACTTATTACTTGAACTTAGATAGGTTTTATTGCACTTTAGTTTAATAAATTTATATTTATAAAAATATCTTACCATGAGTATTAATGTAGAAATGATTTTTAATGTTCTTAATGGAAAATTTGATATGGTTCATAAAAAAGAAGCGTGTCATACAATTCTTGAGTTATTAGGAAATGAAAGATTGTCTCAAGATTATATAAATATTCTGCCTGGAATTAAAGGTGGAACTTGCCATAATGAAGCTGTTTTTATTAGCTTGTCAAAGTCTCCCAGTTTTACGAAGTTTAATCCTGACCAAATAATCCCCTTGAGTAAAATGCTTCCATTACTATTCCAGCAAGCACTAATTGATTGTTTGAATATAAATCAAGAAATCACTTTGATTACCGATACAATAGACATGAATGAATTTAATAAATGGGAACCGCACTTTAAGCTATTACTAAGCTTAAACATTGAAATCAATATATTCTATATTGGTGGGAAAGTCTTAAAGAATATAAATAATCTAATACTTAACTAAATAAATCTATACAGCTTCTGCTCTAATATTAACTGTTTTGATAAGTTCTACTACTTAGCCTGCTTGCGTTTGATTAAACACCCCCAATAATCCATTATTTGATATCTCAGTAAATGGTGGTTCAAACAATTTCTCGACCTCCACAATACCATTTGTAGTCAAGTACTGGATGATTGTCTATTATAATACTCCCCATTTTCGAGACCAAAAGATCAGATTGTTAAGTTAAGATTTTGGATTAAGAATACTTTCATTATGCTGCTTTTTTAATGGATTCTTCATATCGTTTATTGGGTGTTTGCTCATTGGTATGATGCGTTTTCTGATGGTAATAGTCGATGTGGTTTTGAACTCCACCATAGAGTTCAAAACCATCATCGACGGGATTAAGATAGATATAATCGTATTTCAGTGACTTCCAGAACCGCTCGATCCAAACATTATCCAACGCCCTGCCTTTGCCATCCATCGATATCTGGATACCTTGCTCTTCCAGGTATTGGGTCCATATTGCACTGGTATACTGGCTTCCTTGATCACTGTTTACAATCTCTGGCTTGCCATGTATAGCAATTGCATCCTCCAGCACATTTCTGCACCACTGCGCACTCATCGTGTTGCTGATGCCCCATCCAACAATCTTGCGGCTGTACACATCAATGATTGCTGTCATATACATAAAGCCCTTTCTCATTGGTATATAGGTGATATCGGTACACCAAACCTAGTTGGCATGGGTAATATTCAGATTTCTGAGCAGATAGGGCTTGATGAACTCCTTCATTCCAGATTTGGTGAGGTTCTTGCGCCTGTAAATCGTATTCCTCCCCATGATTCTGAACAAGCGACGGATTCGCTTTGGGCCTACTATAAAGCCCATACTCATCAACAGATACACCATTGATACTACCCCCCTTCAGTAGGATGTTTGGTCAAGTGTCGGTCCATGATGTTCATCATCTCGATATTTTCTGGCTTCTCAGCCACAGGTTTATAATAAACACGGCTTCGATTGACAGATAAAAGTTCACATTGTTTGCGGATAGAAATCTTTGAAGTACGCGGTTGAACCAGCTGAGCCCTTAAATCTCGATGCCCAACTTCTTGCAACTTTTTTTTAAAAACTCATTCTCGACCTTTAATTGGCCGATGGTTGCATACAAATCCCTGGAATCTAATTCCTGGGTGTCCGTCTGTTCAGATTTCTCGAAAGTAGCTGAGAGGTTCTCTAAAAAGGCTGCTTTCCATTTGGAGATTACAACTGGGTTTAATTCGAACTTTTTAGATAGCTCAGTAAGCGTTTGCTGACTCTTTACGGCTTCTAGTGCCACCTTAGCCTTGAAGGCAGGACTGAATTTTCTGCGGGTTTGCTTTTTCATAATTGAGGTATAAATTAATAAAAAATTATTAACTAACCCTCTGGTCTGAAATTTGGGGAGTGTTATGAAGACCTATTCCTTTTTTGCTACTAAAACAACTAATTCTATTGCCAATATTTAGGGGGTCAATTTGAGCCGGTTAAAGGGGGTCAGTTTACGCCGGTATTAGGGAATCAATTTGCGTGGATTTTCCATTCAGACAAGAGGTTGTAGTGAACAGTTTTTGTTAATTTAGACCTCTATTTTATAGAAGCAAACACTCAATGAACGATATGAAGAATGCATTTAAAAGCAGCATAATGAAAGTATTCTTAACCCAAAACCTTAACTTAACAACCTGATCTTTTGTTCTAGAAAATGGGGAGTATTATAATACACATCCAGAACTTTTATATGTGTAAAACGTTTTGCCCCCATCAAAATATTAGTACATAAGAGTAAATTATCTAAAAGTATTTTCCTACATTTAATTGACCTTTAAGTCACCAAATATGATTGCCACCAAATTTAACGAGTTATTTTATACAATAAAGCCAATTTGATTTTAAATTTCTAACTCTTCATAATGGCTCTGTTTTTAATCTTTCTCTTTGCCTTTTCAATTTTTATCTGGATAAAAAAATCCAATGATAAGATAACATTTAAAAGAATATATAAACTATTGCTTTTATTGATTGGAATAATTTTCCTTTTAACATATATGATCTTTTCTTTTTTTAACACTTAAAACATCTATTATGCTATTGTATCTTTTGCAGTCATCTGATGGAGGAATTACATCAACAGTTTTATTAGTTATTATTGGGTTTGTAGTTTTTTTCTTAATTTGTAGGGAGATTTTGTGTTGGTACTATAAGATCAATCAAAGAATTACTATTCAAACTGAAACTAACAATCTACTTAAAGAGTTAATCAATTTAAATAAAAAAGGAAATAATCTAACGGGTGCAAAAGAGATTAATAATTTGGTCGTTTTGAACGAAGATAGCACTACAGAGTTTCTACAGAATATTATCAATAATTACGAACAGTATACTAAGTCAGATGTTTTGACATCAATTAGTTTTTTGAGAAGCAGAGGAGTCGCAATATTGCCCGTTAATTTAGAAAAAATATCTTCATATTTTGGATTTAGTAATATAACAAAAATGTGGATTGAGATAAATGAAAATTATAGTAAGTGATTTAAATATTTATTCAACTTTTGTTTCAGTAATTCTAAAGTCGCTACACAACCTACTTTCAGTAATCTTCGCATAAATCTGTGTGGTTTTACTGATGAGGCCCCAATTCTTTTGTAACTTCTGTTACATTGAAATATTAACACAATGACAAATAATTTATAAAAAATTATTTATTACTGTTCGGTCAAATGTCAGAATGACCACAAAAGCTTTTTGTCATTTGGTTCTAAAAATTGCACTTATTACTTGAACTTAGAATATCTTATAATTGACACAGCCGATTGTTTAAGGAGTATGCCAAAAGAAGAAATGGAAGAAGAGCAAAGACTTTCGGACGAATTAGTAGAACAGTAAGAAAAAAATCATAAAATGATTGACCATAGTGGTCCTAGTATTCAAAGACAAGTGGATCAAGCTAATCGGCGATTAGCAGAAAAAATTATAAAAAAACATAAACAAGGTAAACAAACTGGAGCAAGTCCAGAGTTATTAAAAAAGTTTTATCGAAACCTATCCTGAATTATTGTAACATTTTTTAAAATTAAACTTTATGTCAGAGAAAAAACAAATCTCATGTCCTCATTGTGGAAAAACATTTACTATTAATTGGACCATTAAAACTGGTTCCGGAGAACAAGGTTTTCAACATTCGCCTGGCTGTATGAAAACAGTCTGGGTGAAATATTCTAACGGACAAATTTTAAGTACTTGCTAATTTTAAAATCTAAATTTATGGTTTTCGCACAATCAGGATGTATTATCGTTTCATGGAATGGGTCTCAAGGGCAATATCAAAAAAAATGTAATTACTGTGGCCATGTGGAAATATATCAAAAGTGTGGTTTTTCAATGTCGGGTACTGGAACGTCAAGTCATGGATCCTTTTCATGTCCACAGTGTAAAAAGAGCTCTGATATCAAAATCGGTAAATCATAATTTATTCGTAGCAATTTATTTTAATCAATAATTTAATTCGTGGTGACTTAAAGAAATAAAATTATATATCTAGGATTTTACCAATGCTCAATTTAAATAATTCATATTCTGTGCTTTACATATTATTAAATCCTATCGGGTAATTCTAAACATAGCCAATTTTTTTAGATCGTGTACCAGCTATAATATTTGTAATTTGAATAAATGAATAAGATAAATAAAGACATAATAAAATGTACTGAATTATTTCAAGCTGATATTGATCGTGAGATAAAATTCTTAATTAAGCAAAATAAAAGTTTTGCAAAGCACTATATGGATTTAGTACCTATGTTTTATCCTGATAAAAATAGTGTACAAGGTAATATTTTATTTGTTGGTATAAACCCATCAATGACAGAAAATGAATGGGATAAAATCATACAATATAATTTAATAGAATATTTTTCTTGGACTTCATTTAAATATTCGAAGAATCAATTATCTATAGTTAAGCATTTGGTGGAATTTCAAAATAGATTAATGTATAATGAGCGCGATCAATATAGGTATTTCAAATTAATTAATAGTCAATTACTTCAATACTTAGAATTAAAAAACAAGTTTAATTATTATGATTTATTTTCCTTGAGAAGCACGAATCAAAACATAGTTTTAAAAGCATTAAAATCTTTAAAGTATTTTTCGCCTAGTAATAACTATTTTGATTTTTCAATCAATCGATTTAAGACTCAAATATTAAATGATAATTACAAACTTATCATCTCCTTAAATAGTAAAGTCTCTGAAATATTATATGATGAATTAAACCTTGAAAAATATAAAATACATAAATTAGGTTTAAAGTTGAAATCAAATATTTATGGAGTATACAGCAAAAATGATATAACGATTGTTTTATTTAAACAACTATCAGGGGGCGCAAGTAGTATGACAGAAATAAAAGAATTAAGACAAATAATAAAAGATATGTTATAAGTTTAATATTTGTAAAAATATTATTAATCAAAAAATATTAATGCATGCAAATTTCAGATGTTAAAATTGAATGGGTAAATATCCCAAATGGAATTTTTGCGATGGGCAGTCCATCTAATGAACCGGAAAGAGGATGGGTCGGGGGATGGGAAAGATATCCGATACCTCCGACTGACGAACCTCCAGCCACTTTAAATGAATCAAAGCATATGGTTACAATAAGTGAGTTTCAGCTTAGTAAGTATGCTGTAACTTTTGATCAATACGATATATTTTGTCAAGTAATGGGTTTTGATACACCAGATGATAATGGCTGGGGCAGAGGAAAACGACCTGTCATCAATGTTAGCTGGAATGATGCGAATAATTTTGCAATATGGCTTAGGTGTAGACTGCCAACAGAATCTGAATGGGAGTATGCTTGTAGAGCAAGTACAATTACACCTTTTAATACTGGAAATAATATAACGATAAATCAGGCAAATTTTGATGCAGACGTTCCATATAATGGTGGCCCTAAAGAAAAACCTTATGGTAAAACTTTACCCGTAGGTAGCTTGCCACCAAATTTGTGGGGTTTATATGAAATGCATGGGAATGTATGGGAGTGGTGTAACGATTGGCATGCTGCTTACCCCACTTCAGCTCAATCAAATCCTGTTGGGCCTTCAAATGGAGAAGGGCGAGTTGTTAGAGGTGGTAGCTGGAATTCAGATGCATGTAAATGCAGAAGTGCAGTTCGAAATTTCTTCATGGAAGATGATAATTATTTAAATACAATTGGATTTAGAATTGCTAGAAGTTAATTTTCCTTAATTTCTAAGTTCAAGTAATAAGTGCAATTTTTTCAAGTAGCACTTGGTTAGGGGTTTTATAATTAAATTTTCTTACCGGTCTGTTTTTTAATAATCGTTCAACACGTTTCACTTGATTTTCTGTTACAATACTAAGGTCAGTCTTTTTAGGGAAAAACCTTCTTATCTGTCCGATCCTGTTTTCAACAGTCCTGTAAGTGCATAACACTCCCCAAATTTCAGACCAGAGTGTAAGTACCCCGTTTCTCCTACAATTTAAAAGTTGATAATTCGGGTTTTAATTGTTTCATTTTCCATTCATTCGGGGTCAAATTATTGAGCGATTCATGA
>JBILBU010000081.1:0-4149 GCA_044353505.1 Chitinophagaceae bacterium | reverse complement strand
ATCCACGATTGATAGATGAATGGCAAGAACAGCCAGAAATATGGAATTACGTTAGGCATGAAGTCGATCAGCGTAAGTTAAAAGGTATGTTTATCCTAACAGGATCCGCCAATCCGCCTGAAAATGTTAAACTCCATAGTGGTGCCGGTAGATTTACAGTCGTACAAATGGATACAATGACTTGGCAAGAATTGGGGTACTCAAGTGGTACTGTAAAACTATCGGATTTGCTACTTGGTGAATTAAATGATTTTTATGAACCTGCAATTTCATTAGAGTTTATCATAGAAAGAATTTGCATAGGTGGTTGGCCTACATTGATCAATGAGAGTATACAAAATGCTTTAAAGATGAATAGGGGCTATATCGATCTCCTTTGTGAGGTAGATATGAGCCATTTGTCAGGAGTGAAGCGAAACCCATATAAAGTACGCAGTTTATTGCGATCTCTTTCGAGAAATGTAGCAACTTTAGTTGATAATAAAACCTTAGAGAAGGATGTTAAAATCAATGAAAACAATGAATTATCAAGAAACACACTTTCAGATTATTTAGATGCACTTTCCAAATTAATGATTCTTTACGAGCAACCTGCGTTCAATCCTCATGTTCGATCATCTGCATCTTTACGTAAATCACCGAAAAGGCACCTATGCGATCCTTCGCTAGCTGTTGCAGTTTTGGGTTTGGAAAAGGAATCATTGATGAAAGACATAAACTACACAGGTTTTCTTTTTGAGTCATTGGCTATACATGAATTGAATGTATATGCCAAAACAAATGATGCTACAGTTTATCACTACAACGATTCCTATGGTTATGAAATTGATGCAATCGTTCAGAAGCGCAATGGAGATTATGCAGCCTTTGAAATAAAACTTGGAGTAGGATTCATTGACGATGCTGCAGAGAATCTAAAAAAATTCTCATCCAATATTGACACTAACAAAATGGAATCTCCAAAATCACTGAATATAATTACAGGAACAGGTATGAGCTATCGACGTCCAGATGGTATAAATGTAATTTCATTGGCCTCACTCGGGAAGTAAAAAATATTTCTGAAAAATAAATCCCCGGCATTTGCCAGGGATTGGTAGCCCAAAAGGGGTTGATTTCGAATTGGCTGTTTGAGGATTTAACTCAATTACTTATTTACAAATGAAGTTTTCTAGGATTACATCCTCTAAATTCAAAAATGGAGAAATTTGACTTACATAAAATGTACATAAGTCAAATTATGATATTTTGAATTAAATTATTTAAGATATAAATCTCTGGATGTAAAGCATTTTGTATTTGTTATTGCCCAATAATTAAATTCAATTAGTATCCGCACACAAGAATCGTTCTAAAATATGCGCATTAAAAACCGCTAAATATGCCCAGCAATAATCCTTATAAATGCACAATCGTTACCCTCTAAATTAATACCCAAACAGGGACATTTATAACGCATATTTCAAGCAGAAGTATAATATAGTTTATATATTTACATATTTCGGTAGTAATACTACGCTATTCTTAATTTTTTTATTTAATCCGGTATTTTAGTTTATATTTATTGTAAAAATAGTAGTGTGAATACTGAAAGAATTACAAAAATAAACCAATTGCTGGCAAAAATACCTCAGGGTGTTGTACTGCAATCTTCATGGTTATTAAATGAAGGGTACAGCCTTGACTTACAAAAATATTATCGAAACAGTGGCTGGTTAAAAGCGTTGGAAAATGGCGCCATGTATCGTGGCAACAACCAACCGGGATATGAGGGGGGGATTTTTGCTTTACAACATCAATCCGGACTTTCAGTACATCCAGGGGGAAGAACTGCACTTGCACTTCAAGGCAAATCCCATTATATAGAATTAAATACTGTTCAAATTTGGTTATTTGGTGGTGAAAAAGAAAAGCTACCTACATGGTTTAAAAAACATAAATGGGCTCATACAATAAATTATAAAGCAAGTTCCTTTTTACCAAAGGAATTGGGATTGACTGAATTCTCCTTTACTGGATTTTCCATAAAAGTAGCATCCCCAGCAAGGGCCATCATGGAGTGCTTATATTTAACTCCTGAAAAATTTGATCTAGTGGAATGCTTTGAACTAATGGAAAATCTGAATGACCTTCGTCCCACACTGGTGCAAGAGCTTTTAGAAACGTGTACATCTATAAAAGTAAAAAGGTTGTTTGTATTTATGGCAGAAAAGTTTAATCATAGTTGGTACAGACATTTAAATCTTTCTAAAGTGGATTTGGGAAAAGGGAAAAGAAGCCTTGTGAAAGAGGGTGTATATGTTTCAAAATATCAAATAACGCTACCTAGAACACTTGTAAACAATGAGCAATAGTAATTATCATAAACAAGTAGCCTTATTAATTAGATTGATTCCTGAAATTGCTGTCGAACAAAGGTTCGCGTTGCATGGAGGTACCGCTATTAATTTGTTTGATCGTGATATGCCAAGACTTTCTGTGGATATTGACCTTACTTATATTCCTATAGAGGATAGAGAAACATCTTTTAATAATATTTCTGAAGCGTTAATAAAAATCAAGACGGGTATTGAAAAGCATTTGAATGGTAGTAGGATAGAACATAAATTAGAAATGCATAAATTGTTGGTATCACATAATGATGCAATAATTAAAATTGAAGTAAGCCAAATTGTAAGAGGTATACTTGGGTCTGTTACTGAAAAAACACTTTGTGAAAAAGCGCAAAAAAAGTTTGATGCCTTCTGTTCTATAAATGTTGTACCTAATGGACAACTATATGGGGGAAAAGTATGCGCTGCTATGGATAGGCAACATCCCCGTGATATTTTCGATGTAAAACAACTTTTACAAAAGGAAGGATTTAATAAAGAGATAAAAGAAGGTTACCTGTTTAGATTGCTTAGCGCTGATCGTTCTATACAGGATTTATTATTCCCAAAAATGAAAGATCAGCGATTGGCAATGGCAAATCAATTTGCTGGCATGTCGGAGGAGGTGTTTACTTATGAAGACTATGAATTTATAAGAGAGAAAATGGTTAAAACAGTGCAAGAATCAATCACAGAGGAAGATAAATCATTTATACTCGCTTTTAAGGACGTGGCCCCTGATTGGTCAATCTATAATTTTGAAGCATATCCCTCAATCAAATGGAAGCTGTTGAACTTAGAAAAAATAAAAATTAGCAATCCTAAAAAGCATAATGAGCTATATGATAGCTTGAAGAGTAAGCTGGGTACTCTGTAATTTATAGAAGCAAAAACCCCGATCCAAGTGGATCGGGGTTTTAATTATTTTCTAAAACATTATTATTTTAGAAGATAAGATTTGTAGCCAACATAGGAGCGAGTTTGGAAGAATTTGCTGAAGATGTCAGGGTAATTTTGGATTCCAAGCTTAAGAACTTTAAAAAATAAAAAACCATTATTATTTTGGAAAATAACAGTTTATAGACTCCAAAGTAGCAAATTTTGGAAAAAACTTGCAGCTAATATTATAGCTGTTTTGAATCAAAAATCAAATATAAGAAAAGCAATAACCACTTTAGAATTGTATATTTTGAATGATTAATATCATGTGTTTTATAAATTAACAAAATTCTATTTACCTTTGCTTCGATTTGAAATACACTTTTGTCATATTATTACTTTCTGCATTGATGGCGCAAACCTTTTCAAGGTCTATAGCTATGGCTGATTATATGGTGAATCTAGAGGCATATAAAAAAGCCTGTGTAAACAAGGCAAAACCCATGCTTCATTGTAATGGCAAGTGTCAAATGCTGAAAAAAATGAAAAAGCAAGAAGGTGATAATGGAATAAATGCACCTGTGCCTAAATTCAATCAAACTGAAGTAGTGTTGTCTTCAAAATCTTTTTTTCCTTCTCTTAATGTTATCTCAACCAATGATATAACTTCTTTTTACACCTATAATGATGACTTTTCGTCTAATTATTTAGGGGCAATCTTCCATCCTCCAGGGGCTTAGTTTTATCTTTTATCTTATTCCCTAACCAATGTCCTTAGTGCAATTATGCATTACTAGGGTCACTTGCGTATAGGTCTATCTTATTATTTAAAATTAAATCGGAATGAAAAAATCGATCTTATATATATTATGTATTCTTATTAGTAATGTTGCTATTT
>JBILBU010000047.1:0-13315 GCA_044353505.1 Chitinophagaceae bacterium | reverse complement strand
ATGTATTTATTCTTCCTTCAGTTTGAAGGAACTTATTCAAGACGACCACTTTTTTTGCTTCCAGTATACAATACCCACTTTGAAAAGTTCCCCGCTCATACCGCATAATATATCCAGCCTCAGAAATCACGCGCTCTACTTTTTCAAGTGTTGATGGGGTAAATCGGATTTTCATTAATCGTGTTTGTGCAAATTTACTGAAAGCCAAAAAGGCCTGATCACCATCGGTCCAATAGTTGTGAACATTTTACGCCTAAACTGTGTATAATCATTTTTCATTTACTCTGCTAGACATCCTTACTACAGGCACCATCATTTCCTCCATAGAGACCCCCCCATGTTGAAACGTGTTTTTATACATGGCTGCAAAGTGATTGAAGCTGTTTGGGTAGCACAAATAATCCTGTTCTTTTGCGAATATGAACGAAGAAGTTATGGAACTCTTGGGAAGTGCCACAATATGGGGATCTCGATAAGCCAGAACTTCGCGTGGATCATAATCAAGGTTCTTCCCGTTTTTATAACGAAGGTTGTTGGTCGTCTGCTTATCCGCCGTAACCTTTACTGGATTCTTAACTTGAATACTTCCATGGTCGGTACACAACACAACGCTACATTTTTTTTGTGCAATCTTTTTTAGGGCTTGATACAGCGGAGAGTGGGTAAGCCATGTTTTGGTCAGGCTTCTATACGCAGCTTCATCGGCAGCCAGCTCCTTTAATACATCCATCTCGGTACGGGCATGGCTCATCATGTCTACAAAATTATAGACCACAATTGATAAATCATGATCCAGCAAATTATGCGCTGCATCAGCCAACTTCACCGCATCCAGATGAGAAGAAATTTTTTGATAACTGAATGTTAGATCGGTTCTTCCAAGCTTCTTCAATTGTTCTGCGAAAAAAAATGATTCGTGAAGATTCTTTCCTTCCTCATCGTCGTCTTTTTTCCACTTATCCGGAAACTTCCTTTCGATTTCAAGTGGTGTTTCTCCGGCAAACATGGCATTCCTGCAATACTGTGTTGCTGTGGGAAGAATCGAATAACAACAATCCTCTTCTTGAATCCGAAACAACTCATTGAGCAAGGGCTCTATGGCTTTCCACTGATCAAATCGGAGATTGTCTACCACCAACCAGACAAGCGGCTGATCCTTACTCACATAAGGCAATACTTTATTTTTGAATAGCGTATGGCTGAGTAATGGGGGATCAATGTCTGCAGCGTTCATCCATGATGCATAGTGGCGTGATATGTACTTGAAGAAAGCGGCATTGGCCTCCCGTTTCTGTGCCATATGCACTTCAACCAACTCATCGCTTTCGCTTTTCTCCATCTCCATTTCCCAAAAAATCAATTGACGATACATTTTGGACCAGGTCCGGTGGTCAGGCTCTCCATCAAGACGATCAAACATCGACCTGAACTGTTGATGGTAATCTGACGTTGTTTTTTCTGCAACCAGCCTCTTGTTATCCAATATTTTTTTTAATGATAGCAAGACCTGACTAGGATTCACTGGCTTGATGAGATAGTCTGCAATCTGAGATCCAATGGCCTCTTCCATCAAGCTCTCTGTTTCATTTTTCGTTACCAGTACAATAGGCAAGTGCGGGTGAATTTCTTTTATGCGAGACAGTGTTTCAAGTCCGCTCATCCCAGGCATAGACTCATCAAGCAACACAAGGTCTGTTGATTCACTGCTAAGGTGCTCCACTGCATCATACCCATTGGCAAAGGTGAGCACTTTGTAGCCCTTCATCTCAAGGAAAATCTTGTGGCCCTCCAAGATATCAATCTCATCATCTACCCACATAATATTTACCTGGCCCATTTGAGGTTGATTTAGTGAAAAAAACACCGCTTGGGTGAATAATAAAGTTAGTGAATCCATCTCCGGCTGCATACCTTTGCTGCATTCCAATTCAAATTTAACAATTCAAGGAAGATGGCATTCAGAAAGATTATCAATGATCCAGTTCATGGATTCATTACCATCAATGATCCGCTAATCTATGAAATCATATCTCACCCATGGTTTCAAAGGTTAAGGAGAATTAGTCAAATGGCCATGTCTTATCTCGTATATCCAGGTGCAGTTCACTCCAGGTTGCATCATGCACTGGGAGCCTATCACCTCATGCACAACGCCCTGTATGAACTAAAACAAAAAGGAGTTGAATTTACTGAAGAGGAAGAACAAGCTGCAAAAATTGCCATCCTGCTTCACGATATTGGCCATGGGCCTTTTTCTCATGCACTGGAATCTTTATTGGTCAAGGAATTGGAGCATGAGACATTGTCTCTAATGATCATGGAGGAGTTGAACATAGAGATGTCGGGCAAATTAACCATGGCAATCAAGATCTTCCAAAATAACTACCCAAAAAAGTTTCTTTACCAACTGGTCAGTGGTCAGTTGGATGTTGACAGAATGGACTACCTCACGAGAGACAGTTTCTTTTCAGGCGTGGTGGAAGGTATGATTGGGTGCGACAGAATACTAAAAATGCTAACGGTACATGATGGGCAGTTGATGGTTGAGGAAAAAGGCATCTATTCTATAGAAGAATTTCTTGTATCTAGAAGATTGATGTACTGGCAGGTATACCAACATAAAACTGTGCTGAGTGCAGAAATGATGCTGGTAAAAATTCTTGAGAGGGCAAGGTGGCTTTTTCAACAAGGCAAGCTTGAGATCACAAAAACCGAGAGGCTTGACAAACTGCTGTTTCGCGATATTCAGCAGCTCAATCGCAATGACCTTGAAATGTTTTGTTCAATAGACGATAGTGATGTTATTTCCGAAATCAAAAATTGGAAAACCCACAGCGATAAGGTTCTTTCTCTGCTTTGTTCAGCTGTGCTGAATAGAAAATTACTGAAGCTGCGGCTTCAAAGTGCCCCTATAGATGCTCAGGAATTACAGGAAAAGAAAAATATGGCTTCTTCAACACTCGGTATTTCTGAGGAAGATGCCTCTTTTCTTGTGTTTACCGGAGAGGCAGAGAATAGCCTCTACGACCCAAATAACGAGATCATCAATATTTTGTTTAAAGATGGGAAGGTGCGGGATATTTCTCAGGTAGACTCCCCCCTTATTCATCAAAACCTATCCCATCCTGTAAAAAAATTTTACATTTGTTTTTACCAGAAGTAGTTTAGTGCGTCTAACGGAATCAACACACACACAACAATCCTTCCCCGGAGGGACTGTTGAAAGCAAAAAAATATGCAGTTTTCAGCCCAGCAAATATCCGCACTCATCAACGGCCACATCGAAGGGAACCCTTCCGCCAGCGTTAGCAGCTTCGCAAAAATTGAGGAGGCTACTTCATCAGATCTTGCCTTCCTGTCAAATCCGAAATATGAGGAATTCCTCTATACTACTGAAGCTGGAGTTATGATCATCAATGAAGGGTTTGAACTAAAAGGTCCTGTGAAAGGAACTATTATACGCGTAAAAGATGCCTATTCAGCCTTCGCCCAATTGATGGATTACTACCAAAAAATGCAGGCCACCAAGCTAGTAGGAATACAGGAACCTGTTTTCATACACCCAACCGCCAGCATTGGCAAAGACGTTTATATTGGCGCCTTTGTGTATGTGGGCGAGAATGCAACGATTTCAGATCATGCAAAAATACATCCACACAGTTTTATTGGAGAAAATGTAAAGGTTGGCCAACGAACAACAATTCATGCTGGGGTAAAGATATATCACGACTGCATGCTGGGGAATGACGTCACGGTTCATGCAGGTACTGTGATAGGGAGCGATGGATTTGGGTTTGCCCCGCAGCAGGACGGCACCTATAGCAAAGTACCCCAACTTGGCAATGTTGTGGTGGAGGATTGGGTTGAAATTGGCGCAAACGCATGCATCGACCGTGCCACAATGGGATCAACACTGATTAAAAAAGGCACTAAACTTGATAACCTACTTCAAATTGCACACAATGTTGAGGTTGGAGAAAACAGTGTCATTGCCGCACAAAGCGGAATTAGTGGCAGTACAAAAATTGGCAGCAGGGTAGTAATCGGCGGGCAGGTTGGCGTGGTAGGCCATCTTACAATCGCTGACGGAACACGAATTAATGCACAAAGTGGTGTAAGCAAATCAATCATAGTGCCCAATACCGCCATTACAGGAAGTCCGGCTTATAGCTACAATGCCGCAATGAGATCCCAGGCCGTGTTCAGAAAACTTCCAGACCTGGAAAAGAGGATACTCGAACTAGAACGCTTATTGGATGCGCTAGCTAAGGAAAAAGCATCCATATCTTAGTGATTGTCAAAGATTTACTAACAAAGTTCCGCTAAAATGCCAACCTATAGAAAATGGCATATCTTTGCATACAATTTTATGCATGAACGCCAAATTCAACCCTGACAAGCAACATACCCTCAAACATTCCATTGGTATTTCTGGCACCGGACTTCACACCGGCATTTTGGTGGATATGACCCTAAATCCTGCCAACCCTGGCTTTGGAATACAATTTAAAAGAATTGACTTATCCGGACAACCTGTGATAAAAGCAGATTGCGATTTGGTTACTGATACTTCAAGAGGAACTACGCTGGAAGACAATGGCGCAAAAGTTAGCACAGTTGAACATGTGCTTGCTGCACTCGTAGGCATGGGAGTTGATAACTGTCAAATTGATATCAATGGACCCGAGATCCCAATCATCGATGGAAGCTCACAGCCTTTTATTGAAATCATCGAAGAAGCTGGAATTGAAGAACAAGCAGCAGCAAAACACTGGTACACCATTGATACCAACATTTCTTATTACCACGAAGAAAAAAGGGTAGAGATGGTGGCGATGCCAGCAATAGAGTATAAAATTACTACCCTAATTGATTTTAATAGCCTGGTATTGGGCACTCAACACGCAGGACTTAAAAGCATTTCAGACTTCAAACTTGAGGTTGCCCCATGCAGAACATTTTGCTTTCTTCATGAACTTGAAGCCTTGTTGGCCAATAACCTGATTAAGGGTGGCGATATCAATAACGCCATTGTTGTCGTAGACAAGCCGGTTTCTGATGAAGAAATGGCCCGCTTGGCAAAAATTTTCAAAAAGGATAAAATAGAAGTAAAAAGTGAAGGATACCTAAACAACCTTGAACTTAGATTCCCCAATGAGCCAGCTCGACATAAACTACTTGATGTGGTTGGTGATCTCGCACTCATAGGCTATCCCATCAAAGCACATATTATTGCCAACAGGCCCGGCCATCAATCAAATGTTGAGTTCGCCAAACTCATCAAACAATACATCCGAAAAAATAAACACGTCAAGGATATCCCAATCTATGACCCGGCTCAACCACCTGTTTACAATATTGAGCAGATCAAAAAGAAACTACCCCATAGGCATCCTTTCTTGTTGGTAGATAAAATTATAGAACTGTCGGATACGCATATCGTTGGACTCAAAAACGTTTCTTTTAACGAACCCTTTTTCGCAGGACATTTTCCAGGAAACCCTGTAATGCCGGGTGTTTTACAGATTGAGGCCTTAGCGCAAACTGGGGGTATCTTAGCCATCAACTCACTCCCTCCAGGAGAATATGATACCTACTTTGTAAAAATTGACAACTGTAAATTTAAACAAAAAGTGGTGCCAGGCGATACATTGATCATGAAGCTAGAACTGGCAGGACCAATTCGTCGAGGAATTTGTGAGATGATTGGAACCATCTATGTTGGAAACAAAATTGTAACAGAGTCCATGCTGATGGCCCAATTGGTTAAAAGAGACCAACCATAACTTTAAACCCCAAAGATGATTCATCCGCATACATATATCCACCACAACGCAAAGATTGCAACCAATGTAAAAATTGATCCATTCTCTGTAATCCATCAAAATGTGGAGATCGGAGAAGGCACGTGGATTGGAAGTAACGTTACCATCATGGATGGTGCACGAATTGGTAAAAATTGTAGAATATTTCCTGGGGCTGTTATTTCAGCCGCACCACAAGATCTTAAGTTTGAAGGGGAGAGCACCAACGTGGAGATTGGAGATAACACCACCATCAGAGAGTTTGTTACAGTACACCGTGGAACAAAAGACAGGTGGAAAACCATTGTTGGCAAAAACTGCCTGATCATGGCCTATAGCCATATTGCACATGATTGCATCATCGGCGACAATTGTATCATGAGCAACAATACCCAAATCGCTGGCCATGTGATCATGGGTGATTACGCCATCTTAGCCGGGATGTGTGCTGTTCATCAATTTGTTAAGATAGGACAACACTCATTTATCGCAGGTGGATCCTTGGTTCAAAAAGATGTGCCCCCCTACATTAAGGCGGGACGGACGCCACTCTCCTACGCTGGGGTCAACTCAGTAGGTTTGAAACGCAAAGGATTCAGCGTTGAAAAAATCAACGAGATCCTAAATATATACCGCACCATTTACAACAAAGGGCTGAACACTACCCAGGCCATTCAACTCATTGAAGAAGAATTTCCGGTCACAGACGAAAGAGATGAAATTGTAATGTTCGTTCGTGAAAGTGGAAGGGGCATTATCAAACGCTTTACCAAAAACTCCATGGATGAAGATCTCGGTGACTAGAGCCGGAAAACGCTACAACCGCGAATGGATCTTCAGAAGCCTTGAGCTTGAGCTCAACTCAGGGAAACACTGGGCAATCACTGGCCATAACGGTTCTGGGAAGTCTACCTTGTTGCAATGCATTGCAGGCTCCATGTACCTCAATGAAGGAACAATCTCCTATCATATAGGCAACCTGCCCATTGAGCCGGAAGACCGATTCAAACATATCTCTATCTGCGCGCCCTATCTCGAAGTTATTGAAGAGATGACTGCACTTGAATTCCTAACCTACCATTCAAGCTTCAAGCCATTTAAGCCTGGATGGACCTCTTCCATGATTCTTGAAGAAATTGGACTGACAAAGGCTACCAATAAGCAAATCAGGTACTTCAGCAGTGGTATGAAGCAGCGCATCAAGCTGGCTCAGGCCTTTTTCTCTGATACTAAAATACTGCTGCTTGATGAGCCCTGCACCAACCTCGACCAAGCCGGAATCGACCTGTATAAACGCCTTATTGACACCCTCTGCCAAGACCGCCTTGTGCTCATCAGCAGCAATGACCCAACGGAGTACGCCTCATGCAGTGGAGAAATCCGCATGGGTGTGTAAAACTGGTGATTGAGAAGATTTTTTCTTTCTGTTATTAGGGTTAATTTTGCGCAAACTCCTTACCATGGCACAAGATAATCTGGTTTTCGACCTCCTCAATAAAGAACTGAAAAGACAAAGGGAAGGCATTGAATTGATTGCCTCTGAAAACTTCACCTCCATTCAAGTAATGCAGGCAACAGGTTCTGTTGCCACCAACAAATATGCAGAAGGTTATCCAGGAAAAAGATATTACGGCGGATGTGAAGTAATTGATGAGATTGAAACGCTGGCAATTGATCGATTGAAAAAAGTATTCAATGCATCTTGGGCCAACGTCCAGCCACATAGTGGAGCACAAGCAAATACAGCAGTTTTTCTGGCATGCCTAAAGCCAGGAGATAAAATACTCGGACTTGACCTGAGCATGGGCGGACACCTTACACATGGTAGTCCGGCTAACTTCAGCGGGAAAACATATCAGTCATTCTTTTATGGCGTTGACAGAGAAACGGGTTTGATCAATTACGAACAACTTGAAGAAACTGCCAGAAAAGAAAAACCAAAAATGATTATCTGCGGTGCTTCGGCATATAGCCGTGATTGGGATTACGCACGCATCAGATCAGTTGCAGATGAGGTTGGCGCATTGCTATTGGCAGACATTGCACATCCAGCAGGGTTAATAGCTGCAGGTGTATTGAACGATCCATTTGATCATTGCCATATCGTTACCTCAACTACACATAAAACACTACGTGGACCTCGCGGTGGTGTAATTATGATGAGGAATGATTTCGAAAACCCATTTGGACTGAAAGATCCAAAAGGAAATATACGCTCCATGAGTGCGTTGCTTGATCTGGCTGTATTCCCCGGAATGCAAGGTGGTCCACTAGAACACGTCATCGCCGCAAAAGCAATAGCCTTCGGAGAAATTCTTGACCCATCATTTAAAATATATCAGCAGGATGTGCAACACAATGCACAAACTATGGCAGCAGCATTTGTGAAAAAAGGCTACCACCTTATTAGCGGTGGCACCGAAAATCACTTGATGTTGATTGACCTTAGAAACAAAGACATCACTGGAAAAAAAGCACAAGAAACACTTGATAGAGCTCACATCACACTCAACAAGAACTCTGTACCATACGACGATAAAAGTCCATTTGTAACTTCAGGCATCCGCATCGGTGTGCCTGCAATCACAACCCGTGGATTAACAGCGGGCCACATGGGAACAATCGTTGACATGATTGATAAGGTTCTCATGAATGCTGACGACGAGAAAGTTATTGCTTCAGTAAAAGAAGATGTAAAAGCATTTATGAAGCAGTTCCCGCTCTATCCGGAACTTGGATAGGGATAAGTTCGGTATATTCGGTAGGCACAGCTTGATTCAAATAATAACGAATAACATGATTCAAAGAATTCAATCACTCTGGCTTTTGCTCAGCGCCATATGCGCTATGCTGATTTGGATTATCCCAGTATTTGGTGGGGCGGGCACAGACAATCTTCCAAAGGCGTTCTCTATACAAGAAAGCCTGGTTCTGATGTTCATCATCGCGCTTGCAACTATTATACCCTTCATCAACATCTTTTTATTCAAATCAAGAAGTACCCAAAAAAAATTAATAATTGTCAATGCCCTCATTGCAGTAGGCATTATTGTCGCTGAATATGTATTGGTGGAGCAGTTCAAGATTGACTTTGGTGTTGCTCAGGGAAATTGGCAACTGAGCGCCATCCTGCCTTTTTTCATCATCCTCTTTCAGGTTTTTGCATACAGGGGAATTCTTCATGATGAAAAACTACTGAGTAGTGCAGACAGAATGAGATAATCTAGATCATGCAAGAACCAGCAGTCTATAAATTTCCAATACAATTTCGGGATGTTCATTATATCGCCGCACTCTACAGATCAAATCAAGAAGCAGTAATTGAAAAACTCAAAGGCACAGGACTAAAGCCTGCTCTACATTTCATGGGATCTCCGCTTACCGCAGTTGGACTCATTCAATATAAAGATTCCGACCTTGGGGCATACAACGAACTCATCATTGCAATTCCGGTTGTTCCCGAAAACACAAAACATAAGCTATCCAATTGGCTGGATTTGTATAGTCCACTTGAGAAAAGAGAAATCGGTCAGTTCATCATTCACATTCCAGTTACAACGCAACGCTCAGTTGATGCCGGCAGAGAACTCTGGGGATATCCAAAAATTGTATTGCCCATTACCCATGAGTTTGGTAAAAAGAAATTACATACACAGGTTATGTCTGCATCTGGACAAACCACATTAATTGAAATCAACGGAAGCAATGGATGGGGAGTTCCTATTCCATCAATGGATCTCATGACCTATTCAATGCTTCACGATGAAATGCTTAAAACATTTGTTGATGTTGACGCCAATATGAAATGGATGCCATTTTCTAATCTGAGTATCACCGTTCTCGACAAAAATGATGAGATGTGCAAAGACATTGTTGCACTGAATATCTACAACAAGAAACCTGTATTTACGATAGAGGCAACTCAGTTTAAGGCGAATTTTTTTGAAGGGAGAAAAATGCATTGATCTGCTCTGCCACAAGTTCCCATCCTTGCTCAAGCATCAAACAGTGGGTGCCTTGCGGCACAATTAAGGGTGTAATCTGGTATGATGCAGCCATTTGCCTGGTATCTTTTTCAGATATCAAATAATCCTTCTCCCCGCCAATAATCATTAACGGAATGGCAGGAACTTTCTTTGCAGGAAGTTTTAAGAAAGCCATTTGAAGAAAGGCAAGAAAAGATTCGTCCTGCAAACGATTAACAATACCATCCATCTGCTGATCTGGAAAATTCGCACTGAACATGACGTTTTTCAAACGCTGTCTATTGCTCATAATCGGGAGCCAACTCATGGCAAATAATGAATGAATAAAATGCAATGGGTACTGCGTTATTACTTTGGACAAGAAGCGCCACAAGCCATGGTTTGGCGCAGAACACAACAATATAGCCCCGGCTACCTTCGGTGACATCCTTTTAAAATGATGCTGAATGGTAAACCCTCCCATCGAATGACCAACTAAAAAAACCCTGCCTTCAATCTGATCAATCGCTTGCTTTAAGTCTTCCTCATAATCCATGATGCTGGTCCATTTCAACCTACCATCATGTTCACTCCCGAAGTGGTTTCGCAAACTTATGGCGCAAACATCGTAGCCCTTAGCAAAAAAATATTCGAAGAAATTATTTTCCCAAACCCATGCACCCATACAAGCACCATGAATAAACAGGACAGTTCCATGACTGGTTCCGGCAGGATGTTGCCTACTTAGACGCTCCAACTGCATGACGAAGGTAATTTGATGGTAAATGTTTTAGCAATCGCTTCCTGAAACGATGGAAATCAACTGTAATGGTATGGCGCGGAGTATTGATCTGTTTAAAATCAGGATGGCGTAACTCTTGGTTGATGAGCGAGTTGATGTGATCGGGGCGCTGCCACTCACCAGCAAGCTCTCTTGCCATTATTTTACTCTGCAATTCAGAACCTGGCCAGATACAACCCAGTGGCTGGAAAAGTCCAATAAAATATAGGTTCTTGATTTCAGGATGCATCATCCTTAGCCATAGTGGTACATCGCCCTCGGAATAATCGATAAACTGCTTATCAAAGAAGGGGTGACTGATAATATATCCCGTACAGGCAACAATCACATCATAACTTCCCTTACTGCCATCTTTGAAATAAACCTCATTGCCATCAAGTCTTTCTATGTCTTGGCGAGGCTTGATCCTCCCATGGCGAATGGTAAAGAAGAGGTCTTCGTTTATCGTTGGATGATGCGAGCCCAGCGGACCATCAGGTTCAGACAAGCCGTAATCAGAATTTTTGCCATTCCGGAAATATAAAGTCAAGGCAGAGACCATTTGCCATATGTTCTTGGGCAACCAATTTATTTTAGTACTAAATACATCCGAAGGTTTACCCATAATAAATTTCGGAGCAATCCAATACCCCCTTCTCCAGCTGATATCGACAGAAGCCGCAACCCTGCTGCTTTCCACAGCCACATCACAGGCAGAATTACCACCTCCAATAACCAAGACGCGTTTCCCAGAAAAATGGGAGAACTTCTTGACTTCATGCGAGTGAATAAATTCGCCAGCAAATTGACCAGGATACTCGGGCATTCGCGGAAGCCAGTGGTGTCCATTACAAACTGCAAGCGCATCAAAAGTCTCTTTTTGTTCAACATGATTGCTGATGGTAATTACTTCCCATTCGCCATTCCCAAGCCGTTTACATTGCTTAACCAGGGTATTGAACTTGATGTATGGGTATAAATTAAATTGCTTTGCATAAGATTGAAAATAAGCAGCCAAATCTTTGTGTGAAGGATAGTCAGGGTAATCCAAGGGCATCGGAAAATCAGCATACTCACTGAGGGTTCTCGAAGAAATGATGTGGGTGGTTTCAAAAACAGAACTGTGCCCAACTTTCTCAGAAAAAACCCAATTGCCTCCAACTTCACTACCCAAATCGTAAACAACAACTTCGTGGCCTTCATCCAATAAATTTTTTGCAGCAGTAATGCCTGAGGGTCCAGCACCGATTACACAAACTCTTTTTTTCATCTACTTATTTTTGGATTACAATAAATATAAAACAGCGAGCTGAATCACTATGAATATAAACAAAATTGATCTCCGTCAAACAAACCCTTATCGCTCAGCTTGACATGCGGTATAACAAGCAGTGCCATAAAAGACAACGACATAAAAGGTGCAGCCAGGGTGGATCCCAAGTCTTTAGCCTGCCGATCAAGTTCAGTATAAGATTGAGAAACAGCATACCCATCATCAGCACTCATCAGACCTGCAACAGGCAATGACAACGTCTGTTCAAAATCTTCAGATACACAGCAAATGCCCCCTTTCTGCCGTATGATCGAATTAATTGCCCTCATGATGCTTTCGTCATCTGCGCCCACTGCAACGATATTGTGGGAATCGTGGGCTACGGAAGATGCAATAGCTCCACGCTTCAGACCAAAGCCATTAACAAACGCTTTGGATACTGGTGCTGGGTGATAGCGGTTAACCACTACAATTTTCAACACATCATTGGCCACATTGCTATTCCAATAACCGCTAAGCAATGTTGGAAGAAGCTTTTTTTTCAAGGTAATCAACTGGCCATCGATACACCCAATAACGGGAAGCGTATATTCTTCTAAGGATTCGATGAGCAGGTCGTCCCTATTGATTTCTTCACAATGAAAATGATTGAGTGGAGTTGAATTCAGGGGACATCTTTTGATGAATGATTTGGTATTTTCTGAAACCTGCACACCATCGATATAAGTGGCCAATACCTTGAATTGATTCAAGTCTTCAAGAAGGATGAAATCGGCAGGATCTCCGACCCTCAACATGCCAACCTCTAAGCCATAATGAAGAATGGGATTGATACAGGCTGCTTGCAGAATATTAAAAATGTTATAGCCTTTTTCAACAGCCCTGGAACAAAGCAAATTGATATGTCCGAGTACAAGACTATCCGGATGCTTATCGTCACTGCAAAACATGATTTTTTCTGCATGCTGTTCAATTAACGGAATCAATTCATCAAAATTTTTGGCAGCACTTCCTTCCCGGATTATTATTTTCATGCCCAACGCCAACTTTTCCTGAGCTTCTTCAATTGTAAAGCATTCATGATCTGTTGAGATGCCCCTTGCTATATATTTTCTTAGATCCTCTCCAGTTAGTCCAGGTGCATGCCCATCAACAGGCTTCCCCAATTCATGAGCAGCATTTATTTTTTCAAGTACTTCATGATCACCGGAAATGGCACCGGGGAAGTTCATCATTTCAGTCAGATACCTGATGTCTTTATCATGAAGTAATTCTTTCACATCAACAGCATTCAATACTGCACCCGCAGTTTCAAAAAAAGTAGCAGGCACACAACTGGGGGCACCAAAATTAAACTTAAATGGGACTTGTTTCCCATTTTCAATCATGAATCGTACACCCTCCATGCCACAAACATTTGCAATTTCATGGGGGTCGCTAACTGTTGCAACAGTTCCATGAACAACGGCCAGCCGGGCAAATTCCGCAGGGA
>JBILBU010000080.1:0-4272 GCA_044353505.1 Chitinophagaceae bacterium | reverse complement strand
ACAGCAAGCACATCTATGCATTGGTGGAAGATGACAGAAAACGCAATGTTATTTCTTTTGATATTACAGACCAATCACATAAGGCCGTTACTGACAATGAGGGAGTATACAGTGGGATGCACACCAACAGCAAGGGTCAGCTTATCGCACTCTACAGTGATATGAATACCCCCAATGAAATATATGTTTACAATGGTAAGGGCTTTGAAAGAACTACAACTATACAGCAAGATGTTTTCACTGGACTGAAGCCAATTTATAAAAAAGGATTTCAGTCAGTTTCAGATGATGGCACAGTTGTATCGGGTATTATATATATGCCTGATTCTACATCAAAGAAATTGCCACTCATATTATTTGTTCATGGCGGTCCAGTTGCGCAGAATGACTATTCATATGATCAATCTCATGAAATCCTTGCTGGAGCAGGGTTTGCAGTGGCAGCTGTAAATTATCGCGGCAGTAGTGGCCGCGGCTATGATTTTTGTAAGGCCATTTATGCCGACTGGGGCAACAAGGAAATAAAGGATCTTCTAGGCGCTGCAAATTATCTTATCAAGGTGGGCATTGCAGACCCAGACAAGTTGGGTATTGGCGGCTGGAGCTATGGGGGCATACTCACCAACTATATGATTGCCACCACCAACAGATTCAAGGCTGCTGCGTCAGGAGCAGGATCATCGCTTCATTTTTCCATATACGGCACTGATCAATATGTGAAACAATATAATGAGGAGCTTGGTGTGCCCTGGAAGAATTCAAAAAAGTGGATGGACCTCTCCTTCCCATTTTTCAAGGCCGATCAAATAAAAACCCCAACCTTATTTATGGCAAGTGAAAAGGATTTTAATGTACCTGTTGCTGGCGCAGAACAAATGTATCAGGCACTTAAAACACTTGGGGTACCAACAGAACTGGTAATCTATCCCAATCAGAATCATGGTATATCAACACCCAGTTATATAGTGCATAGATATACCCGCTACATTGATTGGTTCAATAAGTACTTGAAATAAACGGTCTATTATTACCAAGCAATGAATTTGAAAGTCAAACAACAAACTTTGTAACTTTGCGCGATGAAGTCAACACCATTCACTGCCTTGCATCAAGCATTTGGAGCCAAGATGGCTGAGTTCGCAGGCTATAATATGCCCATTTCTTATTCAGGCATTAACGACGAACATCATGCTGTCAGAAATAGCGTGGGCGTTTTTGATGTAAGCCATATGGGCGAGTTTATCCTTAAGGGTAAGCATGCTCTGGCATTAATTCAACAAGTCAGTTCAAATGATGCTGCCAAGCTGCAAGACGGGCAGGCGCAATACAGTTGTATGCCCAATGAGAATGGGGGCATTGTTGATGATATGCTTGTGTATTGCATCAAGCAAGATGAGGCATACATGT
This sequence comes from Chitinophagaceae bacterium, assembly GCA_044353505.1. GTDB lineage: Bacteria > Bacteroidota > Bacteroidia > Chitinophagales > Chitinophagaceae > Pollutibacter. Next base: position 2,865 of record JBILBU010000080.1, on the reverse strand, counting down.
TGGTGGTGAATGCCTCAAATATTCAAAAAGATTGGGATTGGATTCAGCGGTTTAGGGGAGAGGATGTAGAGATGCATAACATTTCTGATAAAACCTGTTTGCTTGCTATTCAGGGCCCACTAGCTACAAAGATTTTACAGCCGCTGACCGAAATGAATATTACCGATTTGAAGTATTACACTTTCGTCAAGGGCAAATTTGCCGGGGTGGAGAATGTATTGGTGAGTGCCACAGGATATACAGGTGCAGGAGGGGTTGAGATATATTTTGAAGATCAAGGTGAGGATGCCATCAAGATTTGGAATGCAATTTTTGAAGCAGGGGCTTCAGTAGGGATCAAGCCGATAGGTCTTGGTGCTAGGGATACCCTTAGGCTTGAAAAAGGATTTTGTCTATACGGGAATGATATTGATGATTATTCTACCCCGCTTGAAGCTGGTTTAGGGTGGATCACCAAGTTCAATAAAGATTTCACATCTTCTGAATTTCTTCAAAAGCAAAAAAATATCGGAGTAGAAAAGAGATTGGTTGGTTTTGAAATGGTTGAGCGCGGAATACCTCGCCACGACTATATTATACGCGATGCTGAGGGAAACCTCATTGGTCGTGTTACTTCAGGCACACAGTCGCCTACCCTCAATAAAGGCATAGGCATGGGCTATGTGCTTACCGCATTTTCAACTGTTGGATCTGAGTTGTATATTGATATTAGAGATAAGCAGATCAAGGCGGCTGTAGTTCAATTGCCGTTTGTTAAATAATCTCCCTATGGCTAACACTGAAAGAAATTTATACACCTGTCTTTCTCCTGCACTGCTTAATCTCTATGATTTGAGCAATAGTGTTGTGGTAATTATTGATGTATTGAGGGCAACATCCACCATTGCAACTGCTTTGTATAATGGGGCAGCATCTGTTATCCCTGTGGCAACCGTTCCACGTTGCATTGAACTGGGTGAGGAGTTTGGAGGAATCACAGCCGGAGAACGAGATGGTAGGGTTGCAGAGGGACTAACCTATGGCAATTCTCCTTTTGAATATCCCCGATCATTTGTAGAAAATAAGATATTGGTACTCACCACCACCAATGGAACAAGGCTGTTGCACATGGCCTTGGATAGCGGTGCTCCAGAGATTATTACGGGTTCTTTCCCAAATATTTCTGCAGTCTGTAATTATCTTGTTTCTTCAAAGAAAGATGTGCTTCTTGGGTGCTCAGCATGGAAGGATAGGGTAAACCTAGAAGACACGCTATTTGCGGGTGCCGTAATATCTCGTATTAAGTCTCATTTTACCATCAACTGTGATTCATCCAAGATTGCAGAACAGTTGTATACCGAAGCAGGGGACGATCGATTTGCATTCATGCGAGACCGCAATGCAACACACTATCAGCGCCTAATGAAGTATAACTTGGAAAAAGATATCAGGTATTGTTTGCAAGATGACGGTGCCAATGTGTTGCCGATATTTAAAGGCGATAGGCTGATTGATCTCACACGAAAATAATGAGAACAGGTTTATATATTGTCATTGAAATAGTCAAAGTAAAGGGGGTATAAAAAAATATACCCCCTTTCATTAGGGCGCAGAACCGATTCGGCGGGTGCGTATGTTGCGGCCACCATTTATTTTAAAGTCTTCAACTGCTCCTATATTACCAACCACCACCCAGTATGTGATGTCAGCCGTTCCAAGATCATCCGGGTCGTTGACATCGTAAATAGTTTTTTGCCAAACATTTTTTTCATCTGTCTGTCCTGGTCCGGAGTTTTCAGTATTCAGTTGTTCAATCGTAAATCCATGTTTTCCAGCGACGGCAACATGGTTGGTGTTGCGATAAGCACCAACTCTTCTGAAATGTGATGCATGATGCGCAAATGCGAATTCCAATCCATTGGTGTTGCTGGCAACGATGATATTGTCGGCATCAGTATGTTCACTGATGAGCATGCCAGTATGGTATCCTGTTACCTGAACATTACGCAATATCGTGAGGGCGGCATTATTGCTTTCTGGTGTGATTAATCCCTTGGTGCCATGTGTAGGCATTGCAGCCTGAACGTTATATATGTCCGTATTGATGAACACGTTTTCAAGTCGGCATTGCATGGCCCATCCCAGATCCACGCCACCAATGGCCGGGTTGTCATAACTGCGGATGTCAAGATTACGAATGACCACATGCACAGCTGAGTATTCGCCATACAGCGCATTGGTTGACTTACTAACTGAAATGACTGCTGGGCCGGACTTATCGAGACATTGGATGATGGTGCCGTGCTTGCGCAGAGGGAAGTTTCCAATGGTACCGAAAACAGGAGTCGGTTCACTTTCCCCTATAATCTCAATCGTCATCCAACTTGGCAGGGGGTTAGAAATTGCCGGGATGATGATGCGTCCTCGATATAAACCGTCTGGCAGGAATACTTTTCCACCGCCGGCTGCAATAACTGCTTGAATGCATGTTGAAAATGCAGTAGTGTTGTCGGTCTTGTCGTCGCCAACAGCTCCATAGTCTTTCACATTAAAAGTAGAAGCCTGCATTGGCGAGGTGAGCAATAACATGCATCCAACCATCAACGCCATTAGCGAAGAAGAAAGGCTTTTCATCTGCTTTGTTTTTTTCATACGTTGAGGAATTAGAGATGTGGAATCAAAATGCTAGATGCCTCTTACATTGCAAACCTCTTAATATACGCATTTTTCCTAACATTTTTGTTGGATAAACAGTTAAATAAATAATAGTTGATATACTCAAAGAGTACCCCGCTTTTAAGTTAATTTCGCAGATTAACTTTTTACCAAGTATGTCGCTTTCTCACTTACTCAAATTTATTTATAATAACGGAACAGACGAAGTTA
>JBILBU010000079.1:0-4278 GCA_044353505.1 Chitinophagaceae bacterium | reverse complement strand
GAGTCATCGTAGAATACCCCTTCGTGCAGCTCTCCTTTTTTTCTTGCCACCTTTTCAAAATTTCTGATACGCCCTGTATTTTGTTCAGTCTGATAAATGCAAGCGGCTAGTGTAGCCGTTGAAACCTTATCTATTTTCGGTTTCCAAAAATCGTCGTTGATGATTACTCGAGAGAAGTTGATTGGAGATATTTTCAGATTGGCCTCCTGAGCTCTTGACTGAATTGCAAGAATGCTGAAAGACAACAAAAGAAATGTAATTTTTTGTGACATGAAACTGATTTTAATCATGAATAGAGCGCAACATCCTGGTTATTTAATATTAAGGGGATAATATAAACTTTAGGAGCTTTAAACTAGGTCTGAAAAAAATATCAAACTTAACAGCGATGAATAAGATACAATTTAATTAAAATGACCGAATTTAGTGATTGAAACCTTAGAGATATGGAAACATACGGAAAGATTCTCCTTATTGCAATGCCTGCATTCTTGCTTCTTGTGCTGCTTGAAAAATGGTATGGTTGGCGCAAGGGCAAAGATACGGTGCAGGTTATGGACATGGTATCCTCCCTTTCATCCGGAGTGACCAACGCAACAAAAGATGTTCTTGGTCTAAGTGTTGCCATCATCAGCTATGGATGGATGGTTGAACATCTGGCATTCATCCGTTTGGAATCCGGAATCGGAATCTATGTTTTTGCATTTATCGCACTTGACTTCGCCGGCTATTGGGTACATAGGATTCAACATACCACAAATATTTTTTGGAACGCGCACATCATTCATCACAGCAGTGAGGAGTTTAATTTGGCTTGTGCATTGAGACAGAGCATATCAGTTTTTTTCAAACTCTTCACATTTTTTCTTCTGCCTGCAGCTTTTTTGGGAGTACCCATAGCAGTTATTTCAATAGTTGCTCCGCTACACCTTTTCATACAGTTTTGGTATCATACCCAGCACATAGGTAAAATGGGATTTTTAGAAAAAATTATTGTGACGCCCTCCCACCACAGGGTGCACCATGCGATCAACCCAGCTTATATTGATAAAAATTATTCTCAGGTATTTATAATTTGGGATAAGCTATTTGGCACTTTTCAAGAGGAAAAGGAAAGCATACCTCCTGTTTATGGTATCACCATACCCGTGGCTACATGGAATCCTGTAAAGATAAATTTCCAACACCTCGTTCAGTTGATTTCAGATGCGTGGAGAACAAATAATTGGAAGGATAAATTTCGAATTTGGTTTATGCCCACAGGATGGAGACCTGATGATGTGATTGAAAAAAACACACTGGATAAAATCGATAATGTCTATGACTTCAAAAAATACAACCCTGAAAGCAGTACTTCCCTCAAAACATGGTCATTGATTCAACTGATGGTTTTGTTGATGTTTATCTCCTACCTATTTGGAAATCTTGCAGCTATTGGAAGTCCAGGTATATTCTACTACGGATTGTTCATATTTCTCTTCATCTATTCCATGACCGAGTTGATGGACAGAAATAAATATTCCTTTATCTGGGAAACAATAAAATGCATAACGGGATTCTATCTCATCAAGTTTTCAGGAGGATGGTTTGGCGCCGAGGGACTTAATTCAACAATACCTTTTGCAGTAGGATTATATCTTGTGATTGCATTATTCACGACCATCTACTTCACGTCCAAACACTATAGAGAAGATCAGCATTCAGTTGCATTCAACAATGGCTAGCAGTTATTGAAACCCAGACCACACAACTTTGTGCTTGTTCAGATGATTGGTAGATCTCAAAATAGTGACTGTAAAATACTTATTACCTAACTCTGCCAATAGCTTCCTCTAATAAAGGTTCCATGGTTTTGTAGCCAGCAACAGTTGGGTGCACACCATCACTGGCATATTCACTTTTCATGCCTTTGTTATCATCCACCACAAAGGAATACAAATCCAGGTAATAGAATTTATTTAATGCTGCGAATTTCTTGAGTTCGTTATTCAGTGAAATGACTTTATCACCAGGATTCAATTCCTTCCTCCAAGGAAACTCACTTACCGGTAATACTGAACAGATGATGACCTTTATTTTGTTGGCTCTCGCCAATTGAGCGATGGCCATAAGGTTATTGAGTGTATTTTTCTGACTGTATACCCCGGTATTTTCAGCAATATCATTGATTCCTGCCTTGAGCACCAACACTTCAGGATTTAGCGCTACTACATCTTCATAAAAACGCAACAACATTTGCGGCGTTGTTTGTCCGCTTATCCCCCTATTATGGTATGGCTTATTCTCAAAAAATTCTGGACGAAGACTTAACCAACCCTCAAAAATAGAGTTACCAAGAAAGACAACCCTTTTCTCCCCTTTTGCAGGTGCAGATGTATTTTTGTTTTGGTCTTCATACCGGTTGAAATTCGCCCATTCTGTCCAATTCTGACCAACTTTTTCTTGTGCCACTAAACACGTTGTTGAGATGAGCAAAAGAGATAATAACGTTGTTGTTTTCATGAATAGCAATTTCATTTTTAGGGACATTTAAAATTAATAATTAAGTATTTTGAAAACCGGGTGATATTGTATGCAGACCGATTTGGCTGCCATATAATCTACCCATATAATTCAAAGTGAATTGATTTCTTATCTATACCAAACTGCTGAATCCGTTGGCGAGCTTCAGTAATCATATCTTTCCAGCCACACAGAAAAAACCGTGGACTATCCCTTTGCTCTTGGAGCAGTTGCTGATAAATCCCATGCACATATCCAATATTCAATCCCTCGGCAACTGACTGTTCTCTGGAAAAAGTAGGAAAATAATGAAAGCTTGGTAGCTTTTGCTTCAAATCCATTAACTCATCCAGATAGAGTGCGTCCTGACACTTCCTTGTGCCATATATTAAATAGATTTCTTTGTGAGGGATATTGTTGTGATGGATATGTTGCACCATTGAACGGAATGGTGCAATTCCAGTTCCAGTGCAGACCATGAAAATATCTGAGGTGATTGGATCTGGCAGGACGAAATGGCCTTGAGGACCACGAACAGCAAACGTTGTTCCGACTTCAGCCAAGTTAAAAAGATAGGTAGTTCCAAGTCCGCCTTCCATCAATACAATAACCAGCTCAAACACATTCGTTCCATCCGGGGCGGAGGCAATTGAGTAGCTGCGCCATCTTTTGTTTGGTTGATCATGGATGGGAAGGTCAAGAGTAACGAATTGTCCGGGAATAAAATCAAACCGATCGAGTTCTGGAATTTGTATCCAGAACCTTTTGGTAGATGATGTCTCATCTTCTATTCGAATAATCGTTCCAGTTCGCCAAGGTTGTGCAGCCATTGTTGAAGTTTAGGGTGTAGTGTTTAGGGTTTAGCGCTAGGGATTGGGGGCAATCCCTAATCTTTCTCAAACCCTCTATCCTAATCAGATTTAACCTTTAGCATAATCAAACCGAAAGCCAACATCCCAATCCCAGTGTAAAGGTTTTCATCATGGGCTAATTGTGCTATCAAGAAATAACCTCCAATCAAGACTACTGCCACAATGATGAAGAAAAAACCAATGACAAAACTAAGCTGATTAAATTTTTCAATAATATTCATAAGATTAGAAGAATATGATGTTTAAAATAATGGTGATAATCAATAGAAGAATACTCAGTGGTGCAACCTTCATATACCACCTCTTCTCTGTTGAATAGACTTTTTCAGTGAGCGAATAAACCAGCCCTTTGAGCTCTTCATCTGTTTTTGGACGAGTCATTAAGCTAATAATAATTGTACTAAAGAAATTCGAAATCCAGGAGAAGGATGCAATGATAAATGCCTGTCCCATACCACTCCTGATTTCATACAACGGAGAAATCCACCCTCCTTTGCCTTCAGCAATAGTTAGGCCATGGGTAATTACGGCGGCCAATGTACCGATGAATAATCCCCAGAAGGCGCCATGCCCGGTTGTTCTCTTCCAGAACATTCCAAGCAGGAAGGTTGCAAAAAGCGGACCATTTACGAAACTGAAAACCAGTTGAAGAAAATCATTGATGTTGTTGTAGCTGGCAGCGAGATATGCGGTAGCAACTGATAGAAGAATGCCCACAAAGGTGATCATCTTACCAATCCACAGATAATGTTTATCTGATTTATTTTTAACGAAATAAGCTTGGTATATGTCATAGGTAAAAACAGAGTTGAACGCGGTAACATTTCCTGCCATTCCACTCATGAATGATGCAATCAATGCAGTGATCCCTATTCCCAGCAACCCACTTGGATAATAATGTGAC
>JBILBU010000078.1:0-4285 GCA_044353505.1 Chitinophagaceae bacterium | reverse complement strand
CAGATCAATTGGAGGATACCATGCGGCTAAGTTGAGGAATTATCAAGATATTATTGAAACAAAACTATCTGGCCAGCCTAATATGAATGTACTGAACATGCTGGATACCAAATACTTCATATTGCCACCACAAGATCAAAACGGACAATATCAAGTGCAAAAAAATGAGCAAGCCATAGGCGCAGCATGGCTGATAGATAGCCTAAGAGTCGTCGATAACAACATCGAAGAATTAAAGGCCATTGATTCAATCATTCCCCTATCTGAAGCCTTAATTGAAAAGTCCGAGTCGGTTAAGAACAAAAAGTTCAATAAGTCGGATGCCAGTATCACGCTAACCAATTACAGAAATGACACAATACAATATAAAAGCAAATCTAACTCAGAGCAATACGCAATATTCAGTGAGATCTATTATCCTAAGGGGTGGAATGCCTACATAGATGGTAAAAAAACCAACTACAATAAAGTTAACTACCTACTAAGAGGAATGAGCATACCAGCAGGAGAGCACAATATTGCTTTTATTTTTGAGCCAGAAACATACAAATTATCATCAACAATATCGTGGTGGTCAGGATGGGCCCTCTACACAACAATTATCATAGCAGTTTGGGCATTTTATATTGAGAAGAAAAAGTCCATTAACAAGCTATGATGGATTTATCAATAATTATTGTGAATTATAAATCATCGCACCATGTGATGAACTGCCTTCATTCAATTTATGAAAGCAGGATGAATATTGACTATGAAATAATAATTGTAGACAATGCATCAAAAGATAATAGTCAGCAAGAAATATGCTCGCTTTACAAAGAAATAACATGGATTCAAAGTGATTATAATGCTGGATTTGCAAGAGCAAACAACATGGGAATTAAAGCTTCACAAGGCCGAAATATTCTACTGTTAAATGCAGATACAATCATTACGAAAAATGCAATTGAGCAAACAATAATAAAATTTGAAGACGATAAACAATATGCTGCATGTGGAGTGCAGCTTTTAAATACAGATCACAGCAAACAACAATCAGGTGCCAAATTTATAGTTGGTGGAATAAATAACTTTCTTGCACTACCCTACTTAGGAAGTCTAATAAAAAGAATTGGATATACATTGGGAATGAAACAACATAATTTTGTGGACATGAATCAAGATATGCAAGTAGACTGGATTGTAGGTGCGTTCATCATGACACGTAGATCAATCATTGAAAAATCAGGATTACTTGACGAGGATTTTTTTATGTACGCAGAAGAAATAGAATGGTGCTCCAGAATCAGAAAATACGGGCCAATGTTGCTTTATCATGAACCCAAAGTGATACATATTGGTGGCGGAACCAGTAGCAAGTTCTATAAAAAAGAATCCAACGAAAATTTTAGTAACTTATTCGATAAAAAAGGTAAACAAATTATTCTTTCACAATTGCTAAGAATAAGAAAACAATATGGAGCTGCATGGTATTTGATCCACCTTCTAGTGTATTTATTTGAAATAATACTATTTGGTGCGTGTATAATCATTGAAATCACGATAAGTGTTAATAAGAGAAAGCTTGGATACTCCGAATGGAAAGGATATACTAAGAATATCTTTGGGATAAGTCACTTTATTCCTGCCATAGCAATCAATAAACACATTTTTTACAAAGCGTAAATGAATACTGCAGTATCTATAATTATTGTCAACTACAATACATTTGAACTGACTTCAACATGTATCAAATCAATTTACAATAATGTAAGGGATATTACCTATGAGGTAATTCTTGTAGATAATGCATCAACTGAAAAAGATCCTGAATGTTTCAAAACAGAATTTCCGGATATCAACCTCATTAAAAGTGATGCAAACCTTGGCTTTGCAAAGGGAAATAATCTTGGCATTGGGCAAGCAAAAGGAAAATACATTCTGCTGTTGAATAGCGACTGTGAGCTACTAAATAATGCACCATTGATCAGCCTAAAGTATATGGGAAGCAATCCAGATTGTGGCATCAGTACAATTAAACTTCAATATCCAAACGGAAAGATTCAGTTTAATTGCAGAAGATTCAGAACAATAACATGGGAACTACTTGAAGTATTTCCTCTGTATATGTTGCTTCCTAAAAAAAAGCAAGAAGAGTTGATGCTGCACCACTACTTTTCATATGACAGACAGGTAGATTGTGATTGGGTATGGGGGACATATATGTTTTTCCGTGCAGAAACATTAATGAAGTTACCAGAACAAAAGCTGGCAGAAGATTTTTTTATGTACTGTGAAGATGTACTCTGGTGTTGGCAGATCAAACAGCTTGGATTAAAAATTACCTTTTTGCCAGAGGGAAGAGTTCTGCACGTACATAAGGGCAGTAGCGGCGGAAATAGCAAAAAAATAAATAAGGCAATCCTTAAGAACCATGCACAGTTCATGAAAAGAATTTATCCAGACTGGAGATGGTATATATTTAAATTGATTTATCAAGCCAAACAGAAAACAATCGCATTACTTTCCAAATAAGCAATACCTGATATAAGCGTATACCATTATCAATTTTGAGAAATAGCCATTTTGAAGGGCTTTTTGAGAGAATTGGTGCTGGATTGTAATGATGGTATTAAATGCTTTAATGAACTTAGTATGTACCCCAAATTCGGTTAACTTTTCCAATTGCTTTACGTTGAAGTTTCTTATCAAGCGCCACCAGCCATCGAAAACAACAATATTTTTTAATATTGATAGTGGTTTTTTATTCAGCATCAATATAGATTCTTTTAGATGTATCTCTTCAACCCCATGGGTGTATTTAGTAACTTGATGAGCATGGATGCCAACATTTAAAAGAATATCCGGAATGAATAGAAATTCGTTCGAAGCACAATACCTAGAATAGAAGTCAATATCAACAACATATTTCATTGAAGCATCGTACGCAAGAGAACTCTTTTTATACAATACAACACTTGGTGGTCCAACAACATTTCTTGAAATTAAGATTTCAATGTTGTTGGATAATAGATACTGCCAGATAAGGTTAGTTTTCATTGGCTCTACCAGGCCAGTTGCCTCATAGACATTTTGATAAGCAGAAAAGAAAAAGCTTTTTGCAGGATGAGCAACAATTGCCTGTGAGAAAATAGATAATGCACGGGGACCAGTAAACCAATCGTCATCATGCATGATTTTCACCCATTCATATTTTGCCTTACCAACAGCTTCATTCCAGTTCTCAGGAGTATTTAAATTGGTGGCATTCTTGTAATAATTGAGATCAAAGAAAGGTTCATATTCTTTGCATAAGTCTCTCAACTCATCCCCTGGGCTATCATCTGTGATTACAACTTCAAAGTTTGAATAATCCTGCGTTTTTATTGACTCCAACAATCGCTTTAAATAACCATAATTCTTGAAGGCAGGAATGCAAATGGAAATAAAGGGATTCATTTTTGTTATTTATGCTAACACCAGAATAGATAGAAAATAATTAGTACAAGATACTATAGACACTCATATCAATACTTTTTTTTAAAGTCCCCTCTTGAAAAAAACTTCTCAATGAAACAATACATTAAAATAAAAAAGTACCTGCTTCCCATTTCCCGAATCTTGAGCTTAGAAACACCGGTCTTTCGATTTGTCCAGGAATTGGGCAATACAACATAACTGTAGCCCCTAACAATACATTTCAAGGATAATTCAATGGTCAGGTTAAAGTGCGGGGCCAAAAATGGCTTAAGTCCTTCAATTGTTTGCCGCGAATACAATTTGAAAGCATTGGTTGAATCATTGTAGCCGGTGCCTATCACAAAACGGATAATATTATTAGCAATTCTGTTTACAATCAACTTGTGAAAGGGATAGTCAATCACTCGCCCTCCCCTCATAAACCGTGATCCAAAAACACAGTCGACACCGGTTTCAATCATCTTTCGATAAAATTTCACCAAGTCAAGAGGATCATCAGAAAGATCCGCCATGAAAATGGCAACACAATCACCAGAAAAACTTTCCAATCCACATCTTACCGCATAACCAAATCCATTAGGTCCAGTATTGGTAAGAATAACCAAACTGGGTACTTCAGCCCTTAATGATTGAAGAACTTCCAATGTATTGTCCTTTGAATTATCATTAACAACTAAAATTTCATGGTTGATGCCATTTGAATGAAGGGTCTTATACAGTGATGTGACCGTATCAGAAATGCCATCTTGCTCATTATATGCAGGAATTACAATAGATAGTTTCAGAAAAAATATTTAAGTTTTATAAAAAGAAATAAATGGTTACA
>JBILBU010000001.1:0-167923 GCA_044353505.1 Chitinophagaceae bacterium | reverse complement strand
AGTCTTCCATATGGACAAAGCACAATGCAAACTTGTTCTCTAAACCAATAGTATACAAAAAAGAAAATACTGCTGAAAATCATGAGGGCCATGAATGTGCCTAAATGCGCAGCTATGCCCTCATTCAAATAACGCAGCACTTCGTCCATGCTGATGAGGTAAGCCATAAAGTAATTTGCAATGATGAATGAGATCAGAAAAAAAATCACTATTTTACTTAACCTCTTTCTGATTTTGAGCCCATTCCACGGTATTGCTTTGAGCTGTTGTTGTTGTTTGAAATCACCATCTATCCAGTACTCTATTTTTCTGAATACCATTTCCATGAATATCGTCTGTGGACAAGCCCATCCACAAAACACTCTACCAAATACTACTGTAAACAGAATGATAAACACCATGAAGGTGATCATCCCTAAGGCAAATATGAAAAAGTCTTGTGGTCCAAAAATTTGTCCAAATAGGATGAATTTTCGCTTGAGTACATTCAGCATGATGAATGGCTCACCATCGACTTTTATCCAAGGGAGTGAAAAGAATATAAGCAGGTAAATGATGGATGCAACGGTTCTTTTATTGTAAAGTGGGCCTTTGGGTTTCTTAGGGAATATGTAGTTGCGTTTACCTTGTTGGTTGATTGTAGCAACAGAATCCCTAAAAGCCTGATCAATCACCTGTTCCTTTTCATTTGCACTGATCATATAGATTAGTTTGTCGGCTGAGTAGGCGGTACCTCAAGTTCACCCTGAGGAGCTTTTGGATTAGTAGGTTTTGTGCCTACAATTGACTCAACATAACTGGTTAGATTTTTCATTTGAACAGGGCTATACATTGATTGCCATGATTGCATTCCCTTTTCTGGGTATCCAATCTTGATTGTTTGATAAATATTGTTGAGGCTTCCTCCATGAATCCAATAGTTGTCGGTTAAGTTCGGACCAATACCGCCTTCACCGTTTGCGCCATGACATGCTAAGCAAGATTGTGTGTACAATGCTTTTCCTGTAGAGATCCCATCCGCATCTGCCATTGTAATATTATTCTCATCAACCAAGTTCTTTGTCTTGGATTTGTATTGTTCCTCAATCCTTTTCCCCTCTGCCATTTCGGCTGCATATTCTTGTTCAGGGTTTTTCCCGCTTCCTGTGACGTGATAGAGAAACATATAGATCATTGCGATAACGATGGTAATATAGAATCCATACTTCCACCAAGGGGGTAGTGCATTATCAAGTTCACGAATTCCGTCATAGTCGTGGTCTAATAAAATATCTGCTTCTTTTTCAATAGGCACTGACTTGGTCATCCATTTCTTATCCAAGTTTTTCCACCATGTTGAGAGGCTGGTTATTTTTTTTATGCTCGGTACCGTCTCATTGTCTTCTTCTGATAGATCTTTGAATGTTCTGCGTATGATTAGTGTCAAGTATAGGATAACAATCAATTCGATTGAAATGACTGTTGTCAGGGCATAAAACTCCATTTCCCGCATTCCTCCAAAATAGTTGCTTGTAATGGATTCCGTATTATTAAGGATGTCTTGTGCCGTTGCGGTTGAAGAAAGCACTGAAGAGAAAATAATGAGAATTATGATTTTTAGTCCCAACTCAGCCTTTCTTTTTTTGAGTAAGAATTTCGACAGTGTCAGCAAAACCTGTGCGAGCAGCCCTATTACTGGCACCAACACAATAGCAGTTACTGTCATAGCAATCTTCAGTAGGTTCGTTTGATTTGTGGTTGACTGAACTACATCCTGTGCATTGGCGGATGCGGATATCATCATCAGGGTAATAAAAAACAATTTCATGATTACTGAGTTATGTTGTAGTATTTGCATGATTTTGGTTTGGGGGTTGTTAATCCAGTGGCAGTTTCTTCATTTCATCGATACCTGACTTCTTCATGCTAAACACATAAACCAATACGAGTATGAAAAAGACGATAAATATGAGTTGCGCCACTATGGGGTAGATGGCGATGCCTTCAATCTTTTCTGCATACTGTTTGATGAATTTGAACATTGGATTATTTTTTTTCAGTTTTGAATTTCTCGATATCAGCGCCAAGTCTTTGCATGTAAGCAATAAGTGCGATGATCTCTTTATTCGGCGGGGTTTGTATTCCGTCTTTTTTTAGATCTTCTGCTATGGCCACTGCTTGTTCCATGAGTTTTGTATTTGCCTTTTCGGCAAATCCACTTTCATATGGCACTCCCAGTTTTTGCATAGCTTTTATCTTGGATGCTGTGGTGCTGGTATCCAAGTTGTGGTCAAGCATGAACGAGTATGCTGGCATTATGGTTCCAGGCGATAATGATTGAGGGTCATCAAAGTGGTTGTAATGCCAACTATTTGTTTTTTTGTTGTTGCCTGTGCCCTCTCTTGCTAGGTCCGGTCCATTTCTTTTAGATCCCCACTGAAACGGATGGTCATACACGAATTCTCCTGCTTTTGAGTATTCTCCATATCGGGCTGTTTCAGACCTAAATGGCCTAATCATTTGCGAGTGGCAGTTATAACAACCTTCTCGCACATAGATGTCGCGTCCTTGCAGCTCAAGTGGTGAATAAGGCTTCACACTTGCTATGGTAGGAATATTTGATTTGACTAAAAATGTAGGTATCATTTCTATCGCTCCTCCGATGAGAATCACGATAAGCGTTAGTACGAGAAACGGAATTGGTTTTCTTTCAATGGGTCTATGCCAATGCTCAGTGCCATGTGTTTCATAAACAGATGTCAATGCAGGAGCCTCTGCTTCATCATCTACAACGCCTTTTGATTTTCTGACTGTTGCGATGAGGTTATACATCATGATTAATGCACCGGTGAGATAAAGGCTTCCACCAAATGCCCTGAGTGCATAGAATGGCTTTAGTTGTGTTACAGTTTCTAAAAAAGGATACTGCAGGTTGCCCGCCTCTGTAAATTCCTTCCACATCAGGCTCTGTTTAAAGCCGGCCCAATAGAGCGGTACCGCGTAGAAAAGAATTCCCAGTGTTGCAACCCAGAAGTGTGTGTTGGCAAGTGTTTTGGAGTATAGTTCGGTCTTGTAGATTCTCGGCACTAACCAATACAAGATGCCGAACGTCAGCATACCATTCCATCCCAATCCGCCTACGTGTACGTGTGCAACAATCCAATCGGTGAAGTGTGCAATCGCATTTACATTTTTCAATGATAGCATTGGCCCTTCGAAAGTTGACATGCCATAAGCGGTAACGGCAACCACCATGAACTTAAGGATTACATCTTCCCTTACTTTATCCCAAGCGCCCCTGAGGGTAAGCAGACCATTGATCATCCCTCCCCAACTTGGGAAGATGAGCATGACACTAAAAACGACACCAAGAGATTGTGCCCAGTTTGGAAGGGAAGTGTACAACAGGTGATGTGGACCAGCCCATATGTACAAGAAAATCAATGACCAAAAGTGAATGATGGATAATCGGTAAGAATAGACAGGACGATTTGCAGCCTTCGGCAGGAAGTAGTACATCAAGCCGAGATAAGGTGTAGTCAAAAAGAAAGCAACGGCATTGTGTCCATACCACCATTGCACGAGTGCATCTTGAACACCCGCATACCATGAGTAGCTCTTGAACAGGGAGATAGGAAGTTCGATAGAGTTAACAATATGGAGTACAGCAACCGTCACAAACGTGGCTATGTAAAACCATATCGCTACATAGAGGTGTCTCTCTCTTCTTTTAAGGATGGTTGCGAACATATTGAAACCAAATACAACCCAAATCACTGTAATCGCAATATCAATTGGCCATTCAAGTTCTGCATATTCTTTTCCGGAGGTCATTCCTAGCGGGATAGTAATGGCTGCAGCAACAATAATCAATTGCCACCCCCAGAAATGAATTTTACCGAGCAGATCGCTCGCCATGCGTGTTTTGAGTAAGCGTTGAATCGAGTAGTAGTAGCCCATGAAGATTCCGTTACCTACAAAGGCAAAGATGACGGCATTGGTATGCAAGGGCCTTAGTCTGCCAAAGGTTAGGCCAATCGTTTCTTTACTCCCTACTGGGATACCTCCGAAGTTCCATTCTGGAAATACCATGAGTAGTGCTACCCATAATCCTACGAGCATACCAACGATGCTCCAAATAACGGTGGCGTAGGCAAAATTTCTTACGATCTTGTTATCGTACGAGAACTTTTCAATGTGCATGTTAAGGGGTTTGGCTGTTTGAGGATGTGTCACTTTTTTTGTGATCGTTGAACAGTATTCTGATTGAAGGAGAGACATCGTCTTCAAACTGGCCTTTCTTTACGGACCATATGAATGCAATCAAGAAGCCGGAGGCTACCAAAAGGCTAGCTAAAATGAGAATGATGATGACGCTCAACGATTAATTTTGCACGAAAGTATTTTCCCTCTGGTATGGGTAATCTGACAATGTTCAAGGAGAAATATGATTTTTATCATGTTTTGGGAATAGCGGGGGAGGGGTTGAGGGAGTTGAGTGGCCTGCGGCCGGTTGAGAGAGTTGAGTGGCCTGCGGCCAGTTGAGAGAGTTGAGTGGCCTGCGGCCAGTTGAGAGAGTTGAGTGGCCTGCGGCCGGTTGAGAGAGTTGAGTGGCCTGCGGCCAGTTGAGAAGATTGAGCCGCTCAAAACTCAACTTTCTCAACTTTCTCAACTCTCTCAACCCTCTTTCGCCGGTGCGGCCAGTCTGGCTCCAAGTGTTGTCAGAAGAATGATGCTGATGGTACTGGCGGGCATTAAAATAGCGGCAATCAATGGTGAAAGCAGCGCTTGGGTGGCAAAATACATCCCTGCGATGTTGTAGGCAATGGACAATGCAAAGCTGGTTGCAACGATTTTTTTGCCAGATCTTGCCAGTTGGATTAGCTGATCTACACGAATGAGTGATTTACCATCCAGCATTGCATCACAGGCGGGTGTAAAATAATTTGATTGTTCTGTTACTGCTATGCCCGTATCACTCTGCCGAAGTGCGCCTGCGTCGTTAAGTCCATCTCCAATCATCAATACTTTCTTGCCAGACTGCTGAAGTGATTTGATATACGCTAGCTTGTCTTCTGGGGATGTATTGAAGTGAATTTTAACGTGCTGTGGCAATGACTGGTTTAAAAAATCTTCTTCTTTGTTGTTGTCGCCACTTACAATAAAAGTTTGTGGGATAAGTTGTATTGTTCTGTATATCATCTCAAAAATGCCCTCACGGTAATCTTGCTGTATGATGAATTTTCCTTTTAATGCACCATTAATACTTACATATACTTGAGATCCTGATGTCTTTGCTTCCTCTTTGTGGCCAAGTTCAGTAGAGACAAACGACATTCTGCCTAGGCGAATGATGTGGCCTTCGCATCTTGCCTCAATACCCTGCCCTATATGTTCGTTGTATTCAGTGATGCTGATTTCATCGTGTATATTTTTCCATTCACTCCAATCCGAGAGTGATCGACTCAGTGGGTGATTGGATTGAAGGACAATTGATTTTATCATGAGGGCTTCTTTATGACTGATCAATTTTCCATCATAACGAATGTTGGATTGTTGATTGGCCGTAAGTGTTCCGGTCTTGTCAAATACCACTGCATCAGCTTCTGCCAGACGCTCTATCACATTTGCATTTTTTAGGAATAATCCCTCTCTCTCAAAAATTCGCATGAGGTTGCCAAAAGTGAATGTAGAAGATAGGAGTAAAGAGCAGGGACAGGCCACGATAAGCACAGAGGTGACTGCCTTCCATGTGTTTGTTGGATCGTTTACTTCCCAATAGATTCCGGATATCAGGGCAATCGCAAACAAGACAATGCTAAAATAATTACTCCAGGGATGGACAAATGATGTCTCTGTATTTTTTTTATTGTGAAAAACTTCGTTGTTCCATAATCTAGTCAAGTGGCTTGCTGAAACGATACGTTTTACTGCTACTTCAATGGAGGATCCAATTTGCTTTCCACCGGCATAAATAATATCACCATTTTTTACAGCTACTGGATCTTTTTCTCCAGTCACAAAACTATAATCAATGATGGCATTACCTTTTATCAGTAAGGCATCCGCAGTGATTAGTTCTTGGTTTCGGATGAGTAAAATATCGTTCTCTTGTATTTTTTCAATTGCAGTATATTTTTTTTCATTTCCATTTAGCACCAAGGAACTCAGTGGAAAATATGATTTGTAGTCGCGTTCAAACGAAATAGCCCGTTGTGTTTTTTCTTGGAACCATCTACCGATTAACATAAAAAATACAATTCCACTCATTGAATCAAGATAACCTGTTCCTGTTTGTGTTGTTATCTCATAGATGCTCCTGCCATAGGTAATCAAAATAGCCAATGCTATTGGGGCATCTATATTGAGAAAGCGTTGGCGAAGTCCTTTCCATGCCTGAGTAAAAAAAGGGACTGCAGTATAGAAGATTACCGGCAAGGATAATAGGAGGCTGATATAGCTGAACGTTGTAGTTAACAGTGTTTCATCTATCCCATTTGTTGCAAGGTATTCAGGGAAGCTAAGCATCATGATGTTGCTAAAGCAAAAGCCAGCAATTCCGATTCTTAGTACGGTGTTGTTGGTGTAGGTCGTTTTTTTTTGATCAGTTTTAGTAGAGTGGCTGACCAGGGCAGCGTATCCAATATAGTCCAATAAAGATGCCAGTTGGCTGAGTTTTATCTGTGAGGGGTCATAAACTACTGATGCTTCTTTTTTATCAAAATCTACGGTGGATGTTAGCACGGCTTTGTTGATGCGTGGCAGGTGTTCAATAAGCCAGATGCAACTGGAGCAATGTATCTGGGGAAGGTTAAAGAGAATATGAACTTGTGATTTGTCTTGGTAGGAAACCAATGTTGAAAGAATCTCAGGATCATCCAGGTAATCCCATTTCTCGGTTTTGAATTTTCCTTTTGCTACTATTCCGTCAAGCCCTTCCATCATGGAAGTATCACATGCATCTATCTGAGTAAGGATAAGGTGAACCTGTTTGCAGCCTTCGCAACAAAATGCCTGTTCATTATTCCATATCAGTTCTTTGCACATCTCACCACAATGGCGACAGGCTATGTCAGCTTCTAATTCAACGGGGGTTTGCATGTGCTACTGATCAGAGTGAAAGTTGAGGGAGGTTGAGAGGGTTGAGGGAGTTGAGAAAATACAAGGAGTATGCGTTGATTTGTTTATTCGTTGATCTTTGAAAGCGTTGAGTCGTTTAGTTGCTTAGTTGTTGAGCTCTAAACAACTAAACATCTCACCAACTAAACAAATCAACGAATAAGCGAATAAACATTGTATTCACAAAGCACTAGCCACATAATTCAGATAATTGCACTTAAGGTCTAGAAACTTTTTTTCTACACTCCTGATTCGTTCACGCAGTGCATTCTGACTCATGAGTGTTTTTACAGGGAATGGTTCTTTCCTTTTTTCATCGGCCAGATAGGTTTGTTGTTGAGCAAGTGCTTCCTTGATTAAAATCATGTGATTTCCCTGTTCCTTAATTTCATTTTTAAGCACATTCACGTTAGAAATGATTTCTTCGTCAAGATGCTTTGTTCTGTCAACGATGTTGGAAATCATATTTTCCAAGTCTGGAATTTCCTTGCTATGTCTCGTAATCAGGTCGTCCCAAGCATCATTCTCCCTCATGAATAAGTCAAGTATTTTCCCGTCCATAGTGTTTCATTTAAGAAGCAAATTTGAGAATTATTATATTTCCCCTAAATGAGCTTACTCAAAATAAAAGATGATTATAATCATATTTTCACCTGTAAACACTAATTTATCGGCAGTTGACCAAATGTTCTTGGCTATTGCTTTTCGCCCAACAGCCAACTTGGTTTTTTCGTTGATGTTGTTAGTCCATATTTGAGTATACAGGTTTTGATCAGTGCTACAGCCTCTTTAATAGAATCTGTTACAAGAAAAAGTTCAAGATCCTCTTCGGATATGGTTTTTTCCCTTTTCATTTTGTCGATGTATTCGATCAGCTCTTTGTGGTATGCTTTATCAAAAATGATTACTGGGAAATCATTAATCTTCTTTGTCTGTATTAAGGTCATCGCTTCAAATAATTCATCCAGCGTGCCAAAGCCGCCTGGCATGATCACGAAGGCATAAGAATATTTAATGAGTAGTGTCTTTCGAACGAAGAAGTAGCGCATGTCGACCCATTTGTCGAGGTATGGATTTGGTTCCTGTTCCATAGGAAGAACAATATTGCAGCCTACTGATTTTCCACCGACATCTTTTGCGCCTCTGTTGGCAGCTTCCATAAGACCGGGCCCGCCGCCGGTGAGGATGGTGAAGCCCAATTTTGCTGCTTCGGCCGAAAATCTTCGGGTGAGGTCATAGTATGGACTGTCTTCTTTGAACCGGGCTGAACCAAAAACTGTTACGCAGGGTCCGACGAAGTGTAAGGCGCGAAATCCTCGGATAAATTCAACAACGATCTTTATTACAAATTTGAAGTCCATCCATCGTGAGCGTGGTCCTTCAAGGAATTTGATTTCGTTGTAGTATTTTTTGTGATTTGTCAATGTCGGTAATTTAAGTGGTTAAATTTAGCATATATATTTAACCATTATCACAAGAGCCTAGTATATTAAACTGTTTTGTAATGTGATTTCTTTCAGATTTCAACGCCATTTGATTTTAAATCTATGTATTTATAAGTCTGGAACCCCTACCTTTTTTAGGAAATTTCAATCTGAAATCCGACATTTGTCATCTTCCTATTTCGTCCTGCTATATTCACCAATTCCTTCCGAGAGACCATTTACATTCTGTGTCAGTTTTAAATTATTTCTCTCATGCATCTTGGATTCAAGCCTTTGTCTTTATTGTTATTGATCCTGTTCATCGTGGGGAACAGTCTTGCACAACAGCATTTAAATTTGAGCAATTTTCCAGTTAATCATCCCCGGTGGACCATGATTGGAACGAACATGATTCAGATCCAAGACTTTGATGTTGCCAATAGCAATCCGCTAGACTCCATGTGCTGTGGTCAGAAGCCTTCCTATCTTGATAGGGCTACTGTTACGATTGGCTTTGGTCTATATGCTAACTTAAATAATCGGTGGGCATTAAGCGGTGATTTGGGAATCAGTTATGGTTCAATCAGAAGTAAGACACCGCTCACTTCCGATGGGTGGAAGACTTGGTCACAAGCTGCCCGTGCGGAGATTAATTATCAGCTGTCTGACCGTGGACGTTTGCGTCCTTATGTGTTTTCAGGTGTTAATGGGATGTTTCGTAGGGGCAGTGCTTATGGAACTGTTCCATTTGGTGTTGGTGCTCGTATGATGTCTCCCAATAAAGAGGTCATGATTACTTCTCAATTGGGATATGGTTTGGGCGTGTTGAAGAATCTTTCCAATAGCGTGGTGTTTTCTCTCAATGTGTATGTGAGAATGGCAGGGCTGGGAAAAAGGCATAAAGAAAATACGGTGGCTTATGTTGCTCCCGAACCTAAGGTGTTGAGGGATACTATTTTCAAAAGGGATACGATTTGGTTGAAGAGTGATTCTATTTTGCCCGCTTTACCCGAGTCCATCCCAGAGCAGACAGATATTAGTGCTGTTGTATCCGACACCATGAGACTTGCTGTATATTTTGACTTCGATAGTTATAGTCTCTCAAAAAATAGTTTTGAGGTGCTCAATGCTGTGGTCGCACACCTTAAATTAAATGAAAAAGTACACTGCATACTTTATGGGTATACGGATCAAGAGGGGCCTATGGAGTATAATCAACGACTTTCCATCAGCAGGGCAAACACTGCAAGAAATTATCTTATGAGTTATGGCATTGACGGCAACAGAATTTTAGTGGAATCATTTGGTAAAGCCAAAGCCGCCGCACCCAACACCGAAACATATCTGGCTTGGAAGAACAGAAGGGTAGAGATTATTCTGATTAAATAATTGCCAGAACTTAGTACATAGACGACTAATGAGGTGAGGGATCAGCGTTGGCTGAATCCCTCATTTTCTTTCTTGAAATACTAATTTAATTAGCATATATTTACTAAATAAATTAGTATTATGGATGGGCAATTGTACCAGGGGGCGGCATATGAAGGCTCCAAAACCTATACGCAGCAGGACGTTAAAACAGTTGATGCCACCGGATTTGGTGCTGCAGCGGATGATTATGCAGAACGTGGAATCGATCTGAATGAGCAATTGATTCGCAATAAGCCGGCTACTTTTTTTATGCGTGTACGCGGTGAGGCCATGATTGGCGCAGGAATTTTTGATGGCGACACCGTAATTGTTGACCGCAGCATCAAGCCAGCCAATGGCAAGGTGGTTATTGCAGTCCTTAATGGCGATATGCTCATCAGACGCTTTGAACAACATTTCAATAAAATTCGCCTCATTCCGGAGAGTCGCCTTGCAACAATTGAAGTGGATCCCTTTGCAGAATTTTCAATTTGGGGTGTCGTAACTTATGTAATTCATAGGGTATAAGGGGGTCCAAGGGGGGTATGTACGCAATCATTGACTGCAATAGTTTTTATTGTTCCTGTGAGCGGTTGTTCAGGCCGGATCTTCGCAGTAAGCCCGTCGTGGTATTAAGCAATAACGACGGATGTATCATTTCTCGTACCGATGAAGCCAAAAAGCTAGGTATCGACATGGGTGCTCCGTTGTTTGAAAGCAGGGCATTGCTGAAGCAGCACGATGTAGCAGTATTCTCTTCCAATTACCATTTATATGGCGACATGAGCATGCGTGTCATGGATACCCTGCGATTCCTTACAGATGACGCAATATATCACTGTGTAGAAGTGTATTCTGTTGATGAGGCATTTATCAATCTTGATCACCTTCCTGCAGATGCGCTCCAAGGGTTTGCTGAGCGCTTGCGTGATGTTGTTGTTATGTGGACCGGCATTCCTGTTTCAGTGGGGATAGCACCTTCCAAAGTGCTGAGTAAGGTTGCCAATCGGCTGGCCAAAAAAGATAAGAAAGGAAGTGGTTGTGTTATGGTACTTGACAACGAAGATGCACTACAGCTTGCGATGGAGGCTACAGATGTCTCTGATCTTTGGGGTATTGGGCGTCGATACGCACGAAAGTTAAAGGAAGACTATGGTATCAATACTGCCTGGCAACTAAAACACATGCCTCAGGAATGGGCAAGAAAACATCTCGGTGGCATCGTTGGGGTGAGGATGATTAGGGAGCTCAATGGGCATTCTTGCATCCTGATGAGGGATCCATTGGAGAAGAAAAAGATGATATCCACTTCAAGGATGTTCGGCAAGCCTGTTTTTGATTTGATCTCTATCAAAGAAGCTGTTGCCACCTTCACATCCAGGGCTGCTGAGAAGCTACGCCGTCAGCACAGTGCTGCTGGTTCAATCAGTGTGTTTATTGTGAGCAATGGGAGTGTAGGCGTTTCGTATAGTTATGATCCTCGGTATATTAATCGATATTTCTCCCTGATGAGTCCAACCGCAGATACTTCAATCCTAATCCGCACCGCTCTCTTGTTGGTGGAGTCTATGTATCGACAAAGCACCAAGTATGTAAAAGCGGGCATTCTTCTTGGAGGAATTGTGCCAGAGAATTCCCTTCAAGGAGATTTGTTTTCATCGGTTGTAAACAATAAGAATCAAGGACTTATGAAGACAATTGATAATATTAATTTCAGCATGCGCGATGATATGGTAAAATTTGCATCATCTGGGTTGAGTAGAAATTGGAAAATGCGGCAGGAGATGAGGAGCAAGAGGTCTACAACCCGATGGGATGAATTATTTGAACTGTCTAACTAAGACATGTATAAAGTTAATTCTATATAAGTAATTCTTTATTAATACTTCAAGTCTTGTAATTAAAAAACGCCCACTAAAAGTGGGCGTTGGTCTAGGATATTGCATTTAAAACGGGTACTCTGGTCCATGTGGGAGGAGTAATTTTAAATTGCGGTGCAAATTTCAAATTCTTGAGATTTCTGAAGGTATTTTTTCAAAAAAAAAATTACAAAAAAGTTGTTTTTTAAAACAAAGTGTTTCAAAATCGAAATTTTTGTATTTTTATGCACAAAAGTGCTTTTTATCTCGACGCTAGTAAATAACATGAAGTTTTTAGTTAATATAATCTGTTTTTTACTCTGGACTCTTTCAATGGAGGCCCAGGATACGGTATTTATCCAAAAACACGGTTTTAGGGAGAGCGTAAATAACATAGATAGTGATGGTAGGAATCTGATTGTGCGAACGGGAAACCATTTATATCAACTTGGTATTAAAGGGTTTGAAGAGATTCCGGGAGTTGATTTGTCTAGTGGGCGTTACACTTGGATTGCAGATAATCAGCAACCTGTTTTTTCAACAATCAACACCAGTTACATAGTGCCTGGAAAACAAGTTGAGGAAAAGGCAATTGTGAACATGTTGCCGGGTTCATATCATCAGAATATTACCAAAGGTACTATTGGTAAAAAATTATTTGTTTCGTACAGGGGGAATGTGCTTGAATATGAGGTGAAGGGCTTTTATACTGTAAAACATCGGGGAGCCTCCGTGAGGTGTGTATATAATGACGATACCATTAAATTAACCTCCACTTATTCAGGGGTTTATACCGACACCTTCCATTTGGCCTTTTCCGAGACCTTGATCCCGGGAGGTGACTATTCAAACGGTGAGATAGCTAAGATTAATGATCAATACTATCTCTGTATGGATGAAATCATGGTGCTGGAACATAATAAGTGGCGACACGTCAACAAATTGGGGTATAATTCTGAATTTCGAAAACTGAAGGAGCATAATGGTAAGATATATTTTCTTGCAGAGCAGTTGGTCGGAACTATTGATCTTGAAACTGGGGTGATTACTGATACACTGTTTAAAGATCATGGTCTCTTGTATGATATCAAGTGGATAGATAATCAATTGGTTGTTGCCGGCGAAGATGGCAATCTTTATTTTTTAAATTCCGATGGGGGCCCTCAAAAGGTATTTGTAGGGTCCTGTGTAAACGATATTAACGTAATTGAAAATGGCGCAATATTGTCTTGTCGTGATGGGATATATCGTTTTGACATGAGCGGCAAGAAAATTGACAAACTTTTTAGTGTGAACGAAGCTGTTCAAAGTATATACATAGACAGTAATCTCCTCATCACAACCTACAATGGGCTCTATGTTTTACACGATGGGGAAATTTATAATATATTGCCTAATGTTGAGTTTAATAAACTAGCATTATCAAAATGGGAAGATCATATATTTGCTGGCTCCATTGAGGGTTTGTATGTAATAAATATTGCTCAGCTTGTACTTAATGTCATTCCGGGATTAACACCATTTGAAATAAAAGTTCAAACACCCGCAACATATGTCTATGTATTGTTAATCTCTTTGGTAGTAATTTTTGCAATTCTCTATTTTAACATCAGAAAGCGGCAAACAAAACTAAAGCTTGAGATCATTAGAAAGACTAAAGTTACGCCAGAAGCGATTAGAGCCGCTATGCTAGATAATGATTACCTCATCAGTGTTGAGTCCGTTGCTGAACATTTTTCAACGTCTACGGTTCAGATAAATCGGATTCTAAAGAAGCACAATACCAGCGGGTTAAAGTTATTAAAAGATGTCAAAGGCGAAATTGTGATGGCCATGATTGAAAAGAAGGCTTCTATTGAACAGATTTCAGTCAGGGTAGGCTATAGCATTGCCTATCTAAAGCGGAACTATCTCAGGTCTTAGGATTAATCAATTCTTCTTGAGCTAGATGCCTCTCGCTAAGCTGCCTTATCCATCCTATGCATTACCTTCGCACAAAATAACATCCCATGTCTAAAGGTCCAGTTTCCCAGTTTATCCAACACCACTATCGTCATTTTAACGCAGCGGCATTGGTTGATGCAGCAAAAGGATACGAGCAACATCTTCTGGAAGGCGGTAAGATGATGGTTACTTTGGCCGGCGCAATGAGCACAGCAGAACTTGGGGTTTCGCTTGCTGAAATGATTCGTCAGGGCAAAGTGGATATCATCTCATGCACTGGTGCAAATCTGGAGGAGGATATCATGAATCTTGTCGCCCACAGCCATTATAAAAGAGTTCCAAATTACCGTGATCTTACACCGCAACAAGAGTGGGAATTGCTGGAGCAGGGTTTGAATAGGGTGACCGACACCTGCATTCCTGAAGAGGAAGCATTCAGAAGAATACAACATCATATTGTAAAATTATGGAAGACAGCCAACGAGAAAGGTGAGCGATATTTCCCCCACGAATTCATGTATACACTGCTGAACAGCGGAGTAATGAAGGCTGATTATGAAATTGATACAAAAGACAGTTGGATGATTGCTGCTGCAGAGCGTAACCTGCCAATCATTGTTGGTGGATGGGAAGACAGTACCATGGGAAATATTTTTGCATCCTACGTAATCAAAAATGAAATGAATCCAACCACCATGAAGAGTGGTATTGAATATATGGTTTGGCTTGCTGATTGGTATCGGAATAATAGTGCTGGTAAAGGAGTAGGATTTTTCCAAATTGGTGGTGGTATTGCAGGAGACTTCCCCATATGTGTTGTGCCGATGATGTATCAGGATCTGGAGTGGCATGACGTTCCTTTCTGGAGTTATTTCTGCCAGGTTAGTGATTCAACTACTTCCTATGGATCTTATTCTGGCGCGGTTCCAAACGAAAAAATCACCTGGGGCAAATTAGATATTCATACACCAAAATATATCGTGGAGAGTGATGCAACAATTGTTGTACCACTCATTTTTGCTTATATACTTGGATGGTAACATCTCAACATGGAAGTAAATCCTAATCAATCTGTGCTAAGCTTTTATTGCGACCGCATTCAGCGAAATGGATGGGAAGAAATTGTATTGCGTGATGAAACAACCGGGTTTACTGCAACTATTATTCCTTCAGCCGGGGGCATTCTAAATTCTCTTGTTACCACAAAAGAGGGTAAGCAGATTCAGCTTATTGATGGGTTTAAAGATGCTGCCGACTGGAAAGCAAATTGCACAAACGGTTTCAAGGGCGCTAAACTTTCGCCTTTTGCATGCAGATTAAATAACTCAACCTATTCGTGGCAGGGCAAACAGTATACCATTGAAAAGTTTCGACTTGAAGGGCATGCGATACATGGACTACTCTATGACGCACCGCATGAAATTATGATTGCCGAGGCATCTGCTTTCATGGCAGAATGTAAGTTGCTCTACCGTTACAAAGGAACTGATCCTGGTTTTCCTTTTGCATTTGACATAAATATTCGCTACCGGCTTGAAGGCGCTAGCAGGTTAACCATCATCACTACTGTTCATAACCGCAGTGGACAAACCATTCCGATCTGCGATGGATGGCATCCGTATTTTAAGCTAGGGGAAAGTATAGATACTGCAAGGCTGCAATTCAATTCGAAAAAAGAATTGGAATTCAATAAGCATCTAATGCCTACAGGTAAAATAATAAAAAATAAAAAATGGTTTAAGGGTGCTTCTCTGAAGGATGTTAACATGGATAATATCTTTCTATTGGATCTTAAAGAGCCGATGCCGCACTGTATATTGTCTGACGAAGCCATGCGCCTCGCCATATACATGTATCCCGATGAGGCTTATCCTTATCTTCTGATATATACACCTGAAGATAGAAAGAGCATTGCCATTGAGAGCCACAGTGCCCCTCCAGATGCTTTCAATAATAAAATGGGTTTAATTGAATTAGGCCCCGAGGATAGCAAGGCATTTACCACCAAATATAGAATTGCTTCCATTGAGCCGGAGGCAGTTGGCAAAAAGGGAACTTGGTTCAATAACCTATTTTCAACAAAGGGATAAAATTCCACCCTCATTTTCCGGGCAATTCACAGTCACAGCATACTGTCTCCCTTATTTATGAGCGATAAAGACCGGAATCTTGTGCAGTTCGATTACCTCAGACAGGAAACTTTTTTTGAACAAATTGGACAGTTCACTTCTGCCAAAGGCTCCTGCAACAAGGAGATACTCCCGTTGCTCAGAAATCCAGTTGGCAAAGGATCTTTCTGATTCAGGAGGTACTACTTCAAGGGTAAGGTTTGCAAAATGCTTTGCGGCCAATTCCTCAATCAGCTGCTGGTGTGGGAGTGGTTCATCTTCATCTTCCAGTGTAATCAGCTTGGTTTCCCAAGTATAAAATTGAGGAAAGAGATAAGTAAATTGTTTGATGGCAAATACCGAATCGGGTTTTCCGTCATAGGACAGCAAAACTTTTGTTGGCAATTCATATGCTTCTGGCACAATGAGGATAGGGCACTCAGTTTGTCTTAATATTTTTTTTAGGTAGTCATTGGGTTGATCCTTTCCTACATTATCGTAGAACATTTCTCCACTCAGTATCATGAGGTCTGCAAAGCGGGTTTCCGTTTGCAGCTCCTGCAATGCAAACAGATCGGTATCCTTATGGCTTCTGAATTCTAGTCCGGCGTGTATGCACTTGCACTCGAATTTTTTCATGTTTTCGGTAATCAGTTCTTCGTCTGTAGCAAACGGGCTTACCGATACAGGGGAGGCGCTTCCCATTCCACTATAGCCAATAATATCGCGGTAGTCTATGGGTTGTAAAAAAACACCGGTGACCAGAATGGGCTCAAATTCATTTAAAAAAGTAGCCATCTGAAAAGCGCCATTCGAAAAATGATTGCCATCAAATACAAGAAGAATTTTTTTCATAAGAATATTCGTGTTGTTAGAAGATGAGTTGGGAGGTGTGAAGTCCCATTAAATAATTGCGCAAAGAAGTAAGCATTTTGCTTTCATTTTTATTCACGTGCCTATACGCATTGGCAACATGTTCAGATAGCCTGTAGCATATCTCTATTTCCTGTTCCGTAAGCTCATTGCGATATTGCTTTATGAAAGCGAGAAACTCCTCAAATGCCTCTTCTCCACTTCCTCCAAGTTCTTCTGTGGTATCAAAGGAAAATTGTGTAATCCAAGCCTCATTGCTGCCAAACTGATCGGCATCAACTTCCTTGTGCAATAACCGCTCGGCAATTTGTTTGCTAACTTGCTCTTTTTCTTCTTTGGTTATTGTTTTGTCTGCAAGTGCCATGGCATACAATAGCTTACCCAATTCCTTATAAAACAGTGCTGTACTCATCGTTTTAATTATTTACACAAATAACGCATTGTATTGGGTTGTTCCAACTGACTCCAGTCATGGCGGATGGGGATATTTATCAATTTCATGCTCAATTGGCCGAACATAAGTAGCAGATTGGCTGTTTTATAATCACGACATTTGTTTAACTTTACCATGATGGTGGCAGTATATTATTTTTTTATTATTGTGGGTGTTTTTCTATTGATGGAAGCAATTACCTGGGGCACCCACCGTTGGGTAATGCATGGATTCCTTTGGTATCTGCATAAAGATCACCATCAGGTGGAGCCAGGTTTTTTTGAAAAAAATGATGCCTTTTTTGTCATTTTTGCCGTTCCAAGCATGTTGTGCATCATGTATGGATCTGATCCAGGCATGTGGTGGTTGCAAGCCATTGGGTTTGGTATCATGGCATATGGAGCTGCCTACTTTTTTGTTCATGATGTAATTATTCATCAACGCTTTAAGTGGTTTTCAAGAACCAATAATTCCTATGTTCGCGCCATTCGCTGGGCACATAAAATGCACCATAAACACTTAAGTAAACATGAAGGAGAAAGCTTTGGAATGCTCTATGTTCACAAAAAATACTGGGATAAAGTGCGCCGGGATAAACAGCTGATGAAAGGCAAGAAGGTGGAGTATGCGCCAGAAGCCTGAATATGATTACATAGTAACTGGGGGCGGTTGTGCCGGACTCAGCTTTATTTTGCATGCACTCAATGAACCCGCTTTGCATGATAAAAAAATCCTGCTCATAGAGAAGGAAGACAAAAGCAAGAATGACCGAACATGGTGTTTTTGGGAAAAATCAGCCGGCCTCTTTGAATCAGTTGTTTGCAAGCAATGGGATGCTGCATGGTTTCATTCACCGGGTTATTCCTCGCTCAAAAAACTCCATCCGTATAGTTATAAAATGATAAGGGGCATTGATTTTTACAATCATTGCCACGAGGTCATTCGGGCTTCAGGCCGTGTTACTACCCGAAGGGAGCAAGTAGTGTCAATACAGAATATTAATGGAGGTGTTTCAGTTGTTACTGATCAGGGCATGTACACGGCTGATTTTGCATTCAACAGTATTTTATTCGCACCGCCGGTACTTCAAAACAACTATTATCTTTTGCAGCATTTCAAAGGCTGGGTTATTGAAACGGATGAACCTTCTTTTGATATTGGAAAAGCGACGTTGATGGATTTTAGGGTTAGTCAGCAAGCTGGTACAACTTTCGTGTATGTCATGCCCCTGACAGAAACCAAAGCCTTGATCGAGTTTACACTCTTTACCAATGAACAACTTGAAGACACTGAATATGATGCTGGTCTAAAGGATTACATCACCTCATTTCTTGGTATCAAGGGCTACCGCATTATTGAAGAAGAATTTGGGATTATTCCAATGACGGATTTTGATTTCCCGAGACATGATGAACAGATCATCAATATTGGTACAGCAGGTGGACAAACCAAGCCTTCCAGTGGGTATACGTTTAGGTTTATTCAAAAACATTCTGTGGACTTGGTCAATCAACTCAAAGCCACTGGAATGCCATATCTGAAGCCGGGAGTATTTAAACGGAGATTTATGTGGTATGACAAGGTCTTGTTGCACATGCTTCATTACAATAAAATGCCCGGTGCTAGAATTTTCTCAATGATGTTTAAGCGCAACAAGATTGGAAGAATATTTCGATTTTTAGATAACGAAACAACCATTCTAAATGAGCTGGTTCTTCTAAACACATTACCGCAATTTCCTTTTATGAAGGCGGGGTTTAAGGAATTGATGAAGTAGTTTTTTGTAGTGACCTCATCCATTAACTTTCTTATTCCATAATCAGCCAGTTGGTTCTCCTGGTATGAATTCTACATGCAAGAATGCGCCAACTGCATTGGCATCGGTTACTATTTGTGGAATTCCATTGATTACATCCAAGGATTGTTTGTGAATGTGCCCAGCCAGTATCCCGATTAGATTGTCTGACGAAAAAACTTTTTTATAGAAATTCATGGTGGTTGCACTATGCCCTTTTTCAGGCCATTGTTGTCGCCTTTCCAACTCATAATTTTGATCTGTACTGGCTCCCCATTGAGGATTTCCGCATCCAAATCCAATTGAACGCCCTGGTGCAAACAACGGAATGTGAACCATCAATAAAGTAGGCTTTCCGGTATTGATTTGTTGAGTAAAAAACGCAAGTTGTTCTTCAGATATCTCATAGTTTGAGTTATCGAGTGTAATGATATTAATTCCATGAATCTCGCGAATGCCCATCAGTGGATTTTCCTGTTGATACATGGGAAGAAGCCGATTGTTGATCCAGGTTGAACGCAAAGTCGAAATCGGTTCATCCATGCCCTCATAATGCCAATCATGATTTCCGGCTGTATAGAGATAGGGAAGTCCAGCTTTTTTTAATTCATGCTGTATCCATTCCACAGCAGCTTCTGAAGGAAAACTAAACATGTCTCCAACCAACGCAACCATTTCTGTTTTTAGCTGTGCAGCAATATTCAGGGTATTGATAAAGCACGCTTCAGGATTTGTTTTTTTGCTGGTTTGAAAATGCTTTGTTGTATTGTAGGCCTTAGACATCCTGTTGCTGTATTGGCTATATGGCTCACCTCGCTTATCATCACGAAAAAGATGGGTATCCGCCATCATCACTATGCTAAACTGGTTTTTAAAACTGGGACTAAAGAACCTTACCTTATTTTGATCGATTGCAAAACTTCCTGGTCTTGTAAAAGAGTTAAATTCCTTTGGTTCATTAAAGGGCACACTAAAACCACCAACTCCGAGTCCAATTCCTCCGAGCGATAAGCGATTAATCATATTCCGTCTGTTCATGTCCTGGTCTTTTGTTTTCATTTTGAAATTAAGTAAAAATGATGATTGTTCCCTTTTGTCGTTATTGCTTTAGTTTACTTAATGTCACCAAATATCTTCATCTATCTTTGAAAGGCGAATCAATAAATCGTGATTAACAAAATAAATCAAACAAATATTCGTTCTTAAGAAGCCTAAACATATAAGTATATTTGCTTAATAACAAGATAAACATGCCTTCAGTATCAGTTGCATTCAATCGTTTCGTAGACAGTTTTACAAGGTCAATATTGGCATGTCTTGTTTTATCACTTTGTGGTATAGTGAATCCAGTGCAAGCAGAGGGCCCCAAAGGAGGGAGTTTATTAGTGATAAATGCAGGCGAGATTGGTTCAGACCAATTGTTGTGTGCTGGTTCTCCGGCTTCTACGCTCATATCTGTTTCTACGGCCAGTAATGCAGTGGAAGCAATTACCTACCAATGGCAATCGAGTTCTGATAATAATGTGTTCAATGATATTCCTTCTGTAACAGGCACTATTTATGTACCGGGTTTCGTCAATGTCACAACATATTATAGACGAAAAGCGAAGGATGGAAGTTCAGAGGCGTTTTCGAATGTGGGTTCATACCTTTGTTGAGAAGAGGCTTCTTGAAATATGCATGCCACAAACAGGATGCAAGTGATCAAATGTTTCATGTATGAAGTATTTAAAAAATTGAACTTCAAATTATGACAAATTGATTAATAATGCTCAGGAGGTTTTGAAGAGATATTGGTTTTGCCCCAACTATATAAATCATTCGCTGCTATAGTTCTTCAATTAATTTGCTTTAAGTACATTTATAGTGGCCTGGCTGTCCAGTACAACTATTTTCTCATCAATTCATTCAACTTATGCATAGTTCATTTAAAAAGATATTTTGCGCCCCATCTAAAAAGATCAGTAACGCATCATTTCCTTTAATCCTCTTGATGTTCATGTTTATTCAGCCATGTTTAAATACATCAAATGCTCAATCTGTTTCAGGGAACGATCTTCGTATTGATATGTGGCATGGATTTGAGCGGGAACATTTTACGTTTAAGGACCGTGCTGCTTGGGTTGTTAAGCCCAAGGTTACGATCAGTGGAAACCCCTGGGTGTGGCGTGCACATTTTCCTGATTGGCATACTGATGTAGACTCAATTCTGCTCTCACGAGGATTTCATATTGTCTATATCAACACCAACGACATGTTTGGCTCACCTGCAGCCATGCAGATTTGGGATGCCTTTTATGATCAGATGGTTGGTCAGCGTGGACTTGCACAGCATGTTGCCTTAGAGGGGGTTAGCAGAGGAGGTTTATACATCTACAACTGGGCAAAGCGAAATCCACTTAAGGTGTCCTGCATCTATGCAGAGGCTCCGGTGTGCGATTTTAAAAGTTGGCCTGGCGGTAAAGGTGTTGGCAAGGGTTCTCCCTCTGATTGGAAAGGCGTGCTGACCAATTATGCACTGAGTGAATCTGATGCACTTGCTTATAAAAATAATCCTATTGATAACCTCGAGGGATTAGCTGCTGCGAAGGTGCCTATTCTTCATGCTGTTGGACTAAATGATTTGATTGTACCTAACGAAGAGAATACTTTTCTGTTGGTGAATAATTACATCAGGCTGGGCGGCATCGCTACAGTCTATCCAATGACCAAAGGTGATCAAAATCTGGAGGGCCATCATTTTGTTATTGAAAATCCGGAAAGGATTGCAGATTTTATTCTTACCAACTCCTATCCAGTTAAGAAGGTTATTAACCCTTCAGTTTTTCATCAGGTGAGGACTGATCTTAGAAACAGCTATATCAAATTTACAAATGAAAAAGTTGGTCGCGTTGCATTTATGGGGGGCTCTATTACTGAAGGAAGTGGCTGGAGAGAAAAAGTCTGCAGCTATCTGGTTGAAAGATTCCCAGATACCAAATTTGAATTTATCAATGCTGGCATTAGCTCTACAGGTAGCACCCCTGGAGCATTTAGATTACAGCAGGACGTACTTTCTAAGGGTAACATTGATTTGTTTTTTGAAGAGGCTGCTGTAAATGACTTTACCAATAATTTCAATGGCATTGCACAGATCAGGGGAATGGAGGGAATAGTTATGCATGCATTGAGGAGCAATCCATATATGGATATTGTGCTGATGCATTTTGTTGATCCTGAAAAGATAATAGATTATAGCAATGCAATCGTACCTGAAGTAATTCAGAATCATGAACGTGTCGCTCAACAATATCAAGTCAATAGCATTAACCTTGCCAAAGAGGTTCGCGATCGGATTGCTGCTGGTGAATTTACTTGGAAGGATGATTTTCAGGATCTACATCCTTCATTATTTGGACATGAAGTATATGCGCGCTCTATCAACTGGTTTCTTGATAAGTCATACGATGTTGTTGAATCAGAAAAAGCCATTAAGCCACATAGCTTAAACAAACCCATTGATAGGTTTAGTTATTCTTCTGGGAACTATTTTCCCATTCAGCATGCTGTTCTTCGAAAAGGTTGGAGTCTGGTTGAAAACTGGGTGCCAACTGATGGGGCAGGAACAAGGACACAGTATGTGAATATCCCGGCACTTGTGGCTACAGAGCCAGGAGCCGAAATGTCACTGAATTTTACCGGAACCGCCATAGGATTGTGTATCGCCTCTGGTCCTGACGCTGGGATGGCGGAGTATAGCATTGACGGGAAACCTTTTAAGAAAATTGATCTCTTAACCCCATGGAGCGGGGGGCTTCATCTCCCATGGTATCTGATGTTGGAAGCCGAACTTAAGCCCAAAGACCATCGTGTGGTAATTAGAATTTCTTCAGATAGAAACACCAATAGTAAGGGCAATGCATGCAGGATATTCCATTTTTTAGTTAATAACTAGTACACTTTTTATTGCTTCTGCAGCTGTTGGTAGTTTTTTTAGAGATCACCTCTCAATCTGGCAGGGTAATTTCTCCTTTATCTGTATTTGCACATTACAGGAAAAATAACCTCATTAATTGAAAGTTTAGCATTACATCTTATCAGTTTAATGAGTAAATTTATTAACTGAATTCAATACTATAAACGATGCCTAACACCAGGGTTTTATATTTCTTGTTTTTTTTATCCCTTTTATATTCATGCACACCATCATTGCCTGATGATGTTGCCGTTGCCTATAAAGAATTGCCCGACGAGATCGATTATAATGTGGATGTGAAGCCCATACTTTCTGACAAGTGTTTTGCTTGCCATGGTCCTGATAAAAACAAACAGAAGGCAGGGTTACGCTTGGATATTGCATCATTTGCATTTGCTGAACTTCCGGAGAACAAAGGCAAGTTTGCCATCAACCCAGGCAATCTGGAAAAAAGCGAGGTATTCCATCGAATTCTTTCTGAGGATCCTGAATTCATGATGCCTACTCCTGAGTCTCATCTCTCGCTCTCTGCTAAAGAAAAAGCAATACTTGTAAAGTGGGTTCAAGATGGCGCGGAGTACAAGCCACATTGGGCATATACATCGCCTCAAAAGGTAAAGCCACCAAAGGTGAACAATGAAGAGAAGGTGATTAACCCAATCGATAATTTCATTTTGAGCAAACTAGAGAGAGAAGGATTTACACTTTCAAAGCAGGCGGACAAAGAGATGTTGCTTAGAAGGTTGTCTCTTGATCTCACTGGGCTTCCTCCAACAATTTCTGAGATCGATAATTTCTTAAAAGATAACACTGAAGGTGCATATGAAAAGCAAGTTGAGCGTTTGCTTGCTTCCCCTCACTTTGGCGAGAAAATGGCAGTTGAGTGGCTTGATCTTGCACGCTTTGCAGATTCTTATGGATACACCGTTGATCGGCTGAGGGATATGTCGCCTTACAGAGATTGGGTAATCGCTGCATTCAATAAGAATCTTCCATACAGTACATTTATTGAATGGCAAATTGCAGGCGATATGTTTCCAAAGCCAAGCAAAGAAATGATTATAGCCACCGCATTCAATAGAAACCATCAGCAGAATATGGAGGGAGGGATTATTGAGGAAGAGTTTCAGACTGAATATGTAATCGATAGAACGAATACATTTGGTCAGGCATTTCTCGCATCTTCTGTTGAGTGCTCTCGCTGTCATGATCACAAGTATGATCCATTTTCACAAAAAGAATATTACAGTCTATATAGTTTTTTCAATAATGTAAAAGAGGCTGGACAAATTTCATGGGATGATGCTACACCAACACCTGCTTTGCAATTGCCTACTGAAGCGCAAGAGAAGACAATAAAATTCATACAGGCTGCTGTTGCTGAACAGGAAAAGAAAGTAGCTGCTGTGATATCTGGTGTTGATGCAGAAGTAACCGAATGGATCAATGCCGGATCATACAAGACATTGGCAAGACAATCTATTTCTTCAGCTGGTCTTCAAGGTCAGTTTGATTTCGAAAGGGGGTCAATGAAAAATAAAATTGACAATCAGCGGGCCATATTGAAACAAGATTATGGTGTTGTAAAAGCACTTCCAACATTTGTGAATGCGACTGCCGACAAAGCAGTGAAATTGGATGGCGACACCTGGATTGATCTTCAAAAAATTGGTGTTTTCAGGAAATCTGAACCATTCAGCATAGGCATTAAAGTAAATATTCCCGCATCACTGAAAGAGGGTGTGATTTTTCACAAGTCTCTAGTAGAGAGACTGTACAACTTCCGCGGATATCATCTGCTCCTCACCAAGGATAATAAACTGGAGTTGAGCATAACCCATACTGCACCATCCAATGCAATTACGAAATTATCAATTGATACTGTGCCAAGGGATCAATGGATACAATTGGCCATGACATATGATGGTTCTGCGAAAGCCTCTGGCATGAAACTATTTATGGATGGAACTGAAGTGAGGTCTGAAATCGTGATGGACCAGCTGCTAAAAGATATACTTTTCAATATCAATAGCCACGACCATGGAATGAACGGTGAGCCTGGTTTGCAAATAGGTGCATGGGCAAGAGGTGCTGGACTAAAAGGAGCATCAGTTGATGATGTAGTTGTCTATAATCGCGAATTGACTCCCTTTGAAGTTGGGTTGCTTTCCGGTAAAAATTCATGGGCCATGGTAGCCAACAAAAAGCCAACTGATTTAACTCCTGCCGATCGTGAATTGTTGAGCTCATATTATCTAGGTGCAGTGAGTAAAACCGTAATGGTTGAAAAAGAAGCTTTGAAGAAAGTTCGCGCCATGCTTTCCGACTCAACAGATCCGATAAAGGAGATCAGTGTGATGCAGGAAATGAAAAAACCCAAAAAGACCCGTGTGCTTATTAGGGGTCGATATGATACTTTCGGAGAGGAGGTTTTTCCAACGACACCTCAGTCAATTTTTCCATTCCCTAAAGAACTTCCCAAAAATAGGCTTGGTTTAGCAAAGTGGTTGACGCATCCAAGCAATCCACTAACTGCAAGGGTTGCTGTTAATAGAATATGGCAAAACTTTTTTGGAATAGGCATCGTGAAAACCACAGAAGATTTTGGTAGTCAAGGCGAAGGCCCTAGCAATCAAGCACTGCTTGATTGGCTTTCTGTTCGTTTTATGGATTCGAATTGGAACGTCAAAGATCTTGTTAGACTGATGGTTAGTTCAGCTACTTACCGACAAGAATCTCGTGCCACCGCAGAGGCGGTTGCGAAAGATCCTGAGAATAGACTATTGTCGCACGCTCCTGCAGTTCGTATGACGGCAGAAATGATTCGTGACAATGCATTAAAAGCAAGTGGATTGATTAATTCGGAAGTGGGTGGTAAAAGTGTTAAGCCCTATCAACCCGAAGGGTTATGGGAAATCAACAATACATCTTATACGGCTGATACAGGGAGCGCAGTATATAAACGCAGTTTGTATGTTGTTGTAAAAAGATCAGTTCCTAATCCTACCCTATCAACCTTTGATGCAACCTCAAGAAGTTATTGTGTTGTTCGAAGACAACAAACCAATACGCCACTTCAAGCACTGGTTACTTTAAATGATCCAACTTTCGTAGAAGCATCGCGGGTTCTTGGTGAGCAAATCTCAAAGGAAAAAGACCTTAGGGCTGGGATTATAAAATCGTATAGAAAACTGACTGGAAGAAAGCCTACCAATCCAGAAGTTGATCTGCTGATTAAATTACAGAAGTCGCAATACAATACGTTTGAAAAATATCCATTTAGGGTAAAGGGCTGGTTGTCATCTGGACAATACATCGCAGACAATACCATACCCCCTGCAACGCTTGCTGCAAATACTGTAGTTGCCAACACGATTCTTAACTCAGATGCCTGTCTGACAAAACGATAAAACCATGTCTCAACATCACCATAATGAATTTCGTTTGCATACCAGAGAGTTTAATCAACTCAATAAGCAATGGGATAGAAGAAGGTTTCTTACCAAGACCTCTTTGGGTTTAGGTGCAGTTGCCGTTGGTTCGCTATTTGGGAAAAGTCAGGGTGAAGCACCGGTAGCGGGTATCAGCGCCGCTAATATTGAGCAGGATATTTTAAGGGCTCTCCCACACATTGCACCAAGAGCAAAGCGGGTATTGTATTTGTGCATGAGTGGTGGTCCGTCACAATTGGAAACATTTGACTATAAGCCAAAGTTGTACGATATGTATGGGCAATCCCTGCCCGACTCTGTAAGACAGGGTCAGCGGTTAACAGGAATGAGTGCAAATCAAGCTACACTGCCTATCGTTCCTTCTGTGTTTAAATTTAACCAACATGGGAAGAGCCAAACTTGGGTAAGTGAGTTGTTGCCACATACTGCAGAGGTGGTAGACGATCTTTGTATCATTAAGACCATTCACTCTGAGGCCATTAATCATGACC
Organism: Chitinophagaceae bacterium; assembly: GCA_044353505.1. Taxonomy (GTDB): domain Bacteria; phylum Bacteroidota; class Bacteroidia; order Chitinophagales; family Chitinophagaceae; genus Pollutibacter. Next base: position 141,081 of record JBILBU010000001.1, on the reverse strand, counting down.
CTGCGCTAACATTTTTTCAAACTGGAAATCAGTTGCCAGGCAGGCCTTCAATTGGATCTTGGATAAGTTATGGACTTGGGGCAGAGAATAATAATCTTCCAACATTCATTGTGCTCATTTCTAAAGATGCTTCAAGAGATCAGCCTTTGTATTCTAGGTTGTGGGGTAATGGTTTTCTTCCATCAAAATATCAAGGAGTTCAATTTAGGTCTGGTAAAGACCCTGTGCTTTTCTTGAATAATCCTGAAGGCTATGAGGGCAGTGATCGAAAGGAAATGCTAGACTACCTGACGAACTTGAATGAGATGCAGAACAGCACCTATGGTGATCCTGAAGTTGATGCAAGAATTGCACAGTACGAAATGGCTTTCAAGATGCAGACCTCCGTTCCTGACGTGATGGATGTTTCAAAAGAGACTGATGAGGTATTTGATATGTATGGACCTGGCAGTAGGGATTCAGGTACCTATGCCGCCAATTGTATACTTGCAAGAAAGCTATTGGAAAAAGATGTTAAGTTCGTTCAGCTCTATCATCAGGGTTGGGATCAGCATGGTGATTTGCCAGGCGGTATTGCCGGGCAATGTAAGGCTACTGATCAGGCAACTGCAGCGTTGATTAAAGATTTGAAACGCAGGGGCATGCTAGATGATACCTTGGTGATATGGGGTGGTGAGTTTGGACGCACAGTATATTCCCAAGGAAAATTTGAAAAAGATAATTATGGAAGAGATCATCACCCTAGATGTTTCTCGATGTGGATGGCAGGAGCAGGAGTGAAAGGAGGGTTTAGTTATGGAGAGACGGATGATTTTAGTTATAATATCGTCAAAGATCCTGTGCACGTGCATGACTTTCAAGCTACGCTTTTGCATTTGATGGGCATAGACCATGAGCGGTTTACGTATAGATTTCAAGGCAGACGATTTAGACTTACGGATGTTGAAGGAAAAGTAGTCAGGGATATTCTATCCTAGAGATCCTTTTATTGTTCATATAGATTAATTTTTGAATCTGATGGCCTACTTTTACGCACCCATATCAAAGGGGAAATAATTATTAAAGTAGGATTGTCCATGAAGTTGAATAGTAGATTTTTTCTAAGTATTATTTTTATTAGTACGAGCATCTTCTCCTATGGCCAGGATACAGATATGAATCCAATTGTTGTTACTGGAAATTTGTCTGCTCAAAGGTCAAGAGAGACAGGCCGTAACATATCGATTATAAGACAAGAGGATATTAGAAATATGCCAGCCAACACGCTTGATGAGCTGTTGAAATTTATTCCAGGTATTGAGGTGCAGCAGAGAGGTCCGCAAGGAGCACAAAGTGATATTGTAATTCGTGGGGGAACATTCCAGCAGGTGCTGGTTGTCATTGATGGTACACGGCTTAATGATCCACTCACAGGGCATTTCAATAGTTATATCCCTATTCATCCAAGGGAGATTGATCGCATAGAAATTCTTAAAGGTGCGGCCTCTGCAGTGTTTGGTCCGGATGCTGTTGGTGGGGTAATTCATATTATTACAAAAAACTTCCAGCGCAAGTACATGGATCAGGGAAGTTCTGTTCAGGCTCAGGTGCAACCCGGCGAACTTGGCATGTTTAATACCTCAATGCATGCGCGTCTTCAGGGAAAAAAAAGTTATTTGTCGCTAGGGTATCAACAGCAAAAAGCAGATGGTACTGCACTTCGCGGAACAAACGGATTTTTCAACAACAAGAATCTTGTGCTTAGTGCCGGCAAGGTATTTGATCATGGATGGTCTGTTCTTCTGAGAGGTGCAATTGATCGACGCACGTTCAATGCCCAAAATTTTTATACTACTTTTATCAGCGATACTGCAAATGAAAAAGTGAATTCGTCTTGGCAGCAAGTTGTGATAACGAATAAAAAAGAAAAGTCTACACTGGATATCTTGGTAGGAGCTAAACAACTTGAGGATACTTATTATTTCAGGCCTTCGTCAATTCCCAACAACAACAAAACACAATCTTACAGTCTTCAAGTTAACAATACCTATAAGCTGAGTGATCATAGTACCTGGATTGCAGGTATCCAGTCAATCAGCAAGAGAATTCGATCCAATGATCGTGGCAATCATAATCACTTGCATACCGGTATCTTTTCAATATTTACCCATTCACTTCCTTCTTCAATTGTGTTATCCGAGAGCTTAAGGGCTGATTGGGACCAGAGCTATAAGTGGGTATTGATTCCCCAACTTAATTTTGCATGGTCTCCATCTTGGTTAACGGTGAGGTCAAGTGTAGGAAGAAGTATTAGGGATGCGGACTTTACCGAACGATTCAATAATTATAACAAAACATTGGTTACAGGTGGAAGTATTGGTAATCCGAATCTAAAATCCGAGAAGGCCTGGAATGTAGAATTTGGGATTGATGCCTCGTTATCATCTACAGTAGAGGTGAAGTCGACTGTCTTTAGACGCACCCAGACCAATCTGATTGATTGGGCGCCAACCGCCTACGCAGATATGCCTCGCACCATTAATCTTTCTCCAACTGGCAGTTTTGCATTGGCCAGTAATATTTCTTCTGTTACCACTCAAGGTGTTGAGGTTGATTTGTCTGGACTCCATAAGTTCGGCAAGCAACATAGAGTGAGGTGGGCAAGTGGGTTGGTTTGGCTGGATTCGGAAACCCCCAATGGAACAACTCCTTCTTTTTATCTTTCTTCCCATGCAAAATTCATGTGGAGTACATCTTTACAATGGAGTAGAAAGCAAACCTCAATTTCGGTTTCTTCTTTATATAAGACAAGAGCTCAGCAAGCTCCAGGTGCATTCTCCGTTGGCATTAGCGAAAATTATTTTCTCATGAACGCCAAGCTGGAGCAGAAATTCTATAAAGAGCGACTTAGCCTTTTTGTACAGGTTATGAATCTTGGGAATATTCGCTACTCCGATCTTCTTGGATCCATCATGCCGGGTCGTTGGTGGAGTGGCGGACTAATTATTGAGTTGAAGTAGCCATGTTTCTTTGCCGCTGCGCTCTTCCATTTTTTACTAACTTCATGTAGTAATAGATCATTAATATTTTTCGATGACACCTTTTTTTAAACCAGTATCTTTTTTTCTACTTTGTGTATTTTTCCTTCAAGGAGCTTTCGCATTTTCCGTTGAGGCGCATACACAATCTCCTATATTGGGAAGGTGGCGAGGTGTGTTTAAATTGCGTGATAGCATTGATGTTCCTTTTATTTTCGAGGTCCGCAAAAAAGTAAGCAATCAACTCAGTGTATTTTTCATCAATGGAAAGGAACAGTTTGAGGGTGGTGTCGTTCAATTGAAAGGGGATTCTGTTCACATATATATAGATCAGTTTGAAAATGTGATGGCCCTTAAGTTGGAAGGCAGCGATCGCTTGTCGGGTGTTTTGAAAAAACAGAATGGGAGTGGCACGCCAACTGTATTGATTGCAGAACGCGGTAACAAGAATAGATTTTTGATCACCAGTGAGGAGCCGCAACAAAATTTTTCAGGCACCTATCAGGTTGTGTTTAGGTCGCCTACTGGGAAGATTGACACCACGGTTGGTGTATTCAATCAACGCGGTACTCAGTTGGCAGCTACTTTTCTCAGGATAACTGGTGATTCAAGATTTTTAGATGGTGTGGTTGTTGGCGATCGTTTTTATTTATCTTCCTTCATGGGTTCGGGCATTGCATATTATGAAGGTAGGTTCAATGCCTCAGGTCATATTGAGGGCGAGCAAATTGGTGCAAAGGCATCTACTGCCTTCAGCGGCATGTTGAAAAAAGATGCTGCGTTGCCAGACGCTTACCAGCTCACCTTGATGAAGCCTGGGTATTTCAGCTTTGATTTTTCCTTTCCAAATTTAGAAGGGGGTCTAGTTTCGCTTCAAGATAAAAAATTTGAAAATAAGGCAGTGGTGCTAACCATTGGCGGAAGTTGGTGTCCCAATTGTATGGATGAGGCCGCATTTTTGTCGGCATGGTACAACGAGAACCGAGCCAGAGGGGTTGAGGTAGTGAGTATTCACTACGAGCGTTCCAATGATACTGCCTATGCCAAGAGAGGTATGGATAGGTTTCGAAATCGGTTTGGAATAGCATACACTCAGGTGTTTGGAGGCATTGCGGATAACAGTGTCGTGTTATCTACATTGCCTGCATTACAAACATTCGTAGCATTTCCCACTACCATCTTCTTAGATCGAAACAAGAAAGTTCAGGCTATTCATACTGGTTTTTCTGGGCCTGCAACAGGAGCGTTTTATGAATCCTTCAAGAAAGAATTCAATCATCATGTTGATGAAATTCTAAAGTGATTTCTTGACTTCTATTTGCTCAGCCTTGTTCATTCCTTTGAATTGAACTTCAATTTTTGGAGCATCATCTCCAATGAATTCCGAATCAACCAAGATCGTGTGAGATCCTGAGCCTAGGATTGGGTTTGTAGTGTTTAACTTAATTGTTCCCTTTGGTTTTCCGTTGCTGTCATAGAGTCTGATGGTTTCAGTTCCATCTGACACCAGACTTTCTCCAACTTTCAGTTCAATTGGGAAAAGAATTTCTTTGTAGTTGTCGATCTGAAGTTTAATATTTTTCACTGATCCTTCAGTTCCGGAAATATTGAGCCTGAACTGCAGGGGCTGCTCGCCCCATGACTGATTAAATTTCCAGGTGGTATGTGTTGGTTCTCCTGGTTGACGCTCAAACTTTTCTCTTGTAAATGCAGTTGACATTGCATAGGTGTGCAGCTTCCATTTGCCCTCTGATATTTTTTCCAGGTGGAATTCATTTTTCGGATTTTTTAATTCTTCTTGTTGCTCTTTGCTAAAGGCATTTCCATTGCGTGCTGCCTCCCATTCCCTAATCGCATCGAGTAATGTATTTGAAAGGGGATTTTTTCTTAACGATGATGGTCTTGCTACCATCGCAAATCCTGCATTGTAGCCCGCGGCTCTTGCCAGCATCCATTCCATTTCAGGAAGGGTAGTATTTTCTGCAAGCAAGTACCATCCCAGCATATGGGGCATATAGTTCCTTTCAAAAAGTCCCTGATTGTCGATGCGATACTGTTGCATACTTTCTTTAAAACCACCATACCATGGCTCTCCCCAATTGTAATAAGAGCCGATATGCCAATGGGCTGTTTTACTTAAACTGGTGCCGATGATAAACTCATGTTTTACATTATCATACATATCCTTTGCAAATAATTCAAGACCATAATCTCCTTGTCCTGCTGACAGCGCACCTTCATGACCATCAAGATCCAAATGCGTAATGCCTGTCTCATTCATGAGATCAGCTATATTTTTTGCAATTTCTCTTTGCATATCAAGATTGGGAAAGAAAACATTGTAGGGATGATCGAATAATTTTCCCACTTCTTCGCCTGATTGATGGGCTGATTGGGTTGTGCCAAAAGCTCCGCGTTGACAATCGGTTAAGGTATATGGCGCTGATGATGTAACAGATTTATAACGAATTAATTCTGATCCGATTTTTACGGTATGCAGACTATTGTTTTTTTCATCATTGAAATACTCCGGTGAGGCAACTTCGATAGCACTCTGTTTGGCATCTATGGGCTTGACCAATTTTGATGATCCAGTTAGACTAAGCCTGTTGTCTGGAACTGGTGTTATGTATGGATCATTGGTGTTAATAAAATTGGTTAAGGTGTGCATTCCTAGATATAAGCCTACCCCTTTTGCTTTATCAACACAGTTTTTCAATCCCTCTCGGCCATTTGGGAACTGGCTTTTGCTCAAGATAAAGTGTCCCCAACTTTCAAAAGGTCCCTCGTGGTAAAGTGAGATCAGGCCTGCTCTTTTGGTATAGGCAATCATCTCATCAATATCATCTTCTCCAAATGATGAGATCATGTACGATTTGCCAAACACATCAGACTTCTTAAACCAAACTCCCTTGTTTGTTGGGTGAGGGAGGTTTTCTGCAAGCTCTATTTGCTCAAGGCGATCTAATGTTTGATTTTCTTTGCAGGTAAATAGGGCAATTTTACTTCCTACTACTGTTTCACCCTTTAGTGCTTTAACTGGCATATTTTTCATTACTCCGCCCCAAGCATCTACAAACCTGTCGCGATCACGGTTAATTGAATAGGCTTGTATATAGCTGCCCCATAGCGTTGGGATGGCTGTAATACCCCGGCTCCATGTACTTCCTTCATTATTGGGATAATCCCCACCTAGTGTTTTGATGTTCAACACTTGAATTCCGAGGGATACTTCTCCATCACGAACTACACCAATAATCTCACCCACAGTTTTACCAATGGTGTTGGGTATAGGTCCCCATATCACTGCATCTATCTTATTTGCAGGCAATGCCTTGATCACTTCCAATACCAGATGGGTAGGTTTTTCTGTGACTTTGATATCTACAACTACACCCGCTTCCTTAAAAGATAATATTATTTTTTTCTGAGCCTTGTCATAGCTCATTGAAGTTGGCGCTAATCTTTTGTTATTACTTACCAGTGTCATTAATGATGCGGCAGTATCTGTATAAAGATAATTTTTGCCTGTAACGGAACTGGTTATTTCTGAAAAAGCTCCTTGTTTATTTAGTTTAACGCTTAACTCTCCGGCAGTTAAGGCAACTTGTGCATTCGCGTATGATGTAGTCAATGACAACATAATTGATGCCGCAATTGTCCTTAAGGTTAGTGTAAGTTTATCGTTCATATACATTTTAAAATTCTCTTTTTGTTTGAATGATGACAAGATAGTGTTTTCATAAAAAATAAATTCAAAACCGAGCTAAAAAGATTTGATTACAGAATTGAGTTTGCTTAATTTGCTCATTAACCCTTGCATCTTGCTGATGCACCAAAAATGACCCTTCACGATGAAAGCAGTATTCTTTATCCAACTTTTTATACTCTCTTATTTTACATCTAATGCACAATTGAATCGTATTGATGTATTGCCTGCACTAACGAACGAGATTATTGCTCAACAGCCCAATGATTGGTTAGTAATGCCTGTCTCACAGAAAGCGGGAATTTACAAGAGCGTTGACGGTAAGGATCTGATCCTTTATAATGGTTTGGTGAAGCGGGCATTCAGGATCAAGCCCAATGTGGCTTGTATTGATTATCAAAACATGAGCAATGGGCAACAACTTTTGCGCGATGTAAAACCTGAGGCTGTTATTACGATTGATGGTGTCAAGCATAATATTGGGGGACTGCATGGGCAACAAGAAAAAGCATATTTGCTAAGGGAATGGGTAGATGATTTTGTTTCTAGCGATAGCGACTTTCAATTTCAAACTTACGAGGTTTCAGATATCAACCCATTGATCAATTGGAAACCTAAGTCATTTGCCATGGTGAAGTCTTTTGGAACGGGTAAAAAGATTTCGTTTAGTTATACTTCTCTCAATCAACAGCTGAAAAATATTGTTGTGAAGGTCAATTATGAATTGTACGATGGGATTCCTTTGATTGTGAAGTCTGTAGCGATAGACAATAATTCCAATAAGGGATTGGTTATAAACCGCGTTGTAAACGAAATTCTCGGTTTTGTTGAAGAGGAGAGTGCTGTAGTAGGTACTCCTGAGCAAATGAAAAAGCAACATGGCATTTACTTGGAAACCAACTACGCCTTCAATAATGCAATGAGGTATGATATCAGTGATCAAACCACCCATTGGAAAACAGATAGCACCTACACCTCTCAGGTCAATTATTATTATCAAACGCCTTGTGTGTTGGAAGTCTATCCGGAAAATGTCACTGCCATTGGATTGGCTCCTGGTGAAAAATATAAATCTGTGAGAACCCATGAGCTGCTAATGGACAGTTATGATAGAGAGCGTCGCGGGTTGGCCATCAGAAAGATGTATAAAGTAGTGGCACCATGGACCAGTGAAAATCCAATTTTCATGCACCTGGTTAGCAGCAATGACGCGGAGGTAAAAAATGCGATTGATCAATGTGCTGCTACTGGTTACGAGGCATTAATCCTCAGTTTCGGAAGTCACTGTGACATGGAGGACACGTCTGCGCCCAATGTGAAGCGCTGGAAAGAATTGTCTGATTACGCACACAGCAAGAATATTCTTATTGGTAGCTATTCATTGTTTAGTTCAAGAAGGATCAGTGATGAGCATGATGTTATTGATCCTGTTACTGGTTTGCCAGATAAAGGCGCCTTGTTTGGAAATGCTCCGTGCCTGGGAAGTCAATGGGGACTTGATTATATTCAGAAGTTGAAACTCTTTATGACTAAAACTGGGTTTGATATTTTTGAAAATGATGGTCCATACCCGGGTGATCTTTGCGCATCAGTGAAGCATCCTGGTCATAAAGGTCTTGGCGATTCCCAATGGAAGCAAATGGAATTGCAAAAAGAACTTTATCGTTGGTGTAATCAAAATGGTATTTACATCAATGCCCCCGATTGGTATTTTTTGGATGGCAGCAACAAGATAGGGATTGGATATAGGGAGGTGAATTTTTCACTTTCACGCGAGCAACAAAAAATATTGAACCGTCAGAATATTTTCGACGGACTTTGGGAAAAGTCGCCTTCTATGGCCTGGGGTTTTGTTCCACTCACAAAGTATCAGGGAGGCGGCCCTGAGGCTGTTTTGGAGCCACTTTCCGACCACTTGAAAGATTATGAGCAGTTGATGGCTATTTATTATGGATCTGGTGTGCAGGCCTGTTATCGTGGCCCTAGGCTATATGACACAGAGCTTACCAAACAAACTGTTATCAATTCCATCAATTGGTACAAGAAATACAGAAGCATTTTAAATTCCGATATCATTCATCTAAGAAGAGCTGATGGCAGAGATTGGGATGGAATCATGCATGTAAATCCATCATTAAAAACAAAAGCCTTCTTGATGCTCTATAATCCGTTGAAGGAAAAAATTAAAAGGACAATTAAGGTGCCTCTGTATTATTCAGGACTTACTCAAGATGCAATTGTTAAACTAAGGGATCAGTCACCCATAAAGTTGAAGCTAAATAGAAATTATGAGATCGACCTATCTGTCGAGATCGAGGCTGAAGGATACACTTGGCTAGTGATTGAGTAAATACATGGCATTTGAAAATTTGGAATAATGATATTCGCGATTTTCGTTAACTGACCAAAATCAGTATTTTTTTATATCATTTGGCATAATTTTCGAGTATGCAATTTCGACCACTGCATATTGTGCTCGTATTTTTTTTGTCAGTATTGATCTTAGAGGCTTGTATCGACAATGGCGCAGATAGATTAACCATGTCTTCGAAGCCCGCGATGCCCCCCTTGGGTTCAATTGATGCATTACCTGAATCAGTGGTACATCCAACAGATAATCCATACTCAAAGGAAAAGGCTCTTCTAGGGCGTCTGTTATTTTATGATCCAATTCTTTCTGGAGAAAAGGATGTTAGTTGCGCTACTTGTCACCATCCAGAGTTTGGATACGCAGAAAATATTGAGCTCTCTATTGGTGTAGGAGGCCGGGGATTGGGCTTGGATCGTTTCTCCAATCGTCTTGGTGAGATTCCATTTGCCAAACGAAATTCACAGACTATTTTAAATACAGCATTCAATGGTATCGAATCTAATAAAGAATATGACCCTTCTAAAGCCCCTATGTTTTGGGATCTAAGAAGCAAGAGTCTAGAAGATCAATCGCTTCATCCTATACGACAGTTTGAAGAAATGAGAGGACCAAATTTTGATGAGAAAAATATTTTAAAAGTTGTTGTGGAAAGGCTCAGGGAAATTCCTGCATATCAAACTTTATTTGGGCAGGCTTTTAATGCAGATCAGCCAATCACAGAGGAGAATCTTGCAAAAGCAATAGCTTGTTTTGAGCGAACGCTGATTGCTAATAAATCAAGATTTGACCTGTACATGCGTGGAGATGAACATGCAATTTCTCTATCGGAGAAAGAAGGTCTTGACTTGTTTCTTAACGCCGGTTGTGCAAGATGTCACGCTGGCCCGATGTTTTCTGATTTTCAAGTTCATACGATTGCAGCTCCTGATGCGGAGAAGATTAATACGCCAGACTCCGGCTTTCAACAGCAATTTGCTTTTCGTACACCAACATTAAGGAACCTTCGATTCACTGCCCCATATATGCATAGTGGTAAAATACAGACATTGGAAAATGTGCTTACCTTTTATGAAGACCTTCGGGGTAAGCCATTGAGAACAACACATGTTCAGACACAGCAGCTTGATACCCTTGCAAAGCAAATCAAACTTGAGTTTAAGGATATTTCTCGAATCCTCGAATTCCTAAACACGCTTAACGATCCGAATTATGATCGGGAAATTCCGAAATCAGTTCCTAGTGGACTACCAGTTGGGGGTAATATTCGTTTGGAACAATAATAGAGTATTCTTGGCTTAGGAAAGTTTGTTTAAGTTCTTGGCATCAACTTTTCAATCCGCGCTAGGATTTCTGATGCGATTATTTCTTTGGAGTTGAGGGATATGGTTTCAGATTTTTCGTCTTTGAAATAAATCGTTACCTCATTGGTAGAAGTGCCAAACCCAGCTCCTGGCACTTGAAGCGAATTGAGAATGATGCAGTCGAGATTTTTTTCCTTGAGTTTTTTCAGCGCATTGGCTTCCTCGTTGTCGGTCTCCAGCGCAAAGCCCACAAGGATTTGATTGGCTCTTTTTATTTTTCCGAGTTGATAAAGAATGTCGGTTGTTTTTTCAAGTTCAATGTTTAAGACTTCGTCTTTCTTTTTGATCTTTTGATCCATTACTTTTTTTGGAGTGAAGTCTGCCACTGCAGCTGCCATGACCATAGCGTCTGCCGTTGGAAATTCTTTCAGACATGCAAGTTCCATTTCTTTTGCACTGACTACAGGAATAGTTTGTATTCCAGTATATCTTGGAGTGATATCAATCGGGCCTGCTATGAGTTTTACATCTGCACCTTGAAGGTAGAGTGCCTCTGCAAGTGCAACACCCATTTTTCCTGATGAATGATTTGAGATGAAGCGTACTGGATCAATTGCTTCTTGTGTTGGGCCTGCAGTTACGATGACTGTTTTACCTTTCCATGCTGAATTACTCAAAAAAAAACCAGTCAGGTGCTCAATGATCTCCTCAGGCTCAGTCATTCTGCCTTCTCCATAGAGCCCACTGGCAAGTTCTCCTGTTCCAACAGTAAGTATATGGTTGCCGTAGCTGCGTAATTTATCAAGACTGGATTGAGTCGAAGGATGTTTGAACATGTCTTCATCCATCGCAGGAGCTATGAAAACCGGACACCGTGCAGACAAATATGTTGCAATCAGCAGGTTATCACATTGTCCATTGGCCATTTTTGAAAGGGTACTGCAGGTTGCTGGTGCAATCACGAATGCATCTCCCCACAATCCCAATTCCACATGGTTGTTCCAATTGTCATTGTCGTGAAAGTTTATCCAAACCGGGTGGTTCGAGAATGTTGATAGCACCAGTGGGGAAACAAAATCTCTTGATGAAGGAGTCATTACCACACGCACTTCCGCTCCTTGTTTAGTCAACAAACGAACAAGCAAGATTGCTTTGAAAGCTGCGATGCTTCCCGTGATCCCCAAAATGATTTTTTTTCCTTTCAACATGCTGGTTTAACTAAATGGAAGTGAGCAAATTAGGTCAATTTATGTAATATTGGAGCATAATTGAAGCAAATTAGAACGTTTACCACCAAGAAGCAAATACAAGAGGAACTGCAAGCCGTTCACAATCAAGGACTGCGTATTGGTTTTGTGCCCACCATGGGGGCTTTGCATCAGGGTCATACCTCTTTGGTTGAGCTTGCAAGGGAATCCTGTGATGTCGTTGTCTGCAGTATTTTTGTCAACCCCATTCAATTTAATGACCCATCAGATTTTGCAAAATATCCCAAAACGCTTGACAAGGACCTAGAGCAATTGCAGGTCGCGGGTTGCGACATGGTATATCTGCCTTCCGTCGAAGAGATGTATCCCAGTGGAATCAATGCTGTTCCCCATTATGCATTGGGGCAGTTAGAAGCTTTATGGGAGGGAGAGCATCGATCCGGCCATTTTCAAGGAGTGTGTGCTGTTGTTCAGCGCTTGTTGGCGGCGGTAAGTCCACACGCTTTATTCATGGGCATAAAAGACTATCAGCAAGTCGCGGTCATTCGCCACGTATTAAAAACACTTCCAACAGTTCCTCCCGTAACATTGATAGTGGGTGATACCGTCAGGGAAAGTTCAGGGTTGGCGATGAGCAGCAGAAATACACGGTTGTCCGCCAAGCACAGACTGCAAGCAGCTGCTATATATCAAGGATTTTTATCCATCAGGAAATCCCTCGATAATGGCGCAATCCTTCACCCCATTGAATTATCAACAAACTTTCGGCAGTCATTATTAGCAGCCGGTTTCGATTCTGTTGATTACATTGCCTGCTGCGACCCCGATACACTTGAGCCCCTTCAACAGCTCGATAAAACCTTTGTTATATTGGTAGCAGCAACAATAGGAGGCGTTCGTTTAATAGATAATCATACTTTTGAATTATGAGTTACTTAAAAGAGTTTAAAAAGATCACTACCCAGAGTCTGCAGATCATGAAGGACCGGGAAGAAAAAATATCGATGTTGACTTGCTATGAATATTCAATGGCAAAATTGTTGGATGCTGCCGGGGTAGATGTGATGCTTGTTGGCGACAGTGCAAGTAATGTGATTGCGGGTCATGAAACAACCCTCCCTATTACCTTAGACCAAATGATATACCATGCACAATGTGTTGTTCGTGGTACAGACAGGGCCTTGGTGGTGGTGGATCTGCCTTTTGGCTCTTATCAATCCAACAGTGAGATAGCCCTTTCTTCAGCGATACGCATCATGAAAGAAACGGGTGCGCATGCTGTTAAAATGGAAGGTGGACAAGAAGTCTTGGAAAGCATAAAAAAGATTGTGAAAGCGGGTGTTCCAGTAATGGGGCATTTGGGCTTGACCCCCCAAAGTATTTATCAGTTTGGTACATATGGGGTTAGGGCCAAAGAGGGTGCTGAAGCCGAGACTTTGAAAAAAGAGGCATTGATGTTGCAGGAGGCAGGCTGTTTTGCAGTGGTATTAGAAAAAATACCCGCCCTGCTTGCTGGTGAAGTGAGCAAGGCCTTGAGGGTGCCAACAATAGGGATAGGGGCAGGTGTGGATTGCGATGGACAGGTGCTTGTTATGCACGACATGCTGGGAATAAATACAGATTTTCATCCAAGGTTTTTGCGACGCTATGCAAATTTGGGGGAGATAATACCCCAGTCGGTAAAGCAGTACATCAGCGATGTTAAAAGCAAATCATTTCCCAACGCAGACGAATCGTATTGATATCTCTTCAGATTTTTTTTAACCGATATGGCATTCAATCATTTTGAAAGTATCTTTGCACTTTCAACGTAACGAACCAATCATGCAGATACAGGTATTAAAGTCGAAAATTCATAATGTCTACGTCACAGAAGCCAATATTGATTATATCGGGAGCATCACCATTGATGAGGACTTGATTGATGCAGCAGGCTTGGTGGCGGGTGAGCAGGTGCATGTGCTCAATCACCGCAATGGAGAGAGACTGATCACCTATGTAATTACTGGCCCAAGAGGTTCCGGTGTGATTTGCATGAACGGCCCAGCGGCACTAAAAATTAGCAAGGGAGACAAAGTGATCGTTGTTTCTTATGCCGCGATGACCCCAGAAGAAGCAAAGGTCTTCAAGCCTACGGTTATTTTTCCGAATGCGGATAATCGGCTGTAAGCTAAAGGGACGAGGGAATACAGGGGACAAGGGACAAGGGACGAGTGACAAGGGACAAGGGACGAGTGATACAGCCAATATTTTAACTTCTTAAACCTCTTCAACTACTTCAACTACTTCAACTACTTCAACTACTTCAACTTCTTCAACCTTGTATTTCACTTGTCCCTGGCTGTATTCAAGTGGCCTCGCCTGGAATCGAACCGGGATCTGGAGCTTCGGAGGCTCTTATACTATCCATTGTACTACGAGGCCAATAAGATGCTAAGTTACAGAATCATATTCAGGAAAATTCTGTTATATTAGTTATCAAAACCAACTCGCTTGAAAAAAATATCACTTTACTCAGCTGCATTTTTTGCCGCTGGATTATCACTTCTCATAGCAATCGCATTATTGATTACTGGAAGGGTTGATGCAACAGGGCCGTTTGCCATTGCATTCTTTGTTCTTCTTGGTATTGGTTTTCGTGGCTACGAACAGCTTAAAGGATTTGCGTTTACCATCCTAATTTTTGCAGCAGTTTCATCTGCATTATATTATCCTGGGCATTTCTTGGTTTGGGGTGGATTTAAGTTAACAGGACTGATTATACCCCTGCTTCAGATTATTATGTTTGGTATGGGTGCTTCAATGAGCATGAAAGATTTTGTTGCTGTTGTCAAAACTCCCAAAGGTGTTATGATTGGAGTTGCTAGTCAATTTATTATCATGCCTAGTCTTGGATTTGTCTTGGCAAATATGAGTGGATTTGAGCCTGAGATTGCTGCAGGGATTATATTGGTGGGTTGTTCTCCAAGCGGACTTGCATCCAATGTCATGGCTTATCTGGCTAAAGCAAATCTTGCTTTATCTATAACCATAACATCCATTACAACGCTTTTGGCTCCGTTTATAACACCCTTATTGATGAAGCTGCTTGCTGGCGAGTTTATTGAGATCAACGTCATTAACATGATGCTCGATATTTCAAAGATGATCATATTGCCAATTGCTGCTGGCTTGATTTTCAATAAAATATTTTCAGGTAAAGTGGGATGGTTAGAGAAAGTAATGCCACTGATCTCCATGTTGGGAATAGCCATGATTATTGTTGTGATTACCGCATCAGGAAGAAACAGTCTGCTTACCATCGGCCCACTGCTCATCGTTTTTGCATTGTTGCACAATACATTTGGATACCTATTGGGTTATTGGTCTGCACGACTCTTCAAGATGAACGAGAGTGATGCAAGAACAATTGCCATTGAAGTAGGTTTGCAGAATGCTGGTTTGGCATCTGGCATTGCAAAAGGGTTGGGTAAAATTGCAACGATTGGTCTAGCCGCCGGTGTGTTTGGTCCACTGATGAATATCACAGGTTCTATGCTTGCATCCTACTGGCATAAGCGGGTACCAAAAGATTATATTGAGCAAGATCCTGCTTTGGGGCACTAGTTTTATATATAGAAAAACAGCCAATCATGAGTCTACATCTACTTTTTTTATACATTATTACATTTTGTATTTCATTGCAATCTTGCACAACCCTACCTACTCCGAATAAAGATAATGTCGATTTATTTTTGCCCAATGGATTTGGCTTAATTGTTGTTGTTGACAGCTTGCCGGGAGTGGCTCGTCACCTTACTGTAAACGAAAACGGCGACATTTATGTAAAGGGTCGTTTTGACCTAGAAGGAGGAAATAATTGGGCACTCCGTGATCTTAATGGTGATGGCAGGGCAGATAGTATTAAGAACTTTGGTAAGTTTAAAAACGAAGGAGCCTATTCAACTGCCATGAAAATTCATAATGGGTATCTGTACACGAGTTCAGAAATGCTGGTCTATCGGTACAAATTGAAAAGGGGTCAACTTATTCCTACTTCAGAGCCTGAGGTCATTGTGGTTGACAGTGGTGCAAGAAGAGAGCATAACACAAAGCCCATAGCTTTTGATAATAAGGGCAATATCTATGTTGCCTTTGGTGCACCATCTGACGCTTGTCAGGAAAAAAATCGAATTCCTTCTTCCCCTGGTATGTATCCATGTCCAATACTTGATTCAAATGCAGGGATTTGGATGTTTGATGAAAGTAAATTAAATCAGTTCCGGACAAGCGATGGGAAGAAGGTGGCAACTGGCGTTCGAAGCGTGGTTGGACTCGATTGGAATTTTCAAGACAATTCTCTATACGCTGTAGTGCATGGCAGAGATAATCTTCATCAAAGTTGGTCGCAGTATTATTCTGCTTGGCAAAATGCAGTACTCCCCTCCGAAGGGTTTTATAAACTTCCATCAGGAGCAAACGCAGGATGGCCATACTATTATTATGACCAGATGAAAGGAAAGGTGATGGTCAATCCAGAATATGGGGGAGATGGTAACAAGGTGTGTGCAGACAGTACCATCATCAAACCAGCCTTTGGTTTCCCCGGACACTATGCTCCTAATGACTTGATCTTCTATACAGGAAATCAATTTCCTGAGCGGTATAAAAATGGTGCCTTTGTTGCGTTGCATGGGTCTACCATTCGAGCTCCATATCCGCAAGCAGGTTATTTTGTTGCATTTATTCCATTCAAAGACGGTAAGGCGCAAAAGATGGAGGTGTTTGCTGATGGATTTGCAGGGCAGGATACTTTGGTAAATACTGCTGATGCAAGGCACAGGCCCATGGGACTTTCAGTTGGGCCTGATGGATCTTTGTACATCTCAGATTCAAAAAAAGGAAAGATCTGGAGAGTCATGTATACGGGTGACAAAAAAAAATTTAGCGATAAAGATCTTGAAGGAATGCGTGCAAGGGAAAATCGGACCAATATTAAAAATCCGGATCCAGTACTTGACAACGTAGAGCGAACGATGAATATTGATAAGGGGGAACAACTATACAATACATACTGCAGAAGTTGTCATCAAGGCAATGGAATGGGAGATGGAAATAGGTATCCTCCATTGGTGAATTCTGAATGGGTGAATGGAGATAAAAAAAGATTGATATCTGTTTTGTTAAAGGGACTTGAAGGTCCAATTAAGGTATTGGGTAAAGAGTATAATAATGTGATGCCGAAATTCAATTTCTTAAATAATCAACAACTTGCTGATCTGATGACCTATGTCAGAAAAAGTTACAGCAACAATAAAAGTCCTGTAAATAAGGAAGAAGTTGCAAATGCAAGAAAGCTTCTTGAGAGATAGTTATTTTACATAGATGGGAGAAGCATTTCCATTGAGGTCGTAAACAATTGCCCCTCCCTTTATTGTTACTTCACACTCAAACTTTTCTTTGCCTTTCATCTTGTATCCAGTCTTGTCGTAGAATCCAAACCTTCCTTTCAGTATGCGCAGGATAGCAATATCCGCAATGGCGCCCTCAGAAAGATGGCCAAGCTCTTCTCTCTGAATTGCTTTGGCAGGCGACCATGTGCTGGCTTTTATTACTTCGTCAAGCGACATGCCCATGAGCATGAATTTTGACATGATGTCCAATTGGTTTTTCATTGAAGCATTCATGCTCCCCGTATGGAGGTCTGTGCTTATCGTGTTGGGATACAAACCTGCTTTCAGTGCAGGAATCGCTTGCGTGAAATTGAAACTGGCACCGCCATAACCAACATCAAAGATGATTCCCCTGAGTTGAGCTTCAAGTACGAATGGTTTTAATTGATTTGTCTTTTCATCAACAATCGTTTCTCTTGCGCCGTTTAGCGATGCATACGTATGCGTATAGATATCACCAGGCCTTAGATGTTTCATATAAAGTTCTTCTATAGAGAGTGTAGGATTGGATCCTCCAAAATCGATGATTACGGGCATACCGGCAAGTATTCCGGCTTCTACTGCCTTGTCTGTAGGCCTCCAGTCGTGTCCAGAGAAATGAGCCAACTTGAAACCAACGATATGTTCCTTGTACTGTTTAGCCATATCAGCAGCTGCTATCGGATTCATATCATCTATGTTCTGTTCATATGCCCCTCCGCGCATTCCTTCACCAACAATGTTGAGAAAGGACAATACCCTGGTGCGTGATCTGTCAATGATATTTTTTTTGAACGTGCTGAAATTTCTCCATCCAGCACTTCCACAATCAACAATCGTGGTTACTCCAGTTCTTAACGTAAAACCATCAGGAGGAAGTGCGTCAAACCCATCACTCAAATAATGATTTTCTTGTGTGCCATGAAACACATGTCCATGTATATCGATTAGTCCGGGTGTAATCAACAGCCCCCTTGCATTGACAACCTGCTTTGCAAGTGAAGCATCAATTCCTTTCCCAAGCTTTAAAATTTTGCCTGCCTTAATCCCAATATCAAGTACTTCATGAATATTATTTTTCGGGTCGATCACAGTACCGTTTTTTATCAATATATCATAAGTCTTTTCAACTTGTGCAAACGAGTAGGAGTGGGCTAAAAGCAACATGGCAAAAAGAGAAACAAACTTCTTCATGAACAAAAATTTTGATTTCAACATTATCTTATTAAATGTAGTGAAAATCAAGATTCTAATGCCCATATTCAAAGAAGCCGCCACAATTTGTGCAATTTTTTGTAATTTATACCCTCAAACCAAGTGAAGATTATGTTGTCATTTCTTTTAGTAGCATCGAACATATTGTTTTCTGTTCCTCAGGCTGATAGTTTGAGGTACAACCTGATTGTAGGGTCTTATACCAGCGCAGGAAATCCTGGTATTGAAGTATATGCTGTGGATATGAATACCGGCAAGGCGGCTGCTCTTTACGCTGTAAAGACTACCAATGCTTCCTATCTTACTGTATCCCAAGATCTAAACAATTTGTATGTCGTAAATGAATCAGGTAGTAAGTCTGCTGTTTCTGCTTTTCAGCTTGACGCCAAAGGAAAATATGAATTTCTTAATTCTTCTTTAACTGCTGGGGATGATCCTTGTTTTATTACGTACCGGGAAGCCTCAAAAACTGCATATACCGCAAACTATAGTGGAGGTAGTCTGAGTGTTTTTAAAACAGATCATGGCCGACTTTCTCCAGTTGCACAACATATTGTCTATAAGGGATCAAGTATAAATAAAGCCAGGCAGCAGGAATCTCATGCACACAATGTCGTCCTCTCTCCCGATCAATACCATCTCTATGTTACTGATCTTGGAACGGATAAAATATATCAGCACAGAATTTATGCTGATGGGCTTGTTGATGAAGATCCCACGGTTATTGCTGTAACGCCGGGAAACGGACCTCGTCACATGACATTCAATTCAACCGGCAGTAATGCCTACTTGATTAATGAGTTAACCGGTGTAGTGGATGTATTCGGTATTGAAAATGGGAATTTTAAATTGTTGCAAACCCTGGCGGCAGACACAGCCAGGTCATCAAATAAAGGAAGTGCAGACATTCATATATCGCCGAATGGCAAGTGGCTGCTGACTTCAAATCGTGTGAGCAGCAATGAAGTAACCGTATTTGCAATTCAGAAAAATGGCAGACTCGAAAAAGTATACCATCAGCCTGTGGCCAACATGCCACGTAATTTTTCTTTTGATCCGACTGGAAAATTTGTATTTGTGGCGAGCCAAAAAGAAAATCGAATTCAGGTATTTTCATTTGATGACCAGATTGGTCGAATGAAAGACACCAAGCAGGATATTTTTGTAAAAGCCCCTGTGAGTCTTGTTTTTACCGCTTCAGAAGCAGCCGTAGATCCAGAAGAGCGAATTCGTACGCTTAATATACAATTGATCCCACCTGTTGCTCCTGTTGCAAACTATGTAAAGTTTGTACAGGTTGGGAATACTGTTTATTTATCAGGGCATGGTCCTGATAAGCCAGGAGGCGGTCAGGTTTATGGAAAACTTGGTAAAGATCTTAGCGTAGAGCAGGGGAAAGAAGCAGCCAGACTTACTGGCATTTCTCTGATTTCTACATTAAAAGGATATCTTGGAGATCTGAATAAAGTGAAGCGTGTAGTTAAGGTATTGGGGCTGGTTAATTCTGATTCCGAATTCGGACAACAGCCTGCGGTGATGAATGGGTTCTCGGATCTTATGGTAGATGTGTTTGGGAGCCGCGGTAAACATGCTAGGTCTTCTGTTGGTGTCAATGCCCTGCCTAACAATATCGCAGTTGAAATTGAAATGATTGTTGAATTAAAATAAAACCAAAATGAAAACAGAACAACGCAGATCAGCATTTAAAAAAATGTTCGCCACCTTAATTGGAATGACTGGTATCGCTGCCATCGCCAAGGCAGGGGAAAAAGTTGAAGAAGAAGTAAAAGAGTGTAGCAATATTGTTACCCAAGATGATGTTCCCTTGTTTTCTGGTTCGACTACTTTTGGAGGTCTTGTTTTTATTGCCGGTAAAGGCGCTCACTTCGAAGGGGACATCAAGGCCCATACCGATCACGTTTTGAAGGAGCTTGAGTCTGAATTGATCCGTGCAGGATCATCAATGGACAAAGTATTAAAAGTGAATGTTTACCTTGCTGATCTTGCAGATTATAAAGGAATGAATGAAGTGTATAAAGGCCGGTTTGGTCCCAAGCCTCCTGTACGCACTACTGTTGCAACTTACGGAGGTGTTCCAGGCAATTCCCTTGTTGAAATGGATTGTATTGCAATTGCAGGTAAGAAATAAATAAAATATATGAAACGCAGAGACCTCCTCAAGTACCTATCTGTTACTCCAGTTGCTGGCACAGCCTTATTGTCTGATATGGGTTCTATTCAGGCATCTCCACTCGCGCAAGTTGCCAAAAGAGACTTGTTTAAAGAGCTTGGTGTAAGAACATTCATCAATGCTGCAGGAACATACACCTCGATGACTGCAACGCTAATGCGACCAGAAACGGTTGAAGCCATTAAGTATTCCGCAGATAAATTTTGCATCCTGGATGAACTGCAGGATAAGGTTGGTGAGCGCATCGCCCAGATCACACATGCTGAAGCTGCCGTTGTAACAAGTGGTGCATTTGCTGCGTTGACACTTGGCATGGCGGGCATCCTTACCGGAATGGATCCGAATAAGGTAAGGCAATTGCCAAAGCTTGAGGGTACTGGAATGAAAACCGAAGTAATCTGTCAAAAGGCGCACGGCATTGCTTACAATCAGGCCTTGACCAATACCGGTGTTAAGATGGTTATTATTGAAACAGTAGATCAACTTATCAAAGCGATCAATCCGAATACTGCTTCTATGCACTTTCTGCACATCAGTGCTGATAGTGGCTTAATCAAGCATGAGGAGTGGGTAGCCATTGGAAAAAAATATGGCATCCCCACAACCATTGATATAGCAGCTGATGTACCTCCAGTTGAAAATCTCTGGAGATTCAATGATATGGGATTTGATTTTGTTGCCATCTCTGGTGGTAAAGCATTGAGGGGGCCACAGAGTGCTGGCATATTGATGGGCAAAAAAGAAATTATTGCAGCAGCTAGGCTATCTATGCCTCCCCGTGGGGAAACCATCGGACGCGGCATGAAAGTTAACAAGGAAGAGATCCTAGGTATGTATGTTGCCTTGGAAGCGTTCGCTAGTATCGACCACAAGGCAGAATATGCTAAGTTCCAACAACGTATAGACAGGATTATTCAAGCTGTTCAAGAAGTTGATGGTGTAAAAACAAGTGTTTTTCACCCGGTTCTTGGAAATGTTACACCTACACTGACTATTACCTGGGATAAGTCAAAATTCAAAAAGAATGGAGATGAAATCAAAGCAGAACTTAGAAACGGCAAACCTTCAATAGAAGTTACCGGTGGTGGTGAGAATCTTGGTGTAACCGCTTGGTGCTTACAAGAGGGCGAAGATAAAATTGTTGCAGCAAGATTGAAAGAAGTATTTCTAAACGCAACCGTATAGTATTCAACAACTGATTATGTGTAAACATTGCATTCTTTTATTTTCTTTTTTGATAGTACAATTTTGTTCTTTTTCGCAGGCAATTTCAAAGGAAGAACTCATCTATCTTACTGAAAGCTGGAAGGGAGAAAGATTTTCTGATGGAAGACCTAAGGTCAGTGATGCACTGATTGAAAGGGCAAAGCAAATTGGTATCGAAGAAGCCTGGCAGATATTAAATAACGAGGGATATAAGAATCAATTTGAAGGCAACTGGAAAATGGTTCATGATGATGTTCCTGTAGTTGGAAGGGCTGTAACTGCCAGATTTATTCCCTCTCGCCCGGACTTAGAGTTGCAAATCAAAGAAAGAGGAAAACGTGATGGTAGAAAAGGCAATACAAATGCTTGGCCCATTGAGCTCTTGCAGAAAGGGGATGTGTATGTTGCTGAGGCATTCGGGAAAATTGCACAGGGAACCTTGATTGGCGATAATCTTGGAACTTCTATTTTTAACAAGACGGGAACGGGTGTGATATTTGACGGGGCTGCAAGAGACCTTTCGGGCTTGGCAAAAATTCCCGGATTCAATGCATTTGTTCGTGATTTCCATCCATCATTTCTTGAACAAGTAGTATTGGGAGGATTGAACACACCTATCCGTATTGGCGGAGCAGTTGTTATGCCGGGGGATCTTGTGATTTCAGAAAGGGAGGGTGTTCTATTTATTCCAGCACATCTTGCAGAGCATGTAATTGCTACTGCAGAGTTTATTTCTGTAAGAGATCGTTTTTCAAAAGACATGTTGAAGTCGGGGAGATATAATGCCGGGCAGATTGATAGTCAGTGGTCTGAAGAGATCAAGACTTCATTTTTAGAATGGATTAAGCAGCACCCCAAGGAGCCCCAAATTACTCGTGCTGAGTTAGAAAAGTTTTTGGAGAAAAGAACCTGGTAGTTGAGTTGGCGCTGTCTCTAAGTCATTCAGGTTGAGAACCTTTTAAACATCAACCTCCCTAAACCTCCCTTAGCTAATCACCATTGCAGCTCCAATGCTGCTTGCCTGTGCAACTGAGGCAGATACAACTTCATGTTTTGGAAAAGCCTCTGACAGCAGCTTCATATACACATCATTTTTTCCAAATCCTCCATCAACACAGATTTTGTCAATTTTTGTGTTTTCGATTACCAATCCAGAGGAAAACTTTTGTTGTTGTACGATTTCAGCAACCAAAAAATGATAGGCCTCTGTCTCATTTGAAAACATATCAAGTGCTGTATCTAAAAAAACAGATTCTCTGAAGTTGTTCTCATCCTTTTGTGCGAGTATTATTTTTTTTCTCACATCTTGAGTATCAAGTAATGAACTGTTATAGCTTATTTTTTTACAAAACTTTTCATCAACACCAAATTGCTTTGAAATTTTATCAACTCCAAGTTCATGGGTATTGCCCGCAAAAAGCTGGGCAGCTTTTACTTGCTTTCCAATATGTTGCATGTAGCACAGACAGTTGTTGTTCAGCTCCTCCAGTGTAAGTAAATGTTGATTGAAGGGATTCAGTGTAATGCACCAGGTTCCTGTGGAAATTAACGCAAAGGGTTTTTCTTGAGAGCGGGTATAGGGTATTAACGAAGCAGAGCTGTCATGTATACCTATCCCAATCTGTATTTTCTTTTTAAAACATTCAACTTCTGTGGTGGAACTTGTAGATTGAATGGGGGCGAGTTTACTGTCAATGCCCTCTTCCATAACCCAGTCGTGATATCTGTTGTTGTTGAAATTCCACAGCAGGGTGTGGCATCCAATTGAAGTGATGTCAGAGACAGCTTTTCCTGTAAATACAAACGAAAGATATTGAGGCAAGTGCATGGTGTATTTTATCTTTTCATACACAGCAGGTTGCTGATGTTTTATTCGATACAATTGGAGGGCCGAGTTGAGGTTGCCCATGAAAGGGGATGCGGTCTCAACCAGAAGTTTTTCGAGTGGGCCATATTGCTCGACAAATCTTGTCCTTAGATCTTCCGGAAATGGTTTCAGATAATTGTATAATGGGGTAACTGGTTTAAGGTCTTCTCCGATATGTACAAAGCTTGCACCATAACCTGAAAAGTTCATCGACTTTATATCAAATCGGTCATCGTGAATGAGTTTTTCTGTTGTACTGATCATCCATGCGCTGATGGCGTTTAGGTCATCACAAGGAAAGCCATCTTCATCTTGTAGTTCTTCAAATGATGTAACCTCTTCAAGCAGGATATTGTAGGCCTCATCAAATACAATTGATTTTTTATTTGTTTTACCAATATCAAAAACCATTATGGCGGGTTGATTTTTCATAAACCGGTTGCTTTTCTTGCTGAACCACGCTGCATGATGAGCTTATTTCTGATCTCAGCCTGTCTGAAAAGTTGAATTGGATTTAATGCACCACCAGCCCTGAGCCTTGCTTCGGCAACCAATGGCCTAACGTCTGTTCGGTATGCGTGTTGAAGTATTTCTTGTGCTCTGGCTACGTCGTTGATTTCTTGTGACTTTTCAAGTTGTGTTCTATTGATAAGTAGTGATTGTGCGTAAGCAATTTTAATTGCCTCGACAGACTGTAAGAGGTCTTCCAGCGGGTCTTTTACATTGTGTGATGCATCAATCATCCATCCTAGATCATTTGCGTGATCCATATTCATGTCGTCCATTCCCTGCACCAATTCATTGAATATGAGAAACAGTTGATATGGATTGATACTTCCTACAGTAAGGTCATCGTCCCCATATTTTGAATCATTAAAGTGGAACCCTGCAAGCTTGTTCTCCATCATCAGGATGGATACAATCTGCTCAATATTTGCATTTGGAAGATGGTGCCCGAGGTCAACCAGTGTTTTGGCTTTTGCGCCAAGCTTACTGGCATAGAGATAGGATTGGCCCCAATCGCCTACCGTCATGGAATAGAAATTGGGTTCAAATGCTTTGTATTCAATAAACATTTTCCAGT
Organism: Chitinophagaceae bacterium; assembly: GCA_044353505.1. Taxonomy (GTDB): domain Bacteria; phylum Bacteroidota; class Bacteroidia; order Chitinophagales; family Chitinophagaceae; genus Pollutibacter. Next base: position 116,501 of record JBILBU010000001.1, on the reverse strand, counting down.
CTGCTGGCAACGCAGAATATATTTCTTCTAAACTCTCCAAGGTGTTTTTAAATGCCTTCTTGAAGTTGAGCTGACCAGGAAAACAGGATCCGTCCGAAAGCCAAACTGTAAGGGCTTTTGAGCCAAGCTGTTCACCATGTTTGATGACTTCAATATTATGTTCGATCGCTTGCTTACGAACAGCTTTGTCAACATGCTGCAGTGAGCCGTACTTGTAGCTCAGCGCTTGACCTGGTTGATCTTGAAATGTGTTGGAATTAACAGCATCAAATCGAAGTCCGTGGGCTGATGCCAGTTGTTTTATTTTGTTATAGTTAGAAGGGATGTCCCATGGAATATGCAAAGAAATTGCACCACTGGATCGGTTGAGTGTGTGCAGCAATCCTACGTCGGATATTTTTTCTTCCAGACTTCCCGGTTCACCGAGCCCTGAGAATCTTCCAAAGCGTGTGCCTCCTGTGCCAAGTGCCCAGCTTGGAATGGCAATTTGAAAAGCACGGAGCTTATCCAAGATGAAATCAATGTTCTGAATATCAGAAGCAAGATGATTGAGGTCTGCTCTGTGCTTGCTGATCAATCTATCATTATGTTCTTCTATTAAAACATTTTCGATCTGCATTCAATTCTATTGTCGCTTTTGAAAAACTATGATTGATTTATCTCACAAATCCTGCAGCTACTCCACCATCAACATTGATTACATTTCCAGTTGATTTATTCAGCAAGCCGCCAGTAAGTGCAAAGCATGCATTGGCAATATCATCAGGAAGAATAATCTCATTGAGTAAAGTGCGTTTTGCATAGAAGGAAGGCAGCTCTTCAACAGTGATGCCGTATGCCTTTGCGCGACCTTCTGCCCATGCTCCTGCCCATATTTTACTGTCACTGATCACTGCATCAGGATTTACGGTATTGACCCTTATTTTGTCGCCCCCTAACTCTGCTGCATTGAGTCTGCTTAGGTGAAGTTGTGCAGCTTTTGCAGAACCATATCCAGCGTTATTTGGACCACTTACGAGTGCATTCTTGCTCACGATGTTGATCACATCTCCACCAACACCTTGCTTTCTCATGGTCTTCACACCAGCTTGTGTGATCAGGAACTGTCCTTTTACAAGAATGTCATACAACAGATCCCAGTCCTGTTCTGAATGTTCTTCCAATGGTTTTGAAATCGATATGCCAGCGTTATTGACAACAATATCTATCCCACCAAAATACAGCGCAGCATGAGCAAAAGCCTTATCTATGGTATCTTTTTTAGTAACATCAATAACGGCTGTGGTAAATGTATCCTTGCTGAATTTGGCTTCAAATTCAATAGCACCCGCTGCTAGCCTGCCTTCATCATTATCATTGAGTATTACGCATGCACCTTCTTCAGCAAATTTCTTTGCAATGGCTTTTCCTATTCCACCAGCACTTCCGGTAACCAATGCAATTTTTCCTGTTAAAGCTTTTGGCTTTGGCATGCGCTGAAGCTTTGCTTCTTCAAGCAGCCAATACTCAATATTGAATGCTTCTTGTCTTGGTAGGGATGTGTATGTTGAAATCGCTTCGGCACCTTTCATCACATTGATTGCATTGATATAGAACTCGGAAGCTACTCTTGCAGTTTGTTTGTCTTTTGCAAAGGTAAACATGCCTATGCCTGGGTAGAGAAGAACAACGGGGTTGGCGTCACGGATAGCAGGACTATTTGGATGTTTGCATGTGTTATAATATTCGGCATACATATTTCGATATGCAGAAAATGAAGTTTCTAGTTTTGCCTTTATTGCTTTTGCATCATTGAGATCTTCAAGAGGTTGAAGTGGTAAAACAAGTGGGCTGATCTTTGTTCTAAGAAAATGATCAGGACAACTTGTTCCCAGAGGAGCTAAACGATTGAGGTCATTTGAATTGATGAACTCCAATACGCGCGCATCATCGGTGAAGTGACCAATCATACGTGTATGCGTTGAACAGAGTCCGCGCAATACAGGTGCAAGTATAGCAGCTTGTTCTTTTCTTTTCTCTGGTGATTCAGCTGATATTTTGGTACCGCCAAACACAGGTGATTTTTTGCCAATATTAGATTCAAGATATTCTGCACATTGCTCTATCACTTCTAGTGTATTGATATAGCTCTCATACGCGGTGTTGCCCCAAGTGAACAATCCATGTGAGCCTAGCATGATTCCACGGATTCCAGGATTTTCGTCTAGACAGTTTTTTAATTGAAGACCTAGGTCAAATCCAGGTTTTTGCCAACCTACCCAACCAATTGTTCCCTTAAAAAGTTCTTTTGTAATTTTTTCTCCGTCTTTAGAAGCGGCAATGGCAATTGCAGCATCTGGGTGGAGATGGTCGATATGTTTAAACGGAAGAAACCCATGCAGCGGGGTATCGATGGAAGGTGCTTTAGAGCTTAAGTCAAATATACAATGGTTAAAAAGCTCTACCATTTCATCTTCGTGTGCTATACCACGGTATACATTGGTAAGGCTTCGGAGTCTGTCCACATATAAAGCGGCAAGTCCACTTTTCTTCAATGTTCCAAGATCTCCACCAGATCCTTTTACCCACATCACTTCTGTTTCTGTTCCGGTCAAGGGGTCTTTTGAAATCACTTTACATGAAGTGTTACCACCACCATAATTGGTGAGTCTTAGGTCGGCACCTAAAAGATTTGATCTATAGATCAAGAGGGCTACCTCATCATGTTCGATTTTTTTTGCTTCAGATTCATTCCAGAGGTAAGAAACGTGTTTGTAGTTCATTGCGAGCTTGTCGATTATTGGTTATTGAAAAGTTGGGTAAAAGTAAAACAATATTGATAGAGTTGGCAAAGCTTAGGGAACTGTTAGTTAAGCGAATTGCCAATACCAACGATGATCACAGACGCGATGATTGTTATGATACCGATTGTAATGGTTCGAATGGTTTTATTTGATGTTCCTTTCCATTCTTTAAGGGCTATTCCCCAGAGGTTGGATACCAGAATAATAAATGCCATATGCAGAATCCAGGAGCTTGCCCCATTTCCCAGTTTACTTTCGCCCATGCCATAGAAGAAAAACTGCAGGAACCAAGTGGTTCCTGCGAGGGCAGAAAAAAGGTAGTTTTTAAATAAAGGGTTATTGGGGTTTGTATAATCGCCAAACGATTTATTCTTGGCATTGAGCATGAGGCACCATAGTAGGTTTGTGGTAAGTCCACCCCATAGCAGTACAACATAGGTTACATTGTTTTGAAACAGCGGGTTTAGGTTCATGGAAACAGCAGTTTCTGCCATCGGCTTACCTGCCTCTATGCCAAAATTAAAGCAAGCACTGAGTATGCCAGAGATGATGGCTACCAAGAGGCCCTTATTCAGGTTAAATTCTTTTACAGTTTCCTTTTTCTTGTCTTCAGTCAGTTCTTTCTCTTTCATCATTCCAGCTCTGCCAGAAATAAAAATACCCACTAAGCAAACCAGCACACCCAGCAGAACAAGCTGCCCGCCTGTAGTTGATAAGAGTTGATTGAAACTTGTTTTTCCTTCTTGTGGGTTGATGTTGTAATACAAAGATGGAAGCAAGGCGCCAAAGGCGGAACAGAATCCAAGAACTACAGAATTGCCGAGTGACATTCCCAGGTATCTCACACCAAGCCCGTAAGTGAGTCCACCTATCCCCCAAAGTAGTCCCATTGCATAGGTAAACAGCAAAACTGATGTATCAGTTGTTGCAATAATTTCACTAAATCCAGGCAGGGTCAGCCAAGCTGCCAATGGTGGAACGATAAGCCAAGAAAATATTCCGCCTGTGATCCAATAGCTTTCCCATTTCCATCCTTTTACTTTGCTAAAGGGCATATAAAAACTTCCAGATGCAATGCCTCCAATAAAGTGAAATATAATCCCAAATACGATGCCCATGTTAGAAATTTAAGGGGTTTAGTCGCTTGCCTATCATGCAATCAAGATACGTAAAATATGCTTTTTACCTTGGGGATATTGAAGTGCGAACGGAGCTGATGTGGATAAAATAAAGTTGCCTTAGACCCCAACTCCTCCAATAGAATCCGAACTGCCCGGTTATCTTTGTTGTACAACTCGAATTATGGATATTAAACTTGAATCGCTGAATGCTCTTTTTAATCGCTTAAAAGGAATTGGTTTCCTTGAGCGTATTTTCAATTGGGGTAAGGTTCAGTCGCTTCTTGCAGATGCAGCAGGTGAATTGGGTGCGTTGCAACAAGCTACCGGTGAATTAAAGCTGCAGGCATCTGGCAAGGAAAGCCAGCTATCGGACATGCGTAAGGATATTGAGGTGTTGAAAATAGCTGAGTCTGTTCTGCAAAATAAAATCAATCAGCAATCGACTGATATTGATAGCCTGAGGGAGGGCGGTATAAAAGTAAAGCAGTTGTATGCCAGTGAGCAAGAAGCCAGAAAACAGAAAGAGCAGGTGTTGAATGACGTACAGATTGAAAAGTCACAAATCAGCGAGAGGTACAATCAGTTGTCAAAAGAAATTCAGGAGCTAAGAACGGAATTAGCCGGACTTCATAAAAATGAGGAATTTAGGAAGACAGAGCATGCAGAAGCAGTTTCATCCTTGAGGGCTATTCAGGAAAGTATAAGTGATGAAAGGCGAAGAGAGCAAGAGCTTATCAGAAGCAGGGATCAGGAGCGTGTTGATAGATTGAAAGCCACATGGTCTGATCATCAGTTACAAGCGCAGCAGTTTATTAAAGCCATTTGCGGAAAGCATACCATAGAGTACGTTGATCAAGTGCCATTCAAGGGTACGCCAGATAACACCATCAAGATTGCTGGTGAGTACATTGTGTTTGATGCTAAAAGTCCTGGTGGCGAAGACCTTAACAACTTCCCGTTGTATATCAAGGCACAAGCTGAGGCCGCCAAAAAGTATGCCAGTCAGGATGATGTTCGACGTGAAATATTTTTTGTCATTCCATCCAATACATTAGAGTCGCTCAAGCACTTCGTTTTCCCGATGGCTGACTTTACAGTATATCTCATTTCACTTGATGCGCTAGAGCCCATTATGCTCTCTCTGAAGAAGATTGAGGATTATGAATTTGCAGAAGAACTCACCCCTGAAGAACGGTCTAACATATGTCGTATTCTTGGAAAATTCGCACATTTGACCAAGCGAAGGATTCAGGTTGATAGTTTTTTTGCAAAGCAGGCCATAGAACTTGGCTATGCGGCTGAGTCATCACTTCCTGTTGAAATTTTGGAAGAGATGATGAACTTTGAGCGTTCAGACAAGCTCAATCCACCTCAAGAGAAAAGAACAAAGCTTATCAGCGTTAAAGAGTTGGAAAAAGAAGCCAACAAAATCGATCAAGAAGCCAAGGGCAGGGGGATTAACATTGACTCAGATCCATTGGCGGATAAAATCAATCAGTTTCCTCTCTTTGGAAATGATGAGAAGGAATAATATCAATGATTGAGCACCTCGAACTGCTGCTCTGCTGTTCATTAGTAAGATTTATTTTATTAGTCCGCCCACATTGCTTGTAAAAATTTTCACAGCAATGGCAAGCAATACAACTCCAAAAAATTTGCGTACCGCAGTCATGCCCGCTGGGCCAAGAATTTTTGCAATAAAGTCAAGAGAGTGGAGAACAATATAAACGAAGACGACATTAATCAGGATCCCTATCAACACTGGCCACTCGCTGTAGTTTGCCCTGAGGGAGATGATGGTGGTAAGTGTTCCAGAACCTGCAATTAAAGGAAAAGCAATTGGCACGAGTGTTCCAGATTTAGGGTCGGCATCCCCTTTAAAAAATTCAATCCCCAACACCATTTCAAGTCCGAGAATAAAAATTACAATTGAACCGCCTACTGCAAATGATTTTACATCAACCCCTAGTATACCAAGAAATTTTTCACCAACGAATAGGAAAAATATCATGAGTCCACCTGAGATTAGACTGGCTTTCATCTCATGAATACCCCCCATTTTTTCTTTCAGGCTGAGCAATAGGGGAACAGATCCGATGATATCAATCACCGCAAAAAGTGTAAAGGATACTGTAACTATCTCGTCTATAGTCATCTAGGGGTGTAGGTTATTTATTCTTGATTCAATGAAAAAAGTAAGATTACATAATATTAGTCAATATATTTTACATAACGAATAACCTACACCCTAATCCTATTGCCCAATTCTAACGCCGATGACATAATTTCTTCCCCTAGCAGTATAGCCAAGTATCTCCTGGTAATCTGCATTGAAAACATTCTTCAAGGATGTATATAATTTGATGGTTTTATTGATTGCGTATTGTGCGAAAAGATCTGTTACGTGGTAGGGGTCTAGTTTAACTGGTGCGGCCTCAAACATACCTTCGTAGCGTTTGCCTGCGAAGCGTTGGGCAATGGACAGGTATACTTTCTTTGTTGCCTGAACTCCAAAGGTGCCATTTAGGCTATGTGCCGGAACCCTGAACAGGTGCGAAAAGCTGGTATCTCCTTTTGCTGCATAAGCCCATGTGTCATAATCATATACAAATTTTGTTGTCGACAATTTGCCATTGAGGTAAGTGTAGTTTAAAGCGACATCCCATTTATTCTCTCTATATCCCGCTTCCAGTTCAATGCCTTTGGAAAGTGCCTTGTTGTTATTGAAGTATTTATTATTTGCATAATCGTAGTCAATACCATGCTTAATGGTTCTGTTGAATATGGTTGCTCTACCCGATATTTTATTTACACCCAAGAGTTGCACAGAGAGTTCGGATGAAACTGAGGTTTCAGGTTTTAGGTTTCTGGCACCTATTGCACCATCATACAATTGATAAAGGGTTGGGGCTTTAAAGGCAGATGAGAGGTTGAAAGCAATCTTTATGAGTTTGTTCAATACATAAGACGGATTTATGGTGTAGGTCATGTTACTGCCATAGAGGCTATGCAAATTAAGCCGCATGCCAGATTCAACATTGAATCCTTTTTTGCTATTGTATACCATGGATGTTGTGAAGCTGCTCAATCTGATATTGGCGGTATCTCGGGCCAGTGTGCTGCTATATTTTCCGTAGCTGCTGATTGAGAGGTAGGTTTGATCAGTGTTTTGCCAGCGCTGGTCAGCTCCTGCAAACAATTGCAGACCTTCTGCAAGCCTCAGTGTGGTGAAGATTTCAGCGAAGGCGGATCTTCCTTGGTAGTCTGATTGAATATATTTGGCAAATCCGTTCAAGTAAGTTGAGTCGTCTAGGTAGTTTCTGGTGCTGTTGTTGAAGTTGATATTTGCTTGAATGGTACCCGGCTTAATTTTTTTAGAAAGCCCTGCTGTGAATTGCATGTTTTGATTTGCTACTGTAAAATCTTTTGCATCTTCATATCCTGTTTGGTCAAGGTCATTGCTGTATTTGGTCCATTGTGCACCTGCCCTCCAGCTCCAGCTGCGGTCTGTGACCGACCCTACTTGCGCAAGGGCAAATTCCTGTTTGAATCCGTCTTTGTCAAATGTTTTTACTGCGTTGGTATCCATTGCTGAGGTGAACCCTTGAGAATTTGTTCGCAAGTATTGCAGCTTATATTTAATCAGATTTGTTTTCCCGGAAATTGTTAGATCAACTGTATTTGTTCCAAATGATCCATTTGACAGGTGAAGCGAGGGTGATATTTTTTTATTTTGATTATTGCGGGTAATGATATTGATTACTCCTGATACTGCATCAGATCCATAGACCGTAGACTGGCCTCCTTTGAGAATTTCAATACGTTCAATCTGTCCTATAGGAATAAAATTAATATCAAATGTTCCGCTGATGGTGGAAACATCATACGCAGGATTACCATCAATTAATACCAGTGTATTTCCTGTGCCAGAACCGCGTATGTACAGGTCATTGTTTGTACCCGCTGCGTTTGCTGATCCAATGATGGTAACCCCTGGTTGTCTGGCAAGCAATTCGCCAAGCGTGTTGAATGGAGATTTCTCAATCTCGGCTCTGGAAATGACGTTCATTACCTTTCCGGTGTTAACTTGTTTCTGTGGAAATCGGTTGGCCGTAACTACAATTTCATCCAATACCCTAGAGGAATCAGATTGTCCGTACATGAATTGTGCAGCAAAGAGTGAACATGCGAGTGCAATTGTTTTGGTCATAGTTTTTTGTTTACTATGAACCTTCGGATATGAACAGAAATGAATAGCTGTATGCACAGTATATACATCTCCGGCTTTTCTCCCGAAAGCTCGTGATTGTTAACATTGCAACAGGCAGGTCTTCTGGCTCAACCCCATTTCTGACCTTCCCGTGTGAACAGTGGTCTTGTGGAAGAAATGGTCTCGCAAAACGAGTTGGTTTTTACAGCTACGGGGATAGCGCCGGAATAAAACCGGACTTCCCTTTTAATGAATTCTGCTATTAAGCAGTTTTCAACCGTGATGCGGATTGAAGATAGAATGATTTATTTTCTACCTAATAATTTCTTTTCAACAGCGTGTGGAAACCCATGGAATGATTAGGGCGTACACGTGTTGATTAGGGGGGTGAGTTTTGGAGACATTGCCTGTTTTCTGATTATTTGATTCTTCGTTCCTGCAACTGTTGCGGGATGAGAAATATCAGTTCAGTAAAGAAAAAATGATCAAGGTCATGAATCTGGGCAGGAAGATTAATGAATGCTGTACTGTGGGTACTCAATGAACGATTTTGTGAATCCCCCATTTAGTGCAATCTTTGCATAATGTCAGGGGCACCCCCCTGAATTCATTGCAATCAATATATTTCTATGATTTCGAGGCTATTTGTTTTTCTGCTTCTGTTCGCTTTTCAGCTCAATATTTTTGCTCAGGATAACAAATGGGATCTAAGGCGTTGTGTGGAGTATGGCATACAGAACAATGTAAGTGTAAAACAGGCTGAGATTCAAGCAGACCGATCTGCAATCAATTTTCAGCAATCTTCTCTTCAGCCCTTGCCAACACTTTCATATGGCCTGACGCATGGGTTTTCATTTGGACGAACCCTAGATAGAACAACCAACGCATACACCAGCCGTTCAGCGATGTTTCAGCAGATGTCTTTGCAATCGAATGTATTGCTCTTTAATTTTAATAGCGCCAGGAATAATGTTCTCTCCAATAAATATGCTCTTGATGCCGACAGGGCTTCAGTTGATAAGGCAAAGAATGATATCGCTTTGAATATCGCTCAACAATACCTTCGTGCCTTGCTGAGTTACGAGCAGGTTGGCATCAGCCTGCTGGTACTAGACCAAACAAAAGCACAACTGAGGAACACACGAAAACTTGTTGATGCTGGAAGTCTCCCGGAACTTAATGCCGCTGAGCTGGAAGCAACGGTGGCGAGGGACAGCGCAACTTATGTGCAAGCAAATTCTCAGGCAGAACTTGATAAGCTTTCCCTTAAATCAGTATTGAACCTGCCCGCTGATCAGGTATTTGAGCTCGTCATTCCGCCAGTTGATAAAATCCCAGTTGATAACATATTAGAGATATACCCGGATGATGTATTTCAGGTGGCGCTGACTTCGCAGCCACAAATTAGGGTGAATGATTTGAGAAGACTCGCTGCCGAAAAGGGATTGAAAGTGGCGGAGGCGCAAATGAAACCTACGCTGTCAGCATTTGGACAACTTGCAACCAATTTCAATCAATTTCTTCTCAAGGGAAGTGGTGTTAATTTTACAGGTGAACAGGAAACAGGATCTTATATCAAGCAGGGATCCTCACTTGTTCCTGTTTACTCACCTACCTATGATGTGCTTTATCAAAAAAGAAATTTCTCAGAGTATTGGGATGGATTTTCCAGACAACTCAGGGACCAGTTTGGACAGGGTATCGGGCTCTCAGTGAATGTGCCAATTTTTAACGGTGGCCAAGCTCGTGCTAACATGATGAGGGCGAGGGTTGATATCAAAAGCAGTCAGTTGTCTATTGATCGTGACAAGCTTCAGTTGAAGCAGGATATTTACACTGCTTATTATAGTGCTTCTGGAGCTTTCCAGACCTATCTTGCCAGAGAGAAGGCGCTGGAGACATCCATTCGATCATTTGAATTGGCCAGCAGGCGTTACGAACTTGGCGTCATGCAAACCATCGAGTGGCTCACCAATCAAAATAATCTCACCAAAGCCAGGATTGATAAGGCAGTAGCCCAGTACGAATATATTTTCAGGATGAAAGTCCTTGAATTCTATAAGGGACAAGGCCTAAAACTATAAACAGTAAAAGAACGTAGCATGAACAAAAAATGGATATGGATACTTGCAGGCATTGCAGTTGTTGTGCTTGTCTTGTTGACCTTAAAAAAGACAGGTGTGATTGGTAAGGAAAAGGGCACTAAGGTGGCCATTGAAAAGGCCAGCAAAAAGAATATCACAGAAGTGGTTACCGCAAGTGGAAAGGTGTATCCTGAAGTTGAACTTAAAATTAGTCCGGATATTTCAGGTGAGATAGTACAACTTAGTGTCCAGGAGGGTGATAGCGTAACGAAGGGGCAATTGCTTGCCATGGTATATGCTGATATTTATGCAACGCAGCGCGACCAAGCTGCTGCAGGAGTTGCGCAGCAAATTGCACAGGTAGAAAATGCAACTGCATCACTCGCTGCAGTAAAGGCACGTATGGATCAGGCAGAGCGTCAGTATCAAAGACAAAAACAATTGTTTCAAGAGAAGGTAATTTCAAAGCTCGAATTTGAGCAGGCTGAAAATGGCTACCTAACTTCAAAGGCAGACTTCAATGCAGCCCTGCAATCTATTAAGAGTGGACAAGCGGGTGTAGCAAGCGCTAGGGCAAGTTTACAACGTGCGAATAAGGATCTTGGCAGGACCAGTGTATTTTCTCCAATGAATGGGGTGGTTTCATTATTGAACGTAAAAAAAGGAGAGCGCGTTGTGGGTAACTCCATGATGGCTGGTACTGAAATGATGCGCATCGCTGACATGCGTGTAATCGAGGTGAGGGTGGATGTTGGGGAAAATGATATTCCCAAAGTAACCATCGGTGATACAGCCTTGGTCGAAGTGGATGCATACAACAAAAGAAAATTCGTAGGTACGGTTACTCAGATCTCTAGTACAAGCAGGGGCACTAGCGGAGCAGTTACCACCTCATCTACTGATGCAACAAATTATGAGGTGCGCATTAGATTAATGCCCTCTTCTTATGCCGATTTGATTGATCAAAATAAGCCTCAAAATTTTCCATTCAGGCCAGGAATGAGTGCAAATGCTGACATTCAAACACAGACCCATTTTACTGTACTGGCTATTCCCATCAATGCAGTTACTACCCGCGATCAGTCTGATACACTGGCAGTTGGTATGGAAGAAAAAAAGAACAATAAGTCTGAAAAACCTGAGGAAGTTTCAGGTGAGGAAGAGCCTATCAAAAATGTTGATGAGTTGGATGAAGTTGTTTTTGTTTTGCAAAAAGATGGTACTGTTAAACGTGTAAAAGTAAAAACGGATATTCAAGACATCAACTATATAGAAATTATTGATGGATTGAAAGTTGGAGATGAGGTTATTGTCGGTCCGTATACTACAGTGAGCAAAACATTGCGCAATGGGATGAAGGTTACTGTAGTAAAGAAAGAAGAGCTATTTGAAGTTAAGAAATAAGTTGATGTACTGATGATAGGCAACCTCTATCGATGTTGCTATTGACCCAATGGTTGGAATGAGTGAAACTTTGTTTGCTCGCGATAATCAGTTCAACCAACTTGTGTGATCTAATCTTACATTTCCTATTCCCTGTTTTAGGTATATCATCTGTATCTTATATATTTGAATAATGAAATTTGGAGTTATTGGTAGCGGAAGCTGGGGAACAGCAATAGTTAAGATTCTCACTGAGGCTGGGCATGATGTGCTTTGGTGTGTGCGCTCCGAAAAAATTGCTTCACATGTCCAACAACGGCATCACAATCCCAAATACTTGAGCACCGTGTATTTTAGCACGGAAAAATTGAAGCTCACAACCAATCCTGCAGCGCTCTATGATTTTGCTGAGGCCGTAGTCTTGGCTGTACCCTCTGCCTACGCAGAAACATATATCCTCCCATACAAGGAAAAAATAAATTCGGGCCTGATATTCATCTCAGCAGTTAAGGGGATGTTACCAGAAAAGAATATGTTGATGAATGAGTTCTTGAGTAGCGAGATAGGCTTTGATCAAAAGAAGTATGTTACCATCATGGGCCCTTGCCATGCGGAAGAAGTTGCTGCCGAAAAACTTTCTTACTTAACTTTTGCTGGTACAAATCTTGATGTTGTCGAAAAGATATCATCGGCTTTTAAAACCCCCTATATCAATACCCGAACAAGTCATGATGTTGCGGGTGTTCAATACGCGGCTGTTTTAAAAAACATATATGCTATGGGGGCTGGGATATCTCATGGCTTAGGCTATGGTGATAATTTCTTAAGCGTGTTTATTGCAAATGCAGCCGGTGAAATGAAATCATTTCTCCATTCAATTTGTTCAACTCCAGCGTCAACAATCGATGTGGCAAGCCGCAAGGTTAACTACTCTTCCTCTGTGTACTTGGGCGACTTGTTGGTTACATGTTATTCTTTATTTAGTCGAAATCGTTCTTTCGGAAACATGATTGGTAAGGGCTATAGTGTTGAGTCAGCGCAATTGGCCATGCAGATGGTTGCAGAAGGCCTTCCTGCTTCAAAATCTATTTATACCTTGAACAACACTTTAGGAGCCTCTATGCCTATAGCGTTATCGATATATAGAATTTTATGGGAGGGACTTGATGCAGCGAAGGGGTTTGAAGAAATTGAATCGGCCTTGGTCTGATGTTCTAGTCTACAATGAAGAGCGATGATGCAATTCCATCTGCAAAGAATTTTCCTTCTTCACTCAGCTTCCACCCATCATCTGTTTTAATTAATTTGCCGGTTTGTAATGATTGCACCATCTCAATTTCAATTAACCCCAGCACTTGTTCTCCCCATTGATGGCGTATATATTCGCGATTGATTCCTTTTGAGGAACGAAGTCCTGTCATGATGTATTCATTCAATAAGTTTGTTGCACTGAGCTCCTCTTGTTCAGATGCTAGCTTAGATGCTTGTATTGAACGGATATATTCCATGTTGTTTGATATATTCCAGCTTCTCGTTTTTCCTTGTAAAGAATGAGCCGCTGGACCAAACCCTATATATGGCTGTCCTTCCCAATAAGCACTGTTGTGTTTGCTTTCCATGCCTGGCATTGCAAAATTGGAGATTTCATAATGCAGATATCCTGCTTGCTTTGTCATGCTGACCAAAGAATTGAATCTTTCGGCTTGTTCATCAGGGTTGACATCTGCTTTCTTGCCTTGAGTAATCATTGTATTTAGTGCAGTGCCTTCTTCAACCGTCAATGCATAACAAGAGAGGTGAGGGATTTTCAACTCCAGTGCCAGCTTTAAATCCTGCTCCCATGATTGCTGATCTTGTCCTGGGGTACCATAAATGAGATCAATGCTGAAATTGGTCAATCCGACTGATCGTATAATCTCAATACATTCGATCGATTGCTTCACAGTGTGTGCACGGTTCATCCATTCTAGGTTTTGCGATGAGAAAGATTGAACCCCAATGCTAAATCTGTTGATGCCCATTGCTTTCCATGCCAATGCATTTTCAGTATTGATATCATCGGGGTTTGCTTCCAGTGTTATTTCGGCAAGTGGGTCAACATTAAAAAGCAATTGGATGGTGGAAAGCAACCCCTTGATTTTTTCTGGACCAAGAATGGATGGGGTACCACCTCCAAAGTAGATGGTGTTGATGTTTTTGTAAGATGTTGGTGCACGCATCCTGATTTCCTTATCAATCGAATCAATCATGTTGTCTACGGAAGCCAAGGATGTTGAAAAATGAAAATTGCAGTAGTGGCAGGCTTTTTTGCAAAATGGGATATGAATGTAAATACCTGACATGTGAAATCAATTAAAGGAAGGGTGTAGCTTTGTACACGTGTTCAAATTTATTCTGATATCATTCATTCTGCCTTTCATTTTATCAATACCATATGTGGCATTTGCCCAACAGAAGTATGTGCTTGAATTGACGCGTGTTGACAAAGGTAGTACAGAAGCAGAAGACATTATCGGCAGAAAAATGGAATTCTCAGCAAAGCAAGCGTGCGAAGAGTATGTCCAGAAGGAATTCTTGGCCAAGCTCCAAAAAAAAGGATACCTGGCCGCTTCAATTGATAGTGTAATCATTGGAGAGCTTGATGGAGCCGCTTGGGTCTTTCTGGGAGCAGCTTATCAATGGGGTGAAATTAAAATTGACAGTACGCTTCTATTGGTTAGCAATTATGATGAGCCGGAGTTGTTTCAACTGATTGGAACACCCTTGAGTATTGAATCTCTTGTTGATCTTAAAGAAAAATTATTGATCAAGCTTGAGGAATATGGCTATCCATTTGCTTCTGTGAAATTAGACAGTACCTATTTCAAAGAGGCAAAGCTTTTTGCAAGATTGACGGCTGAACTCGGACCGCGGTATCGAATTGATAGCATTAGCGTAGAAGGAAAACTCAGGATAAGCAAGACCTATTTACAGCGATACCTGGGAGTGGGGAGTGGTGAATTTTATCAAAGGAGTAAGCTGGGGCAAGTTTCCAGTCGTCTTGCTTCATTGGACTTTTTAAAAGAGACTAGGCCTTGGGACATGCAGCTGTTGGGAACTGGGTCGGCGTTGAATTTATATTTAGAGCCAAAGAAAAATAACAGGTTCAACTTGCTCGCAGGCCTTATGCCATCCAATCAGCAGTTGGGGGGAAAGCTCCTGTTGACTGGCGAAGCAGAGCTTGATTTAAAAAATACCTTTGGTGGCGCAGAACACCTCTTTTTGAGTTGGCAGCAGCTTCAAGTGCAATCTCCCAGACTTCAAATTGGTTTTCAAAAGCCATACCTATTCAATACCAATGCGGGTATAGATTTTGCTTTTAATCTGTTAAAAAAGGACTCCTCTTTTCTCACCTTAAATACAACCATTGGCCTGAGTTATGAAGTCAACTCACGTCAGCGGGTAAAGATTCTTTTTAGCCAGTTTTCTAGCAACCTCATTGATGTAGACACGAATCGTGTCCGGCAAACAAAGAAGCTGCCAGCCTATCTCGACCTTAGAACTTCGGCCATAGGGACAGAGATTAATTATGGTGGAACTGACTTTAAGTTCAATCCAACAAAGGGGTTGGATTTGATTTTGCGCATGACAGGTGGAATTCGGAAGCTATCAAAAAATAATGCCATTACACAGATGAAATCAGATGGTTTCGGCAATTTATTTGATTATGCTTCTTTATACGACACGGTTAAATCTGCTTCATCCCAATTTAAGTTGAATGGTAGAGCAGATCTTTTTCATAAGCTTGGAAGCCAAGCTACCCTGCGAACTGGAGTTCAAGTGGGTTGGGTGAATGGAAAAAAACTTTTTTTGAATGAGGTTTATCAGCTTGGGGGTATAAAAACCCTAAGGGGCTTTGACGAAGAAAGTATATTTAGTAGCGAATACCTCATTGCTACCCTTGAATACAGGTATCTCATAGGCCAAAATTCATATCTTTTTTCGTTTCTTGATGGAGCCTACATTGGGCAAAGGGGTGTGTCTGAAAATCTAAATGGCATATTGCTCGGAGCTGGATTGGGTTTATCGTTTGAGACAAGATCAGGAATATTTACACTAGCCTATGCCGTTGGCAAGAAAACCGATTTGCCGATCAATTTTAAGGAGTCTAAAATTCATTTTGGATTTGTAAGCCTGTTTTAGATTAATACTTGCAGGAAAGGAATAATTTCGTGACGCATGATGATGAAAAACGTACTCATATCTTTTCTCTTTCTACTGCTCAATGTAAATTCTTCTTTGGCTCAGGAAAATAGTTCTTCTGCCTCTGATTTAAATTTAAATAGTACAACAATCCTATTGCAAGACACATTAATTGATACATTGATCTCAACCCATATCCCATTAACTAAGGAAGAGTTAAATACCCTGTCGTCGCAAAGGACGTATTCAATTTATGGCGATTGGGTTGGTGGATTTATCACAAAAGGTGTCTGGTATAATCTGGGAGCAACCCCAGAAAAGTTTTATGTAATTAAGAGAGTTCTCAACAACAAGGAGTGGCTTTTTTACTCTTTCATATGTTTGTTTTTCTTTGTCGGCTTAGTTAATGCACTTTATTCCAACTATGTTGCCAAGCTATTCAGGGGCTATATTAATGAAGGGTTTTTATTTTTTCAGGCAAGAGATCAGATGTCCCAATACCCAATCGCTTCATCCCTATTGAATGTATTTTTCTTTCTTACAGCTGCTTTTTTTATTTTCTTTTCAATTGGTCTTACAGACCCAGCTTTTGAAAAAAACCGATGGGCAATGCTCGTATTGATTTTTTTCATCATTGCGTTAGGCTATCTAGTCAAGTTGATCTTTCTCAATCTAATTGGATGGTTATTCAATCAAAAAGAGGTGTTCAGCACCTATACTTTTATTGTATTTCTGAATAATAAGATTATCGGGATCGTACTACTTTTTTCTTCTTTTGGTATGGCATTTTCTTCGAAAGAAACCGCATCTACCATTTCCAGCATCACCATTACATTGCTTTCATTTTTGTTTTTATATAGGATGTTCAAGGGATACAATTTATTTTCAAGGCAAGCCAAAATAAGCATATTCAGTTATTTCATGGCTGTCTTTTCCTTAGAGATCTTGCCTACTGCGGTAATTATCAAGATTATTTCTAGGGATTTTGTGATGCTTTTTCAACGGATTGTTTTTTAGGTTCATGCTGGTTGTCGGTTAATTCATGCATTTGGCGCGTTAAAAAACTACTAATCTTGTCTTTATAGCAGTCTGAAACCTTGCCATCCTGACTGTTTCAATAAAATCAGAATACCCATTAAAGATATTTTGTATAATTTTGCAGTACATCATATCAGTGTATGGTCAAACAAGGAAAGAAAACTGTAGCTGCTGAAACGAAGGGAGTAAAAAAAATCCTTATCACCCAGCCAAAACCTGAGTCATTAAAGTCTCCTTATTTTGAGTTGGCAAAAAAGCATAGCGTTGAAATGGATTTCATGCCATTCATTCAGCTTGATCCAATTTCATCTAAGGAATTCAGGAAACAAAAAATTGATATTGCAGCCTTCACTGCTGTAATCTTCATGAGCAAAAATGCGATTGATCATTTTTTCAGGGTGTGCGAGGAGATGAAACACAGTATATCTCAAGAGACAAAATATTTTTGTACCAGCGAATCGGTAGCACTTTATTTACAAAAATTTATTCTGTACAGAAAGCGAAAGGTGTTCTTTAGCTCAGATGGAACAAATAAGGGGTTGTTTTATGTGATCAATAAGCATAAAGAGAATGAGAAGTTTATCTATCCTTGTTCTGAAAATCAACAAGACAATGAGATTGTTAATTGGCTAAAAGACCATGCTTGCGAATACGTAACTCCTTATATGTATAGAACGATTAGTTGCGATCTTAAATCAAGGCTATCTGCTCATGATTTCGATGTCATATGTTTCTTCACGCCGAGTGGAGTAAAAAGTTTATTTGAAAACTTCCCAACGTTTAAGCAAAATGGCACATTGATTGGGGCATTCGGAGGCAATACGTCAAAAGCCGTTGAAGATGCAGGATTAAACCTGCACATTAAGGCGCCTGAACCGCTGGTTCCATCTATGGTTGCAGCGTTGGAGAAATTTCTAAGCGAAAGGCCAAAATCTAAATAACAAATCAATAAAATTATTAACCCCGGTATCCCGGGGTTATTTATTATGACACATACCAACCGGCTGATCACTGAGTCAAGTCCATATTTATTGCAGCATGCACACAATCCTGTAGATTGGTATCCATGGTCTGATGAGGCTTTGCAAAAGGCATCAAACGAAGACAAGCCAATATTGGTTAGCATTGGATACGCTGCTTGTCATTGGTGTCATGTAATGGAGCGGGAGAGTTTCGAGGATGAAACAACTGCAACCTTGATGAACACGTATTTCGTATGCATCAAGATTGATCGGGAGGAACGCCCAGATCTCGACCACTTTTTTATGGATGCACTCCAAGCTACAAATGGCAATGGGGGATGGCCGCTTAATATGTTTTTAACGAGCAAGGGAAGACCTTTTTATGGTGGCACTTATTTCCCACCCAAGCAAGTGCACAATAGACTTTCTTGGATTGAAGTGCTTGAAAAATTGCACGATGCCTACATCAATCGAAGGGAGGAAATAGAACAGCAGGCCAGTCAATTACTGCAACATTTGCAGTCTGCCAATCCCATCATCAAGAAGCCCATTCATGATATGATCTTGGAGGCAAAGTCATCCTTCTCGGAAGAACAAGTAAGTAAAATTGTTGATCAGCTCATGGCTACTGCGGACCTTACTGAAGGTGGGTTTGGACGAGCTCCTAAGTTTCCACAGACCTTCAGCATCCAATACCTGCTTCGTTATCATCACTACTATGGTCATCAGCTTGCTCTTGATCAGGCCATACTCAGTTTGAAGAAAATGATTAGGGGTGGAATCTATGATCAGGTAGGTGGGGGGTTTTGCAGGTACTCAACTGATGCGGAGTGGCTTGCTCCTCATTTTGAGAAGATGACTTATGACAATGCCCTTCTACTGGGTGTCATATCAGAAGCTTTTCAAATTGCTGGCGATGAAGAATTCAAAACCGTTGCGGTTGAAACCATCAACTTCATGAAACGCGAAATGCTTTCTCCAGAAGGCGGCTTCTATTCAGCACTGGATGCAGATAGTGAGGGAGTGGAGGGGAAGTTTTATACCTGGACAAAAAAGGAATTTGACGCAGTGCTTGGAAACGACAGCAACATGCTTGCTGATTTTTTTGATGTTACGGAATATGGGAATTGGGAACATGTAAATATTTTAAGGGTAAAGGAGTCTTTACCACATTGGGCACTTCGTCATGGAATGTCAACACCAGCGGGTATGGCTTTTGTTGCAAAGGCTAAGGAGGCTTTGTTACAAATACGGTCGAAAAGAATTAGACCTTCAACTGATGATAAGGTATTGCTGGGATGGAATGCGCTTTTTAATGTTGCTCTTGCTCGTTGTTCGTCAGCCTTTAATGAGCCTGAGTGGTTAACACTTGCAGAGCGCAATATGGAATTTTTGTTAGCAGCATTCTATGACAATCAAACTGAGCAATGGCTGCATACGCATAAGCATGGGGTTTCCAAGTATGCTGCTTTTTTGGATGATCTTGCTTTTTTGGTTCAAGCACTTATTCATCTGTACGAACCAACAGGCAACTTGGTCTATCTCGAAAAGGCAAAGGAGATTATGGAGTATATAATCAGTTTTTACAGTGATGAAGAAGGCGTCTTTTTTTATTTTACTCCAGACTTTCAGCAAGATATCCTAGTAAGAAAAAAAGATATTTACGACGGGGCGATTCCAAGCAGCAATGGTACTATGGCATGGAATCTGCTGAGACTCGGAATATTATTTGATTTCAATGATTGGAAAGCGCGCTCGCAAAGGATGCTCAACTCCGTTGAAGCAGCTGCCTTAAAATATCCCAGTTCTTTTGGCGTATGGTCTAATTTATTCTTAGAGTTTACTCAAGGAACCCATGAGATTGTGATTCTTGGTCAGGATTTTAGGGCAGCAGCCAAGAATTTACTTAGGCGCTATCTACCCAATAAGGTGCTGATGGCTACAGATAAACCATCTGATCAGTATCCACTTTTAAGGGGCAAGCTGCCAGTGAGCAACGAAATGAGGTATTTTGCCTGTAAGGATTATACCTGCAAGTCTCCATTAAGTAATGATAATGAACTGTTTATACAGGTATTAACAAATAAATAGGCTTTTGCTGGCAATACTTCTCAATTTGAAGCGTTTTATGGCTCAGAAAATGATGATTTAAAGCTTGTTAAAATTTAGATTATTAACGAGTTAGCCTCAAAATTGATAGCTTTATTTGATATATATTTGTTGACCCATACTTTAAACTAGATATGAAGATGAAAGTTAGTATTTCTTATTTATTGGCAGCCTTGACAATTGGCATGACCTTGTCCGGCTGTGGCAAATCTGGAAAGTCAAAGTCAGCAGCCGGAGATGGTCAATTGCATGGTGTTTCCATTGGCGGAAAGCATACAATTCCCAAACCACCGGGAATGGTTTATGTTCCTGCGGGAACATTCCACATGGGGCCTAGTGACGAGGATATTAGTTACGCGTTCACTTCTAGAAATAAGCAAATTTCAATCAATGGCTTTTGGATGGATGCTACAGAAATCACCAACAATGAGTATCGTCAGTTTGTAAACTGGGTAAGAGATTCCATTGCTGCTACCATTCTGAACTACAAAAAGCAAGCACCTGACGGATCAGGCCCCATTGATTGGGCAAAGGCAACCACCATTAAATGGGATGATCCTAAAATTCAGGAGCAATTGGGAGCCATGATTATTTCTCCAGACAATAGGGTTAATGGAAGAAGAGAAATAGATGCAAAAAAAATCATCTATCATTCTGAAATATTCGATTACAGGGAAGGTGCAAAGAGAGAGAATGCAAATAAGCCAAGGTCAAATTTCATCATCAAAAAAGATATGCCCATATATCCTGACACCTTGGTGTGGATAAGAGATTTCTCTTATTCTTACAACGAGCCAATGGCAAAGAAATATTATTCCCATCCTGCTTACGGAAATTATCCTGTCGTGGGAATCAGTTGGATGCAGGCTTCCGCTTTTTGCGAATGGAGAACACAGTATTTGAACACCTTCTTGGAGTCGAAAAAAAGAATGACAGAGTCAGATTTCAGACTTCCTACAGAAGCTGAGTGGGAGTATGCTGCACGCGGTGGTCGTTCCCAAGTTCCTTTCCCATGGGGCGGGCCATACCTTCGAAACAAGAAGGGTTGTTTGCTGGCTAATTTCAAGCCAGGAAGAGGTAATTATCCTGAAGATGGTGGATTCTACACGGTGAGGGCAGATGCGTATTGGCCCAATGATTTTGGATTATACAACATGGCGGGTAATGTTGCAGAATGGACTTCCTCCTTATATTATGAAGGGGCATATAACTTTCAGCACGACATGAACCCGGATATCCGTCTCAACGCAAAAGATAGCGATCCGCCAAGAATGAAAAGAAAGGTGGTGCGCGGAGGAAGTTGGAAGGATGTAGGATTTTTTCTTCAAAACAGTACCAGAAATTATGAATATCAGGATACAACAAAATCATACCTCGGCTTTCGCTGCGTAGTGGATCTTGCTCCTTCTGGTAAAAAATAACAACTCGTTTCAATAACTATCTCAATAATCAAAACCCCTTATTATGGCTGGTTCATCTAATGCTAATGTCAATTCGCTTGAGAAAATAGTAAACATCATTGTAAGTGTAGGCGCAGCCGTTGTAATCTTTGGTGCATGGGCTAAGATTCTTCATAAAACTTATGCCGACCAGATGTTGACTGTTGGCTTGCTCACTGAGGCTGCCATTTTCTTGATGTATGCTTATTTAGAGTTAAAAAAAGGGGCTATTCAACACGAAGGTGAAGTTGTTGCTGCCGCTTCACCAGCCACTGATGCACTGAAACAAGTGATAGAAAAAGAGCTAGATCCTAATAACTTGAAACAGTTGAATGAAAATTTCAGCAAATTCAATACTACTGTTAAAGGTATTTCCTCTATTGCTGATGCTAGCACTGCAAGCAATGAATACGCTTCAAAAACCAAAGAAGCCACTGCTGCCATCGGCACATTGAAGGATGCTTATGTTCATGCTGCTTCATCGGTAAACCAATTTAGCCAAGCAGCGGAAGGCTCTAAAGCTTTTCATGAGCAGATACAGGGACTAACTAAGAACTTGGGGTCGTTGAATAAAATGTATGAGCTTGAACTTCAGGATTCTGGAAGTCACATTAAAGCAATCAATTCATTCTATGAGAGCTTGAGTAAAGCAAGCCAGGCCATGTCAGGCAGTTTGGATGATGCTAAAAAGACACAAGAACAAATTGCACTTCTTGCCAAGAATCTTGGTAGTCTCAATAGTGTTTACGGAAATATGCTTGCTGCAATGCAAGGGCGTGGTTAGTTGTCGTAGTTATTATGGATTTAATTTTATAAACTCACTTTAATATATGTCACTACCAAAAGAGCCGCGGCAGAAGATGATCAACATCATGTATTTGGTGTTAACTGCACTTCTAGCGCTAAATGTATCTGCTGAAATCCTCAATGCCTTCAAGGTAGTTGACAATAGCCTTCGGGAATCAAATGCAGTGCTTAGTACATCCACCACTGGAATTTATAGCTCATTTGATGAGCTGATTAAAGATCCAAAAACTGCAGAAAAAGCTGCAATTTGGAAGCCCAAAGCTGATCAAATCCGTGTGATTGCAGACGAGAGTTATGTTTTGCTTGAGGGGTTCAAGCTTGCATTAAAGCAAGAGTCAGATTTGGATCCAGAGACGGGTGTATTCAGGGAAGATAATATTGATGCCTCAACTAGGTACTTTGATAAAAAGGGTAATGGCAAGATTCTATATGATAAGTTAGCAGAGTTCAAGTCTAAGTTACTTGAAATTGACCCTGAAATGGCTGCACAAATCGGGGGCAAGCTTCCATTAAACCTTGATGTGCCTAAGTCTACAGCAGGCAACACCTCAACGGGTGATCAACTAAAGGATTGGATCAACAGTTATTTTCACATGACGCCAACAGTAGCCTCGCTCACCATCCTAAGCAAATTCCAAAACGACATCAAGAATTCTGAAAACTTAGCTGCAACTTTCTGTATCAATCAGGTAGGTGCTGTAAAGTTGATCATGGACAAGTTTGAACCTTTGGTAGGGATGAGTTCATCTTACCTTATGCCGGGTGAGGAATTGACCATTGTGGCTGGTCTTGGTGCATTTAACTCAAATGTAAAGCCAATTGTTAGTATCGATGGAAGAGGTATTCCTGTCAACGCAAATGGTGTAGCTGAAACAAAGTTCAATGTGGGTGGAACGGGAACAAGAACCATGAATGTAAGTGTAGCATACATTGATCCCAATACTGGAGAGCAAAAAACAATCGCTAAAAAAATTGATTATACAGTTGGTGCGCCATCAGGTGTTGCTGTTTCTCCAGATAAAATGAATGTTCTTTACATAGGCGTTGATAATCCACTTACCATAACTGCAGGTGCAGGTAGTGAGAAGGTTACTGCCCAGTTCACTGGAGGGTCCATCACTAAAGTAAGTGGCAATAAATATATAGTAAAACCTTCAGCAGGTAATTACGGAGAACATACTGTAACCGTACTTGTCGAGGGCAAGTCCGCAGGTAAGGTATCGTTTAGGGTGAAGCAGTTGCCGAATCCAACTGCATTGGTGGGTAACCTTAAGCCTGGTCCAGTACCATCTGCCTCTTTCAAGGCAATGGGGGGAATCATTGCTAAGCTCGAGGATTCTGAGTTCGATGCTCCTTTTGAAGTTGTGAGTTATAAAATTGGTGCTATTAGTGCAGACATACCAGACTATGCACCTGTTGAAAATAAAGGGGCTCGTTGGGATGGCTCCGCAGCTTCGTTGATTAATCGTCTTAAGCCGGGTGCACTGGTTGCAATAACTGACATCATGGTGAAAGGCCCAGATGGAAGGGTTAGGGTATTGCCATCCGGACTCTCATACAACTTGAAATAAATGAACTTGAATAAAAGAAATAATATGAAACGCTACCTGACCAGTTCAATTTTTGTTGCTTTGGTATTGGCTTTGTTTTCTAGTGGAGACATCCAGGCGCAGACAAAAAAGAAAAAGGCAGTGCCTAAAAAGATTACAGCCGCTGCTAATGAGACTGCCGACATCCAAGTGCTGGATGCAGCGGCTCAAAAAGCTTTGGCAGATACAATTAAACCTGCTCCTGTAGCACCACCAAAGGATCCATTTGCTTTTGACTCTACAAGAGTGTCTCTTCGTCCGGATGCCGCCATCGAAAGGAGTCTTGTTAAAAGCAGAACACCACTCCCTTACGAACATATTCGCGAAGACGATGCTTGGTATCGTGAGCGTGTGTGGAGAGAGATTGATATAAAGGAAAAAATGAATCTCCCCTTTAGGTTCAAGGCTGAAGATGATAACGGAAATCAACGTTTCATAAATATTCTTTTACGTTCTATCAGAAAGGGAGATGTCACAGCGTTTGACCCAAATGTTGATGATCGCTTTACAACACCGATGACCATTGCAAGGGTTGGCGAGATTATATCAGGCAGATGTGATTCAGTTCAAGTAATTGATTGGGCAAAAGACCCAACTGGGTCTAAAGGAATTTATAGGGATTCACTAGTTTGTAGAGAGTTTAATCCTGATGACATTACTAAGTTTCGAATCAAAGAGGATTGGATATTTGACAAAGAATCTTCCCGTATGTTTGCTCGAATTATCGGTATCGCACCAATAAAAACCTATGTTGATGATGCCGGTACTGTATTGGGAGAATCTCCAATATTTTGGATTTATTACCCTGATCTCAGGCCAATTTTAGCTTTGTACGAAGTGTACAATCCCAAAAACTTCGGAGCAAGAATGAGCTGGGAAGAGTTGTTTGAAAGCAGATATTTTTCAAGTTACATTGTTAAGTCATCCATCGAGAATCCTTATGACCTATTTATCAAGCAGTACATCAAGGATGATATCCTAAAATTGCTTGAGGGTGACAACATCAAAAGCAAGATCTTTAATTTCGAACTCGACCTTTGGTCATATTAATAGACCTCTAATTTTTTCAACTAAAGCCGGCTTTTGCCGGCTTTAGTGTTTTTTAAAGTGAGCTTCAATAATGCCCGCTTTTTTTTGCCCTACAACATCTGCTAATTCCTTTGGGGATGCAATTTTGATATTTTTTACTGACCGAAACGTAAGTAAGAGCTCCTCTATTGTTTTCTTTCCTATCCCTTCAATTTGCTCAAGTTCGTTGGTGAATGTTCCTTTGCTTCTTTTGTTTCGATGAAAGGTTATTCCATATTGGTGTACTTCATCCCTGATTCCCCTGATAAAACGAAGGACATCACTTTGGTATCCAAGCTTCAGCGACTCTTTATCGCCGACAAAAAAGATCTCTTCCACATTTTTTGCCAGACCCACCAATGTCATTTTGCCTGCAAGTCCAAGTTCATAAATTGCCTCCATGGCAGCACTTAGCTGTCCTTTACCACCATCGATGATGACCAATTGAGGTAGTGCTGCATTTTCTTGAATGAGTCTACTGTATCTTCTTTTCACAACTTCTTTCATCGAGGCAAAATCATTGATTCCTGTAACGCTTTCAACATTATAGCGTCTGTAGTCTTGCTTACTTGGTACCCCGTCTTTAAAGCAGACCATTGCAGAAACAGGATAGCTACCCTGAAAATTGGAGTTGTCAAAACATTCAATATGGGTTGGAATGGCAGGAAGCGATAACGCCTCTTTCACCGCCTTAAGTAAGGCGATTTTATCATCATCTTGTATCAGATTGTTTAGTGTGTTCTTTCGTCTGATTTCCGCGATGAAAAAATCTGCATTTGTTTTGGCAAGATCAAGCAGTTTTTTTTTGTCTCCAGTTTTTGGGACTATAATTTTAAAGTTCTCGAATCCAAAATCTAGGGAAGTGGGCACAACAATCTCTTTGCAATCGCTATTGTAGAGCTTCTGAAAATAGACAATTGCCTGAGGCAGTATTTCTTCGGCTTTCTCCTCAATTTTCACACGGAAGGCATGATTTCCGGAGTTGTTTATTGTTCCGTTTCGAACAGATAAATAACTTACTGCAATCTCATCTTTGTGCACAGCAGTTGCAAATACATCTAAGTCGCCTATGCGTGCACTTACCACCACTGATGAGAATCTATAGTTTTTTAGTGCATTGACTTTTTGTTGAATTATTTCTGCCTTTTCAAATTCCAGCGCTTCAATATATTGTTCTTGTTGATGTTTGTAGTCACTGATTACACCGCGTAAGTTTCCCCTGAGTATTTGCCTGACAGCTTCTATTCCTGCTGCGTACTCTGTTGCTGATTGCAATCCGGTACAAGGACCTTTGCAGTTGCCAAGGTGATATTCAAGACATACTTTAAACTTTTTGTTTTCGATATTTCTTTCTGTGAGGTTTAGTGAGCATGTTCTTAGTGGTATCTGTTGTTTGATGAATTCAAGCAAGTCGCGCACCTTGGCGGTAGAGGTATAAGGTCCAATGTATTCAGCGCCATCTGCAATTTTCCTTCTGGTTAAAAAAACCCTTGGATAAGGTTCTTTCTTAATTACGATATAAGGATATGTTTTATCATCCTTTAATACAATATTGTATTTTGGTCTAAACTCTTTAATGAGTGAGTTTTCAAGCAGTAGTGCGTCGTGTTCAGAGTCTACGATGGTAAATTCTATGCTGGCTACCTGTTTGACTAGTTCATGGGTCTTGTGCGATAATTTACTATTGGTAAAGTAAGAACTAACCCTTTTCCGAATGTTTTTTGCTTTGCCTATGTATAGTAAGGTGCCCTCGGTGTTGTAGTATTTATATATACCGGCTGCATTAGGTAACGTTTTTTGTATCGATGAAAATATGTTTGAGTCCATGTTTGTAGTAAATGGCAAAATCATGTTACTATTGCTACCTAATCAGCTTGTTGGTAGCCTAGAAAATGATAGGGAACTGGTCTTGTAAATTTTTATTTGATGGTCTTTATAACACCAAGCTTGATGCCAAAGTCCATCAAATTTTCCCTGATTGGGTATTTGTTTTTGAAGCTTGACATCAACTGGTAGCGATATTGTGGACCAATGCTCCATTTGAATCCACCGGAATTGAAATTGAGGCTGGCTTCCATGGCACCATTTACGTTCAGCTTCCTATTTAGATCTGGCGCTTTGGCATAGTTTCTGAGGTTTGTAGAAATAAGATAGGAATAGTTTGCAAAGATATAAGACGGTTGGATGGTTGATGCAACGGATAGGTTAACTTTTTTATTTCCCAGAATGCGATAGTCAAATCCAATTGGAATGGAAAGCATATAATGCTCATTTCTCAGTGTAGCGTTAGAGTAGCCAGCATTATTTCTATAAACCGATACAGCATTAATGGGTATGCTACCGGCTCTAAAGTTATTCATGCCATAGGTTGCAATTTCTGGAACTGAGCTAAATGCTTTGATCTTATATTGATTATAGTTTGCTTGGAAACCAGCTTTAAAACTTAATCTTTTTGTGATTGGATAATACATGGATGCCCCAACTTCAAGACCGATTCCAGGACTGTGATTTACTGCATCTTTTACATCTCTTGCAAAGGGGGCATTGGTGGCAAGAAAGTATTGGCTGTATTGATAAACGGATTTGCTAGCCTGGCCACTTAGGCTTCTGTAACTTATTGAAGGGGTTACATACAACTGCCAGCGTGCATTCTTTTTTATCTTCTTTGCTTTTTCAATCACATTTTCAAGCGCGTTTGAAATGTTATGTTTTTCGCCTTCCTTTTTTTCCTGCTCGGCCAAGACATCATTTATTGATTGCTGCAGACTATTTTCAGCTACTGAAATTTGATTTGGAATAGGCAGTGTTATTTTTTTGGTGCCTAACTCAATGTTTGCTGCCAGCCTTTGAGCATTTCCTATCACTTCGCCAACCGCAGCGGAAATTTGTTTTTGATTTCTTGTGCCTGAACTAGTGAACTTAGTTTGCTCGTTGTTCTGATTATTACTAAGTTCTTCAAAATGATTATTTTTCATGAATGCATGCGAAATTCTTTCATTCTGCGCTATCGCAAGCCTTGATTCTTGATCGCTTAGAATAATGGCTGTAGTGGCAGCTGTTAAAAACAAAAGCAATAATGAGAAATACTTGACCCTTCTAAATGGATGCAATTTGTCCAATATATTATTCCATACCCTGTCTGACGGGTACAACATATACTGATCGGATTTCTCCTTAAGTATATTTTCAAACTCCTCTGGTGAATATTTTTCCATTTTTCTTCCTTTCGTCAACTATTTCTCCCAAATCAACTGATGTGAATCGGGGAGAACCATTTTTTTTCTTTTTTTATTTGTGGCTGGAGAAGATTCTTTTTAGTTAGAATCCCCTCTAGCATATTTTTTGCTCTCGTATACTGTGATCTGCTGGTGCTTTCTTCAATATCAAGCAGCGCTGCAATTTCCTTGTGGGAATAACCCTCAATGGCATATAAGTTAAGTACTGCCCTGTATCCCATCGGTAGCGATCTAATGCATTCGACGATTTGTTTTGCATGGATAGCACTGGGGATATTGTCCTCCCGAATAATAATGTTACCAGCAAAGGCCAGGTCCAGACTTTCGCTAAACTTTTTGTGTTTCTTGAGGTGGTTGATGCTGGTGTGTACCATGATTCTTAGAATCCATCCTTCAAGTGAGCCTCTATTTTCATACTGTTTGATTTGTGTGAAAACTTTAATGAATCCTTCTTGAAGCATGTCTTCGGCATCTTCCCTTGTCTTGGCATAACGATAGCAGACAGACAGCATTTTTGGACTATACCTCTGGTATAGCTCCTGCTGTGCAGTTGCGTTGTTATTTAGACAAGCGTTGACAAGCATCTCCTCCGTCATGAAATCGTTGATTGATTTCTGAAAATAAGACAATTTTTGATTTATTGACGCTGCTTTAGGCTAATCTTTTAGTGGGATAGATAAGTGATTGATTTACAAAGATCCCCTAATTGCAAGGCTAAAATTTCTCCCTGGGGCCGATAGCCCAGAGGCAACATATCGGTAGTTTAGATCTAGTAGGTTCTCAAGGGACAGCTGTAATTGTAATTTGGGACCTAAATCAATGCCAAAACGCAGGTTAAGAGTTTGCCAAGCCGGGCTCCCCATTGCTGTGGCATATTGTGCATTGTCTTCACCATCCACATTATACCGATTTAGTTTTTTCCAGCCATTTACATGGATGTAGCATTCAGCATACAATTTCTTCCCTTGGTAAAGGGCACTAAATTTCCCAAAGAAAGGTGGGATATGGTCAAGGGGTTTTCTTTTTACATACTGCTCAGTGATTGCGTATGTTCCATCCTGTTGAAGGGTATAGACGGCGGAAGTTATCGAGTTGTTAGTTAACAAATTGCCGATTGTGTAGTTGGCTGTGCTAGAAAATTTCCATCGGTTGTTGATGTGTACAGTAAAGGAAGCATTGGTTCCATATAAAATGGCCCTGCCTAAATTCTGACTGGCCAGTACCTGTGCATTTGTATTGTAGTATATGATGGAATCTTGTCCATTGAGTGTAAAAGGGGCTTTTACGATGGCGTTGTTGAATAGGGTATAAAATCCACCCATATCCATAGAAATAGATTTATCGATTGATTGGCTTATCCCAAAATCAATACTGTTGGTTGACTCAGGTCTAAGGCTAGGATTTGGAACCACTACTTGTCTGGCGGAAGTACTGGATTCAAATATTTTACTTAAATCATCAATGTTTGGTGCCCGGAATCCTGAGGAATAACCTATGGTAAGTCTTGTATTTTTTGAAGGCATGTAAGCTATTCCAATATTGCCTGTAATTGCTCCATTGCGCTGAACCATGTCGGTGACCGGCAAGGAGAAGAATGAATTGTTGATTATCGATGAATTTAGAAAGACGTACTGATATCGAATCCCATCGTTTAGAACTATTTTCCCATCATTCATTTTTCTGATATGCTGAATATAGATTGCCGCATGGTTCATTCTATTCTTTCCATCTGGATATCGGGTATCAAGTGGTGAGATTAGTCCATTCAGTAAGTTGGTTCTGTGTGCAGTTGAAATAACATGGTTGAGTTGTAGATCCATTCCTGATGTAATTTCATCCTTCCGCATTTTTCTTCTTGCATCTATTGTTAGTCCAATTACATCAACTTTTTCTCTTCGCTGGTCAAGCTCGTCGTAACGTTTGTATTGCCTGGTAATTCGGGATTCCTCAATTGTTTGATGACTAACTATGGCTTTGTACTCACCAAAAAAACCTGGCTGATCTTTTAGTTGAAGGGTATATCCTAAGAGGGTTCTTTGTTGTGGGCCATAGTACCATTGCGCATATCTTAAGTTGCCATCCCTAATGTCTTGTAGTCGATCGTATCGTGGTATGTTTGATGAAGTAGATAATTGAAAATTGATGAGCTGTTCTAATTTTGCACTTGTTCTAAATTCAATTTTTTGCATCAAGTCAAGTTGGCTATACCCTGAATATTTTTGTATCCGATCATTGTTGTTTCTCATTATGCTATCTCCCACATTTCCGTCATACGCCCTTATGTAAAAAGGCCTTGTTCCAAATCCAGGAAAGTCACGGTTGTCTTTTTTCCCCATCCTGAGGTCGCCAAATCTACTCAGGGTGATGCTGCTAAGAAATGCAATTTTATGACCGCCGATATTTACGTCTGCATGAACCGTGTTTTCCTGATTGGCAGTTGAATACCTCATCAACCCATTTGCCTTGATCTGGTTTTTCTTAGCATTATCAGCGAAGATTGGCCTTTTCGTAATCATGTGCACCGCACCTCCAAGTGCATCGCTCCCATATAGCGTGGAAGCTGGTCCTTGCAGGACTTCTATATTTTCAAGGGTCTGTTGGTCGATCGTTATCACATTTTGAAGATGGCCTGAGCGGTATGTGGCATTGTTCATTCGAATTCCATCTACAATCAATAAAATTCTACTTGCCTCAAATCCTCTAATCACCGGACTGCTTCCTCCCTGTTGGCTTTTTTGGACAAAAATATTTCCAGTACTCATCAAGAGGTCACCGGTATTTTGTGCGTTTACCCGTTTAATATACAACGAGCTAATATTGTCTATTTTCTGAACTATGTTTTTTTTCTTCTCAATAAATTTGCTACCCGATACAACCACCTCAACCAACGCTGTACTCTTTGTCGTATCAGGAGATGATTGGGCATAGGTTTGCACAATAAACAAATGGGCCAAGATCATCATAGCCCATTTGAAATAAATAGTATGAATCTTTATCATCATGATATTAAAACCTCTCCTGTCATTTCAGTAGGAATAGGGATATTCATCATGTGCAAAATGGTTGGTGCTATGTCGCCTAATTTTCCTGGTTTCACACTGCCTTTCCAATGCTTATCGATTACAAAAAGTGGAACGGGGTTAAGCGTATGTGCCGTATTGGGAGAGCCATCTTCATTTTTCAAATAATCTGCATTACCATGATCAGCGGTGAGGAATACAGTATAGTCATTGTTCAATGCTGCTTCTACCACTTGCTTGACACAGGCATCAACGGTTTCAACTGCTTTTACTGCAGCGCTCCATACTCCGGTATGGCCAACCATATCGGCGTTGGCATAATTAAGACAAATAAAATCTGCAGTCTTGTTGTTAATTTCTGGAACTATTTTTTCTGTTAGTTCAAATGCACTCATTTCTGGTTGAAGGTCATAGGTTGCAACTTTTGGTGAAGCCGCAATGATTCTTTTCTCTCCCTCAAAAGGCACCTCCCGTCCTCCACTAAAGAAAAAAGTAACGTGGGGGTATTTTTCGGTTTCAGCAATCCTTATCTGTGTTCTCTTGTGCTTTTCCAGTACTTCTCCAATCGTGTTGGTCAGGTTATCATTTCTGAAAATGACATGTACGTTTTTGAAGGTGTTGTCGAACTCTGTCATTGTTGTATAATGCAGGTCGAGTTCCTGCATTCCAAATTCCGGGAAGTCTTTTTGCGTAAGCACCTCAGTGATTTCTCTACAACGGTCGGTGCGAAAGTTAAAACACACCACCACGTCACCGTCTGTTATAGTGGCTAACGGCTGATCGTTTTTATCAACCAAAATCACCGGTTTGATAAATTCATCTGTGACATTATTTTTATAGGATTCTTTAATGGCTTCAATGGCTGAATGTGCATGCTTCCCTTCTCCTTTTACCATACCATCATAGGCCAGTTTTACCCTTTCCCATCGCTTGTCACGGTCCATTGCGTAGTATCTTCCTGTGATGCTTGCAATTTTTCCTGTTGATATTTTCAGGTGTTCCTCTAGCTCGGTGATAAATGAGAGTCCGCTTTTAGGGTCCGTGTCGCGGCCATCGGTGAAGGCATGGATAAATACGTTTTCAAGAGCTTCCGATTTGCAGAGGTCCGTTATTGCTTTGACATGGTTGATGTGTGAATGAACACCACCATCACTGATTAAACCAATCAAGTGTAGTTTTTTATTGTTCTTCTTCGCATGATGCAAAGCCGCCAATAATGTTTCATTTTTCTGAAGTTCCCCTGTGCGGATCGCTACATTAATCCTTTGCAGTTCCTGGTATACGATTCTTCCAGCACCCAAATTTAGGTGTCCAACTTCGCTATTTCCCATCTGCCCATCCGGTAGTCCGACTGGCTCCCCGCATGTAACTAACGTAGTATGCGGGTATTTGTCATATAGGGAAGCAACAAAGGGTACATGCGCGTGTTGGATTACATCGCTGGAAGGAACGGAGCCAAGACCCCATCCGTCCATAATCAGAAGGATACATTTTTTATTTTGCATACTGCAAAATTACTTCATTTCATTTTATCTTCATTTGATGAATGAGGTTGGTAATAAATACAAAAACTTAATAAATGCGGCTTTGGAAGAAGACATTGGGACTGGCGACTATTCTACCCTGTCTGTAATCCCTCAAGGCGCAAGGGGAAAGGTGGTTCTCAACATCAAGGAAGATGGCCTGCTTGCTGGTATGGAGGTTGCTGAGTGTATTTTGCGTACCCTCGATCCCGCAATCAACTTTGTGCCCTTTAAAAAAGATGGTGACCGCATGCGGGTTGGAGATCAAGCCTTCGAAGCCCAAGGCCTTGTTCATGCCCTACTCAAGGGGGAAAGGCTGCTGCTGAATTGCATGCAAAGGATGAGCGGTATTGCTACCCTTACCGCCTCTTATGTAGAAAAAATCAGGGGCTACGACACAAAAATTCTAGATACTCGAAA
Source organism: Chitinophagaceae bacterium (assembly GCA_044353505.1). Classification (GTDB taxonomy): domain Bacteria; phylum Bacteroidota; class Bacteroidia; order Chitinophagales; family Chitinophagaceae; genus Pollutibacter. The sequence goes on along the minus strand of JBILBU010000001.1, from coordinate 83,527 downwards.
GACTACCCCAAATTTCAGGTTATTGGAAAAAGAAGCTGTTCGTATTGGTGGTGCAGTGAACCACAGGTTTGGGTTGTATGATATGATTATGTTGAAGGACAACCACATTGATTTTGCAGGGGGTATTGAAAAGGCTATTGTAATGGCTGATCAGTATCGGAAAGTTCATGGGTTAGCCATACCTATTGAAGTAGAAGCCAGATCACTAGAAGATGTTTCAGTCGTATGCCGTGTTGGAGTAGATAAGGTTTTTCGAATCATGCTCGATAATTTTACTCCTGATTTGATTTCTCAGGCTATCAATATCATTGGGAATCAATTTGAAACCGAGGCTAGCGGAGGCATTAATTTAGATAATATTGAGTCATTTGCTTCTACTGGGGTTAATTATGTCAGTATCGGTGCATTGATTCATCATGCAGTGAGTTTGGACTTGAGTTTAAAAGCCGTGAAATAATTTTTGGGATGAGCAAGAAAAAAGAAAATAAATCACCTTTTGTATACAGCACGAATCCTCTGTATACTCCATTTTCAGAAGATGCTCCAGCAGAAAAAACATTGCCTGCAAGCGAACAGCTGTTGCGGGTAACATTAGAGACTAAGCACCGAGCTGGGAAAACGGTTACTTTGGTTACCGGATTTGTAGGAACTGCAGAGGATATGGGAGAGTTGGGGAAGCAATTGAAAAATCATTGCGGAACTGGGGGCTCGGCAAAAGATGGTGAAATTATACTTCAGGGCGACCATCGAGAGAAGGTGAGGGTCTGGCTACAAAAAAACAAGTATCGTATAAAATAAAAAGACAGGCCAATTGGCCTGTCTAAATTTTTATTACAAGGGGAACTACTACCAGTCTTGTTTTGCAGTACCAGCTTTGATGGCTGCAAGAGCCTTTGCTTCACCAAGCAATGCGGTAAGTTTGTTGCCTTTTCCATCATTACCTTTTGCGATGTATCCACCTTTTGCAGTTTTGCTGACTACTGCGTCATGGATTGGAACATTTTTTTCTTTGGTCTTGACGTTGTAAGCTGTGAGCATGTTTTCGTTTGACATGATGTTTGTTTTAAGTGTGTATAATGAAAATCAAATATCCAGTTTTGCATATTTCGCATGGGATTCGATGAACTCCCTTCTTGGCGCAACCTCATCGCCCATGAGCATGCTAAAGACCCTATCAGCCTCTGCAGCACTCTCTATAGTTACCCTTTTCAGTGTTCTTGAGCTTGGATTCATTGTTGTGTCCCAAAGTTGACTTGCATTCATCTCTCCAAGACCCTTGTAACGTTGAACATTGACACTGTCTTCTTTTCCAGCTGCCATGCGCTCAATATATCCTTTGCGTTGTTCCTCATTCCAAGCGTAGTATTGTTCTTTCCCTTTTTTGACAAGGTAAAGTGGAGGTTGTGCAATGTATACATATCCTTGTTCTACCATCGCTTTCATATATCGGAACAGGAAGGTAAGAATCAGCGTTGCAATGTGGCTGCCATCCACGTCAGCATCGGTCATGATAATTAACTTATGGTATCTCAACTTTGAAATATCAAGTGCCTTCGGATCTTCTAAAGTTCCAATCTTTACGCCAAGCGCAGTGAACATGTTTCGAATCTCTTCGTTGTCATAAATCCTGTGTTCCATTGCCTTTTCAACGTTAAGGATTTTACCCCTAAGTGGCAGGATGGCTTGAAAATTCCTGTCCCGTCCTTGTTTTGCTGTTCCTCCTGCCGAATCTCCCTCAACAAGGAACAACTCACTTTTCGTAGGGTCTCTCTCAGAGCAGTCTGAAAGTTTACCTGGAAGGCCTCCACCCGAAAGTACAGTTTTGCGTTGAACAAGTTCTCTGGCTTTTCTTGCAGCGGCTCTAGCTTGTGCAGCAAGGATTACCTTGCTGATGATATTTTTGGCCTCTCTTGGATTTTCTTCAAGGTAAGCTTCGAGAGCACGTGATACCGTTACATCAACTATCCCTATTACCTCGGAATTTCCCAGCTTAGTTTTTGTTTGGCCTTCGAATTGTGGTTCGGGGATTTTCACCGAGATGATGGCACTTAACCCCTCTCTAAAATCATCTCCTTCAACTTCAACTTTTGATTTTTCGAAAAGCCCTTGCTTTTTGCCATACTGTTGAAAAACCCTTGTGATGGCTCTTCTAAAGCCGGCAACATGGGTTCCGCCTTCGATGGTATTGATGTTATTTACGTAGGAGAATAAATGCTCGTTGTATGAGTCGTTATAGTTGATGGCAACTTCAACGGCAACGTTTGATTCGGGGTCATGGCCATCCATATAGATGATGGATGGGATAAGTGAATTTCTTTTAGCTGCTTTGTCGAGCATCGCCACAAACTCGATGATGCCACCCTCGCTATAGAATACTTGTTGGTAGGTATTTCCAGCATCATCTTTCTCTCTCAAATCATTCAGTATAATGCGAATACGCCTATTCAAATAGGACAATTCACGCAATCTACCTTCAAGGATTTCCCTGTTGTATTCGGTGGTGGTAAATATGGTCTTGTCTGGCCAAAAATGAACTTTCGTTCCAGTTTTATCACTGATGCCTGTCTCACGCACAGCATACTTCGGTGCCCCACGCTCGTATTCTTGTTCAAACATTTTTCCGTCACGTTGAACCGTTACGAGAAGCGTTGTGCTGAGTGCATTAACACAACTCACACCCACACCATGCAAACCGCCGGATACCTTGTAGGTATTTTTATCAAACTTCCCACCCGCGTGAAGTACAGTCATAACTACTTCAAGTGCGCTTCGCTGTTCCTTGTGGTGCATCCCTGTTGGAATACCCCTTCCATTGTCTTCTACAGAAACGGAATTGTCTTCATGAATATTTACAACAATTTCATTGCAATAGCCTGCGAGGGCCTCATCAATCGAGTTATCAACTACTTCATAAACAAGGTGGTGCAAACCTTTAACGCCGATATCACCGATGTACATGGCAGGTCTTTTTCGAACGGCTTCCAAGCCTTCCAATACTTGAATACTGTCTGCGCCGTAACTATTGTTGGCCTGTTCCAATTTTTCTGGGTTTTCTGTGCTCATACGTATCTTCTTCCTCTTGGTTTTTTAATTAGGGCTCTAGCTAACAAATTTACTGAAAATAGGGGGGCTTTCCCCATTTTTAGACTAAATGAGGCTATTCTTTTTTAAGATGATTTCCACATAATAGTTATCTGTTTTAGCTTTGCTTTAAGCCCTTTACGCCCAACTAAGTTTATATTTGCACACAGATGTCTAATCTTGTTGCCATACCCCAGCGAATAATGTCAGAATGGTCACATTTTGATGATTTTCCTGTGATTTTCTCAAATGAGAAGAAAATCCCCGGTTCCTGGAACTATACAATCAAAAGATATGGAAGGGATGAAAAATTAAGGGTAGAGGATAGCGGGACCCTTTTTTACCATTACGACGAAAATGAGGAAAACCGATACCTTGAACTGAGTTTTTGTATTAGTGGCCAGGCGTATTGCAATCTTCCACAAGCCAATTGTGAGGAGTGTAAGCTGAACCGCAATGCCTTGTGTGTTGAGCAGACTGGCACAGTGGATATCCTCCAGTTTAGATTTGAGCCAATGCATTTAACCAATCTGATCAAGTCTGAAGGCACAAATGCGGAAACTGAAGCAATACTGAACTTCAAATACCATCATACATTTAGCAAGTCGGTCTCCATCTCCGGAAGAATCAGGCATGCATTAGACTCCATCCTCAATCACCGTTACGCCGATGCGGTTGAAAATATTTTCATCAATGCCCAAACCCAGATTCTGCTCTTGTATACCCTTGAGTCGATCAATTCTCTTAAGGAAGACGAAGTGCCAGCATGCAAGTTTTTGGAGCATCAGGATGAGCGAGAAAAGATTATAAAGTCAAGAGAAATTTTGTTGTCGCATATCGGCGATCCCATCACCATCAAAGAGCTCAGCAGAAAGGTTGCAATCAATGAATGTTACCTGAAAAAAGGATTCAGGGTAATGTTTGGCACTACAATTTTCGATTTTTATCAGGATCAGCGAATGGAGCATGCCCGCTATCTGCTTTATGAACAAGGATTTTCTGTTTCAGAGGTTTCTGCTCAGCTGGGGTACTCATCCATCTCGCATTTTTCAACTGCATTCAAAAAACATACTGGACTGAAGCCTTGTGAGTTGTTGAATAAATCTTGATTTTTTTAGTTCGACGATGACTTTTTCTAAGTAGCATACTGCCATCAAGCTCATTTTTCACCAATTTTTCTGTAACGCTTAGTCATCAGTTCTCCGCTTGCTTTGTCACCCCTTTGTCATAAGTTTCATGCACTCACTTATCTGACAATCCCATGATAATCCGCATGACCAACTTGGCGAAATTTGCCCTCTAATTAAACTCCATGAGGTTAGGGATTACCCTATTGTTTATCAGCTTGTCTGTCTTTTCTGTCGCTCAAGAGCAGGTAGATTCTGTGGCCTTGAAGTCAATCGATGAAGTGGTGGTTACTGCCACCCGGTCTCCACGATTATTGGGAAATGTTGCCATCCCTGCTTCCATTATATCCTCTAAAACGCTGTATCAAAGCGGATCGTTGAGGTTGCATGATATTTTGTCTGAACAGACAGGAATCATGGTGGTTGATAATTTTGGCAAGGGAATTCAGGTTCAGGGATTATCCTCCGAGTATACCCTGATATTGCTCGATGGTGAGCCCTTGATTGGAAGAACTGGTGGTGTATTTGACCTGTCGAGATTAACCATTCGCAACATTGTAAAAATTGAAATCATCAAAGGGCCTTCTTCAAGTTTATATGGGTCTGAAGCGATGGGGGGAGTAGTAAATATTATTACGGATAGGGCAGGGCAACATAAAACTGATGCGAATCTCCGTTACGCCAAGTTCAATACTGTTGATGGGTCTTTTAATTTTTCTCGGCGCTTGAATAAAACGGATATACAAGGCGGATTCAATTACAACAGATCTGAAGGGTATAGCCTAAAGCCGAATTCAATACAGCAGACTGTAGAGCCCTATTGGAGGTCTACACAGCATGTGAATGTAAATCATAAGCTGAATGAAAAATGGAAAATGGGGGTGGGGTATCGCCATAACAATACCGATATTAAAAATGAAATTGCTGTTCAGAATGGCTCTGCCATTATTATTTCGAATGGTTTTGAGAGAACAAATGAATACAACATAACGCCACACCTTCAGCATCGGTTTTCGCCTAGATTGACCACTACCATCAGGGGATATCTAACAGGCTTTAAGGCGGTACAAGAACTTAGCGTGAAAGAAACGGAGGGGGGCTATGACGACAGGTTTAAGCAGGATTTCAGAAGGATTGAAAACCAAACAGATTGGCAGATCAGAGAACAATCTTCCTTCAATGCCGGTGCAGGCATCATTGACGAGTCTGTCAGTTCAAATCGCTACGATTCATTGTCGACCAAACGTCAGAATTCGATCGCTTACTTTTTTCTTCAACACGAAGAAAAACTCAACAAGAAATTAACCATCATTGGTGGTTTTCGTTTTGATGCGAATAAAGCATACTCATCTGTTTGGAGTCCAAAGGCTGCATTGCAATATCGCCTGAGCGATAATGTTTCAATCAACCTCTCTTATGGCAGAGGGTTCAAGGCTCCTGATTTTCGCCAGCTCTATTTAAACTTTACCAACCTCGCGGCTGGCTCTTATTCTGTGTTTGGGGCTCAGGTGGCTTTACAGGAATTAAAACGAATGCAGGATGCTCAGTTAATTCAAGAAACAACTTCTCTGGCTGGCAGGGTTGGCAGGTTAAATCCAGAGGTTTCTGGTGGTATTAATGCCGGCATTAAGTTTAAGATTGCCACAGCATTAAAGGGCTCTGTGAACTTGTTTAGAAACGACCTCACCAACATGATCTTGACGGATGTGATTGCGTACAAAAAAAACGGCGGACAAATATTCAGTTATTTCAATATCAATCGCGCACTTACCCAAGGTGTTGAAGTCGACCTAGAAAAAAATATAACTAAAACAATAACGGCGAAGGCGGGCTATCAGTTTTTATATACGGCGGATAAGGATGCGTTGGCTAACATCAGGAAGGGGAGCGTCTTTCAAAGGGATCTTCAAAGTGGACAAGTTTACCGCATGACCATTGCAGACTACGGAGGATTGCCCAACCGGTCAAGACACAATGCCAACCTTAAGCTTAGCTATGAACATGCATCGGGCATGTTTGCTACAACCCGGTTAATATATCGCAGCAGATGGGGTACTACTGATCTGGATGGAAATGGATTGATTAACAGGAGTGACGAATATGCCAGCGGCTATCTCCAGCTTAACATGAGTGCTGGTTTTTCAATCAATAAAAAATGCAGGATAATGGGAGGGGTAGACAATGTGTTGAACTATAAGGATATTCAGTTTCTGCCAGGAAACCCAGGTAGGGTGGGATATCTAGATATACAAGTCAATTTTTAAATCAATCATAAATAAAATGAACATGAAAAGTGTACGTATTTTCGGAGTTGTTTTGGCCTCGTTTTTTTTATTGCAATCTTGTAAAAAAGATGATGCGCCAGTGGATGAATCTACCATTTATCAAGTAACGGTGAGTGATCTTGCCGCTGATACTATTGTGTATCTCGATGGTCAGCCAGTTTTATCAAACGGTCAACCTGCTGGTGCTGGGAAGTTCACCTTATATAGTTTGGAAGATAATGCAGTTATTGCTTTAGCGGATTCGAACTCATTGAAATGGGATATTGGGTTTAGAGGAACAACAATTATAGTCAATGGCGGTACAAGCGGACCCGGTGGTGGCGGAGCTTTTGTTTACACTGGCACATTCACCGACCTCACTGCAGTGCCTGCAGACTCAATATTTAAGGTTGATAATTCACCGACGATGGCAATTGCCACAGGAAGTAATAAGGGTTGGTATGTTTATAACGGACAGCAAAACCTCATTACCCCAATTCCTGGAAGGGTATTGGTCATTAGAACCGCCAGTGGAAAGTATGCCATTGTAGAAATCCTTAATTACTACAAAGGAGGCGTTACGCCAGATCCTTCAGCTCCAGATAATGATAAGATAAGCAAACAGCGGTACTACAAGTTTAGGTACACCTACCAGGATGATGGCTCAAAGAAGTTGGTAGACGATACAGTGCTTTAAGGAAGGTTTAGGGAGTTGAGTGGCCTGCGGCCTGTTGAAAGAGTTGCGAAAGTTGAGTGGCCTGCGGCCTGTTGAGAGAGTTGAGTGTTTCAAGTTTAAGCACCTCAACTCTCTCAACTTTCTCAACTCTCTCAACTTTCTTCTATCTTTGCTGCCTTTGAAAACAGTATGAAGGCTACTTACAGAGAATATCAACAACTGAACCTACCGGCATTTGAAAGTGAAATCCTTTCCACTTGGGAAGCAGAGGGTGCATTTGAGGAAAGTATTCAAAAAAGGGAGGGTGCTACACCTTTTGTGTTTTTTGAAGGCCCCCCAAGTGCTAATGGAATGCCAGGGATTCATCATGTGATCTCCAGAACACTGAAGGATCTTGTATGCAGGTATAAGACGATGAAGGGTTTTCAGGTCAAGCGTAAGGGAGGATGGGATACCCATGGACTTCCCGTGGAGCTTGGGGTTGAGAAGGAATTGGGCATTACAAAAGAAGATATCGGCAAAAAAATATCAGTTGCTGAGTACAATCAAAAATGCCGTGAGGCTGTGTTGCGCTATAAAGACAAGTGGGATGAGATTACCCAAAAGATGGGGTATTGGGTAGATCTAAAAAAACCTTACGTCACGTTTGAAAACGAATACATCGAGTCACTTTGGTGGTGCTTGAAAAGGTTATACGATAAAGGCCTGCTTTATCAGAGTGTTAGCATTCAGCCCTATTCACCAGCTGCAGGAACCGGACTAAGCTCTCACGAGCTCAATCAGCCAGGTACATACAAAGATGTCAAAGACACCTCCGCTGTTGTATTATTTCAACTCAATACGGATAAAAATACAGCACACAAAGGCTTTAAAGCAATTCGCGCACTGGTGGCTTTGCCCCATTCAGTTTGCTTTATGGCATGGACCACTACACCGTGGACACTGCCATCTAACTTAGGCCTCACGGTTGGTCCTTCAATTGAATATGCTTTAATAGAGAGCTTTAATCCGTATACAGGAGATCCAATTCATGTCATTATTGCAACCGCATTGGTGTCTAAGTACTTCAAGGAGGAGGCAAAAGAAATTGCTCTAGAAGACTTTAAACTCGGTGATAAACTGATTCCATGGCGTTTGTTGGGGGTAATCAAAGGGGGTGAGCTTGAAGGTTTGTACTATGACCAACTCATGCCCTCTTCAGCAAATGGTATTTTGCAGATTCAAGAAGCAGCTCCTGATGCAGATCCATTTAAAGTGGTCATCGGGGATTTCGTTACAACAGAAGATGGTACAGGTATTGTGCATACTGCGCCTGCATTTGGTGCAGACGATTATAAGGTGGGAAAAAAATTCGGGCTGGGTATCTTGACCTTGGTGGATCGGGAGGGGAAATTTGTTGATGGACTCGGTGAATTCAGCAATCGTTTTGTAAAGAATTACAAGAATGAAGAAAATTATGTTGATGTCAATGTAGACATCTGCATTCAGTTGAAGAAAGAAGGAAAGGCATTTAAGGTAGAAAAATACGAACACAGTTATCCTCATTGTTGGAGAACGGATAAGCCAATACTTTACTATCCACTTGATGCTTGGTTCATCAAAACCACAGCATTAAAAGATAGAATGGTTGAGTTGAATAAGGAAATTCAATGGAAGCCAAAATCTACCGGTGAAGGAAGATTTGGAAACTGGTTGGAGAATATGGTCGACTGGAACCTGAGTAGAAGTAGGTTCTGGGGTACACCACTGCCGATATGGAAAACAGAAGATGGGTCAGAAATGCGTTGCATAGGATCTATCGATGAGCTCAATAGCGAAATAAAAAAAGCCGCCGCAGCATTGGGCAACGGAGTTAATAAAGACATCATTGAAAAAGGATTGGCAGATCTCCATAAGCCGTTTGTTGATGAAGTGGTATTGGTTAGTGATTCTGGAAAGCCAATGCATCGTGTTCCAGACCTGGTCGATGTATGGTTTGATAGTGGCGCCATGCCATACGCACAATGGCATTATCCATTTGAGAACAAGGAAATGATTGATCAAGGGAAGGCATTCCCTGCAGATTTTATTGCTGAGGGGGTAGATCAAACAAGAGGTTGGTTTTATACACTCCATGCGCTAGGGGTATTGCTTTTTGATCAGGTGGCCTATAAAACAGTAGTCTCAAACGGATTGGTGCTAGACAAGAATGGCAACAAGATGAGTAAGCGCCTGGGCAATGTGGTGGATCCTTTTAGCACCATTGATACCTATGGCGCTGATGCCACCAGGTGGTATCTTATTACTAACGCATCCCCTTGGGACAACCTCAAATTTGACCTTGAGGGAATAAAAGAAGTTCAGCGTAAGTTTTTCGGAACGCTCTATAACAGCTACCAGTTTTTTGTATTGTACGCCAATGTTGATGGGTTCAGGTACAAAGAGGCTGATGTTCCATTCAACGAAAGGCCTGAAATAGATCGCTGGATTTTATCAAGCTTGCAAAGCCTTGTCAAAGAAGTGAGCAAGCACATGGACGATTACGAGCCAACGATGGCTGGTAGGGCTATTGATAATTTTGTTGATGAGCTGCTCAGCAACTGGTATGTAAGGCTCTCAAGAAGACGGTTCTGGAAAGGTGAATATGAAACCGATAAGATCAGTGCTTACCAAACATTATATACTTGCCTTGTTACTGTGATGAAACTCGCAGCACCAATATCGCCGTTCTTCACCGATACCATTTTCCGGAATCTGAATTCAGTGGCTGGAAAAGAAGTTGCGGAGTCTGTTCACCATACCGATTTCCCAGTAGCTCAAGAAGAATGGATTGATCTTGAATTGGAGGAGCGGATGGCTATAGCCCGCGAACTTTGCTCTTTGGTTCTCTCCATTCGTAAAAAGGTTAATATCAGGGTCAGACAACCTTTGCAGAAGATACTCATTCCAATTACTGGGACTGCTATGGAGGCACAATTAAAAAGAATTGAAGGCCTAATCTTGGCTGAGGTGAATGTGAAGGAGATGGAATATCTGCCTGCAGATAATGATTTTATTAGAAAAAAGGTCAAGGCCAACTTTGTGGTGCTTGGCAAAAAACTTGGTGCTAAAATGAAGTCTGCCGCCGCGGCAATCTCAGCAATGACCCAGGAGCAAATAAGAAGCTTGGAGGCTATTGGGAGGATTGACATCTTAGTCGATGGGGAGCTGGTGGAGATATTAAGAGACGAAGTGGAGGTTCAAAGCGAGGATGTTCAAGGATGGATGGTTGCTTCTCGGGGTGTGCTTACCGTGGCATTAGACGTGTCTATGACCCCTGAACTCGAAATGGAGGGAAATGCCAGGGAGTTGGTGAACAGGATTCAGAAGTTGCGAAAAGACCTAAACCTTGAATTGACAGACAGGATAATTGTTGAAATTCAGTCTGATTCGGAGCTGGACCCCGCTTTTACACAATTTAATCCATATATTTGCGCCGAAATTCTAGCTGACCACATCTTGCTGAAACATGGATTATCTGAGGGGATTGATACCGAGATTAATGGTAAAACACTGAAGATCAATCTTATAACCAAAGAGTAAGGATTATGGCAACAAAAAAAACAGCACCCAAAAAAGTAGCTAAGCCAGTAAAAAAAGCAGCCCCTGCAAAAAAAGCAGCGCCTGCAAAAAAAGCTGTACCAGCAAAAAAAGCGGCAAAAGCACCAGTAAATAAAAACTCAAAATCAAAACCTTTGGCAAAAAAAGCAGCTCCAGTGAAAAAAGTGGTACCGGTTAAGAAGGCTGCACCTGTAAAGAAAGCGGTTGTATCTAAAAAATCAGTTCCGGCAAAAAAAGCAGCTCCTGCTAAAAAGGCAGTTGTGGCTAAAAAGCCAGCTCCGGCAAAAAAAGCAGCTCCAGTGAAAAAAGCGGTTCCGGTAAAGAAGTCCGCACCTGCTAAAAAGGCTGTTGTAGCTCCAAAAGTTGCTCCCACAAAAAAAGCACCTAAAAAAGCAGTACCCGCAAAAAAGCCGGTACCTACTAAATCAGTAAAACCTACTGCTGCGACAAAGCCGCAGCCTAAGGCTCCAGTTGCAAAATCTTCACCGGTTAAGCCAGTCCCATCGAAAGGCGTTGTTCCATCCAAGGGTGCACCTTCGAAAGGAATTCCTCCGAAGACAGCTACAAATAAGGCAGGTAAAAAAATTCCGCTTATAGCCCCAGAAATCAGGTTTGCTCAAACAAGTAAACCGCCAGCAAGTCCCACTGAAATTCGTAAGGCCCTACGCGCAAAAGAGGTCAAAAAAGATATTAAGCCCGTTGCGATGCCTAAAATCATTGCGAAGACAACTCGAAAATATGAGCCTGAATTCACAAAGTCTGTTTTAGATCCAAGGGCAGCAGCTGAATATACTGGTCCAACTCAACGTTACAGCGATCCCGAGTTGTTGGAATTCAGGGAGCTTATTCAAAATAAGCTCAATGCTGCCAAGCAAGAGCTTGCCTACCTGAATGGCCTAATCACCAGGAAAGATGCAATGAGTGGAGAAGATTCTGATAGCCGATACATGACCATGGAAGATGGCAGCCTTAGTATGGAACGTGAGCAGCTTAGCCAAATGGCAAGCAGACAAATTGATTTCATTGAGAAGCTAGAGAAGGCCATGATGAGGATTGAGAACAAGACCTATGGCATATGTAGGGTAACAGGAAAACTCATCGATAAGGCTCGTCTGCGCGCTGTTCCACACGCAACCCTGAGCATGGAAGCCAAGATGACCATGAACAGGCCAGGTAGCGGCGGTGCATAATTTAGGTCAGCCCCGAACTTCCTGCATGGTAACTAACTTGTTGTATATCCCTTTTTGTTGAATGAGGTCTTCGTGCTTACCCCTCTCAGCAATTTTCCCCTCATGCAATACGATGATTTCATCTGCATGCCTTACGGTTGAGAGCCTGTGTGCAATAACAATGCTGGTTCGGTCCTTCATCAAATTATTGATAGCATCTTGAACCCATTTTTCACTTTCAGTATCCAATGATGAAGTGGCTTCATCAAGGATGAGGATTGGTGGATTTTTTAAGACAGCCCGAGCAATGGTTATGCGTTGTCTCTCTCCACCACTCAGTTTAGATCCACGATCACCCACCAAGGTATCATACCCATTTTCTTTATTCAAGATAAAATTGTGTGCATTTGCAATCTTTGCAGCATCAATAATACTTTCAGTTGATGCCGATAAGTTGCCCAATGCGATATTGGCTTTGACAGACTCATTAAACAAGATGGGATCTTGGGTTACAATTCCCATGAGGTTTCTGAGATCTTTAATTGCATATTTTTTTATATCAACCCCGTCTATAAGTACCTCACCCGAACTGGCATCATGAAATCTGGGAATGAGGTCTGCCAATGTTGATTTCCCTGCACCCGAAGAACCGACCAACGCAATGGTTTGCCCTTTTTTAATTGTGAGGTTAATCTTATTGAGTATTGTTTTGTCGGGATAAGCGAAGACTACATTTCTTAATTCAATTTCATGGTTGAAAGAATGAATATGTATTGGATTTGGATCTTCTTTTATCGTTTGCTCCTCAGTAATTAATCGTTGAATTCTTTCAATGCTGGCAGCACCCCGTTGGATGTTGTAAGAGGCTGTGCTAAAGGCTTTCAGGGGGTTAATGACCTGAGTGAAAATGGCAATAAAGGTGAGGAAGTCGGGGCCGCTCAATGAAAAATTATGATTCAATACCAGGCTTCCTCCGTAGTATAAGACAGAGCAAACTGCCAGTATGCCCAAAGTTTCTGAAACTGGCGACGCCAGGTCGCGCTTTCTGATGGCACGATTTTTTATTTTAAAAAGTTCTGTATTTTCTCTGACAAACCTTCCAAGCTGTTGCTGTTCTGCATTGAAGGCCTTCACCACCCTGATGCCACCTAATGTTTCTTCAATCGTACTCAGGATCTCTCCAAGTTTTTCCTGCACTCCGGTAGATACTTTTTTCAATGATCTTCCTATTCTTCCAATCACAAGACCTGCTATTGGCAGAAACAACAAAAGAAAAAGAGAAAGCTCAGGGCTTAAGCTGATCATGGCAAAGAGGTAAAAAGAAATCAAGATGGGTTCCCTGAAAAAACTTTCCAGGAAGCTTATGGTGGAGAATTCTACATCTTGTAAATCGTTGGTAAGACGACTCATTATATCTCCTTTTCTCTGCTCATTAAAAAAACCAACGGGGAGCTCTAGAATTTTTTGGAACATGTCGGTTCTCATGTCGTTGATGATGCTGTTCCTGATTGGAGTTAGCAAATAGAGTGAGCAATACAGGAATATATTCTTTAGTACAATGGCAATCACTACGATCACGCAGATAATGGCCAGCGCTTTAATTTTTCCCTGATCGTCTGAGGTGAGAGTAGACAACTGGGCATAGAGCATGTCGGTCAAATGGCCCAGACGAAATCTTGATGATTGGATCGACCCAGCCTGTTGTAGCCCAAAGATGAGTGTAAGGAATGGCGCCAGCATCGCCAAGGACACAACTGAAAACATTGCTGATAGGATATTCAATGAAAAGTATCCAAACACAAGTTTTGGATACTTTTTGATGTATGAAAATATGACGCCAAGGCTTCTCATTAAGGGGGAATTACGTTTTTTTACCGATTAGGGTCAAAAGTAACTAATTTTACAAGCATCAAGCGTACGTTATGGAGGAAAGCAAAAGACAAAAGCAAGTTGCAGGGGTTCTACAAGAAGAATTGAACGATATTTTTCTGCGAATGGGACTCAACATGATCAATGGAGGAATGGTTTCAATCTCAGGGGTTAAGATTACTCCTGATTTACTTGAAGCAAGGGTGTACCTGAGTCTTTTTCAAGTCAAGGATCCGGAAGCGTTGCTGAACAGGTTCGAAGACAGGAAGGGCGAGATTAAAAAGGAGCTTGGCTTAAGGGTCAAGCAACAACTGCGAAGAATGCCTGAGCTGAGATTTTTTAAAGATGACACATTGGATCATGTGTTCAAAATGGAAAAGCTTTTCAAGCAGATAAATGATGAACGCAATAAATGAACCTAAGTAGGATACTTACATTTTCCTGGCGTTATTTCAGCGCAAAAAAATCAACCAATGCAATAAATATTATCTCATGGGTGAGTGTTACTGCCATCATGTTTGGTACGGCTTCCCTCATCATCATACTAAGTGCTTTCAATGGGTTTGAATCACTTGTCAAATCACTCTATGCATCTTTCTATGCAGATATTAGAATTGGTGCTGTACAAGGCAAGGTGATTGTTCTTACTCAAAAACAACTTAACCAACTTCGAGGAATTTCGGGAGTTTCTTTTATTTCTCTGACAGCAGAATCAAAGGCGTTGATACAAAATGATGTGCTCCAGGCCGTGGTGCACATCAAGGGTGTGGATAGCAATTATGCCAATGTTTCTGGAGTACCTTCATCGATGTATCGGGGCGAGTTCAATACTGGCGATATGGAGCAGCCAGCACTGGTGATGGGTGTAGGCGTTGAGCAGTCGCTCGGTCTATTGTCCGACAGATCCATTTATCCTGTATCAGTTTACTTGCCAAGAAAATCTGCCCAACAATTTTCCAACCCCATGGATGCACTTGGGTTATCCTTGGCCTATCCCTCAGGTAGCTTCGCAATTCAAAGTGAATTCGATAGTAAATATGTAATCACCAATCTTGCCTTTTTAAAATCTTTTTTGGGATATGGTGCCGATGAGTTTGGGTCGGCAGAGGTAAAACTTATTTCAGGGGCAAACGAAGATGCTGTTGCAGATAAAATTCGTCAGGTATTGGGCATGGGTTATAAAGTTGAGAATCGTTATCAGCAGAATAGTATGTTGTACATTACCATACGCATGGAAAAGTTGGCAATCTATGGCATTTTTTCGCTTATTCTTATTGTGGCGGCCTTCACAATGATAGGGGCATTAAGTATGCTGGTACTTGAAAAGAAAAAAGATATACAGGTGATGAAGGCGATGGGTGCAGACAATACAATGATTCAACAGATTTTTTTGGCAGAGGGTATATTGCTGGCCTTTATTGGAACTGCAGGGGGACTTGCGATTGCTCTATTGTTCTATTATCTTCAAACAACATACAAGCTCATTCCACTTGAGGGAGCAACTTTTTTGATTGACTACTACCCTGTAAAACTGGTGTTTAGTGATTTTATCATTGTCACAACAACAGTAATGGTTATTGGACTGTTGGCATCATGGATTCCAGCAAGACGTGCTGCAAGTTCTTCAGTTTCTTTAAGAAGTTGAGTTTAGTAGTCGCCCAACGTTTCAGGGAGTTGTAGCAATGCCTTTGCAAGCTGATCATCATTTGGAGCAATGCCATGCCAACCATGGTCATTTTCCATGAAGTCAACACCCTTACCCATGAGGGTACGCATCATAATGGCAATGGGTTTACCTTTTCCTGTCAATGCTTTCGCTTGATCCAATACTTTTATGATATCATCCATATCATTGCCTTGCATATCCAGTGTTGTCCATCCAAAAGAATCAAACTTTTGTTTTATATCTCCAAGAGAAATTACCTTTTCAGTTGGGCCATCAATCTGTTGGCCGTTCCAGTCTACTGTTGCAATGAGGTTATCCACTTTGTGGTGGGCAGCAAACATCAGTGCTTCCCAAATTTGTCCCTCTTGCAGTTCTCCATCTCCATGAAGTGAGTAAACCAACCTGTTGTCATTGTTGAGTTTTTTGGCAAGTGCTGCACCAATGGCAACACTCAAACCCTGACCAAGTGATCCTGAAGCAATCCTAACACCTGGCAAATGTTCATGGGTTGCTGGATGCCCCTGTAGCCTTGAATTTAGTTTTCTGAAGCTCGCCAATTCGCTGATTGGAAAATATCCAGAGCGAGCAAGGCATGAGTAGAATAGTGGGGAAATGTGTCCGTTTGAAAGAAAAAATAAATCTTCATTAACCGCGTTCATATTGAATGCAGGATCATGTTTCATGATCTTGAAATATAGTGCTGTTAGGAAATCTGTGCAACCCAAGGATCCGCCAGGATGACCGCTTTGCACGCCATGAACCATGCGTACAATATCTCTTCTAACCTGTGTTGCCGTTTCCTTCAGAGTTGCCATTGTAGTTATTTCGGGCAAAACTAATGCATTTGACAAATTAATCTTTCGCATGGTTCACTAAAATTTATTTAGGAATACTTCAAAACATGATGTGGTCTCATTTTTTTAGCAGACCTTTATGATGTCCGATCCGAATCCAATTGCTTATGAATCACTTGATTACGAAGTATTACAACTTTCATATCAACAATCTAAACAATGGATTCAATTCTTTTTGCCTCAATATTATCCTTTCTCGTTGCTTTCTTTTCAATACCATTGGTAATTAGGGTTTCTGACCTAAAACAGATTTTTGATCATCCAGGAATAAGAAAAGTGCATTTCGTCCCGATCCCTTCACTTGGTGGAATCGGCATTTATTTTGCCATCAGTTTTTCTGTCTTGACCATGGCTGACTTTTCCATTTCCCCCGCCCTTCAATATTTCGCCGCTGCTTCTTTAATCGTGTTTTTTCTGGGGATGAAAGATGACATTTTGCGTTTATCACCCTTTAAGAAATTCGTAGGCCAGCTATTGGCTGCGTTTATACTAAATTATCAGGGGCATTATCAATTGGATTCATTCCATGGATTTTTGGGCATAAATGATCTCTCTCCATTGGCCTCCCAAGTATTTACATACCTGACCATTTTAGTAGTTATCAATGCATATAATCTTATTGATGGGGTAGATGGGTTGGCTGGTATGTTGGGGTTGATTGCTACTTTATTTTTTGGATTTGTGTTTGCGATTGAACATGATATTGCACATGCGATTTTGGCTTTCTCTTCAGCAGCTGGTATTCTTGCTTTCTTGATCTATAATTTCTCACCAGCAAGAATTTTTTTGGGAGATACCGGCTCACTATTGATTGGGTTGATTAATGCTGTATTGGTAATTAGATTTATCAATATCGAGACTTCCCCTAACTCAATACTAAGTTTTTATGCTGCACCAGCAGTAGGCTTGGCGGTTCTTTTTGTTCCATTATTCGACACACTTCGTGTATCAGTCATCAGGATTTTCAAAGGCAGATCTCCATTTGATCCAGACATCAATCACATTCATCATGTGTTGCTGAAGAGAGGACTGTCTCACATGCAAGTAACAGCAATATTAAGCGCTACCTCATTGCTATTGTTGGTATTCTCCATTGCTGCACAGCCATTGGGCATTAACATTGTCATTTTTTCTCTTTTCATATTTGGCTCTGTAGCCGCCACCTTTCTTGTATTTTCTTCTGGGGCAAATAAGTATACTTTAGAAGACTATAGCACGAAGGGTAACAAAGTCCCTATTAATACTTTGTCTGAATTAGAGCACTGATTTATCCTCCATCGGGGGCGTAGATCTCTTTCATTTCATTTTTTGCTTGGATTTTCATTGCATTCGTTAGCTTTGCAGACGAAATAATTAATTATGTCTGAAGAACTCGAATTGCACATCAGCAGTGTAACTACCTCAATGCAAAAGGCAATATCACATCTTGAATCAGAGCTTGTCAAGATTAGAGCTGGAAGAGCAAATCCTCAAATGTTTGATGGCGTGGTAGTTGATTACTACGGATCTCCAACGGGGATTGCTCAGGTTGCCAATATTTCAGTGGCAGATGCAAGAACGCTTACCATCCAACCTTGGGAAAAAAATATGCTGCAGCCTATCGAGCGTGCTATCATAGCCGCTAATCTTGGTGTAACACCACAGAACGATGGAACCATCATTCGTATTTTTCTTCCACCACTGACTGAAGAGAGAAGAAAAGAAATTGTTAAGCGTGTGCAGGGAGAAGGAGAGAATTCAAAAGTTGCTATTCGTAATATTAGAAGGGATGCCATTGAGCATGTCAAAAAGTTGCAGAAAAATGGCATGAGCGAAGACTTGGCTACAGATGCTGAAAAAGAAATTCAAGACATCACCAATAAATATATTGCGTTGGTAGATAAGCAACTTGCTGCTAAAGAGAAGGAATTGATGAGTGTGTAAAAGTAAGGGACAAGGGACAAGTGAAACAGCCGATTTTCTCAACTCTCTCAACTTTGTATTTTTCTTGTCCCTCGTCCCTCGTCCCTGGCTGTATACCTCGTCGCTTTATTTATTCGCCATCCTTACTCCAAATAAAATCACGACCATTCCTGCAATTTGTATTGCAGTGATTGACTCGCCTGCAACCATACCCCAGCCGATGGCCACAAGTGGAATTCCGTACGTAACCATGGAGGCAAAAAAGGGACCGGCTTTTTTGACCAATGCATAAAAAGCTATTGAAGCCACTCCTGTACCAAGAAAGCCAAGAAGCAAACTTGCCAGTGTTGAGTTGGTCCAGTTTCCATTCATTAAGTTAGGATCAACAAAATATCCAGTTGCAGTAAGGATAATTGCACTTGGAATAGCCAGTGCAGTGAATGCAATGACTGCTATATTGAGTGGTGCAATTGCTTTGAGATATTGGTTCACCAAGTTTACATTAAGCCCATAGCAGATCGTGGCCAGCAGTACAAAGGAAGTATAACCCACATAGGTGCTGTTGATGGTCTGGATACCTCCAAATAGGAGGATGCTCATTCCAATAAATCCAAAGAACATCCCTATCCATTTTGTCCACCCAATCCGAAGCTTGAAAAAAGCAGTGCCAATGGCTACGGTGAAAATTGGGGTCAATGCATTCATAATACCCACTAACGAGCTATCAATTCGGGTTTCTGCAATACAAAATAAGTAAGCTGGGAAAAAGCTGCCAAGAAATCCGGAAAAGATGATGGGCTTGATTACATCTTTAGGCACCTCTTTGTATGCCTTTCTGACTAGGGGCATGAGCAGCATGCCGGCGCATAGAAGTCTGATTGAGGCCACCTGATATGGACTGAGTGAGGTCAATCCAGCTTTCATGAGGATGAAAGAGCTCCCCCAGGTCACACAAAGCAGCAAAAAGAGCAGCCACTTGATCAGATTTTGATTTTTCATCCCACCAAAGGTCGGCAAATTCTAATGCAATGCCTGATTGTTTTGATCCAATTACATATATTTGCCGGTAACAGCAACGAAAGTAATCCCATTGAATACAGCATCTTATCAGATTAGTCTTCCCCAGTTTGAAGGTCCTTTTGACCTTCTGCTTTTCTTCATCGAACGTGATGAGTTGGATATATACAATATTCCAATCAAGAAGATTATTGATGATTACTTGGCCTTTATCAGACAATCCGAAGAAGACAATATTGAGTTAAGCAGTGAATTCATTTTGTTCATTTCAACCTTGATTCGCATCAAGGCAAAAATGTTATTGCCTAGAAAGGAATTGGATGAGCAAGGAAATGAAATTGATCCTCGAAAGGAGTTGATTGATAAGATACTAGAATATAAAAAATTCAAAGAAGCTTCATTGCAACTGGCTGACCTTGAACAGCAGCGGATGTTCAGTGTAAAGCGTGGCAACCTGAACAAGGACTTGCATGCTGTTGGAGAAGAAGCTTCAGAGGGTTCAGAGATACAGTCGATCTCACTATTCAAGCTGATGAAGGTGTTTGAAAAAGTGATGCAGCGGGTTCATGACCGCCAAAACAAACCCCAACACGTTGTCTATCGTTATAACTATACGATGGAAGAAAGTCGGGAATACGTCTTAAAGATCAGCGCAGAGGAGAAAACCATGTCTTTTGAGAAAGTGTTTGACATCTGCCAAGATAGGCTTCATGCCATATTCCTATTCCTCACAGTGCTTGAACTTGTACAGCAAAGCTACTTGGCCATCATCATAGGTGAGGGCCGTAATAATTTCATCATAGAATATAATGATGAAAGGCAGGATGACCTGCCTATGGTAAATTTTACTTGATAACCATTACCAGTTCCTTCATCATTTCCCGGGCAACTTGAACAATGGCCTGTGTATCATAGTGACATTCCCTGTATAGTTCTTTCTGTGATCCATGTTCAACAAGACGATCAGGTATTCCAAGGATGCGAACCTCGGCATGGTATCCATGAGTAGCCATAAATTCAAGTACAGCTGATCCCGCTCCACCAACAACGGTTCCGTCTTCAACCGTAATTATTTTATTATACTTGCTAAAAACTTCGTGAAGCATTTCTTCATCGATAGGCTTTACAAACCTAAGGTCGTAGTGACCTGGAGTAATTCCATCCGCTCTGAGTTCTCTTATTGCTGCAGCTGCGAAATTTCCAGGATGTCCGAAGGAAAGAATTGCAATATCTTTTCCTTCTTTTAATCTTCTTCCTTTACCAATAACAATTTCCTTCATCTCTGTTTTCCACTCAGGCATTACTCCTTGTCCGCGTGGATAGCGAATCACAAAAGGAAGGTTTGTTGAATCAAGTTGTGCAGTATACATAAGGTCTCTCAACTCCGCCTCATTCATTGGAGCTGAAACAATCATGTTGGGGATACATCTCATGTAGGCAATATCATAAACCCCATGGTGTGTTGGTCCGTCGTCTCCTACGAGACCAGCCCTGTCCAGACAAAAAACTACAGGTAGTTTTTGGATGGCTACATCATGTACAACTTGGTCGTAAGACCTTTGCATGAACGTAGAATAGATATTGCAGAATACTTTTAAACCCTGTGTGGCCATTCCTGCACTTAGTGTAACAGCATGCTGTTCGCAGATGCCCACATCGATTGCACGGTCTGGCATTTCTTCCATCATGAACTTCAATGATGATCCGGATGGCATTGCGGGAGTGATGCCAAAGATTTTATCGTTTTGTTTGGCTAGCTCTATGATGGTCTTGCCAAACACATCCTGATATTTTGGGGCCTGTGGGGTATCGTATGTTTTTTTATAAATCTCTCCTGTCACTTTATCAAAAAGTCCGGGTGCATGCCAGGTGGTCTGGTCCTTTTCTGCCAAGGCATAGCCTTTTCCTTTTGTAGTGATGATATGCAGGAGCTTCGGACCCGGAATATCCCTGAGGTCTTTTAGCGTGTCTACCAGTTTGGTGATGTTGTGACCATCGATTGGCCCAAAGTAGCGGAGGTTCATCGACTCGAACAAATTACTTCTTTTGTTGATGAATCCCTTGATGCTGTGTTCTAGTTTGCTGGCTATTTCCCTGGAAAAATTTCCACCAACAGGCAGCTTTCCTAGGGTATTCCAGATCTCATCCTTTATTTTATTGTAGGTGTGTGATGTAGTGATGTCTGTGAGGTACTCTCGGAGTGAACCAACGTTTGGATCTATGCTCATGCAGTTGTCATTGAGTATCACCAGCATGTCAGATTCAGCAACGCCTGCATGGTTCATGGCCTCAAAAGCCATACCTGCGGTCATGGCCCCATCTCCAATGATGGCTACAGACTTTCGATCAAGCTCTCCTTTATACTTTGCAGCGATGGCCATTCCAAGGGCGGCTGAGATGGAGGTTGAGGAGTGTCCAACACCAAATGTATCGTATTCGCTTTCGCTTCTCTTTGGGAATCCGCTAAGTCCGTTGTATTTTCTGTTGGTGTGAAAATTGTCTCTTCTACCAGTAAGTATCTTGTGGCCATAAGCTTGATGACCTACATCCCATACCAATTGATCATAAGGTGTATTGTAAACATAATGTAGGGCAACGGATAATTCAACTACACCGAGGCTAGCCGCAAAATGGCCTCCATGAACACTAACCACATCAATGATATACTGACGAAGTTCTTCACTCACTTTATGCAGATCATCCTTACTGAGCTTCTTAAGGTCAGCTGGTGAGTTGATGTGCTTTAGCAGTGCCCCTGGTTCTATTTGCATGGCGTAATAATTTAATGCTAGAGAATAAAACAAAGGGTTGGGTGTTTTGTTCGGACTTTCATCCAGTCTAGCTGGATAAAGTTAATCAATAATTAGTCGGACTAGCCCACGAAATTCAAAGAAAATAGGGCGGGGATAAAAACAACCTATTCATATTTAATGAGGGTGGAGGATTGCCGATCACCAGTACTGATTTTCTGCATGGATAGGATAAATTGGCCCTTCGGTAATCTACTGGTTGGTACTTTTATGTTGTTGCTACCACTTTTTATTGCAAAGCGCTGTTCATATAACATTCTGCCCGAAGTCGAAATGATTTGCACCATGAGAACATCATCTTTAGTGGCAAAGTTGCTCAAGGTGAGGTAGTCTCCAATCGGATTTGGGAATGTTCTAAAGAGAGCTTTTACATCAATTGTTTTAGTTAATGACTGCTTAAAATGAGCCATTTTGCTACATCTTGGCGTAGTAACCCGACTTCGCTCACTAAATACCTGTAGATTAGCCAGATTTCTGAAAGACTAATGTAACTGTTGTTTTTCGTTAAAGGCAATCCACACTGAAGTTAAGTTGATGGCCATTGTGCACAAGGATGTCCGTAATACATAGAATTAACCCCTATTTTTGTACAAAGTATTTCACGTGATTGTAATTGATAATGTTCTGGTGAGTGATGACATCGTTGAGGCTCAATTTGTCTGTAACCTCAGCAAGTGTAAGGGCGGATGTTGTGAGGATGGCGACGCCGGTGCACCCATCTCTGATCAGGAACTCGACGAAGTGAAAAAGGCCTATGAAATCGTAAAGCCATTGATGACCAAAGAGGGGATTAAAGAGGTAGAGCAAAATGGACTATATCGATACGATAGAGAATTTGGTTGGGTGACGCCTACGGTTGATGGAAAAATTTGTAGCTATGGTTTTCGTGATGCTGCTGGTATTATCAAGTGTTCATTTGAGGAGGCGTATAACCGTGGACAAACTACTTGGAAGAAACCGATTTCCTGTCATCTCTATCCAATAAAAAAGAGCAAGAGCAGGTTCTCTGATCACGACATGTTAAACTACGAACCAAGGGAAGATATGTGTAGCCCTGCTTGCAGCCTTGGTAAGGAGCTAAAAGTTCCAGTATATAAATTTCTTAAAGAGCCAATTACCCGAGCTTATGGTGCGGGATTTTATGAAGCGCTTGAGCAGGTAGCTAAGGAATATTTTCAGCGAGATAAAAAAGAAGATAAAAAATAGTATTCATGTCAACCATCGCTTCAATCTTCAAGGACAAGAGCACTGTAAAAGCTGCAGACCTCAAGCATCGAGATACGATCAATCACAACATTGGCAAATACAATGCAGTTGTACCTATTGGGAAGAGTCAATTTGATGATGTTCACTTTGCCCGTGAAAAAGCGAAGAACCTTAAATGGAAAGCATTGGAGTCGCTAGACATCAACCTGGAAAAATTTGAAGTTAATTTTTTAAAGCGCGGTGGTAAAGTGATATGGGCAGAAACTGTCGAGCAGGCATGTGAAGCGATACTGAAGATTTGTAGAGAAAAGCACTGCAAAACATTGGTGAAGAGCAAGAGTATGGTAACGGAAGAAATTCACCTGAATGAATTTCTTGCCAAACATAATATTGAAAGTATTGAATCAGATTTGGGCGAGTACATTCAGCAGTTGGATGATGAGCCGCCATACCATATCGTAACTCCAGCCATGCATAAAAGCAAGGAAGATTGTGCAAGGGTATTTCATGAGCACCTTGGAACCCCGTTGGATTTAAGTCCTCAAGAACTTACGCTTGTTGCCCGTGAAAAGCTGAGAGAAAAATACACGCAGGCTGAAGTGGGCATCACCGGTGCAAATTTTATTATTCCAGAAACAGGAAGCATAGCAATTACAGAAAATGAAGGAAATGCGAGATTGAGTTCTGCATGGCCTAAGACACATATTGTTGTTACAGGCATTGAAAAAGTATTGCCCAATCTCCAAGATCTTGCGCTTTTCTGGCCGCTGCTTGCTACGTATGGCACAGGCCAGCAGGTTACAGTATACAATTCAATCATCAGCGGTCCTCGTCAGCCTAATGAACATGATGGTCCTGACGAGATGTATGTAATATTACTTGACAACGGAAGAACACAGATCCTTCAGGATCCTGTTTCAAGAGAGAGCTTGTACTGCATTCGATGCGGTGCCTGTTTGAATGCTTGCCCAGTGTATAAAAATATTGGTGGGCATAGTTATGGAACAACGTATAGTGGACCAATTGGAAGTGTGATTACTCCCAACCTCAAAGACCTGGGCGAATGGAAGCACCTTAGCCACGCCTCTTCGCTATGTGGTAACTGCACTGAAGTGTGCGCTGTAAAAATCAATCTTCATGAATTGCTGTTGTATAACCGAAGAGAGGCGGTGAGAGCAGGCGAGGGTAACATGATGGAAAAAATTGCCTGGTCTGCCTGGCAACAAGGAATGCTCCACAGAAAGCTCATGAATGCGGGGAATAGCAAAATAAAAAATTGGATGATCAATAAGGTTTTCAAAGGATGGACACGCCACAGGGCTGATCTTGCATTCCCAGAAAAAACATTTAATCAAATCTGGATGGAGAAGAAAGCATTAGAGAGTCAAGCTATACCTTCTTAAATCCTCTGTTCACCAAATACACTCCCAGCAAAGTTACGATGGTGCCTATCACAAGGTAGGCGGTTAGTCCCTCATTCATCATGAAATCTCCAATGATGATGGCAACAAGTGGATTGATGTATGAATGAATAGAGACCTGTGTTGCAGGAAGTCTTTTGAGCGCATAAATGAATGCCATGAAAGCGATCACAGAACCCACAACGATAAGATAGGCGAGCGAAAGCCAGCCCTCTGTTCCAATGCTGCTGATTGGCACATGCTGATTGGTGGCAAAAGAAAAGACTGAAAGCATGATGCCGCTCAAGAACATCTGCCATCCCATAGAATAATATGGATCAAGTTTTTTTGAATCTTTTACTGTTAGTAGGGTGCCAAGGGCCCAGGTGATGCTGGCAATGAGTCCATAGATTACCCCAAAGATAAAATTGGTATCTGCGAGCTCTTCGATATAGTCATAGAACGTGATAAGCACACCGCCAAAGCCAAGTAATAGTCCGGCAGTAGTAATAGCAGAAAGTTTCGTCCCCCTAAAAATTAGCAATCCAAACACTGCAACCCATAGTGGCGACATTGCCCCAACCACCGCAGCCAATCCACTGGGTATGTATTGAACAGACATCACGCTGAATCCATTACAGAGTACAAACATGATTAGAGACACCCAAAAAATTCTGATGAATTGTTCCTTGGTAGGGAGTGGAAATCTTTTTAGAAAAAAATAGCCAACATAGAGCCCTCCCCCTATCAAATGCCTCATTCCTGAAACCTGCAATGCGGGCATTGACCTTACTGCAATTTTTGATGCCATCCAGGTAGTTCCCCATAGAATGGAAACCACACCTACAGCAAAGAGCGCACTATTTTTTTCAGAAGGGTTGTTCATTAATGTGTTGAAGCCTACGCTTTATTTTTCAATACCTGCTAGTGTCTAAAATGCCTCATCCCTGTAATAACCATGGCCAGTCCATTTTGTTTACAGTAATCGATAGAGTCCTTGTCGCGTATAGACCCCCCTGGTTGGATGAATGCTTCAACGCCAACCGCATGGCTCATCTTCACGCAGTCGTCAAACGGAAAGAAAGCATCGCTCGCAAGAACAGCACCTTTTAAATCAAAGTTAAATTGACCGGCTTTTTCAATAGCCTGACGCAAAGCATCAATTCTGGATGTTTGACCACATCCCTTGCCAATCATTTGCCTATTTTTTGCAAGTGCAATGGCATTAGATTTAAGGTGCTTGCATATTTTGTTGGCGAATATTAAATCAAGCTTCTCCGCTTCTGAGCATGCTCTTGCGCCTGACTCTTCCCATTTTTCTACATTGCCTTTGTCAACTCCCTGAACCAATACGCCATTGAGTAATGACTTAAATTGTTTGTCTGATTCATGGTCCTTGATTTGTTCAAGCAGAATTCTGTTCTTTTTTGTTTTCAGAATCTCGATAGCATCACTGTCGAATGCAGGAGCGATGAGTACCTCAAAAAAGATTTCATTAATTTGTTCAGCAGTGGCTTTGTTTATTGCAGTATTGCAGACCAATACTCCTCCAAATGCACTTTCAGGATCACCTTGAAGTGCATACTTCCAGGCCTCTTCTGTAGTGTTGCGTGTTGAAATGCCACACACGTTGGTATGTTTGATGATGGCAAATGTACTTTCAGTTTCCCCTTTAAATTCTGCAATCAATTGCACTGCAGCTTCAACATCAACAAGGTTGTTGTAGGATAGCTCTTTTCCATGAAGCTGATTAAACAGCGCAGTTAATTTTCCAAAAAACACTCCTTTTTGATGCGGGTTTTCTCCGTAGCGCATGATTTGAGGATTCCTTTGCGAATAAAGAAACTGTGTATCGTTTTCAGGATTGAAATAGTTAGCAATGACCACATCGTAATGCGCTACAATTTGAAAGGCTTTTGCAGCGTATGATTTTCTTTGTTCCAGTGTGGTAGAACATTGTTGTGCAGAAAGCATTTCAATGGCTGAAGCATAATCTGATTTTGATGCAATCACCAACAGGTCGCTGAAATTTTTTCCTGCTGCACGGATCATCGATGGACCGCCAATATCAATCTTTTCAATGATGAGCTTTTCTTCTGTTGTGTTGGCCAATGTTTCTTCAAAAGGATACAGATCAACCACAACCAAGTCTATCTCCGGAATCTGATATTCTTTCATCTCCTTCAAATCCTGATCAACAGCCCTTCTTGCAAGGATACCTCCAAAAACTTTTGGATGAAGGGTTTTTACCCTGCCACCCAAAATCGAAGGATAGTCTGTCACTGATTCTACGGGAATGCATTCAATGCCAAGCTGCTCTATAAACTGCTGGGTTCCACCGGTTGAATATAGGGTCACGTCATGTTCGTTTAGTGTTCTAACCAAGGGCTCAAGGCCATCTTTATAAAAAACCGATAGCAGTGCAGATTTAATCTTCTTTTGCATGTGTGAAATATTTAGGGCTAAAAAGAGACTTATTTGATGAAGACGGTAACAGGTCCTTTTTCAGCTGTTGAATGAAGTGGCAAATGTAGGCTATAGGCTTCTTTTTCCCATTGCTGAATTTTCCACAGTTTATTGCTTCCGTCGGTGATTATCTTTTCGCAATTTCCCTTGTTTATCTTCATTTCTTCAAGTGTGAGGTCAGGATTTCCAGCAATCAGGATGATCTTGTTGGCTTTTTCTTGTCTTTTGGTATCTATGCCACTTGATGAAATGTTGATAATAAGCGGCAGATTCGGCAATGATTTTATTTCCCAGCGCTTGATGCCAGTTGCTTGTCCAGTTTCTTTTAATAGCTTCTGTAAGGATTCTTGAACTTCAATTTGGCTTTCCGATATTGCAATCACTGCATGCTGTCCATGTTGAATTACAATGGCAGTAGCTTGCTTAAGGTTGAGCACAAATACTTTTTTCTCATGTTGAAGCAATCTTAGCTCATACAGTCGGACTGTGCACAATAATAATAACAGGAATATGCTGATGTGGTATAGTTTTTTTGAAGGATGAAGAAATGTCCATGCAACCAACATAAATAGCAGAAAGCTCAGTAAGATATTTAGGTTGCTAAGATAAATATCATCCATCATGGCGAACGGGATTCTACTGACTGATCTGATATATCCATTCATCCAATCCATCAGCAATTCAATAGCAGTAATAATCAACTCAGCCTTAATGCCCATCACGTATATGATGCATAGGAGTATTTCTAGGACAAGAATAATACTCGAGAGGGGTATGGCAACAAGATTAGTAAACAGAAAAAGTATTGGGAATCGATGAAAATGAAAAATCACCAGTGGAGTTGTTAGCAGCTGCGCTGCAATGGATATACTAACCATATTCCAGCCGTATCGTGCCATCTTGTTTTTTAGATAGAACAGTTGATTGATTCCTTTTTCGAATATCAGAATTGATGCCACCGCAGCATAGCTTAATTGAAATCCAATGTCACTGATAACTCGAGGGTTGTAGTAAAGCAATATAAAGGCAGAGGCGAATAGGGCATTTAAACTATTGTTTCTTTTGCTGATTGCCTTTCCGATAATCAGAACACTAAACATGAGCGCACTACGGTTAACAGAGGATGAAGAGCCTGTTAGTATGGCAAAGCCCCACAATAGTGGAATAGTGATGAAAATGCCTGCATAGCGTGCTCTTTTTTTGCCAAAGAGTGTTCTTATGCCAAGGTCAATCAACATAAAAATCAATCCCAAGTGCAATCCTGAAATTGCAATCACATGAACCACTCCAGTATCCACATACGCATTAAGCAATTCTCTGTCGAGATCCTCCCTAAATCCAATCAGCATGGCTTCAGCAAGTCCGATATTTATTTTATCTCTAATGGTATTTCTAAGGATGAATAGAATTTTTTCTCTTGATCTTTCTATTAATGATTTCTTTCTTTTTTCTTGAGACCCAACAATTACGTACTGTTCTTCATCATGCAGGTACAAGCTTAGAGTCACTTGCTGCTGTTGGGCATATTTGCTGAAGTCAAATGCACCTGGGTTTGAGGTGCTTGTGAATGCCTTTGGCTTCTCCATGGTCAAGAGCAACTGACCCTGTTCAAGTTTATTTGAATTCTTAAGATTCACATAGAGGTAGCACTTCCCCGCTTTAACATACCTGTTTCCATTCCAGCTGTATACATTTGTTACATATCTTCTGGTTTTACTTGTCAGCTTAGGTTCTCCTTCTAACCTGAGTAAATTGTATGTTGATAATTCGTTTGGCCTAGCAGTATTTTTCCCAGATTGCAATGCGCTGTTGAGACCTCCAACGACAAGTATTAACAGCAGGATTGAAAAGCCTCTTGCCTCCGAAAATTTCCATTGGTATCTAAGGGGAAGTTGTTGCGTGACAAGAAGCAGGACTATCGGGAATCCCCCAACTATTATATAGTTGTAGTGGTGGATAAACAGACATCTTTCGATAATGATACCCGTGATGAAGAAGATAAAAATTCTGGCGAACGGAAGTCTCCTCCATATTCCATCTAGCCCTTCGTCCATCTATAAAAATAGAGAAGGATGCTATGGAGTAAAAATAAAGTGGAGGTGAATAAAGCCGAAAATCTTGCTGTTTTTCTGAAGCATAGCTGTTGATTTAAGCAGCTACGCTTCAGAAAATTATAATTGGTTAGAAGTCAAGCCCCAATGAAAAGTACCACATTGGTTTTCCTTCGAAGAATCCACCCATTGGCCATCCTGCATCAACGCGGAGGAAGTATCCCAAGACCGTTGTTCTTGCACCAAAACCATAGCCTCCAACAAATGGACCTATGCCACCAGCTTTCACATTAACCTGAATAGGAGGAGTTCCGTATAAAATAGATGGCCTGGCCATCTTATTGTATTTTCCATTCCATGCCGTTCCAAGATCAAGGAATTGAGTTATTTGTAGATTTCTAATAAATGCATTGTTGATTGGCCTATTGAATAGTGTGGTGAATATCGGCAGTCTGAATTCACTATTGATGACCATGTTATTATTTCCGTTGGCTACATTTTGTTTGTGGCCTCTCATGTTCAGTGCCAAGGTTTGGTAGGCGTATTCTTGATCAGGGGCAGGCCTTACTCCGTTGTTGAATTTAGGATTTAACCATCCGTCTGCTCCGCCTAGGTAGTAGATTAACTTTTGTGATCCAAATGATATGTCTGCCGCTGCGCGTCCGGCCCAGATGAAGTTTCTGTAAATAGGATAGTAATAGCGAACATCGGTGCCCAGGTTGATCATGAACTTGCCTGATTGATCCGAGCTCACCACCCTGGAGTTTACATCGGTATATATCTTGTACCTAAATCCATTTAAAATATTAAGTGCCTTATTTATGGTGTTATCATGCACATACTCAAGCCGAACAAGTGCGTTGTTCAGCAAGGTATCATTCATGGTAACGGATGGCGGATAATTTGCATCTGATTTAATGACTACACGGTCTCTTCTGTATCCCACGCTAGCCCTTACGCTTCTCACTTCATCAAAAGGATAGCTGACGTTGAATTGATAGAGACTTGAAATCATTTTATTGTTCAGCTGCGCTTTGATATCAAAAGGGTCAAACACAGGAAAGTTTTCCTGATTGCTTCTGTAATAGGTAAGTCCCCAGTCAAAACGTTTTCTGAGGTTCTGAAATGATGCCATGTAATCATTGTCACGCAAATTGTTTGCAAGCCTGAATCCGCCAATGAATTTCTTGTCTTCCATCAGGTCTGATATCCCCATTCTGAGTATACCACTAAGTGCATTGGTATTTGACATGAAGATTGGTCCATAGCCCCCACCATATGGCTGGTAGCGGTTTACCAATACCGAGTTATCGAATCCCGAGACAATATAGTCGGATGAGAATTTTAATCGGTAGTCAAGTAGTTTAGCTTTCTTGAGTGGATCTTCTTTTTCGATGATTGTGGGCTCTGTCTTTTTTTCGTCCTCAGCTTGAACAGGCTCGTTCTCAAATTCAGTTTGGAACAATACATTTTTCTTCTCGGCAGGTGCCTCCTTTTTTTCCTCTTGAATATATTTTATGGCCTCATTAGACTTTTTTCTTTCTTCAGCCATGAGCTGTTTGATATATTCTGTTGGACGTGCATTGATATTTCTTTTTGCCAATACCGCTTCATTGATCTTGAGCTTGTAGAGAAATTTAAGGTCCCCTTCTTGCCTGAGCTCGCTCACTTGGTTGTTGTCGCCTGCTCCACGTGTTTCCTGTAGACTGCTTTGATAATTGGTGATGGGAAATACATAGGTACTGTCACTGGTGATGGAAATGTATCCAACAGAATCTGGCTCAGATTTTTTCCATGCTCTTAATGTGGAATCAAGCTCTTTGATTTCCGGATTCCTCAGCAGTTCATCACCAATTCTATAGATGGTGTCTAATCCTGCGCGCTGGGTAGAGAAAAATCCTGCATACCTGTTTCCAATTCCATTGGCATCACTTACAAAAGTGAAATGGTTGACATTGTATTGCAGCGGAAATCTTGCTTGTCCGTATGACTGATTCGTAAGTTGGGAGATTTGTCTGAATTCACTTTTGGTCCAGTTATCAACCATGAAAATATTGAATCTGTTTCTTGAGGCTACTACGGAGTCTGCCTTTGATGCAGTTGCATTGGGTCTATTTGAAGAAAATAATATACCTGTCTTGTTAGGAAATGCAACAAATGAAGCATCGAGGTCGTCGTATGGGTCATTGGTAATTTGCTGGCTGCTGTTCTCTTTTATCTTGTATACAAATATATCTGACTGGCCATTTTTAACTGCACTCAGGATCAGCGTGTTGTTATCAAGCATGAACTTAGCATCTTGTATTATCTGAAAACCCTCCAATTCCTGCTTGAAGGTTTTCATCCTTGTAACAGCATCGTAGACAAACATTTTTATTTTTCCAACCTCCGTATAGACAACCAGTAGCCTAGACCCTTTTGGGTCCCATGCCATCAGTGGGTAGTTTGGATTTAATTCATCTTGGTTGTTCAGTATGCCAGCCTTGAGCAGGATTTTTCTTTTGTCAGACAGGTCTTCAAATACAACACGGTAAATACCTTTTTTGTATTCTACCATGGCATAGGTATTGTTTCTTGCGATTGGGTTGGCCTGGAAACGGTAGTAGTCGGTTCCATTCTTTTTTTCTTCAACGGTAACCACATTGCCCTTTGGCTGGTTTCTTCTTCCGCGGTTATCCGCCAGATACTTTTCTGGTTCGGTCTCCATGAATTCTGCTAGCAAATCCCTGAATTTCTTCTTGGTGATTTTTAGACTTGCCGTGTTCGTATTCTTATGGATTCTGGAGAGGTATATAAAATAGGTAACATTTTCTTTTCTGTATTTGTCAGCGAAGAACTTCCAGAAAGCATGCCCTGCCAGCAGTTGTTCCTTGAAAGCAAATTGGTAAAACGATTTGTAATTTCCTGAGAGTAATGCTGACTTTAATTGGTCGTCCAGTACTGGATTCCAATTTTCGGCAACATAGGAGATGTATCCTTCTGTTAACCATTTTGGAAGATCGAGCAGTGCTTGGTTGCTGGCAACTTCTCCCAGATCATCACCAAAAAGAAGGTTCTCTACCAATACTTGTGCGATACCCTGTCTTATTTTCAAACGCAACTCGTTGAGGTTGCCATTGTAAAAGACAATAATTTTATTGTTTACCAGCTTGGTAACTCCGCCCGTATTTTGCCAGTCAATTCCCAATCCGATATTCGATTGCTTGTAATCAGTAAAGCTGTTATAGATGACAATATTAGCCCTCCGCTGAAGTCCATACTCAATAAATTCTTCAACACTGCTGAGTTCTTCTTCAGCAACCTGCGCAACAAATTTTCCAAGTTGAATTCCCCCCTCATTGAAGTAAGCATTGAAGTTCTTGGTTTGGTAGTATTTCCAATTGAACTTTTTGTATTGAACCCGATTTTTTCCAAATTCAACACTGCTTACCTGCGCTGTTGTTTCCAAGAATAGAAAAGCAAGGGCAAGAAATGAAAAGAGTATTTTTCGCATGGTGTAATGATTCAAATGAAAGGATACCTTTGCTCCTGTACTTTGGTTGAGCAAGATGCTCTAAAATTAACGCATTTACCCAAGAAATCGAGGCTATGACAAACGTTAAAATTTTTCAATTTAATCCCCTTCAAGAGAACACTTATCTGCTGTACAATGCTCAAAAGGAATGCATTGTTGTTGATCCAGGATGCTATTTTGACCATGAAAGGGAAAAACTCACTGGTTTTATTGCTGAAAACGC
This sequence comes from Chitinophagaceae bacterium, assembly GCA_044353505.1. Lineage (GTDB taxonomy): Bacteria > Bacteroidota > Bacteroidia > Chitinophagales > Chitinophagaceae > Pollutibacter. The sequence continues at coordinate 50,653 of JBILBU010000001.1, read as the reverse complement.
GCTCCGCCCGGTTATGCTTCTGAATACCCATTGTCATTTAGACCATGTTTTTGGTAATAAGTTTATTGCCGAAACCTATGGATTAGAGCTTTTTATTCATGCCGGTGAACGCAAGGTGTTGGATATGGCTCCAGCGAGTGGACTCATGTGGAATATGCCTTTTGATAATTACACTGGCAATATAAATGATCTTGTACCGGGACAAGATATTGCTCTTGGTGAGGATAGTTTTCAGGTATTATTTACACCGGGTCACTCCCCGGCAAGCATCAGCTTGTATTCAAAGGAAGATGGGTATGTGATTGCGGGTGATGTTCTTTTTCGCGAAAGTGTTGGCCGTACTGATCTGCCTGGCGGCAATCCTGATGTGCTTACGGCAAGCATTAAAGACGTATTATATATACTTCCAGATCAAACCATTGTCTACTCTGGCCATGGGATGCCTACAACTATTGGCCATGAAAAACAGCATAATCCTTATGTATCAGGTTGAATTATTTAGCGCCCCTTAAAGAATTTATTAATTACTGGGATTTTCGACAACTCTTCTTTTTCTTTTTCAATGATAATGACCACAAACAGTGCGATCAATACCATTGCACCAACATTGAGTAACAGGATGGAACTGATCACATTTCTCATCAGGATATGAATAAGTCCAAGCACTACTGTCAAAAGAATATATCCCATGCCCTTCTTCCAATTGTAAGGAATTGGATAGTGCAGCTGTCCCATCAAGTAGCTAATCAGCATCATGCTGCCATAACATACAACTGTTGCAATTGCACAAGCGAAGTATCCCAGAAAAGGCACTAGCATATAGTTGATCACAACGGTTATGACGGCTCCAATAACCGTAATTATTGCTCCAATTGTATTTTTGTTGGTAAGCTTATACCAAATGGAGAGATTATAGTAGATGCCCAAAAAGATCTTTGCAAGCATTAATACAGGTACTAGCAATAGTCCTTGAAGATATTCTGGGTGGTTGTTGACGCCCATAAAGTGTTTCCAAAGATCTAGGAAAAGCACTACGCTGAGGAAGCAACAGCAGCAAGCAATGATGAATAGATTCATGATTTTTGCATACGTTTCCTTGGCATTTTCATTTGATGCATGCTTAAAGAAAAAAGGCTCTGCCCCCATTCTAAAGGTTTGAATAAAGATCACAATCAGTACTGCCAATTTGTAGTTGGCACTGTAGATGCCGTTAGCCACTTTGGCCTGTTGAACAGTTCCATCGAATCGATGGATGAGCATGAACCTGTCAATGGTTTCATTGATCATTCCTCCAAATCCAACGATGAGAAGAGGGGCCGAATAAATGATCAATTCAGAAAATAGTTTTTTATCAAAATACCACCTAAATCCCTTCCACTCAGGGAATAGGAATAGCAGGGTCAGCGCACTGGCCACTAATTGCGCAATAAAAACATAGCCAATCCCAATTGCCGGGTTATACCAATTTCCAGGAAAATTAGTGCTGCCTTGTTCAAAAGAAGGCTTACAATAAAAAAGGAAAAACAATACGGCTGCTACATTAACAAGTATTGTAGCCAATTTGATTAAGGCAAATTTTCTAGGTCTGCCTTCATGCCTTAGTTTGGAAAACGGCAAAACAGTCATGGTGTCAAAGGCCACTATCAACACTACCCACATCACATATTCAGGATGTTCGCTCAGTTGCATGAAGTTGGCCATCTCTTGAGAAAAGGAGATGAGGACAAAAGAAAAAAGGATGGTGGTAATCAGTAGGCTACTCATTCCGGTATTAAAAACCTTCTTTTCGTCTTCTATTTGGTTGAAACGAAAGTAAGAGGTCTCCATTCCATAAGTAAAAATGATGTTCAGGAATGCTGCTGTTGCAAAGAGGATTGATATTTCACCAAATTTCTCTGCATCATAAATATAGGTGAGGATTGGCGTCAGGAGATAATTGATGAACCTGCCAACGATGTTGCTTAAGCCGTACCAGATGGTTTGTTTTGCAAGTTGCCTGATGCCACTCAAAATGATAATGTTTGAAACAAAAATAAGGTTTCCTGATTCAACCTCTTATTATTCATCATTTTTCATTGGTCTTTTTCGATGTTCCTTGATAATGGCATTTCTTTTTTTGCTCTGTAGTCTTGATACTTTGGATGCTCTTGTTGGATTGGTTGCAATACGTGACTTCTTTTTGATCAGGGCATCTTGAATCAGTGAATTCATCTTGTTTATCACGTTTTCTTTATTTCCAAGCTGAGTTCTATCGGACTGAGACTTGACCAACAATTGGCCTGCTTTATTGATTCTGTTCTTGAGTTTTTGATGCAGTACTAATTTTTGGTTTTCATTCAGCAGGGAGCTATTATGGAGGTCAAAACTGCCTTGTACCATGGTTTCCACTTTGTTCACGTTTTGCCCTCCCTTCCCACCACTTCTGGCTGTGGTAAATACGATCTCGCTGCTAATGTCTATCTTCATGATATAAATTTACATCATTAAGCAGACAGATTTATGCGCGCAGTTATTCAACGGGTAAGCCAAGCATCAGTTCAGGTTGATGGTGAATACACTGGTCAGATTGGCTTGGGATTGCTTGTATTTGTAGGCATTGAGGATGCCGATAATGCGGAGGATGCAGCATGGCTTTCTTCAAAAATTGTGCAACTCAGGATTTTTAATGATTTGGAGGGCGTAATGAATTGTTCCGTTCGCGACCTGAATGGCGAAATCTTGTTAGTAAGTCAATTTACACTTCATGCCGCAACAAAAAAGGGCAATAGGCCCTCTTATATCCGGGCTTCTAAGCCTGATGTAGCCGTTCCGCTGTATGAACTTTTAAAATCCCATCTTGCAAATGACCTCGGTAAGCCAGTACCTTCGGGCATATTTGGTGCAGACATGAAAGTAGAGCTGCTTAATGATGGTCCGGTTACCATTATAATTGACACAAAAAATAAGGAATAGCATGAAAATCAGCGAAGCACAAGCCGAGGTAGATGGTTGGATTAAAACCATTGGCGTCCGTTATTTTAATGAATTGACAAATATGGCAATACTGACAGAGGAGGTGGGGGAGCTTGCCCGCATCATGGCGAGAACATACGGAGATCAATCATTCAAGAAAGACGAATCTCCTGATAAGCTCGCAGATGAAATGGCCGATGTATTGTGGGTGCTCATCTGTCTTGCCAATCAAACTGGCGTAGATCTCACAGACGCTTTTAGCAAGAATATGGAAAAGAAAACCAACCGTGACGCTGATCGGCACAAGAACAATGAGAAATTGAAATAATCCAGCATCTTCTCTTTGCCCATCCACATTCCTGTTGCATAACCTCTTTGCCTCTTTTTTATTTATCTTTACTCCCTATGATATCAACAGATCCAAACAAGTTCCAGGCAATTATTTCCCATTCCAAAGAATATGGTTTCGTATTTCAGTCGAGTGAAATCTATGATGGACTCAGTGCTGTATATGATTATGGCCCATGGGGAAGTGAACTTAAAAAGAATATTCGGGAATCATGGTGGAATGAAATGACCCGTATGCATGACAACATTGTAGGTATTGACGCTGCAATTTTCATGCATCCTACTACCTGGAAGGCATCTGGCCATGTTGATAATTTTAGTGACCCGATGATTGACAACAAGGACTCTCAAAAAAGATATCGTGTTGATCACCTCATCGAAGCTGCTGCAGACGCACTATTGAAAGAAGGAAAGTCGGCCGACGCGGAGAAGTTGTTGGCAGATATGGATGCCTTGCTTGCTGCAAATGACTTTGCAGGAATAAAAAAATTAATCGAGGAGAAAAATATCAAATGTGCAGTTGGTGGAACCTGTAACTGGACAGACGTGCGTCAATTCAATTTGATGTTCTCTACTCAATTGGGTTCTGTAGCTGAGGATGCAAGTGAAATTTATTTGAGGCCTGAAACTGCGCAGGGCATTTTTGTGAATTTCCTTAATGTGCAAAAAACCGCACGCATGAAAATTCCCTTTGGTATTGCGCAAGTGGGAAAGGCATTTCGTAATGAAATTGTTGCCCGTCAGTTTATATTTAGAATGAGGGAGTTTGAGCAGATGGAAATGCAGTTTTTCATTCGTCCTGGTACACAACAAGAGTGGTATGAATACTGGAAGGCAGAGCGAATGAAATGGCACACTTCACTAGGAATGCCTGCTGAACATTATCGTTTTCACGACCACGTCAAACTTGCGCATTATGCCGATGCGGCGGTGGATATTGAATATGCGTTTCCAATAGGCTGGAAAGAGGTAGAAGGAATTCATAGCAGAACAGACTTCGATCTTAAGAGTCACCAAGAATTCAGTGGCAAGAAACTTCAATACTTTGATCCGGAAATCAACCAGAATTATATTCCTTATGTAATTGAAACATCGATTGGTCTCGATAGGATGTTTTTGCTTACCCTTTGTCATGCTTATCATGAGGAGAAGTGGACCAAAGAAGATGGTTCTGAGGATAGCAGGGTAGTATTGAAAATACCTGCTAAAATTGCACCCATCAAATTGGCAATATTACCACTTCTAAAAAAAGAAGGACTGCCTGAGATTGCAAGAGAGATTATGGCTGAATGCAGAAATGAATTCTATTGTTTCTATGAAGAAAAAGATACCATTGGTAAGAGATACAGAAGGATGGATGCGTTAGGAACCCCTTTCTGCATAACCGTTGACCATCAAACCAAAGAAGACAGAACTGTTACTATTCGCTACCGCGATACCATGAAGCAGGAGAGAATTCCCATTGATGGATTGGTTGCTTTTATTAAAGGGAAATTGCAATAAACTAGCCTCTTACACGCAGGTATACCCTGCCGAGCATCTCCCTGATGATCCCTCCCCAGCCATCCAATGTACCTGATGAAGGGAGCAGCGATGCAGCTGTGAATATTGTTGCAGATGGCAAAATTGAAAATGCACAGGGGTAGGGTCTTACCTGAATCCCAGCTTGTTCAAATGTTTCCTTAGCTCTTGGGATATGAAATGCTGATGTAATTAAGACCGCCTTTGATGCAATGCCCCCGTGTTGATCAATGAGCTGTTTAGAGAAGGCAGCGTTTTCAACTGTATTTCTTGATTTGTTTTCAATCATGATATCTGACGCAGGAACACCAAGTGCAATTAGATTTTCTGCAATGAAATCTGCCTCTCTAAAATTATCTTCCAAGAACATTCCGTTTTGTCCACCTGAAGCAATAATCTTTTTTATGTGTCCTTTTTTATAGAGCAGGGCAACCTGAATAAATCGATCAGAAGATATGTTGAAGTGCCCTTCTTTATTTACCCTGTCATAACTCGTCATCCCCCCTAATACTATTCCAAGATCGTAGTGTTCATTTGCCTGCATAGGCATTGGAGGTGCATGCAGTGGGTATTGTATAACATTGCTAAGCCAGGTGTTTGAAAACGCCAACAACATGAGTATGGATATCAAGAATAGTCTTTTTCTTTTTTTATCATCATTGATCACAATGGCATATGTCATGATAGCGATAATCCATATGAATGGACTAAGAAAGAATGAAAGTATTTTACTGAGTATGAACATAAGAAAAACAACCAGTGAGATCACTGGTTGTTGTGTTAGCGTTTGATGATTTTTTTTATGTACTGGTATTTTCTGTCGTTGCTCGTGATGGTAACCACATAAGTGCCTGCAGCGAGGTTACCAAGAGGTATCGTTCCGTGCTGATATCCTGTCTCTTTCTTATACACGATCGCTCCAGAGAGGCTCACCACTTCAATGCTTAATTTTTTTACACTGTACATGTTGCCAATTTGGAATTGGACAATATCATCTGTGATTGTGGGGTAAAGAGATTTTACAAAATTGGTATTGTTTCGAATTGGAGTTGTTACCGCAGTAGTAAATGTGATTGGATTTCCAAGTGTGGCAGAAAACATCCCATTGCCATGCGTCCCAATCACCAGGGTGTTGTCAACCCACCTATGCGCTAACGAATTAATGATTGCCGTATTCAACATTTCAGAGGGATCTCCGGGAACGCCAACTTCATGCAGCCAGGTAGTTCCTGATCCATTGATGGAGGTAGTACTATATAGGCCTGAAGTGGTACCAATATAATATTCTATGCCGGTGGTTTTGGCGATAATCTCACAAGATCTTACGGAGAGTGGTCCGATATTTCCGTCAACAACCTGCCATACAGGATTTGCTTCAGTTGCGTTGCCAGTCCAGTAGATGCTATTGGTTCCATAGTTAGAAACAACGGCCATGAGTGTATCATGATTTCTTGGGTTAACAGCAATATCTTTCACCACTACACCATATTGAGATATTGTGGCAGGCATTTGAGTAGGTGTGATGTCTGATGGTAGGGTAGTGTTTGAGACAGGAGATTGAGGATCTTTGATCCTAAATATCTTACCCCTTGAAGTTCCAATGAAGAGGTGGCTTTTTGATGTATAGCTTCCTCTAGTCGATTCCATTGAAAATATACTTCCTGTAACTGCTTGCGCTACGCCACTCATTACTGTCCAGTTGCTCGGACTCACCGTTGATGCAGATCCAGTTTTGTATATGGTATCGCCCATGGCAAAATAAAGGTATTCGGTATTGTCTGGATCAAGGTGGAAGTAGGTTACGAATTCACCTTCACCTGAATTCTCAGGCTTTATTTTGGTATAGATCGAGCCGCTGTAGTCAAATAATTTCATTCTATAAATCTGACCTTGCTGGGCAGCACAGTAGAGATGTTGATTTCCTGAATTATTTTTTTTACTCATGCCTACCTGGCATCCATCTCCACCAAGTAAAGTCAAGTGGTCGTTATCATCCACCTTGCTTAGTGGAATTATATTGGTGGGATCTCTAAAGGTGGTAGAATTATCCTGAGCCCCACCAAAATAAGTTGTGCTTCCAGGGGTAGGATCAATGCCTACATGGTAATACTGTATGGTCTGATATTGGTTATTTCTTTTTTCCCATTCTGGCGTGGTTTGGGTAATATCCTTGATAGACGCGATTCCTCCGTCTGAGACAATGTATATTCTGTTGTCATTGGATTTGTCAAATGCAAATCCGTGGATATCGACATGGCTAACTTCTTCTGGGTCATTGAAAGTGCTAGAGGGAAGCCCTCCAACATAGGTTACATTGTTTTTTGTGGCAAAACCATCGGTTGAGCGAAATAGGCTTACGCCTCCAGCAAGAACGAGATTGGGGTTTGTGGGGTGAACAGCAAGAAGCATATTGTAGCCACCTTGTAATTGCATGTAATGTTGTGATTCACTCCCACTCGCAGGCTTTCTTGTTGCTTCAAGATTTTGACCAAGTCTGGACCAGGTAAATGGTGTTGTAGACATATCACATTTAAAGAGATCAGCCTCAGGCGTATTGTCTTCAGCAGTTTCTGCATTCTCAATCATAATATACAGCAGGTTTTGATTGGATGGAGCCAAGGCCATAGTTATTCTGCCCCAACCTCCCGAGTACATGCCTGTTTCAGTAATGTTATTATTGTAATCCCTCCAACTTGCCACAGAATCTGGAGCATTTGCTACTCCTCCTGCTATTCTGTTAAAAGTACTTTCATTGCCAGTGTTCGAACTGAAAACTCCCACCAATGCCCTATCCTCATTTCTACCCGTCATGGCAACATATATTTTTGTGCCTGCAGTGTTAATCAGTATATCTGCAATCCCTTCTTCTCCAGAAGCCGGTGTAGTGCCCCCAAATACTTGGGTCCATGATGTTCCCTCATCCGTTGAACGAAATATTCTTCTGTGTACCGCTGCATATACATCTCCAGTGGTGGGATGAACCGCTACTTTGTGAACAAAGCTCCATTCGGAACTAAGTGTATTGTTATTGGCTACATCAATCTTTGTGGATTGCAATTTGGTCCAAGTGATGCCATTATCAGTCGATTTGAACATTCCGTTTCCAAAAACAAACCCATTGGGGTAGGAGGCCGATGCCCCAATAGGCTCACCTGTACCGGCATACCAGATATCTTCTTTACCTGCCCTGGTATCTTGCGCGATGCTGGACACACTTCTTATTTCATTGGCGGGATGCACAAATGTCCAGGTGACACCCGCATCTATACTCCTAAAAATTCCACCGGTGATACCTCCAGCGAGGATCACCTTGTTTGTTGTTCCGTTGTATCTTTTGTCAAACACGATTGTTCTTGTTCTGCCACCCACCTGGGATGGACCTGCTGCAGTGTAGGTATTGTTTACTGCTGCAGCGCTGATCGTGTTTGATTCATTTTGAAATATGTTAGGTACTGTCCAAGGGTTATTTGTCTGTGGTATGTAGGGAAGAATGAATCCGTCTGAAAAGGCACCATCCCTTCTGATTGGAATCTTTCTTGCCCAGGCCATCTCCTCTGCCCTTATCCCATCAGGAATTTTCCCTGTTTTGGGGTCCATGCTGATCATCCATTCGTACTTGGCGCGTTCTGTTGCATTTTCGTTTTCAATTTCTACACCATCTTCAGATAAAACGATTAGCTTTTCAGATAATTCGTTGTTATCGAATCTCCTTTTAAGCATGAATGTGCCTACAAGACAAACCGACACAGCAGAAATTAGCAATACTTTTTTTGAAATCATAGAAGTTGTGTGAGTATTAGCAATTTAGTCAATTTTACAAACTGGTATATATAAAACGTTATTAAAACTATAGAGTTCAAATTGATTCAAGAATAATTCACCCCTGGGCTATTTGTTGGACAAAAGCCTCTGATTTATGGGGAGAACTATTGAATACTAAACTAGTTACTAATGCTTTAATCCTATCTTTGTGTTTCTTGTGAAGGAATGAATTTGCAGTTTCTTTTAGAATATTATGCTCAATCCCCCCGCATTTCAGACATTGCGGCAAGCATCCTATTGCCCCCACCTCAACGCATCTCTTGTACAAAACTTTCAGGAAGCTTCTCATCATTGTTATTTGCCTCCCTCTATCAACGCGCTGAATTACAGTCTTCTAACCACCTTTTTGTTCTTGAAGACGCTGAAGAAGCAGCATATTTTCACAATAATATCGAACAGCTAGTTAATCCAATCGATTTATTTTACTTCCCCTCCTCCTTTAAAACAGATAAAAACTTCAGGATCCAAAGCAGTAGCCATGTTATGCTGAGAACAGAGGCCCTAACAAGGATTGCTTCAGGGGGGAATCGAAAGATCATAGTTACTTACCCAGAAGCTTTGATGGAGAAGGTAGCCAGCGCCCAATCCCTCTCAACCCATATTATTTCCATCAAGGTGAATGATATGCTGGATACCGAGTTGCTGATGGAAAGGCTTGTTGGATATGGGTTTGAGCGGACAGACTTCGTATATGAACCCGGGCAGTTTGCCATGCGGGGTGGAATCTTTGATATTTACTCTTTTGGCAACGAAAAACCTTACCGGGTAGAACTGTTTGGTCAGGAAGTTGACTCTATTAGAATTTTCGATCCTGAGACTCAGCTGAGTGAACGAAAATTGCTGCAAGTCAATATCATTCCCAATGCTGATGAAGATTACCAGGATGCAGAAAAGATAGATCTGCTTAAGCTCTTGCCGAAAAACACAATTGTATATACTGCTCACTGGCAAATGTTTATCGATCGGTACCGTGACCATGAAGATAATTTCATGTTGTATTTGAGTCAAAAAGATCAGTCTAAGATTGATCAAAAAGACACTGAAGAAAAAATCAAAGAGCCCAATCCCGATGGCTTTACCTCTACGGATCAATTGCTAATTGACCTTAGTAGCCGCACCATTGTTGAAATGGGATCTTCTCGAACACTAGATGATGTAAATCATGCGTTTAATTTTGATATTGCCCCTCAACCTGCATTCAATAGGCAGTTTGAATTGCTGATAAAAGATCTTAAGGCACATGAGCTGGCCAAGCATCAGATTTATATTTTTGCAGAAAATCCAAAACAGCTGGAGAGGCTGTATTCAATTTTTTCTGATCTTAAAGCAGAAATTTCATTTGTTCCTGTACCCACGGCCATTCATCAGGGTTTTATTGATAAGGAAAGAGGTGTTGTCGTGTATACAGACCATCAAATCTTTCAGCGTTACCACAAGTACAAAATAAAGCAAGCCTACAACAAGAGCAAGGCCATCACGCTCAGGGCCTTGAAAGAACTTCAGCCTGGAGATTTTGTTGTGCATATTGATCATGGGGTAGGCGTGTTCAGTGGACTGCAAAAAGTTCAACAGGGTGGGCATACGCAGGAGGCCGTTCGCATTGTGTATCGCGACAATGATATTTTGTATGTTAACATCAACTCTCTTCACAAGATCTCAAAATATACAGGCAAGGAAGGACATGTGCCTAAGGTAAATAAACTTGGAAGTGACGCTTGGGTAAAGTTGAAAGAAAAAACCAAGGGGCGTGTTAAGGAAATTGCATTTGATCTGATCAAACTATATGCTGAAAGAAAGGCACAGAAAGGCTTTCAGCATAGTCCAGACAACTACATGCAAACCGAATTAGAGGCATCTTTCATGTATGAAGATACCCCAGATCAAAGCAAGGCAATAGCGGATGTGAAAAAAGATATGGAGAGTGTGCAACCAATGGATCGATTGGTATGTGGGGATGTGGGGTTTGGAAAAACAGAAGTTGCAATCCGGGCTGCCTTCAAGACCTGCATTGATGGGAGACAGGCTGCTATACTCGTTCCTACAACCATCTTGGCCTATCAGCACTACAAAACATTTAGTGACAGACTCAAGGATTTTCCTGTAAACATTGATTTTATCAACAGGTTTAAGTCGGCAAAAGAAAAAAAGGAAATCCTAAAGAAAATAGAGGAAGGTAAAATTGATATCGTCATTGGCACCCACGGCCTGTTGTCAAAAGACATGAAATTCAAAGACTTGGGCTTGTTGGTGATTGACGAAGAGCAGAAGTTTGGTGTAGCACACAAGGAAAAAATAAAGACTTTAAAAACAAACGTGGATTGCCTGACACTTACAGCTACTCCAATTCCAAGGACATTGCAGTTTAGTTTAATGGGGGCAAGAGACCTTAGCATCATCAACACACCACCTCCCAACAGACAACCCATTCAGACAGAGGTATTGGTGTTTAGTGAAGATGTGATCAGGGATGCACTATACTTTGAAACCGAAAGAGGCGGACAGGTTTTCTTTATTCATAACCGGGTGAATGGATTGCCTGAAATGGCACAACTCATCAGGAGTCTTTGTCCAGATCTCAGTGTTGGCTTTGCACATGGCCAACTCGAGGGGCATGAACTTGAGGAGAGAATTTTCGACTTTATCCAAAAGAAATACGATGTGCTTGTGTGTACCAATATTGTTGAGAGTGGTGTTGATATTCCCAATGTCAATACCATTATTGTAAACAATGCCCACCAGTTTGGCATGAGCGATTTGCATCAATTGAGGGGAAGGGTAGGCCGGAGCAATCGAAAAGCATTCTGCTATTTACTGGCACCACCTATTAGTACACTGCCTAGTGATTCCCGCAAGCGTTTGCAGACATTGGAGCAACACTCAGAATTGGGAAGTGGTTTTCAAATTGCAATGCGCGACTTGGATATTCGTGGTGCGGGCAATATGTTGGGCGGAGAACAAAGTGGATTCATGATTGAAATTGGTTTTGAAATGTACCAGAAAATCCTTGACGAAGCCATCAGGGAGTTAAAGCGCACGGCATTCCGTGAGGTATTCAAGGACGAGATCAGTAAGCAAGATGATTTTGTTCAAGATTGTACCGTGGATACCGATTTGGAGATCTTAATTCCTGATCATTATGTTGATCAGATTGCAGAGCGACTGCTGTTATACACCCGCTTAGACAATTGCAGAGATGAAGACGAACTCGTTCATTTTCATGCTGAAATGAAAGACAGATTTGGCCCTATTCCAGACTGTGTGGAAGATCTTTTTACTACAGTACGGTGCAGGAAAATTGCAGTAGCCCTTGGCTTTGAAAGGATAACGCTCAAGCAAAAGATACTGAGGTGTTATTTTGTTAATAATCCAGAATCTCCTTATTTCACTTCAGCCATATTCAACTCAATTCTGCTGCATATTCAAACCAAGACCAACAAAAGCCACCTCAAGCAAGTTGGTAAAAACTTTATGCTGATCACAGAACATGTTGACAATATGCATCAGCTCCAATCTGTACTAGAAGAATTCAGCGCAACTGTACATGCTGCTGTTGTTCCTGCTTAAACTAGAGTTCTCTAATCCAGATATTCCTAAAACTTACTAAGTCGCCATGGTCTTGCAACATAATAGGTTCTTTGCTTTTGTGAACCTTGTATTCGGGTATCCCGATATATTCCGTTGCTCCCAAAAGGGTTGAGTTATTTTGCACCAATACGCCATTGTGGATTACGGTAATTCTGGCAGGAGATTCAAGTCTCCCGTTACTGGAAAATCTTGGAGCTGTGAATATTACATCATAGGTCTGCCATTCACCTGGTTGTCTGCATGCATTCACAAGTGGAATCAGTTGTTTGTAAATGCTTCCTGCCTGGCCGTTTGAATAGGTAACATTATTATAATTGTCAAGCACCTGAAGTTCATATTTTCCCATAAGAAAAATTCCGCTGTTGCCCCTGCCTTGTCCTTCACCTTTTACGACTGATGGAGTTCTCCATTCAATGTGAAGCTGACAGTCTCCAAACTCTTGTTTGGTGAATATTGGCCCTGCACCGGGCTTTACAGTCATTGCACTTCCCTCAATGCGCCATTCCGCTTTCTTGGCATTTTCTCCTGCAAATGAAGAAAGGTTGCTACCATTAAATAGCACAATTGCATCCGAAGGAGCGTCAGACGCCGTTTTTCCTGGTTTAATAATTGTTGGAACAGGCGTCCACACCTCAGAAAGTGCAGGATCCCCAGATCTGCTTTGCGCATTAGTTAAAGAGGTTGCATTTAGGGCTAAGAAAAGGAATATGTACTTTTTCATGTTGGTTTACTTCTTCAAGGGGTTAAGAAAAGAATCTTTTTCAGTAAAACAAGGTACTGATTATTGTGAAATTTCCTTAATCTGGCTAATTGGGGTCAACAAAAAACCAAGACATTGCGATAAATTTTTATATTTGAAAAAACCATTGATGATGGAATCAATTGTAACAGACGGCGTAAGGATAAGTGTTGAGCAATTCTATCAGGCGGATTATTCAAATCCAGTCCAAGGCGAATTCATGTTTGCCTATCGAATTATTATTGAAAACAATAACAGCTTTCCTGTTCAATTGCTTAGAAGGCACTGGCATATTCATGATAGCAATTCCGAGCAGCGTGAAGTTGAGGGAGAGGGTGTTATTGGTGTACAGCCCATTATTGCGCCAGCCCAGCAATATCAATACATTTCAGGTTGCAACCTGAAATCCGAACTTGGCCAAATGTATGGTACTTACCTGATGGAAAATGTTCATACAAAAGCAAAATTTGAGGTTAAGATTCCAGTTTTCCAAATGGAGGCTCCTTTTAAAAGAAATTGACGGGTTTTTCTCGAACATGCATTAATTTTGCTTTAGTCTTTATTACAAATCTTAGGCAACTGATTAGCCATGGCATACAAAGTATCGTTTAACAACACGAACAAGGTTTTTTTCAATGCATTGAAGTCTGAAGTTGACGCTTATTTTGAGCGCAATGGACTGAAAAAAACGGGCAATTGGAAACTTTATGGCAAAACAGCTATTCTCCTTCCTGGAGCTCTTGCATTGTATGCTTTACTCATGTTCGTCAACATGCATTGGGCCTTGACTTCTTTTCTCTGGGTTCTGTTCGGATTGAATATGGCCGCAATCGGGTTTAATATCATGCATGATGCCTGCCATGGAAGTTTTTCTACTAAAGGGTGGGTGAATGAGGTACTTGGATTAACAAATAACTTTCTTGGAGGCAATGCGTTTCTTTGGAAACTTAAGCACAACATCATTCATCATACCTATACAAATATCGATGGCGTAGATGATGATATCAACAACATGCCCTTCATGCGTCAGTGTTCTACTCAACCATGGAAGCCGATGCACAAATACCAGAGTATGTATATGTTCATGCTTTATGGTTTTACATCCTTGTTCATGTTTTTGATGGATTACTCAAAATACTTTTCAAAAAAAATTCATACTACTCCGCTCAAGCCAATGGATTTTAAAGAGCATGTTATTTTTTGGGCGGGTAAATTATTTTTTATTGCCTTCTATATTGTTGTTCCACTGCTCATGCTTGGATGGCAGGGATGGCTAGTAGGATTTGTGATCAGTCAATTTACGCTCGGACTAACTGTGGCTATTGTATTTCAATTGGCGCACGTAGTAGAGCATGCCGAATTTGAAGCGGCAGGTGTTGATCCTGTAAAAATAGAGAATGAGTGGGCTATTCATCAAGTGAAGACTACAGCCAATTTTGCTTTTACAAATAAAGTAATGACTTGGTTTGCTGGCGGACTAAACTATCAAATCGAGCATCACCTTTTCCCTAGAATCAGTCATATTCACTACCCTGAAATAAGTAAGATCGTTAGACAGACCTGTGAAAAGTTTGACCTGTATTATAACTATTTTCCCAGCACGAGAGCAGCGATTGCTTCACATGTGAGGTTCATGCATCAAATGGGGCAGCGGCCTTAGTTGATTCGCCTTAAGCACCATTATTTAGGCTTGTAAGACGATCCTGAAAGAATCTTTCTTGCATCCAATGAGAGCAATGAGTTGATATTTGCATCCGGATTCTTTTTCAAATAAGCGTACACAATCTGCTTTCCTATAAATAGTGAAATGAATCCTGGTGAAGCCTCTCCAAATTCAGCTGTCGATGGTCCATCACTTACATAAGAGCGTATTTTCAGAGGATCTGTTTCATAAAGCAGGTTATTCTCAGTAAAGTAGTTCCAGATAAGTCCCTCATTCTCTTTTGCTTGCTTCAACTGATCTTCAGTGTATCCAAGTTTCAATTCTTCTTTGGCATCTGGCATGAAGAGGTCGAGTAAATACATTCTTTTTCCCTGTTCTATCATGATTTCAACCAATCCTCTTGCTTGGTTTTTAGGTGGGTATACATCATCAATTATATTTTTTATACAATTGATTGAAATGTACTCAGCAGAAAATCTACGTGATATGTATGCTGGATACAATTGAAGACCAGTTTCGCTGTGATACACCATTGAATTGCTACCCAAGTGAAGTTGTAGGCCTGAGCAAACTGCATTGGGTGTGATGATCTCTCCATACCCTCCGGTTTCACCATAGGCAAAGGCATCGATGGGCCCAACAAAAGTGATGAACTCAGTCGGTAAAGGATACTTTGGAAAGTAATATTGTACATATTTTAATGATCCTTCAATTTCTTTGGAGATGTGAATCATTTCTGCATCCAACGTTTTTGATGAATCATAGAGCGGTCTGTAATCTTTGATAAACTGAACAATTGTTGGCTTAATCTTGCTGCTGTCAATTCCCTCTAGTCCGAGAATTTTATAGATGAACCCATTTAAAAAATCAGGATATTTTTCCTGCAGCGCATTTAATCCACTTTCAACTGTTGCGCTATCAAGGCTGAAAAATTCTTTCTCAAATCTTTTGGTGACCAGTTTGACCTTAATCTTGCTGACATCTGGCTTGGAAGGTCCGGTACTACAGCCCATAAGAACGCAGCTGATGATCATCAAGCTTAATAAGGCGGGAAAAGACTTCATATTGGTTGATTTCATGGGCAATGTCTATGTGTAATTCTCGTTTGTTGCCCAAAATTATACTAAACTCATTCCAATAAACAGTCCGGCATCTCTTTTTCACGATAATTCAGGTTAATTCCTCAATTTTGCCCCATGAAGGTCTATCTGGCACAACAGAATTATCATATCGGCAATTTCGCACTGAATAAGGATAAAATTATTTCAGCAGTACATCAGGCCAAGCAATCAGGGGCTGATTTAATTGTTTTCTCTGAGCTCTCTGTTTGTGGATATCCACCACGTGACTTTCTTGAGTTTGAAGACTTCATCCTGCATGTAGAAGCAACAGTAAAGGATATCGCTTTACATTCTTTTGATATCGGAATTATTCTTGGCGCGCCAACAAGGAACTTACAGAGAGAAGGCAAAGATCTTTTTAATTCAGGCTTGCTGTTGTACAACGGCGAGGTGCAAGGCGAGGTGCATAAGACCTTGCTGCCCACGTATGATGTGTTTGATGAGTATCGCTATTTTGAGCCGGCCTTTGATTGGAATGTGCTGACTTTTAAAGGGAAAAAAATTGCTCTTACCATTTGTGAGGACATATGGAATCTTGGTGACAATCCACTGTATAGAATTTGTCCAATGGACGAATTGATGAAGCAGTCACCAGATTTGATGATAAACATATCGGCTTCACCATTTGATTATCATCACGATGAAGATCGAAAAGATGTCATCAGACTGAATGTGATGAAATATAAGCTCCCAATGATCTATTGCAACACGGTGGGTTCTCAAACTGAAATTGTTTTTGATGGTGGTAGTCTAGTCTATGATCGCATTGGAAATCTTATCCATAAATTAAATTATTTTGAAGAAGATGTCTTTTTGGTAGATACAGCAATACTTGAGGGCTCCTCATTGTCAAGCTCAAGTAAGGAAAAAATATCACAGCACATCAATGTTGATGCTAGAAAGAGTGAGGATGCTGAAGGTATTATTTCTCGTCTGACTGAATTAAACAGTATTGCACAAATCAAAGCTGCTTTGGTACTTGGCATTAGGGATTACTTTACAAAGATGGGGTTTTCAAAAGCCATTTTGGGAAGTAGCGGAGGTATTGATTCTGCTGTGGTATTAACGCTTGCTGTTGAAGCACTTGGAAGCGAAAATGTAACTGCGGTATTGATGCCTTCGGCTTTTTCATCTGAACATTCTGTTGCCGATGCGGTATCGTTGAGTAAAAAGCTTGGAACGACATATCATGTTATGCCCATTGAATCAATTTATGATACTTTTCTTGATACACTTGATCCGCTTTTTGGAGGTACTCCATTTGGCGTGGCAGAGGAAAATATTCAAAGCAGAAGCAGGGGCAATATCCTAATGGCAATTGCCAATAAATTCGGGTTTGTGCTTTTGAATACATCCAATAAAAGTGAATTGGCTACAGGGTATGGAACGCTCTATGGTGATATGGCTGGTGGAATTAGCGTGCTGGGGGATCTTTATAAGGTCCAGATATACGCGCTTGCGAATTACATCAATCGAGCTGGTGAAATTATTCCGCAACATATCATTGACAAGGCCCCTTCTGCTGAACTAAGACCAGGGCAAAAGGACAGCGATAGCCTACCTGAATACGATGTGCTCGACGCTGTGTTGTATTTATATATAGAACAGCGAATGGGACCTTCCGAGATCATTGCAAAAGGGTTTGATGAATTGCTTGTTCGCAGAATACTCAAACTGGTCAATAGCAATGAATACAAGAGAAACCAATTTTGCCCAATTATTCGAGTAAGTTCAAAAGCATTCGGTATTGGCAGGCGTGTACCTATCGTTGCAAAATACCTGAGTTAATTGGATATGTTTACCTTGCATACATCATGAGGGGGATCGTTTATAAATCTACAGGAAGCTGGTATGTTGTCAAGGGAACAGATCAGGCTTTTTATAAAGCAAGACTAAAGGGCCGGTTCAAGATTGATGACATCACCTCAACAAACCCCATTGCTGTTGGCGATGAGATTGAATTTGAGATGGAGGATGAGCTAGAGAATCGGGTAATGATTACCACATTGTTGCCAAGAAGAAACTATGTAAATAGAATTTCACCATCAAATAGACGACTTCACCACATTATCGCTTCAAACCTTGATCAGTCTTTGTTGATTGCCACATTAAAAGATCCCAAGACCTCATTGGGTTTCATTGACCGATTTTTGGTGAGCTGTGAAGCATTTCATATCCCTGCTGTTATTGTATTCAACAAATCAGATATCTACCGAGAAAAAGAGATGTTCATTTTTCAAGAGCGAAAAGAGATGTATGAAAAGATTGGATATCGTGTTCTGCTCACTTCCATGAAGCTTAAGTATGGGGTGGATGAGCTCAAAGATATTATGCATGATAAGGTTACCCTGCTGAGTGGGCATTCTGGTGTAGGCAAGTCAAGTTTAATCAATGAGATTCTCGAAGGGGCAAACATCAAAACAAATGAAGTGAGTGAATGGAGTGGTAAGGGAATGCACACGACAACTTTTGCTGAGATGCGGGATCTTCCAAGTGGGGGCAAACTGATTGATACTCCTGGCATGAGGGAATTGGCCATTGCTGATATCACTAAACAAGAGCTTTCTCATTATTTTCCGGAGATGAGGAGGTTGCTAAATGATTGTCAATTTAACAATTGCATGCACATGAATGAACCAGGTTGTGCAATTAAGCAGGCGGTATTGGACGGCAAAATTCACGAAGACCGTTTCGTTAGTTATTGTACTATTCTGGATAGCATCGGCAGCAAAGGATGGTAGTCAGCTCTTAAACCTTTTCATTTTTGGTACTTTTTCTCCCTTCATTAGCCGTTCTGCACCTATATTGCTTTTGCGGTTAAGTGATGAGTATCTGGAGCAGCTGCTTGCTAGCATGCCCAATGTAAAAAATGCAACGATTACTTTTAGGGTTGTCCATTTCATTGTCGGAAATTTATTTGAACCAGCTGCTGTACAGTGAATAGTTATTTGCAATTCTTTCTATCTCTCCGCTGACGAGTTCAGGAGAAACATCTTTTATTTTTTTTGCCGGAACACCACCAAAAATTGTTCCTGAAGGTACTATCGTACCCTCCAGCACTACTGCTCCTGCAGCAACGATTGAATTGCTTCCAATCACAGCCCTGTCCATCACAATGGCTCCCATGCCAATCAATACATTATCATGAACTGTGCAGCCATGGACAATAGCGGAGTGCCCAATGCTCACATTACTACCGATGACTGTTGCATTTTTTTCATAGGTGCAATGAACCACAGCGTTATCCTGAATATTTACCCGATCCCCAATCACAATTGAATTGACGTCGCCTCGAATAACGGCGTTGAACCAAATGCTGCATGATGCCCCCATTTTTACATCACCAACAACCGTTGCATTGGGGGCAATAAAAATATCCTCACCGAAAATTGGGGAAATGCCTTTAACTGGAAGAATGACTGGCATATTTTTTCTTAAAGTTATTGCATATTGCGGAACTTTGTCTTGATGAACCAAAGAGAACTTTTTCTAAGGCATGTTGCTCAAACTTCTACTGCACCCCTAGCTCTCGAGATTATTAGAGCAAAGGGTTGTAAGATGTGGGACAAGCAAGGGAAGGAATACCTGGATTTAATTAGTGGAATTAGTGTGTGCAATATTGGGCATGGTAATCCTCTTGTTGTTCAGGCGGTAAAAGATCAAGCAGATAAATACATGCATCTCATGGTCTATGGCGAATTGGTGGAATCACCTCAGGTCATGTATGCCAAGCGGCTTTCAGAATTATTGCCACCTTCACTTGACTCGGTGTATTTTACCAGTTCAGGTACAGAGGCTACGGAAGGAGCCATGAAATTGGCAAAGAGAATAACGGGCAGAACAAATATTGTTGCTTTTAAAGAGTCTTATCATGGCTCAACGCAAGGTGCTCTTAGTGTGATGGGAAGTGAATATTGGCGTAATGCCTATAGGCCGCTACTTCCAGGTATTGTTCATCTCGACCATAATGTGTTAGATCAACTGCACTTGATTGATGAGCATACAGCATGTGTTATTGCTGAGCCTATTCAGGCAGAACGTGGGGTGATTGCTCCTTCTAAGGAGTGGTTGCATGTGTTGAGGAATCGATGTGATGAAACCGGTGCTTTGCTTGTACTGGATGAAATTCAAACAGGCTTTGGAAGAACCGGCCATTTGTTTGCGTTTGAAAAATTTGACATAGTACCTGATATCCTTTTATTGGGGAAGGCGCTAGGTGGTGGTATGCCACTTGGTGCATTTGTTTCAAGCAGAGAGCGGATGAATGCATTTACAGACAATCCAGTGCTAGGTCACATTACTACTTTTGGTGGACATCCAGTTTCTTGTGCTGCTGGCCTTGCTGGATTAGAATTTTTATTAGAGGAAAAGTTAATTGCTCAAGTTGCTGCTAGGGAACAGATGTTTAGAAATCTGTTGGCGCATGAAAAAATAAAAGCATTCAGGTCTGTGGGATTACTCATGACCATAGAATTTGATTCCTATTCAACCAACAAGAAAATCATTGACTGCTGCATCAGCAAAGGGGTATTTACTGATTGGTTTCTTTTTGCATCCCACTGCATGCGGTTGTCGCCACCTCTCATTATTTCAGAAGAGGAAATAAAACAGGCCTGCAATATTATTATTGAGGCCTGTAATGAATGTGATTGATGATTATTTGCTCAGGTGCATGCTGCGTTCTTTGTAGAGCGTTCTGAAATAAGGGTCCCTAAGGTCTTTAATGAACCTAATGGCTTCACCAGTTGATTTCATCTCCGGGCCTAACTCTTTGTTTACTCCTGGAAACTTATCAAAACTGAATACCGGTTCCTTGATGGCGAAGCCTTCCAATTTCTTTTCGTAGGTGAAGTCGGTAAGCTTATGGGAGCCAATCATAATTTTAGTAGCAATATTCAGATAAGGTATTTGATATGCTTTTGCAATGAATGGGGTAGTCCTTGATGCTCTTGGATTTGCTTCGATTACAAAGACCTGTCCTTTTTTAACTGCAAACTGTATATTAATGAGTCCTCTGATATCCAATGCGCGGGCAATTTTTTCTGCATAGAACTCCATCGTGGTTACTTCCAGTGGTGTAAGGTTGAATGCAGGCAAGACTGCATTGCTATCTCCACTATGAATACCAGCTGGTTCAATATGTTCCATCACGCCCATCACGTGGAAATTCTCTCCGTCAAAAATTCCATCAATTTCAGCTTCTTGGCAACGGTCAAGGAAATGATCAATTAGGATTTTGTTGCCTGGGAGATGTTTTAGCAAGCTTACAACCGCTTGTTCAAGTTCATCGTCGTTGATTACAATCCTCATCCGTTGTCCGCCCAATACATAAGATGGCCTTACCAGAACAGGATAGCCAACTTGTTGAGCAACTTCAACCGCATCATCAACACTATAGGCTGTGCCATAGTTTGGATATGGGATATCAAGACTTTTCAGCATATCGCTAAATCGTCCACGATCTTCTGCGATATCCATGTTGTCGAAAGAGGTTCCGATGATTTTAATTCCTTTTTCCTGAAGTTTTTCTGCAAGCTTCAGGGCCGTTTGACCACCCAGTTGAACAATTACTCCTTCTGGTTTTTCATGCTCAATCAATTCCCAAAGGTGTTCCCAGTATACCGGTTCGAAATAGAGTTTATCAGCGATGTCAAAATCTGTTGATACAGTTTCTGGATTACAGTTTACCATAATGGCTTCGTATCCACATTCTTTGATGGCAAGTAGGCCGTGTACACAACAATAGTCAAACTCAATACCCTGACCTATTCTATTTGGTCCGGATCCCAAAACAATAATCTTTTTCCTGTTGCTTGGCTTACTTTCATTTGATCCTTCGTTTTCGAAGGTGCTGTAGAAGTAGGGAGTCTTGGCTTCAAATTCTGCTGAGCAGGTGTCCACCATTTTATATACCCTGGTAATCCCAGCAGCTTTTCTTTTCTCGTAGAGTGCATCTTCTGTTCCATCCTGCATGATGCGGCAGATCTGCTCATCACTAAAGCCATGGTGTTTGGCTTTTTTTATGAGTTCAATTGGAAGTGAATCAAATTTATACTTCCCAATTTCTTTTTCTATGTCCGCAATCTTCTGAATTTCGTAAATAAACCACCTGTCAATTCTTGTTGCTTGGCATATTGATTTCACACTGATGCCCATCATGAGCGCATCTTTGATTCTGAAAATTCTATCCCACTTCGGAGTTTTCAGGTATTCCAATATCTCCTCTGCATGCATCAAACTTTTGCCATAATATCCTAGGCCAACAGCGTTGTTCTCGAGACTTTGGCAAGCTTTTTGGATGGCTTCAGTAAAGCTTCTTCCAATCGCCATCACCTCTCCCACAGATTTCATTTGTAGTCCGAGGGTATCATTAGCGCCTTTGAACTTATCAAAATTCCATCTAGGAACTTTTACAATAACGTAGTCAAGTGCCGGCTCAAAATATGCTGAGGTTGTCTGTGTAATTTGGTTTTTGAGTTCATCCAATGAATATCCCAATGCAAGTTTTGCGGCAATTTTAGCAATTGGATACCCAGTGGCCTTGGAAGCCAATGCTGAAGAACGACTTACGCGTGGGTTAATCTCAATGGCAATGATTTCTTCCGTTTCAGGATTTAGGGCAAATTGCACATTACAACCTCCCGCAAAATTCCCAAGATCTCTCATCATACGGATAGCCGTATTTCTCATCAATTGAAATGCCGTGTCACTTAGTGTCATGGCTGGTGCAACTGTGATGGAGTCGCCTGTGTGAACTCCCATGGGGTCAAAGTTCTCTACCGTGCAGATGATTGCAACATTGTCATTCATGTCCCTAAGCAATTCCAGCTCAAATTCCTTCCATCCCAAAACAGCCTTTTCTACCAATACTTCATGCATAGGGGAGGCTGAAAGCCCGCGATTCAGTGCTTCATCGAGGTGTTCCTTCAGGTATACAATGCTGCCACCTGTTCCACCGAGAGTGAATGATGGACGGATAACAAGTGGGAAGCCGATTTCCTGGGCAAATTCTTTACCCTCCAAAAATGAGTTGGCGGTTCTGGCTGGGGCAACTGAAATGCCCATTTGGATCATCCACTGTCTAAATTTCTCTCTATCCTCCGCCTTATCAATGGCTTTAATATCCACCCCAATAAGGCGGACATTATATTTTTCCCAGATGCCCAACTCTTCTGCCTCTTTTGCCAAGTTCAGCGCAGTTTGTCCACCCATAGTCGGAAGTACGGAGTCAATATTATTTTCAATCAGAATCTGCTCAATACTCTCTGTTGTCAGGGGTAGAAGGTAAACCCTGTCCGCCATCATTGGGTCGGTCATGATGGTAGCGGGATTTGAGTTGATGAGGATGACCTCAATGCCCTCCTCTCGGAGGCTTCTTGCTGCTTGGGTACCTGAATAATCAAATTCACAAGCTTGTCCAATGACAATTGGTCCTGAACCGATGATAAGTACTGACTTTATGGAGGGATCTTTTGGCATGGTCTGAAATTGTGATTACTGGGTTATGGGCATAAAAAAACCGGGCTCTTCCCGGGGGGCAAAGGTAATATATGCGCATTACTTTTTGAACTAAATATCGATGTATTTCCAACAAGGCACTTATTCTGTTGAAACTTGGTGGAAATTTAGGCGTGATTATGATAGGCGGCTATTTCAAAATCTTCCAAAATGATTTCATCGCCTTGGGTAGGCATATTGATGGCATCCGGCATAGTTTCCTCACCCTTTCTTTTGGTTGAGCCAAAGAGGGTAAAGACCGAAGCTAAAATCAATACTATTTTATTTATGATCTGTTTCATGACTATCTATTACTATAGACAACATCAGTTGCAAAATAGTTGTATGGGGTTGATGGTTTTTTTAAAAAAAAAATCATCAACTCAATTATTGCTCAAGTAGTTTTGCAATATGAAATGTAGAATCAGGCGGATTTGCTTTTCCTCAATTGGGGTTTTTGTTGTCTTGGGTGCTATCGCACAACCAATTTCCAAACAATCATTTTTTTCCTATCCGCTTTCGATTAAACCCAAGCTGAATGCAAATTTCGGTGAAATGAGGCCAAATCATTTTCATATGGGACTTGACCTCTCTACCGAATCTCAGGAGAACCTTCCGGTTTATGCTCCAGCCAATGGCCATATATCAAGGATGAAGATAGAAACTGGAGGATTTGGAAGGGCTATTTATATCGATCATCCAAATGGAACAACCACGCTGTATGCCCACATGAATAAATTCATCCCCGCGGCTGAGGTGTATTTGAAAGAAACCCAATACACTCAGGAGACCTGGAAGATTGACTTGCATGTTCCTTCAGCTCTGTTGCCCGTTAAAAAAGGGCAACTTATTGGGTATAGTGGCAACACTGGCGCTTCTCAAGGTCCACATGTGCATTATGAAATAAGGGACACGGAGACAGAAAACTGTTTAAATCCACTTCTTTTTAAGTTTCCACTTACTGATATCACCCCCCCTGATTTATATCGAATAGCTTTTTATGACCGTGATTATAGCGTGTATGAGCAGCAACCTATCCTGGTTGGATTGGTGAAGCGGGGTGGTCGATACGTGACAGACAAGATTGTTGAACTCCCATACGAAAGGGCATTTCTTGCCATTCAAGCGATTGATCGAATTACCGGGTTTTCTAATCCCAATGGTATTTATAGTGCAACTCTTGAACTAGACGGAGAAACTGTTTCATCATTCAAGTTGGATAATATTGGCTATGATAACACAAGATACCTCAATGGACATATTGATTATATGGCAAAATCGAAGGGTGGATCCTATTATCAGATGATCTTTCCTCCTAAAGAATTTGGGTTGGATATATACGCGGTACCCCAGGGGAAAAAGTATATTGAACTGGGTGATGCTCCCTTGAGCTATTCCCTTAGCGTTGCAGATGCCAATGAAAATATTTCTATAGCAGAGTTTCAAGTGAGAAGAAAAACCGGAAAATCAAGCGCAGCCAGAAAAGAAGGGGTGTTGATGACAGCCGGACAGCTCAATATTTATGAAGATCCTAATCTTCAGTTTGTATTCCATGAGGATGCTTTTTATGATGATCTGCACTTTCAGGTTCTTTCATTCTATGCCAAAAGCAATACAGAGCTTTCCTCCATCTATCAAACACTGCCTGAGTATGTTCCTGTGCACAGTCGCTTTACGATTCGCATCAAACCCAATAGGATTGGGCCGATGATTAATTCGGATCGGGTAGTGTTGAAAAGGACCTACAAAACAAAGACAGAAATCAAGAAAGCAGTTGAAGAGAAGGGTTTTTTTGCAGCAGAATTTCGCGACATGGGTTTCTTTCAACTGTTAGAAGATCTAGAGCCTCCAATAATCAGCTCATCACTGGCTAACGGCGCCTTTGTGTCTGCTGGTACCAGAATCGTAATTGATGCAAATGACAACAACAAAACCATTGACCAGTTTATCGGGCGGGTTGATGGCCAATGGATCATGTTCCAGCCCCTCGGAAATAGGTTTGTGTACACCGTTGATGAACACTTCCCT
Source organism: Chitinophagaceae bacterium (assembly GCA_044353505.1). GTDB lineage: Bacteria > Bacteroidota > Bacteroidia > Chitinophagales > Chitinophagaceae > Pollutibacter. The sequence continues at coordinate 25,377 of JBILBU010000001.1, read as the reverse complement.
TTTGGTGAACATAAACTTTCGGTTCTTGTTAAGGATATTGCTGGGAACAGCAGCAATAGGGAGTGGACAATAACAAGACGTTAAAATCAAAACTATGATATTGGAAGAAGGCAAAAAAGCACCAGCGTTTACCGCAATCGATCAAGATGGAGAGAAAATCAAGTTAGCAGATTTCAAAGGGAAAAAGCTGGCTTTGTATTTTTATCCCAAAGACAACACCAGCACTTGCACTGTTCAGGCATGCAATCTTCGTGATGGATTCAAGGAGCTCGCAAAAAAAGGAATTGAAGTGATTGGTGTAAGTCCAGATGATGAGAAGTCGCACCTCAAATTTATCTCTAAGAATCAACTGCCCTTCAGAATTATCGCGGATACTGAGAAGAAGCTGGTAGAGCAGTTCGGCGTTTGGGGAGAGAAATCACTTTATGGGAATAAATACATGGGCGTATTCCGCACCACATTTTTAATTGACGAAAAGGGAACGATTGTAAAAGTCATAGCCAAGCCAAAAGCGAAGATACATGCAGCGGAAATTGCTGCGGGCTTTGGTTTATAGAATCCATTCTAGGTCTCCAAAATCGATTGTTTCCTGTATCCCATGTGTTAGAATGAGCTGTCCCTGTTCATTTACTCCATTGATAGTTGCTTCGAATTTTCTGTTCGCTTTTTTGAACTGAACGACCTCATTTTTTTTGTACAGCGTTGCATTATACTCCAAGAGCTGGTGTTCAAATTGCCCAGTGTTCAACAAGTGTAAACGTCGGTCTAGGTTCATGCAAAGTTCTTTGGCCAGCTCAATAGGATCGAAGTATGTTCCTGTAATCTGTTTCAGTGAAACTGGTAGATTGGGCATCTCAGGGAAGCTGGTTTGGTTGATGTTTATACCAATGCCTATGATGGCTTTATCCCAAGAATTGCCCTTGATCATGTTTTCTATAAGAATGCCTCCTGCCTTTCTGTCACGCCAGTACAAGTCGTTAGGCCATTTAATGCGCACATCATCATCTGTATAGGATGAAATGAGGTCGTGGCATGCCAGTGCGGTAATGCAGGAAATCTGAAATTGGTTGTCGATTTTTAGAGCAGTAGTGTCACGAATCGTGCTCAGGACAAGGTTTTCGCCCTTGTTGCTGAACCAGGACTTGCTTCTTTGGCCCTTGCCTTTGGTTTGTTCCAGTGCAAAAAAAACTGTTCCATCGGCTACATTGCCAGAGCGCAAGGCTTCCATGGCATGGTTATTGGTACTCTCTGTAGTGTTAAGAATGATAAAAGGTTGACTTGCCATGTTCCCTAGGGATAGAAATTAATTCGTATTTTTGGGCAAGATAGTCAAGAAAACCGTTTAGTCATTAGGACGTCATTAAACGCTGGCCGAGGGATATTGTAATTGATCATCTACCGAACAAAAAAAACATTCATTTGACATCGAAAACTGAAGAAAAAGCGACGCAAAAGAAATTTGCGAGACTAAGCAAAAGCAGCAAAATCCTTAAAGTAATAATTGAAGCAATTCAAGATAAAAAAGGTGAGCACATCGTTACCCTAGACTTACGTAAAATAAACGAAGCCGTTTCAGACTTTTTTATAGTTTGCGAAGCTTCCTCAACTACTCAAGTCAAGGCCATTGCCGACTGGGTAGAGGTAAGTTTGAAAAAAGAATGTGGAGAGATTCCATACAAGCATGAAGGGCATAGCGCTGCTCAGTGGATCCTAATTGATTACGTGAATGTAGTTGTTCATGTTTTCCTTAGTGAAACAAGAAAGTTTTATAAGCTCGAAGAAATGTGGAGTGATGGCATAAGCACTGAAGAAGAGGATGAGGCATTGGTTCATCAGGAATCAGTCAACAAGAAGGCTGCCAAGAAATCTTCGGTTAAAGAAGAATCCATAAAAAAGGCTCCTGCGAAAAAAGCACCAGTTACAAAAGAGCCTGTAAAAAAAGCACCTGCGAAAAAAGCAGCAGTTGCAAAAGAGCCTGTAAAAAAAGCTCCTGCGAAGAAAGCAGCAGTTGCAAAAGAGCCTGTAAAAAAAGCTCCTGCAAAAAAAGCAGCAGTTAAAAAAGAATCCATAAAAAAGGCTCCTGCGAAAAAAGCAGCAGTTGCAAAAGAGCCTATAAAAAAAGCTCCTGCAAAAAAAGCTTCGGTTAAGAAATCCGCCGTAACAAAATCTCCTTCTAAGAAGGCAAAAAAATAATTAAGTATTAAAGACTCCATATGAATCAGGAAGATAATACCAACGATAAAAAATCAGGGCCGTTTTCGTCCTTCAAGCGCAGTAAAAAAGCTGGTGGTACTCCACCAACAGGAAAGGCACCTAAATTCAGTTTCTATTGGATCTATGTTATTGCCGCTGTAGTCTTGATTGGATATCAGGTAACACGCGGAGTAACTCCAGATGCAAGCAACATCACCGAGCTCGAGTTCAAGCAGAAAATGCTGGTGGGTAATGATGTTCAAAAAATTGAGCCGGTCAAAAATAAAGGAGTAATCCGCGTCTATATTATCAAGGATTCACTCAATAAACCTGTTTATAAAGAGTTGCTGGGCGATAAGTTGGTCTATGCAAAAAACTCTAAGGGACCTCATTTCCAGTTTAATTATTCTAAGGTTGATGATTATCAGCAAAACCTTGACAAGTATTTCACTGAACATCCAGACCTAACTCCAGTACCTGTTGATCCTGTGAGTGATCCTGAATTCTTTGGTCCGTTAATTAACTTTCTTTTCCCTCTTCTCATGTTCGGACTATTGTTTGTGCTGATGATGAGGAAAATGGGTGGTGGCGCTGGCGGCGGTGGCGGCGGCGGTGGAATTTTCAACATCGGAAAGTCAAAAGCTCAGCTCTTTGATAAGGGCACAAAGGTGAATATTACATTTACCGACGTGGCTGGGTTGGATGAGGCAAAGCAGGAAGTAATGGAAATCGTAGACTTCTTGAAAAACCCCAAAAAATATACAGCATTAGGTGGAAAAATTCCTAAAGGTGCGCTATTGGTCGGACCTCCAGGAACGGGTAAAACACTATTGGCGAAAGCCATGGCAGGTGAAGCCCAGGTTCCATTCTTTTCTATGTCTGGTTCAGACTTTGTTGAAATGTTCGTAGGTGTGGGAGCGAGCAGGGTGAGGGATCTTTTTAAGCAAGCAAGAGAGAAAGCGCCGTGTATCATATTTATTGATGAGATTGATGCAATTGGACGAGCCAGGGGTAAGAATATGATGATGAGCAATGATGAGCGTGAGAATACACTCAATCAACTGTTGGTTGAAATGGATGGATTTGGTGGGGATAGTGGCATCATTATTCTTGCAGCAACCAATCGCCCTGATGTATTGGATAGTGCTTTACTGAGACCAGGAAGATTTGATAGGCAAATCAGTATAGACAAGCCGGATGTAAAGGGAAGGGAAACTATTTTCCACGTGCACTTGAAGCCGATTAAGCACTCAGAAAAACTTGATATCCATAAACTAGCTGAACAAACGCCAGGTTTTGCTGGTGCAGATATTGCGAATGTGTGTAATGAAGCGGCATTGATTGCAGCACGTAAGGGAAAATCACAAGTTGAAATGGATGATTTTCAAGATGCAATTGATCGGGTTATTGGAGGCTTGGAAAAGAAGAACAAAATTATCCTTCCTGAAGAGAAAAAAATCATTGCCTATCATGAAGCAGGCCATGCGGTTTGCGGATGGTATTTGGAACATGCATTCCCATTGTTAAAAGTTACGATTGTTCCAAGGGGTGTTGCTGCATTGGGCTATGCCCAGTATACGCCAAAGGAGCAGTATCTATATAATACTGAGCAGCTGACAGATCAAATGTGTATGACCCTTGGGGGTAGAGCAAGTGAGGATATATTCTTTGGTAAAATATCTACAGGTGCTCAGAATGATCTTCAACAGGTAACCAAGATGTCTTACGCAATGGTTACCGTATATGGGATGAGCGAGAAGGTGGGCAATGTGAGCTTCTACGATCCGCAACAGGAGAGTACATTTACCAAGCCTTATAGCGAAGAGACAGGAAAGCTGATTGATAGTGAGGTGCGTGTACTTGTGGCTCAAGCTTACGAGAGAACCAAAGCTTTGTTGACCGAAAAGAAAGCCGAAGTTGAGAAGATCGCTTTGGCATTGCTTGATCGGGAAGTGCTACACCAGCAGGATGTAGAAGACCTTATTGGCAAGCGCCCATACGGTGAGAAAAAGATTTTTGCAGACGATGAAGATGAATCACCTGCTCAATCTACTACTGTTGATGCACCAGTTGCGGAAGAGCCAATTAATCCTGAACCAATCCAAGAGGAATCAAATCCTGCATAAAAATGGAAGCATCTTCGGCTAAAGAGGGGATACTGAAAAATATACGAAAGGCCCTTACACAACGTGTAGACCAGCCCTATCCCGGCATCGATAAAACCGAATTCTCTTTTAGTTCAAATGGAGACGATTTGGCTGTGTTGTTCGCTGAAAAGTTTACTTCTTTGCTTGGTAAGTTTTCTTTTTGTGAAAGTGAAGAAGATCTGGTGTTCCAAATCTCCCGCCTCGTTGATGAAAGATCATGGAAGGATGTTTATTGTGTTGATGAAAATATTAAGCACGCACTATCTTCCTATGGCTTTACTCATTTTACCGAAAAACCCTTGGTTGATGTAGACGTTTCCATAACCAAGTGTGAATTGTTGGTTGCCAGAACCGGATCGATGGTACTGAGTACAGCTGAATCATCCGGAAGAACGACCAGTGTCTATGCTCCTATACATATCTGCATTGCAAAGACAAGTCAGCTTGTCTATGATATCAAAGACGCATTCATATTTCTTCAAAAAAAATATGGCACACAAATTCCTTCATCAATATCATTTGCAACTGGCCCTAGCCGAACTGCAGATATCGAGAAAACCCTTGTGGTGGGTGTTCATGGTCCAAAAGAAGTTTACTGCTTTTTGCTCGATACATAAGCTCAGCAAGTAAATCCCATTTACTTGAGTATATTTGAAAATGCAAATTCCGGAAGGGAAAAAAATATATTTCTTGTCAGATTTTCACCTGGGTATCCCGGACCATTCGTCCAGTATCACTCGTGAAAGAAAAGTTGTAGCCTTTTTAGAAAAGGCATCTGCTGATGCTGCCGTAATTTTTATATTGGGCGACTTATTCGATTTCTGGTTTGAATATAAAACGGTTGTTCCAAAGGGCTTTGTGCGCATCTTAGGAAAAATGGCTGAGATCACCGACAAGGGAATACCCATCCACTTTTTTGTTGGTAACCACGACATGTGGATGTCTGGCTATTTCGAAAAAGAACTGAACATACCAGTATATTTTGAGGCTAAGGAATTTGTGTTCAATGGTAAGACTTTTTTAATTGGTCATGGTGACGGACTCGGGCCTGCTGATCATGTATATAAATTCATCAAAAAAATATTTCGCAGTCCGGTGTCTAAATTTATATTTGGCATCTTGCCGCCTAGTCTTGGAATGTCTATTGCGCAGTATTTCAGTAAGAGCAGCAGGGCTGTAACTGGCAATGCGGATGAGCAATTCTTGGGCGAATCAAACGAGTGGTTGGTGCTGTATTGCAGAGATGTTCTCAAGCATACACATTACGACTACTTCATTTTTGGCCATAGGCACCTTCCCATTGATTTCTCCCTTAGCGAAAAAAGCAGGTACATCAATCTTGGTGATTGGATTCGATACGATTCATTTGCTGAGTTTGATGGCAATCATCTTTCACTGAAATACAATTGACATGACAATGCGGTTGTTTTTAATATCAATCCTCTTCTTTGCTATTGGATTTCTTCATGCACAAGAACAGCAATCTGTTCTTAAGACCAAAGAGATCACCGGTTTGTTTTCTTATTTTATGCCAGATGAGATAGGCAATTTATTTGCACTAACCACATCTGGGCAGCTCAAAAAATACAATGGCAACCTTGATTCAATGGGTTGCTTCAATGATGTGAGAAGATATGGCAAGCTTCACAGCATCTCTGCAAGTAATCCACTTAGAAGCCTGCTTTTTTTTAAGGACTATCGTATTATTCTGGTGCTCGATAGGATGATGCAGGTGGTGAATAAAATTGATCTTCGCATGGCACAGATTTTTCAGGTACAGGCTATTGCCCAGAGCTATGATAACATGATATGGGTGTTTGATGAGCAGGAAAGCAAGATTAAAAAAATCAATGATGAAGGGAAAGTATTGTTTGAGTCTGCAGACTTAAGACTTATTTTTTCTGAAAGCATTATCCCTTCACTCATATTTGATTTAGGCGGCTATCTTTATTTGTATGACGAAAAAAATGGACTTTTCATTTTTGATTACTACGGAGCATTGAAGAACCGCATTGCATTGCTTGGGTGGACAAATGTTCAGCCGCTAGGGAAGAATATTGCCGGCATAAAAGATAAGCAACTCTTGATTTACACCCCTAATAGCATAGATATTAAATCAATCTCAATGCCAAAGGAAATTAGTGCAGCTGATTATATTCGTTTTGGCATTAAAGGCTGTTATGTTAGCACGGCGGAAGCCATCAGCTGGTATGAATGGAAAAATAATTAAACGCACCAAGATATGCGAGAACTATTAAACAGTATTGTATTAAATAATCCAATCAGTGATTATCTTTTTGTATTTGGATTTATACTGGTGGTATTGATCTTGAAAAAAAGAGCGAGCAAAAATTTGACTAGGCTACTTTTTTTTGGGTTCAGAAAAATGGGAAGAACCATCAATGAAAAAGAGTTCTTTGATCGGGTGCTGTCCCCCCTTGAGAATTTCATTGTATTCCTATCGGCTTATCTCGCCTTCGACAATTTAAATTTCCCCCGTGCGTTAAAGTTTAAATTTATGAAAGTGGGGTCTCAAGACTTATTAGACCGCCTTGCTGTTGGATTGTTGATCTATCTTTTCTTCTATACACTTTTGCGTGTAATCGACTACCTGTCTATTGTCATGAAGAAAAAGGCCAATTCTGGTCAAGATGGTTCCGATGAGCAGTTGATTATATTCTTTCGTGAATTTTTAAAAGTGATCACGATTATCATTTGTGTACTCGTGATGATTAGGTTTGTATTCCACCAAGACATCACGAAACTATTGGCGGGGCTTAGTTTGGTTGGTGCCGCTATAGCACTAGCTGCTAAGGAGAGTCTTGAAAATCTAATCGCTTCTTTTATTATATTTTTTGATAAGCCATTTAGGGTAGGGGATCTACTCAAGGTTCATCAGATCAATGGGCAAGTTGAGCATATAGGATTAAGAAGTACCCGAATTAGAACCGCCGATAAAACCTACGTAACCATACCAAATAAACAGATGGTAGACAGTATCGTAGATAATCAGTCGCAACGCAAACAACGGAGAGGGGAGCTGCTATTGCAAATTGACCTTAAAACTTCTGTGCTAGAAATCAGTCAGTTAATTAGTGAGCTGCAAGAAAAGATTGTAATACCTGAAGTTGTTGAACTCACTGTGCTGCTATCAGATATTCACCCCGACTCGTATACGATAACAATTGAATTTCTTACAGAATTAATTCAAGGAGCTGATTTCAACCAATTGAAACAAAGAATTAATCTGATTGTACTGCAAGTGCTTGAGTCAAGGCAAATTGGACTCGCAGGGAAAGACAGGGTATTGGGTAACGGTAGGTAAGATATGAGAAAAGCATCAAGATAGACTGGCCTTGAGTTCAATCAACATTGCTCTAATATTTTTGAGGCTGTCAATTGCCTCAAATTTCCCTTCCATTTTTTTGCCTTTTTTGATAAAGGTGCGTGCACCATCAATGGTATATTTTTTCTCACGCAGTAGAAAATAAATCAGCTTAAGGTTCTTAATGTCCTCAGGCCTGAATAACCGGTCACCTTTCTTATTTTTTCTCGGCTTTAAAATATCAAACTCTTTCTCCCAAAAACGGATCAGGGAAATATTTACATTAAACATTGATGCCACTTCCCCTATAGGATAGTATTGTTTGCTATGCAGTAATTCATCTTCAGGAATGTTAACCACTGCAGCATCAGCATCAAATGTGTTGATGGCGTGTCTTCCTCCCGATTTATCTTTTTCGTATTGATTATCAATGCTGAAGTCTTGATGGATGGCAATTATTTCATGCACATCTTCAGCAATGGGTGCCGCCAATTCAGCAGTTTCTTGTGCTTCTATTGCCTGTTCTTGAATATCTGCTGATGTTGAGGGGGCTTCAATTGGTGTTTGCGTTTCTTCAACGACTTTAACAGGAGGCACGAGTGCGTACTTCTTTTTAGGTGATTCCTTCGGCCTTGTCGGCTCTCCTCCAAAAATGTCTAATTGTTCAAACATCACTACAAAATTAACCACTAAACAGTATTCGGTTGTGGCTATTTATGCACAGTGCTGCTTAGTCGGAGGACTGATTTCTAGATGCGGCCAGTTTGAGTATTTCTTGGTATTGGGCAGAGGTAAGGTCGTTGTAGAAGAAATAAATAGGATTTAGGTGTTTTGATCCTTTAATTACCTCGTAGTGAAGATGTGGGCCAGTTGATTTACCGGTATTTCCAACATAGCCAATTACTTCGCCACGTCTAACCCGCTGTCCATTTTTTGCCTTTATCCTATACATATGCCCGTATAAGGTGCTGTATGAATATCCATGAGATATAATCACGTGATTTCCATACCCATTTCCAAGATTTCCGGCCGTGCTCACAATCCCATCAGCCGTTGCATAAATAGGCGATCCCTGGGGTGCAGTAAAATCAAGGCCAGCATGAAATTTTACGGTCTTGTACAGAGGATCTATGCGATATCCAAATCCTGAAGTAAGCCTGTTTAAGTTCTTATTGCTGATTGGCTGAATAGCAGGAGTGCTGGCCAATAGCTTTTCCTTGTTGCGAATCATACCCTCTATTTCTTTGTAGGACTTTTCTTGGTTTAGAAGTCGGTTGTTCAAGATATCAAGGGTTCTATTGATTCCAGCGGCTATTTCGTTGTTCCCTAATCCTGCAACGACTTGCAATTCCTTCTTTTTTTCAATTTGTCTGGCTCTTGCACTATCGGGGATGGGGGCGGCCTCAAAAACAGAACGGTATACTTCATTGTCTCTCGTTTCGAGCATCTTCATTCGCTCGTCCAAGCTCATCACCCTAGATGAATAAAGCTTGATTTCTTCCTGGGCGCTTTCAAGTTGAACCCGCAGTAGCTTTTCCTTCGGCGAATCAATAAACCGAAAAGCAATTGAAACAATGATAGCCCCAGTTACGATTGCGGCAGAGAGAAATGCCAGTATTTTAAGCAAAGTTTCCCTAAAGGGTACAACCTGCTTCTCATACCTGAGGGTCTGGGTATTATAATAATATTTAATCTTCTTCATTTCTATATGCCTTTTGAGCAATCGCTACCATGCCACATCTGATAAATAATGTATTTTTGCAGCCTTGACAACTCAGCAAATATAACCCATTGATCCAAGATGGATCCCTTAAAAAGGCTTAAGAAATGACCTCAGCAGACATTAGGAATAAATTTTTACAATTTTTTGAAAGTAAAGGGCATCATATTGTACCCTCAGCACCGATTGTTTTGAAGGATGATCCAACCCTACTTTTCACAAATGCAGGAATGAATCAGTTCAAAGATTACTTCCTGGGAAATACCCCCCCCCCACACAAAAGGGTAGTAGATACACAGAAGTGCTTGAGGGTCAGCGGTAAACACAATGATCTGGAGGAAGTGGGGGTAGACACCTATCACCATACCATGTTTGAAATGTTGGGGAACTGGAGTTTTGGGGATTATTTCAAAAAGGAAGCGATCGCCTGGAGTTGGGAGCTGTTGACTGAAGTATATGGGGTTGATAAAACCAGACTATATGCTACCGTCTTTGAAGGCGACCAAAAAGAAAATATTCCTGCATCTAGTGTTGCACTTGCAACCTGGAAAGGATTATTGCCTGAGGATCAAATTGTTTTTGGAAATAAGAAAGATAATTTTTGGGAGATGGGAGATACAGGACCATGTGGCCCTTGTACTGAAATCCATGTGGATTGTCGCTCTGACGAAGAGCGGTCTCAACTTCCTGGCCGTTTACTGGTAAATAAAGACCACCCGCAGGTCATTGAAATTTGGAACAATGTTTTCATACAATATAACCGATTGAAGGATGGAAGTCTTCAACCCCTTACAGAGACGCATGTAGATACCGGGATGGGCCTTGAGCGTCTTGTTAGGGTGCTTCAAGGAAAGTCTTCTAATTATGACACCGATATCTTTTCTGGAACAATCAAGGCCACCGAAGCATTGTCTGGAAAAAAATATACGGCCAGCGATTCAAAACAAGATGTCGCATTTAGGGTATTGGCTGATCATATCAGGGCTATTGCCTTTACCATCGCAGATGGTCAGCTTCCTTCAAATACAGGTGCTGGGTATGTGATCAGAAGAATTCTCCGTAGGGCAGTTAGATACTATTATTCTTATCTCGATGTAAAAGAGTCCATGTTGTATAAGCTTATGCCCGGGTTGGCAGAGCAATTCAAAGATGTATTTCCAGAGCTCAACGCACAGCTTTCTTTTGTTAGTAAAGTAGTCAAAGAAGAGGAAGATACTTTTCTTCGCACACTCGGCAAGGGACTTAAAAAGATAGATGATATTCTTGCTGTTTCAAAAGAAACAGGAATCATTGAAGGTGCAGCAGCATTTGAGTTGTATGATACGTATGGTTTTCCGATTGACCTCACAAGATTGATTGCACAAGAGCATGAAATAAAAGTTGATGAATCAGGATTTGAAAAAGAAATGTTGGCCCAAAAAAACCGGAGCCGCGCTGCAACTGCATCAGATGTTGATGATTGGATTGAATTGTCAACATCACAAAAAACGGATCACTCTTTTGTAGGATACCAAGAACTTTCTTGCTCAACAAAACTGCTGAGGTATAGAAAAGTGACTGCAAAAGGACAAACTACTTTTCAGGTAGTACTCGAGAAAACTCCCTTCTATGCAGAAAGTGGAGGCCAGGTGGGGGATACTGGAACCATTACCATGGGTAGCCATGTTATTGAAGTGGTCAACACAAAAAAAGAAAACGACCTTATCGTTCATACAGTTGCCTCACTTCCCGAGACACTCGTTGCTGATGTGGTTGCTAGTGTAGACAAGTCAAGAAGAAAGGAAATTACCAATCATCATTCCCTAACTCACCTCCTCCATGCCGCTTTGCGCACCGTATTGGGAACTCATGTTGCGCAAAAGGGTTCTTTGGTTAATGAACATGGAATGCGTTTTGATTTTTCGCATTTTTCAAAAACGAGTGATGATGAAATTGCCGCTGTTACCGCTATAGTCAACGAAAAAATTCGGGAGAATATTCCGGTGGTGATTAAGGAAATGCATAAAGACGATGCAATAAAGCTAGGCGCGATGGCCTTATTTGGAGAGAAGTACGGAGAAACTGTTCGGGTAGTAACCATTGATTCTTCCTACTCTATTGAACTCTGTGGCGGTACCCATGTTGGCACTACTGGTGAACTGGGATATTGTGTTGTGATTGCTGAGTCGGGTGTTGCCGCTGGTGTAAGAAGAATTGAGGCAGTGTGTAGCGTTGCTGCAGAAGAAAAGATAAATCAAGATCAGTCACTGATAAAGCAGGTGAATCTGATGTTCAAGAATCCTCGCGACCTGGTTCGAGCAATCGAACAGCAGGCGGAGGAATTTACTTCAGTAAAAAAGCAGCTGGATCAGGTTGAAAATCGTTTGCTGGGCTTCTTGAAAACGGAGTTGCTGAACAGAGTTGAGCTGATTGGCAATATTCACTTTATTGGAGCGGTTGTTGACTCATCCTCTCCAGATGCCCTTAAGAAAATATGTAATGAGCTGAGGTCTGTCAATGACAATTCTGTGATCATTCTTGGAGCTAATATTTCCGGCAAACCCAATGTTTCTATTGGACTTTCTGATTCTTTGGTATCTGATCAGGGGCTTGATGCCGTAATGCTCATCAAGACGCACGTTGCCGGTTTGATCAAAGGTGGCGGCGGTGGACAAAAGGTGTTGGCTACTGCAGGCGGACAAGACGCGACGGGCTTGCAAAAAACAATTGATGCTGTGAAAGCATTTATTAGATCAGCTAATTTTTAATTCATACGAAACCATAAACAGAATGTCTGTTGATCTCTCAGAAAAATATGAAACGGTTATTGGCCTTGAGGTTCATGCACAACTTCAGACAAAGAGTAAGTTGTTTGCTGGTGATGCTGCATCATTTGGTGCATCACCAAATACGCATGTAAGTCCAATTACACTCGGACACCCTGGCACCTTGCCAAGAATGAATAGAAAGGCAATAGACTATGCTATCAAAATGGGATTGGTTTGTAATTCTACAATTGCAAAGCATAATTATTTTGCACGAAAAAATTATTTCTACCCTGATTTGCCCAAGGGCTATCAAATATCACAGCATACTACACCAATTTGTAGTGGGGGGCAAGTTCAAATCAATACTTCATTGGGTCAGCGAAGCATTGAACTTACGCGTATTCATCTTGAAGAGGATGCTGGCAAAAGCATACACGATCAAGGTGATGCAGTTACCTACCTGGATTATAATAGGGCAGGAGTTCCACTGATTGAGATTGTTACGGAGCCCGTTCTGCATAGCGCAGAAGAAGCTACAGCTTACCTAACCCAAGTGAGGAAGCTGGTTCGTTGGATTGGCATTTGTGATGGAAATATGGAAGAAGGTAGTTTGAGGTGCGATGCCAATATTTCTGTACGATTACATGGTGCAAAAAAATTAGGAACAAGAGTGGAAGTTAAAAATCTCAATTCCATTAAGCATCTTGGGCACGCTATTGAAATTGAAGTTAAACGTCTTTCTGGCATCTTGGAAACGCAGGGAGTTGTCATTCAAGAAACAAGGGGCTATGATGCGGATAAAGGAACTACTTTTTCTATTCGAACAAAGGAAGATGCAGAAGACTATCGGTATTTTCCTGAGCCGGACCTTGCGCCATTTGACTTTACCGATGAATTCATCCAGCAGGTTAAGTTGTCATTGCCTGCCATGCCAGAGCAAAGAGTGGCAACTTATATAGATCAGTTCGGACTCACTGCATATGATGCACAGCAGCTGACTGAAGATAAAACGCTTAGCGATCTATTTGATGAATTGGCTTCTTCCACTGCACATAAAAAGCAATTGGCAAATTTTCTTATAGGCCCTATTCGATCTTACCTCAATACAAAAGATGCAGGCTGGGAATCTGTTTCCATCACCAAAGAAAATTGGGATCAGTTGCTGACCCTTGTTGTGAATGGAAAGATTGCATTCTCTGCAGCTGCACAGCATATGCTGCCAGTTCTACTGGAAAATGGAGAAGCAACACCATTGCAAGTTGCACAGGATCTTAATTTAATTCAAGATGCTGGTCAGGATGAAGTGGTTGCATGGGTGACTCAGGTATTGGAATCCATGCCCGATAAGGTTGATGAATACAAGAAAGGCAAGAAAGGATTGATTGGCTTATTTGTTGGAGAAGTGAAAAAGATTTCCAAGGGTAAGGCCGACCCTAAAATAACTACTGAGGTACTTCATAAATTTCTAAATCAATAATAACAAATGAAAAATTTATTAATTGTTTCTGTTGCACTTTTTCTATTGTTGCTCAATTCCTGCAAGGAAAAAGAACAAACAGTAGACTTGCAAATTAATTTAGTCAACAACACAGAAAAACAGTCGGTTTTTTTAGACCTGATAGAACTTGACGGCTCTGCTCCAGTAACCCTCGATACTGCAGTGATTGATAAGGGAAAGGTAACCTTCTCATTAAAAGGGGCAAGTGTTGATCCTCAGGTTGTCTATATGATTAGATTTGAAAAAGATGAGGTTTACTTTCTAATGATTCCGGACCAACGGGAAATCAAGATTGATGCTGATTGGGCCCTTCCTGCAGATTATACGACAAACTCATCCGGTACAAATTCCTTTAAGTTGCTTTTAAACGGATTCAATACAAAACTTCAGGAGATAGAAACCCTGCGCAGTGGTATTTTGGGCATGGGCGATCAAATGGATAGTACACGTGTGTTTGCAGAGCAAAACTTCCGTGCAAGTCTTGCAAAGACAGGCGAGTATCTGCTTGCCTACGCAGATACTTCAAAGACGCCTGCTGTATCCATGTATGCTGTTGAACTTGCAAGAAATGTAATTAGTCCTGATCAAATCAAGGCTACAGTCGATAAGCTTGCTAAACGATTTTCTTCATCTCCAAAAATTGTTAAACTTGCTCAGCAATTTGCAACTGAACCTGCCGAAGCACAGCCTGCAGAACTTGTTGGTAGCGAAGCGCCTGATTTTACACTTGCTGATACAGAAGGGAAAAATGTATCATTAAAATCTCTTAGAGGTAAGTATGTGCTGGTTGATTTCTGGGCGAGTTGGTGTAAGCCTTGCAGAATGGAAAACCCCAACGTATTGGCAGCATTCGAGAAATTCAAGGATAAGAATTTTACCATTCTTGGTGTTTCACTTGATAAGGATAAGGCTTCTTGGATAAGGGCTATAGACGATGATCGATTGGATTGGAAGCAGGTTAGCGACCTGAAATATTGGAAGAGTGAAGTAGTGCCTCTTTATAATATCGAAGGAATTCCTTTTAATGTATTGTTAGATCCTAAAGGTATTGTCATTGCAAAAGACTTGAGAGGCAATGAGCTACATCAAAAACTTGCTGAAATTCTTAAATAGATAATCGATAAGCTTAATCTTTGTTGCAGTAAAAGGGCGAATCATTCGATTCGCCCTTTTTATAGTTTAAGGTGATTGCTTATGATTGGGGATTGGTCTCGACTCTTTTTTTCGACATCAGCAAAAGAAGTACAGGAAGTAGAATCAGGTTAGTCAGTGTTGCAATCAATAAGGTAAAAGAGGTTAGCCATCCCAGGGCTTGTGTGCTTCCAAATCCGCTAAATACAAATATGATAAATCCTGCAATCAGTACCAATGAAGTATAGATGATGGATATTCCAGTTTCTCTAATGGTTTGAATTACTGTACTGTGTACGTCTCCGCTAAAATTTGGAAGCTCCTGTTTATAATTAACAAGAAACCTAATGGTTATATCTATTGCTATACCAAGTGCCACACTAAATACCAACACGGTTGAAGGTTTTATTGCAACTCCGAGCCATCCCATTAACCCGGCGGTCATTACCAATGGAATGAGGTTGGGTATCAGGGAACAAACCAATATGCGCAACGACCTGAATAAATAGAGCATACAAATGGTGATGAATAAAAAAGCCCACATGATACTTTCTTTGAGCCCTTTGATAATAAACCTGCTTCCTTCCAGAAACGTAATGCTTGAGCCAGTAAGCGTTACTTTTACCTTACTGGTGTCAAAATAGTCTGCAGCATGAAGTTGAAGACTGTCAATGAGCATGGGCATCTTTAGGCTTCCAATATCCGCCATATTGATACTGATTCTTGTAACCTGTTTGTTGCTATCAATAAAAGCAGACATCAATTGTTGTAGTGAACTTTGAGAACTGCTATCTCCCTTCCCCGCTTTCAAATAATCAGCTAGAAATGCTCCGTCAAATGCATTGGGAATTGAGTAGTTGTTGCTATCGCCATCATAAAACCCCTGGCGAGCAAATTTCATGCCCTCAGCAAGTGACAGCGGTCGCGCTAGCTCAGGCTGTGATGCTATGTATTTGCTATAGGCATCTATCTTCTCAAAAACAGATAATGCCCGAGCGCCCGCGATGCCATTTTTACGTTTGGTATCGACCAGTATTTCCAGTGGCATAATTCCCTTGAAGTTTGATTCAAAAAATTTCAGGTCGGTATAGATCTTATCCTTTTTTGGAAGGTCATCCACAATGAAGGCCTGATTTTTAAGCTTCATGATTCCTGCCAGAGAAAATATCAAAGCTGCTCCAGTTATGAGGTAGACGAATTTTTTATTTGAGAATACCCATCTTTCTATATTGGTAAGCAATACCAGCAACCACTTGTTTTCAAGATACTTTGTGTGCTTAGGTTTGGGGGAAGACATAAAGGAGAGGGATATGGGGATCAGCACAAGAGAGATGAAAAACAATCCCATGATGTTAATCCCTGCAACCATTCCAAACTCTTTCAGGATCACACTCTTGGTTAGTGCAAACACTGCAAACCCAAGTGCTGCACTGATGTTGCAGAAGAGTGTGACTATCCCCATCTTGCTAATCATCTCCACAATTGCCTTTCTTTTATCGCCTGTTTGAATATAGGCACTATGGTATTTGTTGAGAAAATAAATGCAGTTGGGTATTCCTATCACCACAACGAGTGGTGGGATGAGTGCGGTTAGCAAAGTTATTTTATAACCAAGAAGGTGAATGCTCGCCAAACTTGAAATCACACCAATAACAACAACAGATAAGGAGAGTAGTGTGGTACTTACTGATCGGAAAAATATATACAGGATAAGGGCAGACAGAAACAATGATCCCAATAGAAACCATTGCATCTCATTGGCAATCCTTTTTGCAACGTTGGTCCTAATTAGTGGTAAACCACTGAGGTGGAGGTCTAGTTGTGTACTTGCTGAAAATGCGTCTGACTCCTTTTCAATTAAGGCTATTGTTTTTTCTCTGGCTTTTGAGCCTAGGATCTCTCTATTTATTCTCAGTCCAATTAAAAACGCATTTGTCTCGGGATTATAGAGCAAGCCCCGATAGAAGGGCAATGAATAAAATATTTGCTTAAGGCTGTCAAGTTCATGTTGGTTGGAGATGTTGTTTGGGAAAATCTTGACAGCATCTAGCTTTAGGTCGCTTTCATTTTTCTTTAATTGGACGGCTCCATTGACACTGATGATGTCCTCTACGCCAACAACAGTTTTAAGTTTTTTCTGGAATGCAGTAAGTGCATTAAACTGGTCTACCGTGAAAAAATCTGTTGTAATGAAGCCAATGGTCAGGAGATTTCCATCTTCCCCAAACTTCTCTTTGAAATCCAGATATGCTTGGTACTTTGGATGATCTGTAGGTATTGCCCTTGAAAATTCATAACTGAGCTGAACCTTGCTCGCATAGTATGCTCCCAATGAGGTCAATGCAACGAGGAGAACTGCCAGTGTAATCCGATATTTTAAAATGGCTTTTCCCAAGGCTCGCCACATAGCTTTTTTTTACAAAGGAAAGGATTTTCTGTCGCTGAAATCGAATCTTTTTCTTCTGCCCCGTGGGCATCTGCTAATTCGTTAATTTTATACCATGTCTAGAATTGCGCTTGTTTGTTTTTATTGTCTATTTATCAAACTTTCCTGGGCGCAATCTATTCCCGCAATCGGACAGTGGAGGGATCATCTCCCAATGCGAAACTTGATTGGCCTGGCTGTTGATCACCAATTGTTAGTGGCCCCCACCGAATTTGGCTATTTTACTTTTGACCCATCCAAGAGAGAATTTAACCAGATGACCCGCTCAAAAGGACTCTCTGAGGTGAGGCTCAAACTCATGGGGATAGATCCATCCTCTTCCAAGAAAATTCTTGTATACCAAAATTCAAAAATTGATCTTGTTGATGGCGATAGAACCATCAATATCCCGGATCTGTTGCTCAGTTCTACACAAGATGATAAGACAGTCTTCAATATCCTTTGGATTGATAAGAATATTTATTTGTCATCCGGACTCGGCATTATTGTAATCAATGCTGATCGAAATGAAATCCGCGATACCTACCGTCTTGGTGCAAATGGGAATGCGCTTAAAGTAAGTGGATTGGCTCAACTTGGCGATTCAATTTACGCTGCCACAGCAGAGGGGTTAAAAAAAGCTTTTTTCAAATCTGATCTATTGCATGACTTTAGATCTTGGTCTGCTGCGTCCGTTTCAATTTCACCTCAAGGTGAATGCAATGGTGTATATGTTTGGGGTGATAGGCTCGTGATTAAAAAGAACGACTCTCTTTTTATGCGCCAAAATAATGTGTGGAGCCTGCTTCATGCCTCGCAGCTTCCCATTAGTGGTATATCTATTGCTGGTAACTCATTGTATGTTTGTCGAGCTGCTCAAGGTGTTGGGAGTGTTCTTCAATTAAATATTGATGATAGCAGTTCCGTGCTAATTCAAACACCCTCAATGGCATATCCGAATGCATGTATTTACTTGGATGGTCAACTCTGGGTTGGCGACGGCACCAACGGGTTGCTTAGGGTAAATGGAAATGTTGATGAACGGGTAGTTCCCAATGCCCCGCATGGAGTTGCCGTTGGAGATGGCATATATTTCAATGATCATATTTTGGCAGCAGCTGGCGGGGTCGATAATACCTGGAGACCAACCAATAATCCTAATGGTATCTATAATTTTGATGGCAATACCTGGACTAATTATAATGCGGGCGGATATCCCATCTTAGATAGTATTGGTGATATTATATCATTGGCTGTAGACCCATCAACCGAATCAATCTATGCCGCGTCATTTGGGGGAGGATTGGTGGAGATAAAAAAAGATGGTCAAGTAATCGTGAATAAGCAACAATCGCCTATCTCTCCAGCATTGGCTGATCCTACTTCATATCGGGTGAGTGGACTTGTTATTGACCAGGAGATGAATTTGTGGGTCTCAAACTATGGTGCTGAAAGTAATATATTGGCAAAAACCAAGGAAGGGAAATGGAATAAGTTTACCATCCCTTTCCAACATAATGAAAACGCAGTTTCATCAATTGTTGTTGATGATCTTAATCGCAAATGGATACTCTCTCCACGGAATAATGGGGTTTTTTGTTTGGATGATAACCGAACCATAGACCAAGCCAATGATGACCGTTGGAGATTTTTTAGGGTTGGTTCAGGAAATGGCAATCTACCTTCCTCCAAGGTATTGTCTATTGCCTCTGATCGAAACGGCTTTGTGTGGGTGGGAACAGATAAGGGAATAGGGATTATTCAATGCGGCGAAGAAATTTTTAACTCGGCTCTTTGTGAAGCAACAATTCCGATTGTGCAACAGGGAAACTTTGCTGGTCCCCTTTTTGCAAACGAATCTGTAAATGATATTGAGGTGGACGGTGCCGATCGAAAATGGATTGCAACAAACAATGGAGTCTGGCTTGTAAGCAATGATGGGCAAAAGACTATAGCGGCCTTTAATGAACTGAATAGTCCATTGCTCAGCAATATCGTGCATTCTGTTGTTGTGCATAAAAAAACTGGAGAAGTATTCTTCTTTACTCAACATGGGATCTGTTCATATCGAAGTACAGCAACTGAGCCAGTCACTGAGAAAGCCAAGCCCATGGTGTTCCCAAATCCTGTTCCACCAGGCTTTGCCGGAACCATTGCCATTCGCGATCTTCCTGTAAATGCATGGGTTCGAATTACTGAACTCGATGGCAGGCTGGTTCATCAGACCAGGTCGGTAGGAGGTCAGGCGATATGGAATGGCAAAACTTATAAGGGAGAACGGGTAAGCAGTGGAGTTTATCTGGTGTATATTTCCGATGAGTTCAACACACAGCGAGTAGCAGCAAAAATATTTTTTATAAAGTAAACCCAATCTATTGCTTCACAACACCAAAGGGATCATTATTCGTTCAGTCAACTATGGAGAAACTTCTTTGATTCTTTCCATATTCACTGAATTGTTTGGCCTCCAGCAATATATTGTCAATGGTGTACGCACATCAAAAAGATCCTCCGGATTTTCTGCATCACAAATGCAGGTTGGCAATATGCTTGATATGGTTGTTTATCAGAATCAAAAAAACACCCTGCAGCGGATCAAAGAATGTAAGCAGTACATTCATTATTCCTCTTTGTTTGGGAATGTCACCAAAAACTCGGTGATGCTTTTTTTAATAGAGGTATTGCAAAAAGCACTTAAGCAGCCTGATCCACAACCTGAGCTATTTTACTTCATTGAAGATGTCATGAAAGGATTGGATGATGCAACTCCTTATCAGACGGCAAATATTCCACTGTTTTTCATGTTGCACCTTTCGCATTTTTTTGGATTCAGGATGATGGATAATTATTCTGATGAGCTGTGTATTCTGGATCTCAGGGAGGGGCAATTTATTTCCGCAGTTCCCATGCACCAAATGGTTCTTGCGCAACCTTATAGTGGACATGTTGCTCAGTTGCTCAGGGTGATGCAAATAGAAGAGCTGGATCAAGTGCGGTTAAATCGGCAGGTTCGAAGTGAATTGCTTGATGCCTGTATTGATTATTACAGTTTACATATCAATCCCTTTGGGCCATTGCGATCGCTACCTGTGATCAGGACTTTGTTGGAGGATTAATTAAAGAATTCTTTTTGCATTGAGTTCCTGGTCAAGCAATACCAATCCTGGTATTTTTCCTTTTTCAAAACTTCCCAATTCATCTGCCCTGTCTAGTGCTTTCGCACCATTTATTGTTGCCCATTGCAAGACTGTTTGCATTGGTATTTCTGGGAGTTTTTTTCTTATGGTTCTCATTTCGGCAGCAATGCTGAGTTGCCAATTGCTGCTATAGCTATCGGTTCCGATCACCAGTTCAGCCCCATGTTGCATGAGCATTTCTATCGGAGGCATTTTATTTTCAATATAGAGATTGGCATTTGCACAAATGCAAAAATGGATTCCAGCAAGATGTTCTTTCGCATAATTAATTGCAAAGCTGATGTCTTCTTCAGGGATGAATGTGTTGTGAACCAACAACATCCTTTGTCCCTTGTTGAAGTGTGGCAAGCATGAACGAAGAGCGGATAAAGCTGTGATGGGGAAAGGACTTTTATCAAATCCGAATATTTTCAAAAATGCGAGATAGTCTCCCGTTCCGCTTCTGTAAAGTTCATCTTCTGCCGGATTCTCTTGGTTGTGCATGGAAATGACAGCCCCAGCAGTCAATTCATTGATTTTTTTGAATGTATGGTTGCTGATGGTATAGGGGGCATGGGGAACCAATGCTGATTTGAACTTGTCTTTTTTAAATTCATGGCTCATTGCTGATTCATCGAACTGCCTCAGGACATTGCCGTATTCAAGCATCCTTGCGTCTGACATCTCATCACTGAAGCTAAGTACCTCAACAAAATTATTCCAGCTGATTTTGCTTTTCAGTTTTGTGTTGAGCGTATTGGCCGTATTCCCAATATCGCCCACAGCAACAATTCCTCCTGCATACATTTCCTGTTCGGCCTGCTCAATCTTGTCCAAAATGATTTCCATAGGGAAATCTCGTTTTCCAACAACATCAAGGAGGAAGGGAATTAATCCAGTATGAGGGGGGATGACATCCTTAAGGTGACTCAGTTCTAAGTGGCAGTGCGCATTGATTAAGCCTGGGGTAAGTGTGCCTTTCAGTCTTTCAATCTCTTCGCCAGCATCCATGGCAGCAACAAGGTCAACGATCTTTCCAGATTCGTCGGTCACCAACACATGACTCGGGTCGAGGAACTCATACCCATTGAAGATCTTATCAGCTTGAAACTTACGGTAATTCATCTCTTTAAAAGAAGTAACTTTGCATGCGAAATTAAAGATTAATTGGGGACAGTTTACTGTTAATATTATGTTAGACAAATTAGAAGCAATAAAGGCCAAATTTGATGATATCGGGGTAGCCCTCACGAATCCCGCTATCGTGAACGATAATAAGCGGTTTAGTCAGCTTTCCAAGGAGTATCGTAGCCTTGAAAAGATTGTATTGGTGTATAAAGAGTATAAAACCTTACTGTCTGACATCGACTTCAATCGTGAGGCATTGATGGGAGATGATGATGAGTTGCGTGAATTGGCCAAGGCAGAAACCAGCCAGTTGGAGCAGCAAAAAGATGCAATTGAGAGGCAGGTCAGGAATATGCTTATACCTAAGGATCCTCAGGATGACAAGAATGCCATTCTTGAGATTCGTGCTGGAACTGGTGGAGATGAAGCATCCTTGTTTGCAGGAGATCTTCTTCGCATGTATATCCGATACTGTGAAGGTAAGGGATGGAAGACCGCCATACTTTCTGACAGTGAGGGCACGATGGGGGGCTATAAAGAAGTACAATTAGAAGTAATTGGTGACGAGGTTTATGGAACATTGAAGTTTGAAAGTGGTGTGCATAGGGTTCAGCGTGTTCCTAATACGGAAGCAAGTGGAAGGGTTCACACAAGCGCCGCTACGGTTGCTGTGATGCCCGAGGCAGAGGAAGTTGATGTTGACATTAGAGATAGTGATGTAAAAATGGAAACTTCACGAAGTGGAGGTGCAGGTGGGCAGAATGTAAATAAGGTTGAAACCAAAGTGATGCTAACCCACATTGCAACTGGAACTGTGGTGATCTGCCAGACCGAAAGAACGCAGCTGGGAAACAGAGAGAAAGCCATGCAAATGTTGAGAACCAGACTCTATGAAGAGCAGGTAAGAAAACAAGAGGATGAGATCTCCAGACATAGAAAAAGCATAGTTAGTACTGGAGATCGTTCCGCTAAAATCAGAACCTATAATTATCCTCAAGGCCGAGTTACTGACCACCGCATTGGCATGACCTTATATAATCTCCAAGATGTTCTAAATGGGAACATCGGTGAACTGATTGAAGCACTTCAGTTTGCTGAAAATGCCAGTAAGCTCACGCAGTAAGTATTCTTGTCAGATGCTTTTGTTGTAAAAAAATAGTTTTCCAATTTATATAGGCTTTAACAAACTCCGACGTTTGTTTTTCGTCTATACCTTGAGGTGTATCCAGCAATTGGTGGTTGAGTATATTTTGAAATATTTAACAACTAGAAACAATGGAAAATAGCTCCCAACAACATCTAATATAAAATTTGTTTTCTCATAAGCAGTTAGTTTTGGTTACGGCCCCTATTTCCATAGGGGCTTTTTTTTATCACTGCTGCACCAGCCACTGCACCAACTGCATCAGCAACAGCATCCCATATGGAAAACATCCTGTTGGTAAAAAGTTTTTGGTAGAACTCCATTCCCAAGCCATACATGGATCCTGATAGAATTAGGAATATTAGTAGTGGTTTTAATTTGATGGATGTGTTAGCTGATATATAGCTACCCCATAAAACTGAGTATGCCCCAAAGAGTACAAAATGGATCAATTTGTCAATCTGCAACTTAACGAAGAAGTAGGGAGCAGTAATTATATCATGGGTGTCCATGCTGAGCATGAAAAAAATTGCGAGGGTCCAGCCTATTGCTGGCCAGATGCTTTCCAGAAGCCTTCTTATCATGCTAAGCGCCAATGAGTGCTTTGTAAGAAGCTACATCAAGAAGGCTCTCAATGTCTGATGGATTGCTGATGGTCATTTTGACCATCCAGCCATCTCCATAAGGATCTTGGTTAACAAGCTCAGGCTGGCTTTCAAGTAGTGCGTTTTTTTCTGTAGGGGTTCCAGCAATGGGAAGAAACAAATCACTTACTGTCTTTACTGCTTCAACGGTGCCAAAAACAGCATTTGCTGCTAGCTCCTTTCCAAGAGATTCAATGTCAACATAAATGATATCTCCCAATTCACCTTGTGCAAATTCAGTGATGCCAATGGTGGCAACATTGCCTTCAATAGAAATCCATTCGTGTTCTTTGGTATAGCGCAAGTTTTCTGGGAAATTCATTTGTGATATTTTTTACAAGTTTACTGCTTTTTACTTTTTCTATCGAAGATTTCTTTCGACTGGGGGAATTTACTGATTATGGGTAGGGTTAGTTTTTTCGTCTCACCATTTTTGTTTCGCGAATCCTAATGTCTTGAATAGGTTTGTCGGCAGCTTCCATTCCAGTTGTTTTTGTAGCTGCAATCTTATCAACTACCTCAATACCGCTGACCAATTCGCCAAAGATGGTATAGTTCTGGTCGAGGTGTGGTGTACCTCCCAGGTTTTTGTACACCATACGCTGCTCCATAGGTATTATTCTTCCATTCATCCTAAAGGTTTCTACAGAATCGAGGGAGGCATCTGTGAATTTCTTTCCTTGTACTATATAGAACTGTGTTCCGCTACTTTCCTTATTGGGGTTCACATTGTCTC
The DNA here is from genome assembly GCA_044353505.1 of Chitinophagaceae bacterium. Classification (GTDB taxonomy): domain Bacteria; phylum Bacteroidota; class Bacteroidia; order Chitinophagales; family Chitinophagaceae; genus Pollutibacter. The sequence continues at coordinate 1,363 of JBILBU010000001.1, read as the reverse complement.
CCATTCTGGCCGCTGCTAGCATTCCTTTTTTATGGAAAAGTAAAGTAGTGAATTCTGCAGGTAGGGTATAGGGCTTTAAAAACTTGGTGCTGTCTGGATCTTGTCTGCTCTTCTCATCTCCCGCTTGAATCATGAATCCTGCAATTACCCGATGAAAGCCGATACCCTTGTAAAAACCTGAGCGGACCAACTTGATGAAATTATCTCGGTGCATTGGGGTAGCGTCACTTAATCTAATAACGATGTTTCCTGAATCGGTTTGGATCAATACATCCTTCTTTAAATCTGATTTTTTCACTTTACCTGTAGGCTGTGCAATCGCAGTAAACTGAATGGTTAACAGTGAGAGCAAGGCAATGCATGAGCATTTGTATCTATTCATAGAAATTTGTGTTCGGCAAAGTAAAAGAGCACATGGTCTTTCATGAAATTTTCCTGCTCTATCATGTGCATCACTGGCAATTCCTTTATTTGCTTGAAGTGGGGCCATCCATCTTCATCCCATCCTTCGTGTTCATAATATCCCCCAGGGGAAAGCAAGGTACAGACGGCCACATGCATGAGGTCTTGTTTTTGCTCTTTGGTAAAACTGTGGCCAGTTCCACCCACTTCCTGAATCCCGATGAGAAACAAGATTGCTTCCATGTCAGGCTTTTTATCAAACCTGCCCATGAGTTTTTCCTCCAATTTCCACCACCTGGCCTGCAGATCATCTGATGTCATCATGCTACAAAGCTAATCAAGATTACAATGCAACCGGTGCGGGCTTCTTGGTTGATTGCTTATCTTCGCAAAAAAAGGGATATAATGCTTCAGTTAGGATTCATTCGCAGCCAAAAGGAAAACGTACTATCAGGCTTGAAAAAGAAAAACTTTAAAGAGCTTGATCTTGTAGATCGGGTGCTGGACGCTGATGACCTTCGTAAAAAATTACAGGTCCAGTCTGATGATCTTCTTGCGAAACGTAATGCAGCATCTAAGGCCATTGGGGTATTAATTGCCCAAGGCCACAAAGAGGAGGCCGAGGCCAGTAAGAATCAGGTAGCTGAATTGAAAGAAGCAATTGATGGTTTTGCTGCTCAATTGGCAGAAACCGAAGAACTGCTGAGCAAGCTGCTCGTTCGTCTTCCAAATATCCCTAATGAAATTGTACCAGCAGGTATTGGTGCAGAAGACAATCAGGTGGTAAGGCAATCTGCCGAGACTCCATTGCTCTATGACGGTGCTGTTCCGCACTGGGATCTTATTACAACCTACGATTTGGTCGATTTTCAGACTGGTGTAAAAATAACTGGAAGTGGTTTTCCTTTGTACAAGGGGCGAGGAGCAAAGTTACAGCGTGCGTTGATTCAATATTTTCTTG